>NZ_JBIBVF010000003.1:0-433945 GCF_043080045.1 Streptomyces sp. NPDC015125
GGTTGATAGGCCAGATATGGAAGCCCGGTAACGGGTGGAGTTGACTGGTACTAATAGGCCGAGGGCTTGTCCTCAGTTGCTCGCGTCCACTGTGTAGGTTCTGAAGTAACGACCTGTGTTCATGCCGGGTTGGTTAACTTCATAGTGTTTCGGTGGTCATTGCGTTAGGGAAACGCCCGGTTACATTTCGAACCCGGAAGCTAAGCCTTTCAGCGCCGATGGTACTGCAGGGGGGACCCTGTGGGAGAGTAGGACGCCGCCGAACAATTTTTCAGCTCCGGTCCCTGAACCTTTATGGTTCAGGGACCGGAGCTTTTTTGCGTTGGTGGAATGCCTCGTTTCCGGGTTTTGGCTCCGGAGCGGGCATTTTTGCATGGGGTGCTGGAGTGTTGGGCTTATGGAGTGTGGTCTGGGGTGTGGTCAGGGAGAGGGATTGTGAGGTGCGGGGCAAGGAAGCTGAGGTGGCTCGGCCTTGGCTTTCTGCCGGGCGCTTCAGTTTGTTTGCCGGGGCCCTTGGGCGCACTCATGGCGGAGTCGCGCTGCTGAGGTGGGGACGGCGACCATCTGGAGATGCTGTCGGTCTCTCGTGGGCTGCTGCATTGCCAAGCTGCTGCGTAGCCGCCGCGTATTCCGTGGCCGTGTGTCTGCCCGGGTCTTGCATTCGCGGACGGGGGCGGGCCAGGTGGCTTTACAGGCGGCCGGTGGACTTCAGGGTGAGGTAGGCGTCGGCGAGGTCGGGGGCCAGGTGGGCCGGGGTGGAGTCGATGACGGTGATGCCGTGGTGGCGGAGGCGGTCTGCGGTGCGGCGACGGGCGGCGTGGGTCTGTTCCGCGGCGGCGGCTGCGTAGACCGCCTGCGGGGTGTGGCGGCCGGCGGCCATCTCCTCGATGCGGGGGTCGGCCACGGCCGCGACGATGAGTTCATTGCGTTGGGTGAGGCCGGGGAGGACGGGCAGGAGAGCCTCCTCCACGGGCGCTGCGTCCAGGCCGGTGAAGAGCACGATGAGGGACCGTCTCGGGGTGCGGCGGTGGATGGCGGCGGCCAGGCCGCGGGCATCCGCCTCGACCAGTTCGGATTCGAGGGGCGCCAGAGCGTCGGTCAAGGCCGGGAGGAGATCGCGTGCCGTGCGGCCTTGTACCGAGGCGCGTATGCGGCGGTCGTAGGCGAGCAGATCCACGCGGTCGCCCGCGCGGGCGGCGAGGGCGCCGAGCAGCAGGGCGGCGTCCATGGAAGCGTCGAGGCGGGGAATATCGCCCACTCGGCCGGCGGAGGTACGGCCGGTCTCCAGCACGAGCAGGATGCGTCGGTCGCGCTCGGGGCGCCAGGTGCGGACTGCGAGGTTTTGCCGGCGGGCGGTGGCGCGCCAGTCGATGGAGCGGGTGTCGTCGCCGGGGGTGTAGTCGCGGAGGCTGTCGAACTCGGTGCCTTCGCCACGGGTGAGGATGCTGGTGCGGCCGTCGAGTTCGCGGAGCCGGGCGAGCTTGGCGGGGAGATGCTTGCGGCTGGTGAAGGGGGGCAGGACGCGCAGCGTCCAGGGGACGTGCCGGCCTCCTTGCCGGGCGGCCAGGCCGAGCGGGCCGTAGGAGCGGACCGTGACGCGGACCGCGTGATGGTCACCGCGGCGGGTGGGGCGGAGCGTCGTGGTGAGGCGGCGGCGTTCGGCAGCGGGGATGCGGACGGTGTGGCGGGACTCGGGGGTGTCTGCACCGGGGTGGAAGGAGCTCGGGGGCCAGGCGTCGCGGACCACGGCGCGCAGGGTGCGGCGGCTCGGGTTGGTGACCGTGAGGTGCGAGGAGGCTTCGCCCGTTAGTCGAACTGTTGTGTCACCTGTTCGGGTGATATGGAGCTTTCGCACTGGCGCGGCGAGCAGGAGATCGCACAAGATTGCTAGCAGCAAGGCGAGTTGGACGATGAGGATGCCGAGCCAACTGGGCAGCACGAAGCCGATGAAGAGTGCTCCGAGTGCGGAGATGAGGGCGGTGCGTCCGGTAAGGGCCACGGTGTCGTCTCAGCGGGGGACGGGGAGATGAGCGAGAACGGCGTTGATCACGGAGTCTGCGGTGACTCCTTCCATCTCTGCTTCGGGGCGGAGATGGACGCGGTGTCGGAGCGTGGGAAGAGCAAGGGCCTTGACGTCGTCAGGGGTGACATAGTCGCGGCCGGTGAGCCAGGCCCAGGCTCGTGACGTGGAGAGCAGGGCGGTGGCGCCTCGGGGGGAGACGCCGAGCGAGAGCGAGGGGGATTCGCGGGTGGCACGGCAGATATCGACGATATAACCGGTTACTTCGGGGGAGACGGCGGTCTTGGCCACCGCGGCCCGGGCGGCGTCGAGGTCGGCGGTGGAGGCAACGGGGCGCAGCCCTGCGGCGCCGAGGTCACGAGGGCTGAAGCCGGCCGCGTGCCGGGTGAGGATGTCTATCTCGTCGTGGCGGGCGGGGAGCGGCACCGTCAGTTTCAGCAGGAAGCGGTCGAGCTGAGCCTCGGGGAGCGGGTAGGTGCCCTCGTATTCCACGGGGTTCTGCGTGGCTGCCACCAGGAACGGCTCGGGGAGGGGGCGGGCTGCGCCGTCGACGGTCACCTGCCGCTCTTCCATCGCTTCGAGCAGGGACGCCTGGGTTTTGGGAGGCGTGCGGTTGATCTCGTCGGCGAGCAGGAGATTGGTGAAGACGGGGCCTGGCTGGAAGGAGAACTCGGAGCTACGGGCGTCGTAGACCAGTGAGCCGGTGACATCGCTCGGCATCAGGTCAGGGGTGAACTGGACGCGCTTGGTGTCGAGTTCGAGGGCGGTCGACAGGGCGCGTACGAGCAGGGTCTTGGCGACGCCGGGGGCGCCTTCGAGGAGCACATGACCGCGGCAGAGCAGTGCGACGACCAGCCCGGTGACGGCGGGGTCCTGGCCTACGACGGCCTTGGCTATCTCGGAGCGCAGGTCCTCCAGGGAGGTTCGGGCGCTGTCAGCGGTCGGGGTGCTCACGGGGGGCGTGCCTCTCTTGGGAAACGATCGAGGATTCGAGTGCGTCGAGTTGGTCGGCCAGGTGCACCAAGGCTCTGTCGTCCGCGGGAGCCGGGCCGAAGAGCAGGGCATGGAGGTCTGCTGCGGTGCCGGGTGTGGAGGTCAAGTGGGTGTGGAGGGCGGGCAGGAGGACGTCGGCAGTGTGGGCGTGCGCCGAGGACACTCCGATGAGGGGGGCGAGCCGGGTGCGGGTGGCGGAGCGCAGCACGGCAGAGGCCCGGTCGCGGGCGTTGGCCTGCTCGTAGAGGCGGGCGTGGCCCTCGGTGGTCTCGGCGGCCGGGACGGTGACGGGAAGTCTTTCCGCAACCAAGGGGCCGAGTCGGCGGGCACGCCAGAGGGCCGCGAATACGGCGGCGAAGACGAGTTGGAGCAGGGCCCAGCGCCAGCCGGAAGGGATCAGGTCGAGGAAGCCGCGCTGGTCGTCCTGAGCGGATGACGGGTCGCTCACGGAGGGGAGGTACCAGACCAGATGCTTGTGCGTACCGAGGAGTTGAAGGGCCAGCGAGGCGTTGCCGTGCTCGGCGAGATGGTGGTTGTAGAGGAGGTCGGCGGAGCCGAGGAGCACGGTGTCGCGGCCGTTGTCGGGGGCCGGCAGGCGCAGCAGGGTGGGTCCCCCGGTGCCGGGGTAACAGCGATCGGCTCCGTCGACGGCGGTTGCGTAGCGGAGGCCGCCGAGGAGGGCACTGCCCGCACGGCGGGCATCCGGCAGGGCACAGGCGGGCCGGCGTACCGAGGTAGGGACCGGGGGCTCCATCTGGACGCCGGGGGCGAAGGTTTCGAGGGCCGCGGTTCCCGGGGCGAGCAGGACGGTGCGACCGGGAGTGTGCGCGGTGGCGGTGTGCAGGCCCGTCAGCTGATCTTGTGTCAGCACGTCGGGGTCGGTGACGAGCAGTGTGGTGTCGGGCCCGGCAGCGGCAGCGGCCTCCTCGGAAGTGGTCGCGACCTGGGTGGAGACGCCGTGGGAAGCCAGGAGTTGGGAGAGGGCCCGGCTCCCGGTCCGGTCGGCGGAGCGCGGGTCGAGCCGTCCGTGTTGCTCGCCCGACTGCAGGGCCCCGAGGACCACACCGCTGACGACGAGCAGAAGAAGTGCCAGCAGCGGGCCGCGGAACCGGGTCCACAGACCACGGGCGGTGGGAGTCGGCGCGGGGGCGTCCGGCGCGGCCGTGGTCATCCGCTGCTCCTGGTCGGGGTGGTGGCCAGGGCGGGCTTGGCATGCTGCAGGTCGGTGTCGAGGCCTGCCAGGAGGGTGTACGCCGCTTCCGTTCCGGGGCGGCCGCCGTATGTGACGTCGTCGAAGGTGCGGGCTGCGGTGCGGAGTTGGCCGGCGTGCTCGGGAAATGCCTGGCCGGCTTCGGTGGCGGCCTCGTCAGCGGTGCGGCCCGGGCCGGGGGTGAGCAGTGTGCGTTCCTCCAGGGCGAGGACGAGGGCGCGCATGCGGTCCTGGACGGCCTGGTTCCAGTGGCCCTCGGCGGCGTGCCGGTCAGCTGCGGAACGGTGTTCGGCGGCAGTGCGGGGCGCTTCGGCGAAGAGTGCGCCGCTCGTGGTCGGAGTGCGGCGCACCGCACCGAGGCGCAGCCGGAGGGCGATGATCAGCAGAACGACGCATGCGGCGATGGCGAGGAGCCCGATCCAGCCGCCCGGTGTGGTGCCGGCGGCCGCGTTGGCGAGTTCGTCGATGCGCGCCCAGAGCCACTCAAGGGCCCGCTGGATCGGGTTGGGGTCGTGCTGGTGGTACCGGGGGTCGGACAGCTCGCGTTCGGCCGCCTCGCGGGCGGGGACGCGTGGAGTCCTCACCGGTATGTCGTCGTCGGAGCGCGCCATGAGTCGTCCGAGCGCGGCCATGTTCCCCCCTCCGGTCACCGCATCAGCTTCCCGGCGCGGCGTCGTCGGGGCGTTGGCCGGGACCGTCGGCGGTCGTGTCGGCGTCCGTGGCCGGGGCTGCTGCGGGGGTGCCGCCGCCGGTGGCCGCGGTGCCCGCCTCGGGGACGTGCGCGTCGGTGCTTTCCCCCGGAGAGCCTTCCGCGTGGGGGCCGTCCGGCGTGGAGTGGTCCGCCTTCGCCCCGTCCGCAGGGGTGTCGGCGGAGACCGGTGGGGCAGTTGCCGGCGCGTTGTCGGCGGTCGTGCTCGCGGCTGCGGGAGCGGGTGTGGCCGGGTGGGCGCGGGGAGCGTCGGTGCCGTAGCCGGGGAGGCCCGCGGCGCGGGCGAGTTCGAGGTCGAGTGCCTCGCGGCGGATGCGCTGGTCCATGTACAGGAGCGCGGTGACGCCGGCGGTGATCGGGAAGGTGATGGTGGAGCTGATGACGGCTCCGATGCCCAGCACGATCAGGAAAGACCAGCTGGTGGTGTTGCTGGTGCCGTTCGCCCAGTCCATGAGGTTCTCGCCGCCGATGACGAAGGCAACGATGGTGGCCGGGATCTGGATGATGAACTCGACGATGCCCACCAGGAGATAAGCGAGGAGCTGTACCCCCAGCACGCGCCACCAGGAGCCCCGTACGAGCTTTGCGGAGCGGCGCATGGCGCTGATGACGCCCTGCTTCTCCAGCATCAGGGCGGGGGAGGCGAGGCTGTAGCGGACCCCCAGCCAGATGCTCACGACGCCGGCGGCCAGCCCGCCGAGCAGGGTGAGGAGCAGCCCCGTATCCAGCGTGCCGGTGCCAGTGGCGGTGAGGATGAGGCCGGGAGCCACGCCGACCGCGCATATCGCCGTGACGAGCAGGGGCAGCAGGACGAGCAGGCCGAGCAGGCGCGGGAGTTGGGTACGCGCATCGCGCCAGGCTTCCCCGGCGGTCACCGGGCGGCCCAGGACGGCACGGCTCACGACCATGGTCAGGAGCCCCGTGACGACGATCGTGGCGAGCAGCCCGATCGCGGCGGTGATGCCGCTGCCGGCGAGCGCATTGCCCGTCTCCTGCAGGGTTTCGCGGAGGGGCGGGACATTGTCGTTCGCCAGGGAGGGCGCGCGGCCGGAGCTCTGGAACCAGAGGCCGGTGACCATGGTGATGGCGGTCTGTGCGACGACCGCGACGATCAGCGAGATGCCGAGGACGGTGCGCCAGTGGGCGCGCATGGCGGCGACCGCACCGTCGAGGATCTCGCCGACGGCGAGCGGGCGCAGCGGAATGATGCCGGGCTTGGCGGCCTGCGGCCCGGGTGCCCAGGCGCCGCCCCAAGGGGGCCGACTGCCGGGGTGGCTGCCCCAGTGACCGGGGTTGCCGCCCCAACCGGGGCCGCCCGGGCCCGGCGACGAGGCACGGGAGCGGTTGCCGTCGGCGCGGTTACTGCTGCCGTGGGGGCCGCTCTGGCCGGGGATGCCGGTGGGGGCCGACCAGTGGCCGGCGGGGGGCTGTTCCTTGGACCAGTTCGGCGGGGGCGACTGCTTGCCGGGGCCGGACCGGTCTTCCTGAGGAGGCTGCTCCTCCTGAGGGGGCTGCTCCTGAGTGCCGCGGCCCGGCTCGTCGGAGGGAGTGGATCCGGGCGAGGCCCAGCCCGGAGAGTCGTTCATCGTCGCTCCTTCTTGCTGCCCGTCCGCCGGGGCGGCCGGGGTGCGGGGTCCGCGGTGGCAGTCATCGTGTCATGGCCGTCGGCGTTGTGTACCGGTGCCCGGAGCGAGAGGGGACCTTCTGTTCGAGGGGCGATCGGCGGCAGACTGAACGAATGGCCGATCAGTACGAGGTATCCGAGGCGGGCGCCGGGGCGCTCCCCATTCCGTCGTTGCGTTGGGAGGAGCCGCCAGAGGGGCCCGTGGTGGTCCTCCTTGATCAAACCCGGCTGCCGGCGGAAGAGGTCGAGCGGGTCTGCACGGACGTCCCGGCGCTGGTGCAGGCGATCCGGACGCTGGCCGTACGTGGGGCGCCGCTGCTGGGCATCGCGGGTGCTTACGGCGTCGCGCTGGCCGCGGCGCGGGGCTTTGACGTGGAGGAGGCGGTGGAGGCGCTGGCGCAGGCCCGGCCGACCGCGGTCAATCTGGGCTATGGCGTGCGGCGGGCGGCTGCCGCATACCGCGCCGCGGCGGCCGACGGGGCCGAAGCCCAGGCGGCCGCGGCGCTGGCCGAGGCGCGCGCGGTGCATGCCGAGGACGCCGAGGCCAGTGCACGGATGGCGGAACACGGGCTGGCGCTGCTGGGCGAGCTGCTGCCGGGCGGCGGCCACCGGATTCTCACGCACTGCAATGCGGGTGCGCTGGTGTCCGGGGGCGAGGGCACCGCCCTGGCGGTGGCGCTGGCGGCGCACCGTGCCGGTGAGCTGCGCCGGCTGTGGGTGGACGAGACGCGGCCGCTGTTGCAGGGGGCGCGGCTGACCGCCTATGAGGCCGCGCGGACGGGTATGGCCTACACGGTGCTCCCGGACGGTGCGGCAGGGTCGCTGTTCGCCGGGGGCGAGGTGGATGCGGTGCTGATCGGCGCGGACCGGATCGCGGCGGACGGGTCGGTGGCCAACAAGATCGGCAGCTATCCACTGGCGGTGCTGGCGCGGTACCACCACGTTCCATTCGTGGTGGTGGCCCCGACCAGCACGGTGGATCTGGAGACCGAGGAGGGGTCGGACATCGAGGTGGAGCAGCGGCCGGGCCAGGAAGTGACGGAGTTCTCGTTGCCGTATGCACAGGGGCCCGGGGTGGAGGCGGGCACCGGTATACAGGTGGCGCCGCTGGGCGCACAGGCCTACAACCCGGCCTTCGACGTCACTCCGGCGGAGCTGGTGACGGCGATCGTCACGGAGGCCGGAGTGGTGTCGCCGGTGACCCGGAACGGGCTGGCAGCGGTGTGTTCCACGTCACGATGGAGAAAGTCACGATCAGGTAATGGGATGATGGCCGAATGAAGGGACGCGTCCTGGTCGTCGACGACGACACCGCACTGGCAGAGATGCTTGGCATCGTGCTGCGCGGCGAAGGTTTTGAACCGTCGTTTGTGTCGGACGGTGACAAGGCCCTTGCGGCCTTCCGTGAGACCAAGCCCGATCTTGTACTGCTCGACCTGATGCTGCCGGGGCGGGACGGCATCGAGGTGTGCCGGCTGATCCGGGCCGAGTCCGGAGTGCCGATCGTCATGCTGACCGCCAAGAGCGACACGGTGGATGTGGTGGTCGGGCTCGAGTCGGGCGCGGACGACTACATCGTCAAGCCGTTCAAGCCCAAGGAGCTGGTGGCCCGCATCCGGGCACGGCTGCGGCGTTCGGAGGAGCCGACGCCCGAGCAGCTGGCGATCGGTGACCTGGTCATCGATGTGGCGGGCCACTCGGTGAAGCGCGAGGGGCAGTCGATCGCACTGACCCCGCTGGAGTTCGATCTGCTGGTGGCGCTGGCGCGCAAGCCGTGGCAGGTGTTTACGCGTGAGGTGCTGCTCGAGCAGGTCTGGGGCTATCGGCACGCCGCCGACACCCGGCTGGTCAATGTCCATGTGCAGCGGCTGCGCTCCAAGGTCGAGAAGGATCCGGAGCGGCCGGAGATCGTGGTGACCGTGCGCGGGGTCGGCTACAAGGCCGGGCCCAGCTGAGATGACCCGGGACGGTTCGGCCCCGGAGGGAAAGCGGGGGCGCACCGTCGACCCGGCGGGCGATATGTCCTTTTCGGGGAGGGTGTCCGCTTGGTTGCTGCGCGGTGGGCAGCTGCTGCCCGACGGCGCGGTGAGCGGGCCGGTCCACCCTCTGCTCCGGCTCTTCAGCCGCTGGGTTCGGCGGCCGCTGCTGCCTGCCCTGCGGCTGTGGCGGCGCAATATCCAGCTGCGCGTGGTGGCGACCACGCTCCTGATGTCGCTGGGCGTGGTGCTGCTGCTCGGTGTCGTAGTCGTCGGGCAGGTCCGTGTCGGCCTGCTCGAGGCCAAGAAGCAGGCCGCGCAGAGCCAGGCCGTGGGCGGCTTCAGCGTCGCCCAGAAGATGGCCGACGGCGCCGACGACACCCGGACCGACGGAGGCGCCCGCACCGGAAACCGCGGTACCCAGGACTCCGCGACCTGGCTGACCGGTCTGGTCGAACAGCTCGCCAGCGGTGGGCAGGGCGTCTTCTCGGTCGTGGCACTCAGCTCCGATTCCGACGAACCTTTCGGTGACTCCAGCCCCGGTACCCGCGGTCCGCGCGCTTCCGGCGATGTCGATCCCGAGCGGAGCGTGCCCCCCGAGCTGCGGCGGAAGCTGGAGACCAAGTCCGGGACGTTCAGCCAGTACACCGAGATCAAGCGCATCGGGTCGGACGACGGCCTACCGGCGTTGATCATCGGCAAGCGGCTCAACGATGTGAACAGCAACCAGTACCAGCTCTACTACCTCTTCCCGTTCAGCCAGGAAGAGGAGTCGCTCAAGCTGGTGACGGGGACGCTGGCCACGGCCGGGGTGTTCGTCGTGATCCTGCTCGGCGCGATCGCCTGGCTGGTGGTGCGGCAGGTCGTCACACCCGTACGGATGGCCGCGGGGATCTCCGAGCGGCTGGCCGCCGGCCTGCTCCAGGAGCGGATGAAGGTCACCGGCGAGGACGACATCGCCCGGCTCGGTGAGTCCTTCAACAAGATGGCGCAGAACCTCCAGGTCAAGATCCAGCAACTGGAGGAGCTGTCGCGGATGCAGCGACGCTTCGTCTCCGACGTCTCGCACGAGCTGCGCACGCCGCTGACGACCGTACGGATGGCGGCCGATGTCATCCATGAGGTGCGGGACGAGTTCGACCCCGCCACCGCGCGCTCCGCCGAGCTGCTGCGCGGCCAGCTCGACCGTTTTGAATCCCTGCTCGCGGAGCTGCTGGAGATCAGCCGGTTCGACGCCGGAGCGGCCGCACTGGAGGCCGAGCCGATCGATCTGCGCGATGTGGTGCACCGCGTCATCGAGGGGGCCGAACCGCTCGCCGAGCGCAAGGGCACCCGGATAGTGGTGCGCGGCGCCGAGCAGCCCGTGATCGCCGAGGCGGATACCCGCCGGGTGGAGCGCATACTGCGCAATCTCGTCGTCAACGCCGTCGAGCACGGCGAGGGCCGCGAGGTGGTGGTGCGGCTGGCGTCCGCGGGCAGCCCGAGCGGCGGCGCGGTGGCCGTTGCGGTGCGTGACTACGGTGTCGGTCTCAAGCCCGGCGAGGCCGGCCGGGTCTTCAACCGTTTCTGGCGTGCGGACCCGGCCCGGGCCCGCACGACCGGCGGTACGGGGCTGGGCCTGTCCATCGCGGTCGAGGACGCCAGGCTGCATGGCGGCTGGCTGCAGGCCTGGGGCGAGCCGGGCGGCGGCTCGCAGTTCCGGCTGACGCTGCCCCGTACGGCCGGCGAGACGCTGCGCGGGTCCCCGATTCCCCTGGAGCCGGAGGATTCGCGACGCCACCGCGGACTGGACGAGTCGGGTCAGCCGCGGGCCGGGGCGGCGCGCAAGACGTCCACGATCCCGGTGCAGACGCGTGCGTCACAAGCAGGTGACACCGCGGTCCCCGCCCCGGAGCCGAAGATGTCCTGGCCGGCGGCCGACCCGACGGCGCTGCCCGGCAACGGTGCCCGTGTGGTGCCGCACGGCGGGGGCGTACGGAGCGACGAGGCGGCGCACGGCGAAAGTGCGCGCACCGACGAACCGGTCGATGAGGACCGGGCCGGGCAGGAAGCCGAACGGGGCAGGGATCGGGAAGGCGGGCTGCGTGGACACTGAGCGCGGAGGCGGACGCGGGGAGGGGACCGGGTCCCGTACACGAGCCCGCAGGGGAGCCGGGCCGGCGCGGAAATTCCTGCTGCTGGGCTGTGCGGCGGCGCTGCTGGCCGGGTGTGCGTCGATGCCCGACAGCGGGGATGTCACCGCGGTCGACCAGTCGCCGCGCTCCGAAGGCGAGTCGCAGGTGCGGGTCTACGGAGTCCCCCCGCAGGACGGTGCGCAGCCGACCAACATCGTCCGCAGCTTCCTCGATGCCACGACCAGTGACGAGGCGGACTTCCGTACGGCCACCCAGTATCTGGCCAAATCGGCGAAGCGGACCTGGCGGCCGTTCCAGGTCACCAATGTGCTCCAGGAGCGCCCGAAGCCCGAGCCGAAGGCGTTGCCCAACCGGGAGGACTCGAACGGCTACACCGTCACTTTGTCCGGCAGTCAGGTGGCGGCGGTGGACGACAGCCACGCTTACACCCCTGAGGAGAAGCCTTACCGCCAGGCGATCCACCTCATCAAGGAGGACGGACAGTGGCGGATCGACCGGCTGCCCAACGGGCTGGTGCTCGGGCTGTCGGACTTCCAGCGCATCTACCGCTCCGTCAACAAGTACTACTTCGCGTCCTACAACTCCGAGTCGGGGGAGCCGAAGGCGAACCGGAACGTGCTGGTCGCCGACCCGGTCTACTTGCGGCAGCGAATAAAGCCGATCACGGCCAGTGTGAAGGCGCTGCTGTCCGGTCCCACCGACTGGCTGAACAAGGTGACGACATCGGCCTTCCCGACCGGCACCAAGCTGGCCGCGCATGATCTGGCGCTGGACGACTCCAACGCGCTGCACGTCAAGCTCAGCAAAGACGCGGTGAACACCGACGCCAGGCAGTGCGAGCAGATGGCGGCTCAGCTCTTCTTCACCGTCCAGGACATGACGCGGGCTTCGAAGGTCAGTGAGGTGGAGCTCCAGGACAACAGCGGCCACCGGCTCTGTGCGCTGTCCCAGGAAGACGCCGATCGCGACTTCGCGCCGTCCGCGGGCACCGGGCGCTCCGGCAAGGAGTACTTCATCGACGCCGACCACAAGGTCGTCGGCATGCCGGACTCCGCGAACGAACCGAAGCCGGTGCGCGGGCCGTTCGGCACCGGCAAGACCCCGCTGCGCTCGGTCGCCATCTCGCGCGGGGAGGACACCGCGGCCGGGGTGTCGGGCGACGGCCGGTCGCTGTATGTGGCCGCGATGGAGGACGGGATCGAGCGCGGTGATCCGCTGCTGACCAGTACGGGCTCGGCCAAAGACTCCGATATGGGGCTGACGGCGCCGAGCTGGGACGGCCTGGGCGATCTGTGGATCGCGGACCGCGATGCGCACGGTTCGCGGCTGCTGCGGCTGCGTGAGGGCAAGAGCGCCCCCGAAAAGGTGGCGGTGCCCGATCTCGGCGGCCGCCGGATCAAGGCGATCAAGGTGGCCGCGGACGGCATCCGGATCGCGGTCCTGGTGGAGGACAAGGGCCGTACGACACTCCAGTTGGGCCGGGTCGAGCGCGACGGAAGTTCGGCGCATCCGGAGCTTTCGGTGCAGGAACTGCGGCCGATCGCCCCCCAGTTGGAGGATGTGGTGGCCGCGTCCTGGGCGGGCGGCAGCAAACTGGTGGTCGTCGGGCGGGAGTCCGGCGGAGTCCAGCAGATGCAGTTCATGGAGACCGACGGCTCGGCGTCCAACGTGCAGACCCTGCCCGGCGTCAACGGCGTCATCGCGGTGGCGGCCTCGGAGAAGGAGGAACGGCCGTTGATCGCCCGTGCCACCGAGGGCATTGTGCGGCTGGCTCTGGACGCGAACTGGAAGACCGTGGCGAAGGACGGGACGGCCCCGGTCTATCCCGGGTGAGCGGTGGCCGGCGGGCGGCGGGCGTGACGGGCGTGACGGGTGGTCGTTGGGCGAGCCCCGTGACCGGTGGCCCGTGACCGGTGGCCTGTGACCGGTGGACGGGGACGGTGACGGGTGGCCGGGCGACGCCGACGGGTGGCAGATGAGTCGCATGTGCCCGGCGTCGATGGCGGGGCGAGGGCGGGTCCGTCGGCCGCCGGGCCGGGGCGTGCGGGCACCCGGGCTGCCGTGCCGGCCGGTACCTGCTGACCCCACGTGCCCACAGGCCTGTGCCCGCAGGCCTGTGCCCACAGGCCCACGGGGGCACAGGCCCACGGGGGGCACAGGCCCGCAGATCGGCAGGCCGCAGATCCCGCAGACCGGAGGTCCGCGGCCATGGTTATCCACAGGGGTGGTGGCCGGGCCTGGACGGCGGGACAGTGGAGTCATGCAGGGGGTGTGGCGCGAACTGGCAGGTCTGGTGCTGCCGGTCGACTGCGCGGGATGCGGTCGGCCGCGTACGGAGCTGTGTGCGGAGTGTCGCCGGGGGCTTGTGCGGGACGGACGCGGGGCGCAGCGGGTGCGTCCGTGGCCGAGCCCGGCGGGGCTGCCCCGGGTGTGGGCAGGGGCGCCCTATGCCGACGAGGTGCGGGCGGTGCTGCTGGCCCACAAGGAGCGGGGTGCCCTGTGGTTGGCCGGGCCGCTGGGGGCGGTGCTGGCCGGGGCCGTGCGAGGGCTGGTGCCGGGCGTCGGCCCCCAGCTACTGGTGCCGGTGCCCTCGGCCCGGAGAGCGGTGGCCGGACGGGGCCATGATCCGGTGCGCAGGATGGCGCTGAGGGCGGCCGGGGAACTGCGGCGGGCGGGCGTGGGGGCCCGGGTGCTCGATGTGCTGCGGCAGCGGCGCACGGTGTCCGACCAGGCAGGACTCAGCGCCCGCCAGCGGCTGGCGAATGTCGCCGGTGCACTGGAGGTGCCGGGCCCTGCCCGGAGGCTGCTGGCGGGGCGGCCAGTGGTGCTGGTGGACGATCTGGTGACGACGGGGGCGACCCTCGCCGAGGCGGCCCGGGCGGTCACGGCGGCCGCCGGCCGGGTGACCGGGGCCGCGGTCGTCGCGGCACCCCGCAGTGCGTTCCCCGCCGGTGGTGAAGCGAGGGAGCTACTACCACGTGGCACGTAGGCGGGGAGGAAAAGTCACCCAAATGGAGCCGAGGGCTCCGAGGGGGTGCCGACATCCGTCCGAGAGAGCTATGTTCGGTTGTGAGGACTTGGCGAGTGTTTTGCCTCGAATGTCGTGATGTATGCGTTCAGGGGCTTTTGCGGCGATCCTGAAAACGGGGGAGTGGAGAGCGGGTCCTCGGGGGAGGAGGAGGTGAAAGTCGCCAAGTCCGAGGCTTCGGCAACCACCGGAGCCTGGTGCAAGAAGGAATTGTTCCGCCTGATGAGCGGAGCGATCCGGGAACGGAGTTCTGCGTGGACATCGTCGTCAAGGGCCGCAAGACAGAGGTGCCCGAGCGGTTCCGCAAGCACGTGGCCGAGAAGCTGAAGCTGGACAAAGTCCAGAAGCTCGACGCCAAGGTGATCAGCCTGGACGTCGAGGTGTCCAAGGAGCCCAACCCGCGGCAGGCCGACCGTTCCGACCGAGTGGAGATCACACTTCACTCCCGTGGCCCGGTGGTCCGGGCCGAGGCCGCCGCAGCCGATGCGTACGCCGCACTGGATCTGGCCACCGCGAAGCTCGAGGCGCGTCTGCGGAAGCAGCACGACAAGCGCTACTCGCGTCGCGGCAACGGCCGCATCCCGGCGAGTGAGGTCGCTGTCAGCGTGCCGGATGCCGCGAGCCTGAACACCAACGGCGAACTGGCCGCCGCCGAGGCGGGCCAGACGGTGCCGACCACGAAGATGGGATGTATCGACGTCCAGGGTGAAGGACCCCTGGTCGTCCGGGAGAAGACTCATTCGGCCGCGCCGATGCTGCTCGACCAGGCGCTCAACGAAATGGAGTTGGTCGGGCACGACTTCTACCTCTTCGTCGACGCCGACACCAAGCTGCCGAGTGTCGTCTACCGTCGGCACGCCTACGACTACGGAGTCATTCACCTGAACCCCGACTTGTTCGGGGAGGAGGAGCCCGGCGGCGCAGGCGGCGCGCTGGGTGGCTGAACCCCACTCGCTCGGTGCCCCCGGCGCACGCCGGGGGCACCATCGTGCCCGGAGGGGGCAAGAGTTGAAGCCGTATAGTGTTTGTGCCGACCAGGGAGTATGTGGACACGAAACGGCGACGTGCCGGGGAGGCGGTCGTATGACATCGATCGGGCCGGCAGGGGGCTGTTGTCAACCAGCCTTATTTCCAAGCTCTGGCCTCACGGCCGAGTAGTTGACGGGGAGGACCAATGGGGGACAGTTTCGGGCCCGTGCGCGATACCGCGGACGATGACCACAGCGGTGCCGGGGGTGACGACGGGGCCGTGAGCATGCCGCGCAAGGAGCCGATCCGGGTCCTGGTCGTGGACGACCATGCACTCTTCCGGCGGGGGCTGGAGATCGTTCTGGCCCAGGAAGAGGACATCCAGGTCGTCGGCGAGGCGGGCGACGGTGCGGAGGCGGTCGACAAGGCCGCGGATCTGCTGCCCGACATCGTGCTGATGGATGTACGGATGCCCAAGCGCGGCGGAATCGAGGCGTGCACCTCCCTCAAGGAAGTGGCCCCGAGCGCGAAGATCATCATGCTGACGATCAGCGACGAAGAGGCCGATCTCTACGACGCGATCAAGGCGGGCGCCACCGGCTACCTCCTCAAGGAGATCTCCACCGACGAGGTGGCGACCGCGATCCGTGCCGTGGCGGACGGCCAGTCGCAGATCAGTCCGTCGATGGCGTCCAAGCTCCTGACGGAGTTCAAGTCGATGATCCAGCGTACGGACGAGCGCAGGCTGGTGCCCGCGCCCCGGCTCACCGACCGTGAGCTGGAGGTCCTCAAGCTGGTCGCCACGGGCATGAACAACCGCGATATCGCCAAGGAACTCTTCATCTCCGAGAACACGGTGAAGAACCACGTCCGCAACATCCTGGAGAAGCTGCAGTTGCACTCCCGGATGGAAGCGGTGGTGTATGCGATGCGGGAGAAGATCCTCGAGATCCGGTGAGCCGGCCGGCCGCCGCCGTCGCCGTGGCCGTCGGCCCGGTGAGCCGGGTCACCCGGCGCGCCGGGTGACCGGGGCCGGACGAGCTCCCGAAGCCATCGACCGGTGTCTACTGGTCGCCCATGTGGGTGAGTTCCGCGCGTAGTGCGGTGGCCAGTTTCCGGTCGTCACAGCGCTCCACGCGTACCACATCGCAGCCGACCCAGGTCGCGGCTTCCCGCAGGGCCCGGGCCATCGGGGCGACGGCCTTGGAGTCCTGCATCGAGACCTGGCGGGCGACGAGGGTGGTGCCCTCGCGAGCCGGGTCCACCCGGCCCACCAGCCGGCCGCCCGCCAGCAGGGGCATCGCGAAATATCCGTGTATCCGCCGGGGGCGCGGGACATACGCCTCCAGCCGGTGCGTGAAGCCGAAGATCCGTTCCGTGCGCGGCCGGTCCCAGACCAGGGAGTCGAAGGGCGAGAGCAGGGTGGTGCGGTGCCGGCCGCGGGGCGGGGCGGCCAGCGCGGCGGGGTCGGCCCAGGCGGGCTTTCCCCAGCCCTCCACCTCGACCGGGACCAGACCGGAGTCGGCGATCACGGCATCGACCTGCTCGGCCTTCAGACGGTGGTAGTCCGCGAGGTCGGCGCGCGTGGCCACCCCCATGGCGGCCCCGGCCTGGGCAACCAGGCGGCGCAGGCATGCGGCGTCGTCCAGATCGTCGTGGAGCAGTGCGTCCGGGACGGCGCGCTCGGCGAGGTCGTAGACGCGCTTCCAGGCGCGGCGTTCCGTACAGACCACCTCGCCGGTGTCCAGCAGCCACTCCACCGCGATCTTGGTTTCGGACCAGTCCCACCACTCCCCGCCCTTCCGCCCGCCCCCCAGCTCCGAGGTGGTCAGCGGGCCGTCGGCCTTGAGGCGGTCCAGCACGGCGGCGCAGGAGCGCGCGGAGTCCTCCATGACATGCCAGCGGTGGCCCTTGGCGCGCCGGGCGCGGCGGCGGAAGGCGAAGTGCGGCCACTCCTCGATGGGCAGGATGCAGGCGGCGTGCGACCAGTATTCGAAGCTGTGGGGCGCTGCCGCAGGCGCGCCGGAAGGAGCCGTGGTCCAGTAGGCGGCCTCGACGGCGGAGCGGCCGACGGCGCCGAGGCGGGCGTACGGCACCAGCTCGTGGGAGCGGGCCAGCACCGAGATCGTGTCGAGCTGCACCGCACCCAGCTGCCGCAGCACCCCGCGCACCCCCGCCCGGCGGTCCGGGGCGCCCAGCAGTCCCTGGGCCCGCAGCGCCATGCGCCGGGCTTCGTCGTGGGACAAGGCGGTCACAGGCTGCGGCAGAGGCGGTGGCTGCGTCACGGCGGTCATGCGGCACAGCGTAGGGGCGGGCACTGACAACGGCCCCGGGCGTGGGGATCGCCGCTGGTGGTGGCGTTGCCCACGCCCGGCCGGAGCGGGGCCGTGGGGCGCGGCGGGCTGCCCGGGCCGGTGCGCGCAGCCGGTGCTCGGCCGGGGCGGAGCAGGACAGGACAGGACGGGCCAGGGCGGGCCAGGACGGGACAGGACGGGACGGGCCAGGACAGGAAAGGACAGGACGGGGCGGGACGGGGCGGGACAGTCGCAGTCGGTCGTCAGCCGGGGTAGGGCAGATACGGTGTCGCGTCCGGGCGGCGGGTGCCGGTGCAGCCGGCCGGTGCGGGCTCCTCGGGCAGGTCGGACGGGAGCAGGGAGCCGATCCACACGTCCCGGCGGGTGCCTTTGTGCACCGTCTTGGCGCGCAGTGTGCCCTCCATATGGAAACCGAGCTTGCGGGCCACCGCCCGGGAGCCTTCGTTTCCGGCCTCCGCGTGCCACTCCAGGCGCTCCACCCCCAGGTCGGCAAAGCCCCAGCGCACCACGGTGCGGGCCGCCTCGACGGCGTAGCCGCGGCCGCGGTGTTCCCTGGCGGTCCAGTAGCCCAGCTCGGCCTGCCGCTCGGGGGTGTGCAGCCGGTCGAGGCGTACCAGGCCCATCGCGCCCACCAGGGAGCCGTCCGTCCGGGAGACGACGGCGAAGTGGTAGGTGGTGTCGTCGCGCCAGCCCTCGGGGACGATCGTGCCGACGAAATGCTCCGCGTCCTCGATGCCGTACGGTGACGGGACACTCGTCCAGCGCGGGATATCGGGCTCCTGGCACGCGGCATGCACCGCGGGCGCGTCGGAGGGCTCGAAGGGACGCAGCACAAGGCGCTCGGTGGCGAGGGTGACGGGCTTCATGACGTGAGTCTGCAAGGTGGTGCGCAGCGTGGCGAAGGGTTTTCCACGCGATTCCCGGCACCCGCCCGGCACCTTCTCGCGGCCTCGTGCGTTCACGCTGGGGAGGGGACAGCGGGGTTCGCTGCGGCGGACCTCCCGGCCCGGCAGCGTCCTCCTTTACGATGGCCGTTGCGGCGGGGCCTGCCCCCTTGGAAAAATGCCGCGCCCGCGCACTCGACCGTGCAGGCCCGACCGGCAAGGAGACCAGCCCAAGTGTCCGTCTTGACGAAGATCATGCGTGCAGGCGAAGGAAAGATCCTGCGCAAACTGCACCGCATCGCGGGCCAGGTCAACTCCATCGAGGAGGATTTCGCAGCGCTCTCCGACGCTGAGCTGCGGGCGCTCACGGATGAGTACAAAGAGCGTTACGCCGACGGCGAAAGCCTCGATGACCTGCTGCCCGAGGCGTTCGCCACGGTCCGTGAGGCCGCCCGGCGGGTACTCGGCCAGCGCCCCTACGACGTCCAGCTGATGGGTGGCGCGGCCCTTCACCTCGGGTATGTCGCGGAGATGAAGACCGGTGAGGGCAAGACCCTGGTCGGTACCCTCCCGACGTATCTCAATGCGCTGTCCGGCAAGGGCGTCCACCTGATCACGGTGAACGACTACCTGGCCGAGCGCGACTCCGAGATGATGGGCCGCGTCCACAAGTTCCTGGGCCTGAGCGTCGGTTGCATCCTCGCCGACATGACTCCGGCCCAGCGCCGTGAGCAGTACAACTGCGACATCACCTACGGCACGAACAACGAGTTCGGCTTCGATTACCTGCGTGACAACATGGCCTGGTCGCAGGACGAACTCGTCCAGCGGGGCCATAACTTCGCGGTCGTCGACGAGGTCGACTCGATCCTCGTCGACGAGGCCCGTACGCCGCTGATCATCTCCGGCCCGGCGGATTCGGCCACCAAGTGGTACGGCGACTTCGCCAAGTTGGTGCGCCGCCTGAAGCGGGGCGAGGCCGCCAACCCGCAGCGCGGCATCGAGGAGACCGGCGACTACGACGTCGACGAGAAGAAGCGCACCGTCGGCATCCACGAGTCCGGTGTCAGCAAGGTCGAGGACTGGCTGGGGATCGACAACCTGTACGAGTCGGTGAACACCCCGCTCGTCGGTTACCTCAACAACGCGATCAAGGCCAAGGAGCTCTTCAAGAACGACAAGGACTATGTCGTCATCGACGGCGAAGTCATGATCGTTGACGAGCACACCGGCCGCATCCTGGCCGGCCGGCGCTACAACGAGGGCATGCACCAGGCCATCGAGGCGAAGGAAGGGGTGGAGATCAAGGACGAGAACCAGACCCTCGCCACGATCACCCTGCAGAACTTCTTCCGCCTCTACGACAAGCTCTCCGGCATGACCGGTACGGCCATGACCGAGGCTGCCGAGTTCCACCAGATCTACAAGCTCGGCGTCGTCCCGATCCCGACGAACCGCCCGATGGTCCGTATGGACCAGGCGGACCTGATCTACCGCACGGAGACCGCGAAGTTCGACGCGGTCGTCGAGGACATCGTCGAGAAGCACGGGAAGGGCCAGCCGATCCTGGTCGGCACCACCTCGGTCGAGAAGTCCGAGTACCTCTCCCAGCAGCTCAACAAGCGCGGGGTCGCCCACGAGGTGCTCAACGCCAAGCAGCACGACCGGGAGGCGCCGATCATCGCGCAGGCCGGCCGCAAGGGCGCCGTGACGGTCGCCACGAACATGGCCGGCCGTGGTACGGACATCAAGCTCGGCGGCAACCCCGACGACCTGGCCGAGGCGGAGCTGCGCCAGCGCGGCCTGGACCCGGTCGAGCACGTCGAGGAGTGGGCGGCCGCGCTGCCCGCCGCCCTGGAGCGTGCCGAGGCCGCGGTCAAGGCGGAGTTCGAGGAGGTCAAGGAGCTCGGCGGGCTCTACGTCCTGGGCACCGAGCGGCATGAATCGCGGCGCATCGACAACCAGCTGCGCGGTCGTTCCGGCCGTCAGGGCGACCCCGGCGAGTCGCGGTTCTACCTGTCCCTGGGCGACGACCTGATGCGGCTGTTCAAGGCGCAGATGGTCGAGCGGGTCATGGCGATGGCCAACGTCCCCGACGACGTACCGATCGAGAACAAGATGGTGACGCGGGCGATCGCCTCCGCCCAGTCGCAGGTCGAGCAGCAGAACTTCGAGACGCGGAAGAACGTCCTGAAGTACGACGAGGTGCTCAACCGCCAGCGCGAGGTCATCTACGGCGAGCGCCGCCGCGTCCTGGAGGGCGAGGACCTGCAGGATCAGGTCACGCACTTCATGGAGGACACCATCGACGCCTACATCCAGGCGGAGACGGTCGAGGGCTTCGCCGAGGAGTGGGACCTGGACCGTCTGTGGGGCGCGTTCAAGCAGCTCTACCCGGTCAAGGTGACGGTCGAGGAGCTGGAGGACGAGGCCGGCGACCGCGCGGGCCTCACCGCGGAGTTCATCGGCGACGCCGCCAAGGACGACATCCACGAGCAGTACGCCGCCCGTGAGGAGCAGCTCGGCTCGGACATCATGCGGGAGCTGGAGCGCCGGGTCGTGCTGTCCGTCCTGGACCGCAAGTGGCGTGAGCACCTCTACGAGATGGACTACCTCCAGGAGGGCATCGGCCTGCGGGCGATGGCCCAGAAGGACCCGCTGGTCGAGTACCAGCGCGAGGGCTTCGACATGTTCACCGCGATGATGGAGGGCATCAAGGAGGAGTCCGTCGGCTACCTGTTCAACCTGGAGGTCCAGGTCGAGCAGCAGGTCGAGGAGGTCCCGGTGCAGGAGGCGGCGGAGCCGGCCTCGCTGGACAAGGGCGGGCAGGACGCGGTGCCCGCGGGTGCGGGGCGTCCGGAGATCCACGCCAAGGGCCTGGAGGCGCCGCAGCGGCCGGACCGGCTGCACTTCTCCGCCCCCAAGGTGGACGGCGACGGAAGTGTCGTCGAGGGCGACTTCATCAGCGACGACGAGGCGGTGCCGGCCCGTTCCGAGTCGGACGGTCTGACCCGTGCCGAGCGGCGCAAGGCCCAGAAGAGCGCCGGGCGCCGCCGCAAGAAGTGAGCGAGGAGACGGCTGGGGCAGCTGGTGCCCTGACCGTGTGAACAAGGGCGCCCCGGCCGGAGAACGGCCGGGGCGCCCTTGTGCTGCCGGGCAGGTGCGCTGCCGGGCAGGTCAGCAGGCCGGGCCCGGGACGGCCGGGCACGGACCGATGTCGAGGGCGGCGCAGCGCCACCGGGAGTCGGCGCCCAGCTCCAGCCGGAAGGCCAGGGCCCGCAGCCGCCCGTCCGCCGCGATCCGGGCAAAGGCCTCGATGACGCCGCGGCGCGGCCGGCACAGTCCGCAGTCGCGCACGGTGGGGGCCTCTCCGCGCCGGCCGAACGCCGTGACCGGCCGCAGCGGCTCCTGCGGGGCGAGCTCCGCCAGCCGGTCGTAGGCGGCGGGCAGCGCATGCCCCAGCAGGGCGTGCACGGGGCGCTGTCCGCTGAGCGCGAGCACCAGCTGCTGGGCGAACCAGTGATGCGGCCGGCTCTCGTGCGCCCGGCGCTGCGCCGCGGCGGTCGGCAACGGGACACCGGCCGCGTTCACGGGCGTGGCCGGGGCAAAGGTGCCGGTCCGCCGGCTCGCGGCGGCGGCCAGGGCGGCGGGGCGGCGGCCGGGGTGCGGGGCGCTGCGGGTGGGGCCGCGGCCGGCGGGGCCGCGACGCCCCGGGCCGGCGCCCCGGCCGGATGAGCCGGGGCCGCTCCCGGCGGGGCCGAGGGGGCGGCGGTCGGCGGGGGCGCGGCGGGGCCGGGGGGCGGTGGGGGCCGTTCCCGGTGCGCCGGTGGGGCGCGTACCGGGGCCGTCGTCGTCCGTGGCGCCGGTGGATGCAGCGGGCGTGCCGTCGGCGGATGGAGCGGGTGCGGTGCCGGTGGATGGAGCAGGTGTGGTGCCTGCGGACGGAGCGGACGGAGCGGGCGTCGCGGGCCGTTCGGTGTGCTCGCTGCCGGCGGCTGCGGTGGGGCGTGTGTGGCGTTCGCCGATGTCGGGTGCGGTGGGTGCGGCGGGTGCGGTGGTGCGCCCGGTGGCGGTGGGTGTGGTGTTCGCCGTGGTGCCGTTCGTGCCGGTCATGCTGCTGATCGCCCCCGTGGTGCCGGGCCCGTGAATTACTGGGCAGTAGCTTTCTTGGTGGGGAACTTCGTACCGGCGCGATCGGGGCGTCAGCAAGGCGCGAAGGGGCCGGGACGAAGGGGGTGAAGAGTTCACCCGTCCGTGGCGCGGGCTTGCGGCGAGGCCTCGGGAGCGGGGTGGAGGCCGGGCTCCGGGCGGGCGGCTCGGGGGGTGCGGGGGCGGCACGATGGGGGACTCGCGCCCGTATGCTGGCGGGACAATCTTCGGAGTCGAGCGAATCGAGTGGAAGCGGCTGCCATGCGCGTCTATGTTCCCCTGACCCTTTCCGGTCTCGCAGAGGCGCACAAGAACGGCGAGCTGGGCCCCGGCCCCTTGGATGCGTACGCCGTCACGCCCGCGCTGCGCGAGTGGTACGTCTCGGACGACATCGAGGAGCTGGAGTACGCCGCGCTGAACCGCGCCGCGCAGGCCTCGCTGCGGCTGCTCGCCGGGCATCCGGACCTCGCGCGGCGGCGCGTGGTGGTGGCCGTGGACGTGGCGGACGGTGCCGCGGTGGCGGATCCGGACCGGGGGCTCGACCAGTCGGCGCTGGGCGAGGTGCGGGTCGCCGGGCCGGTGCCGTTGTCGAAGGCCGCGGCGGTGCATGTGGATGCCGCGGACGCGGAGGCGGACATCGCGGCGGCCGCCGCGGCGCTCGGCGCGGCCGACCAGGGCGATGACGATGCGCAGTTCACGGTGGACGGCGCGGAGGACCACGATCTGATGTGGTTCGGGATGCAGGAGATCCCGCATCTGATCGGGTGAGAGGCGGGTTGTCCGCGGGTCCGGCCGCGTTGTCAGTGGCGGCGGGTACTTTTTCTTCAGGGGAAACGCACGGGAAACGACGTGGGGGACCACATGGGGAAGCACGCGACACACATCGTCTGGGACTGGAACGGCACCCTGTTCCATGACATCGACGCCGTCATCGGGGCGACGAACTCCGCCTTCGCGGAGATCGGGCTGGAGCCGATCACCCTTGAGGCGTACCGGGAGCTGTACTGCGTGCCCGTGCCGCGGTTCTACGAGCGGCTGATGGGACGCCTGCCGACGGACGCCGAGTGGCTGGTGATGGACGAGGCGTTCCACCGCCACTACAGCACGCATCGCTTGGGCTGTGAGCTCGCCGAGGGCGTGGACATGCTCCTGGAGGGGTGGCAGACGGCCGGACGCAGCCAGTCGATTCTGAGCATGTACGGGCACGACGAGCTGCTGCCGATCGTGCGGGACTTCGGGATCGAGTCGCGGTTTGTGCTGGTGGAAGGCAGGACCGGGCCGTCCGGGGGTACCAAGAGCGCGCATATGGTGCGGCATCTGGCGGCGATGGAGGGCGTGGATCCGGCGCGCACGGTGGTGATCGGTGACGCCGTGGACGATGCCGTGGCCGCGCGGGACGCGGGTGCGTATGCGGTCCTCTACACGGGCGGATCGCACAGCCGGGGGAGTCTGGCGGCCGCCGGGGTGCCGGTGGTGGACACGCTCGCCGAGGCGGTCGAGCTGGCGGGCGGCATAGCCGTCTAGACCCGTCGGGCCGCTGTGGGTGTGCCGGGCAGGTGTCCCCCTGCGCCGCTCCTGTGCGGGGCCGCCGGGCCTGCGGGCGGCGCGACACCAGGCACATTCCGTCCCGCCGCGCCGTTGTCCAGAAGGTCTAAGTTCGGGCCGTGGATTTGTACGCACAAGGCCCATGACGGCAACCGTGTGGGGAGCGATAGCCTTGCACCGTGATCAGCGCGATAACCCGCGGGGGCATCGAGGCCCCTGCCGTGCGCCCGGGGCACCACCGTGACCGGGCGGTCGCTGGTCTTTGCGGCCGACATTCCCCGTCGACTTCGTCAAGAACTGTCGATAACGGCACGGCCCTCTCTCATTGCGGCATAGCGTCGACAGCGACAGGACACCTCGCGTCGCGGCGGCGTTGTGCGGCTTCCATCACGTTCTTCCACAACGTCACGCAACGGCGCGCGACAGGAGCCAGAGGACATGCAGACCAAGCTGGACGAAGCCAAAACCGAGCTGCTCGCCAGGGCCGCCCGGGTCGTAGAGAGCAGCCCGGCCGGGGGTAAGCACCCGGTACGGGGGCTCGACCCGGACACCCTCGCGGGATACCTCCAGCGCTACTACCTGCACACCGCGCCCGAGGACCTCACCGGCCGCGACCCGGTCGACGTCTTCGGCGCCGCACTCTCCCACTACCGCCTCGCGGAGATGCGTCCTCAGGGCACCGCGAACGTCCGGGTGCACACCCCGACGGTCGAGGAGAACGGCTGGACCTGCAGCCACTCCGTCGTCGAGGTCGTCACCGACGACATGCCGTTCCTGGTCGACTCGGTCACCAACGAGCTCTCCCGGCAGGGGCGCGGCATCCATGTCGTGATCCACCCGCAGGTGATCGTCCGCCGTGATGTCACCGGCAAGCTCATCGAGGTCTTCGACTCCAACTGCGATGCGCACAGCAGGAACGGCAAGGGCGCGAAGCTGCCGCACGACGCGGTCACCGAGTCCTGGATCCATGTCGAGATGGACCGCGAGACCGACCGCGAGGACCTCAAGCAGATCACCACGGATCTGCTGCGGGTGCTGTCCGACGTCCGCGAGGCCGTCGAGGACTGGGAGAAGATGCGCGCCGCCGCCGGCCGCATCGCCGATGAGCTGCCCGCCGAGCCGATCGCCGACGATCTGCGCGGCGAGGACATCGAGGAGGCCCAGGAGCTGCTGCGGTGGCTGTCCGCCGACCACTTCACCTTCCTCGGCTACCGCGAGTACGAACTGGCGTCGGTGCCCGGTGAGGGCGGCGTCGACGAGGACGTGCTGACCGCCGTGCCCGGCACCGGCCTGGGCATCCTGCGCGCCGACCCGCCGCACCACGAGAGCGCCGACGGGCACCCCGTCTCGCCGTCCTTCAACCGGCTGCCCGCGGACGCCCGCGCCAAGGCCCGTGAGCACAAGCTGCTCATCCTGACCAAGGCCAACAGCCGCGCCACCGTCCACCGCCCCTCCTACCTCGACTACGTCGGCGTCAAGAAGTTCGACGCCGAGGGCAATGTCATCGGTGAGCGGCGCTTCCTGGGCCTGTTCTCCTCGGCCGCGTACACCGAGTCCGTGCGCCGGGTCCCGGTCATCCGCCGCAAGGTCGCCGAGGTCCTGGAGGGCGCCGGGTTCAGCCCCGACAGCCACGACGGCCGCGACCTGCTGCAGATCCTGGAGACCTACCCGCGCGACGAGCTGTTCCAGACGCCCGTCGACGAGCTGCGGTCCATCGCCACCAGCGTCCTCTACCTGCAAGAACGCCGCCGGCTGCGGCTCTACCTCCGCCAGGACGAGTACGGCCGCTACTACTCCGCGCTGGTCTACCTCCCGCGCGACCGCTACACCACCGCGGTGCGGCTGCGCCTGATCGACATCCTCAAGGAGGAGCTCGGCGGCACCAGCGTCGACTTCACCGCCTGGAACACCGAGTCGATCCTCTCCCGGCTGCACTTCGTCATCCGGGTCGAGCCCGGCGCCAGCCTTCCCGAGCTCACCGACGCCGATGCGGACCGCCTCGAAAGCCGGCTGGTGGAGGCCGCCCGCTCGTGGGCCGACGGCTTCGGCGAGGCGCTGACCGCCGAGGTCGGCGAGGAACGCGCCGCCGAGCTGCTGCGCCGCTACGGCCACGCCTTCCCCGAGGGCTACAAGGCCGACAACAGCCCGCGCAGCGCCGTCGCCGACCTCCAGCATCTGGAGAAGCTCACCGGCGAGCCCGGCCGCGACTTCTCCGTCAGCCTCTACGAGCCGGTCGGCGCGGGCCCCGGCGAGCGCCGCTTCAAGATCTACCGCAGGGGCGAGCCGGTCTCGCTGTCGCGGGTGCTGCCCGGCCTGAACCGCCTGGGCGTCGAGGTCGTCGACGAGCGCCCGCACGAGCTGCGCTGCGCCGACTCCACCATCGCCTGGGTCTACGACTTCGGGCTGCGGATGCCCGAGCACGTCAAGGGTGACGACGCCCGCGAGCGCTTCCAGGACGCCTTCACGGCGGTGTGGACCGGCGCGGCCGAGAGCGACAACTTCAACACGCTGGTGCTGCGGGCGGGCCTCAACTGGCGCCAGGCGATGGTCCTGCGGGCCTACGCCAAGTACCTGCGGCAGGCCGGTGCGACCTTCAGCCAGACGTACATGGAGGACACCCTCTCCAACAACGTCCACACCACCCGGCTGCTGGTCTCCCTCTTCGAGGCGCGGATGTCCCCCGGCCGGCAGCGGGCCGGCACGGAGCTGACGGACGGCCTGCTGGAGGAACTGGACGGCGCGCTCGACCAGGTCGCCTCCCTGGACGAGGACCGGATCCTGCGCTCCTTCCTCACCGTCATCAAGGCGACGCTGCGCACCAACCACTACCAGAAGGACAGCCAGGGCCGGCCGCACGCCTACCTGTCCATGAAGCTGGACCCGCAGGCCATCCCCGACCTGCCGGCGCCCCGCCCGGCGTACGAGATCTGGGTGTACTCCCCGAAGGTCGAGGGCGTCCACCTCCGGTTCGGCAAGGTCGCGCGCGGTGGTCTGCGCTGGTCGGACCGCCGGGAGGACTTCCGTACGGAGATCCTCGGCCTGGTCAAGGCGCAGATGGTCAAGAACACCGTCATCGTGCCGGTCGGCGCCAAGGGCGGCTTCGTCGGCAAGCAGCTCCCGGACCCCTCGCAGGACCGGGACGCCTGGCTGGCCGAGGGCATCGCCAGCTACAAGACCTTCATCTCCGGTCTGCTGGACATCACCGACAACCTCGTCGGCGGCGAGGTCGTCCACCCGCAGAACGTCGTCCGGCACGACGAGGACGACACCTACCTGGTCGTCGCCGCCGACAAGGGCACCGCGACGTTCTCCGACATCGCCAACGAGGTCGCCGAGTCGTACGGCTTCTGGCTCGGTGACGCCTTCGCCTCCGGCGGCAGCGCCGGCTACGACCACAAGGGCATGGGCATCACCGCCCGCGGCGCCTGGGAGTCGGTCGAGCGGCACTTCCGCGAGCTGGACCACGACACCCAGACCCAGGACTTCACCGCGGTCGGCGTCGGCGACATGTCCGGTGACGTCTTCGGCAACGGCATGCTGCTCAGCGAGCACATCCGGCTGGTGGCCGCCTTCGACCACCGGCACATCTTCATCGACCCGAACCCGGACGCGGCGACCTCCTACGCCGAACGCCGTCGGCTCTTCGAGCTGCCCCGCTCCTCCTGGGCGGACTACCAGACCGAGCTGCTCTCCCAGGGCGGTGGCATCCACCCGCGCTCGGCCAAGTCCATCCAGATCAACGCGCAGGTGCGGGCCGCCCTCGGCATCGACGCCGGGGTCAAGAAGATGACGCCCGCCGACCTGATGCAGGCCATCCTCAAGGCGCCGGTCGACCTGCTGTGGAACGGCGGCATCGGGACGTATGTGAAGTCCTCGGCGGAGTCCGACGCCGATGTGGGCGACAAGTCCAACGACGCCATCCGGGTCAACGGCGAGGACCTGCGGGTCAAGGTCGTCGGCGAGGGCGGCAACCTGGGGCTGACCCAGCTGGGCCGGATCGAGTTCGCCACGGCCGGCGGCAAGATCAACACCGATGCGATCGACAACAGCGCCGGTGTGGACACCTCCGACCACGAGGTGAACATCAAGATCCTGCTCAACTCCGTGGTCGCGGACGGCGATATGACGGTCAAGCAGCGCAACAAGCTGCTGGCCGAGATGACCGACGAGGTCGGCGCGCTGGTGCTGCGCAACAACTACGCGCAGAACACCGCCCTGGCACTGGCCCTCGCCCAGTCCTCCAGCATGCTCAACGCCCAGCAGCGCTTCATGCGCCGCCTGGTGCGCGACGGCGACCTCGACCGGGCGCTGGAGTTCCTGCCCACCGACCGGCAGATCCGTGAGCGGCTGAACTCCGGCCGCGGACTGACCCAGCCCGAAACCGCGGTGCTCCTGGCCTACACCAAGATCACGGTCGCCGAGGCGCTGATCCAGACCGGGCTGCCGGACGACGCCTACCTCCAGCGGCTGCTGCACGCCTACTTCCCCTCGGCGCTGCACGAACGCTTCGCCGAGCAGGTCGACGGGCATGCGCTGCGCCGCGAGATCGTCACGACGGTGCTGGTCAACGACACCGTCAACACCGGTGGTACGAGCTTCCTGCACCGGATGCGGGAGGAGACCGGGGCCTCCCTCGAAGAGGTCGTGCGGGCGCACACCGCGGCCCGGGTGATCTTCGGGCTGAACCAGGTCTGGGACGACGTCGAGGCGCTCGACAATGTCGTCGCGGCCGATGTCCAGACCCGGATCCGGCTGCACTCGCGGCGGCTGGTCGAGCGCGGCACCCGCTGGCTGCTCAACAACCGCCCGCAGCCGCTGGAGCTGTCGGAGACCATCGACTTCTTCGCCGAGCGGGTCGCCGGGCTCTGGAAGGAACTGCCGAACCTGCTGCAGGGCGGCGACCTGGAGTGGTTCCAGACCATCCTGGAGGAGCTGACCGCCGCGGGCGTGCCCGAGGCACTGGCCGTCCAGGTGTCCGGCTTCTCCTCGGTCTTCCCGGCGCTGGACATCGTCGCCGTCGCGGACCGGATGGGCAAGGAGCCGCTGGATGTCGCCGAGGTCTACTACGACCTGGGCGAGCGGCTGCGGATCAACCAGCTCCTCGACCGCATCCTGGAGCTGCCGCGCAACGACCGCTGGCAGTCGATGGCCCGCGCCTCGATCCGCGAGGACCTCTTCGCGGCCCATGCGGCGCTGACCGCGGATGTGCTGTCGGAGGGCAATGGCACCTCGACGCCGGAGCAGCGGTTCAAGGCCTGGGAGCAGGCCAACGCGGCGATCCTCAGCCGTGCGCGGGCGACGCTGGAGGAGATCTACGGCTCGGAAGGGTTCGATCTGGCGAACCTGTCCGTGGCCATGAGGACGATGCGGACGCTGCTGCGCACCCACAGCTGACGCCACCACCACGGCGGACGGCCCCGGAAGCTCATGCTTCCGGGGCCGTTCCCGTTCATCCTTCCGGCGCCGTTGCCGTTCATCCGGGGCCGTTCCCGTTCACGCGGACACCGCCTAGCGGTGGGCCTCGTACGCCTTGATCACTTCGTCCGTGGGGCCGTCCATCAGCAGCTCGCCGTGCTCCAGCCACAGGGTCCGGTCGCAGGTGTCGCGGATGGACTTGTTGTTGTGGCTGACCAGGAAGACCGTGCCGGCTTCCTTGCGCAGTTCGCGGATGCGGGCCTCGGAGCGCTTCTGGAAGCTGCGGTCGCCGGTGGCCAGCGCCTCGTCGATCATCAGCACATCGTGGTCCTTGGCCGCGGCGATGGAGAACCGCAGGCGGGCCGCCATACCGGAGGAGTAGGTGCGCATCGGCAGCGAGATGAAGTCGCCCTTCTCGTTGATGCCGGAGAAGTCGACGATGCCGTCGTAGCGCTCGCGGACCTGCTCGCGGCTCATGCCCATGGCCAGGCCGCCGAGGACGACGTTCTTCTCGCCGGTCAGGTCGTTCATCAGGGCCGCGTTCACGCCCAGCAGCGAGGGCTGGCCGTGGGTGTAGACCTTGCCGCGCTCCGCGGGCAGCAGGCCGGCGACCGCCTTGAGCAGCGTCGACTTGCCCGAGCCGTTGGAGCCGATCAGGCCGATCGACTCGCCGCGGTAGGCGGTGAAGGAGACACCCTTGACCGCGTGCACCTCGCGCACGCCGGAGGAGGGCTTGCGGCGGACGATCCGGTTCAGCGCCGCGGTGGCACTGCCCTTGCCCGCGCCGGTGCCGTAGACGCGGTAGACGATGTGCAGATCGTCCGCGATCACGGTCGGGATCCGGGCCTCGGCGGCCTCGGCCGGCCGGCTGCCGTTCGTGTGCTCGGCCACGTCCGTGCCGTTCCTCTGTTCCGTCATGACCTCAGCCACGTCCGTACCGCTCCTCTGCCTTCCAGAAGTACACATAGCCCGCGACACCGGCCAGCAGGGCCCAGCCGGCCGCGAACGCCCAGACGTGCGGCGGCAGTTGGTTCGCCTTGAAGCTGTCGATCAGGGCGAAGCGCATCAGGTCGATGTAGACCGCGGCGGGGTTGCCGTCCAGCAGCACCACCACGAACTGCGGGAGGTGCTTGCCCTGGAGGATCAGGTTGATGCTGAACATCACGCCGGAGGCGTACATCCAGGTCCGCATGATGAAGGGCATCAGCTGCGCCAGGTCCGGGGTCTTCGACCCCAGCCGGGCCATGATCAGAGCCAGGCCCGTGTTGAAGATGAACTGCAGCGTCAGTGCCGGCACGGCCAGCAGCCATGACCAGGTCGGGACCTGCCCGAAGCACAGCAGGATGACCACGAGCACGCCCATGGAGTACAGCAGCTGCTGGAGCTGTGCCAGGCAGAACGAGATCGGCAGACAGGCCCGGGGGAAGTGCAGCGCCCGCACCAGGCCGAGGTTGCCGGAGATCGCCCGGGTGCCGGCCATCACCGAGTTCTGCAGGAAGGTGAAGATGAAGACGCCGGTCACCAGGAACGGGACGAAGTCGTGGACGCCTCGCTTGGTGCCGATCAGCACGCCGAAGATCAAGTAGTAGACGGCCGCATTGAGCAGCGGGGTCAGTACCTGCCAGAGCTGGCCGAGCTTGGCGGTGGTGTACATCGCGGTGAGCTTGGCGCCGGCGAACGAGGTGATGAAGTGCCGCCGGTGCCACAGCTGGCGGGTGTACTCCGGCAGCGAGGGGCGGGCGCCGCTCACCGTGAGGCCGTGGCGTTCGGCCAGTGCGCGCAGCTCGGGATCGGGGCGGGCGCCGGAGGCGGGCGCCGGGGCGGGCGTCGGGGCCGGGGGCGCGAGGGTCTGGGGCATGGAGGAGGCCGCTTTCGCTTGCGTACGGGGGCGGGGGAACGAGAACGGGGCCATACGACGGAACGGGGCCGTATCGTCGCGACGTCGACACTAAAGGGAGCTCACGTCGAAACGCAACCGTAGCGTCGTGACGTTATGCTCAAGGCATGGCACAAGACGGCAGCGGGAACGACTCCACGGCGGTGCGCCGGACCCCGGCAGGCGCCGCCGTACTACGCGAGGACAAGACCGAGGCGATCCGTGCCGCGGTTTTCGAGGAGCTCGCCGCGGTGGGCTTCGCCCGGATGTCGATCGAGGGCATCGCACGGCGGGCGGGGGTGGGCAAGACCGCCGTCTACCGGCGGTGGCGCTCCAAGCTGCACCTCGTGCTCGATGTGGTCTCCGCGGTGGCCGCGGCGGGCATGCCGACACCGGACACCGGCTCGCTGTCCGGCGACGTCCGGATCCTGCTGGAGGTCGCGGCCCGGGCGCTGCGGCACCCGATGGCCTCGCAGATCATTCCGGACCTGCTGGCGGAGGCGGCCCGCAGCCCCGAGCTGGCGAGTGCGCTCAAGGCCGCGCTGCACGACAGCCAGGAGGGCGTTGCCACGGCGATGGTGGCGCGCGCCGTCGAGCGCGGGGAGATCCCGGCCGGAGCGGACGGCCGGCTGGCCCTGGATCTGCTGACCGGGCCGCTGTACTGGCGGCTGCTGGTCGTCCGCGACGCGGTGCCGCCCGGCTATCTCGACGAGCTGACGGCGGCGGTGGTCGGCGCGCTCGGCGGGCGTTGAGACGGGCGACCGGGCACGACGGCGGACCGGGCGCCGGGACGGTGGCCCGGACGGTGAGACCGCTGACCGGGCGCCGAGGCGGCGGACCGGGCGTGGCGACCGCAGCCCGGGCGCCGGGACGGCGGACCGCGGTCGCGGGACGGCGGACCGAGTGCCAGGAGGGCGGGCCGGCCCCGTTCACCCATCGAGTCACGACACGAGTTGCCGGGTGAGCGGGATCCCGTGGCCGCCCGAATACTGAGGGGGTGTCAGCTGCGCGCCCGCCCCGTGTGTCCCGCCGATGGCTGCTCCAGGCCACCGGCGCCGGTGTGCTCGCCGCGACGGCGGGCGTGGGCGTCTGGGCCCGGCTGTCGGACGACGGTGTCGGTACGGCCGGACCGGCAGGTCCCGGACGGCCGCTGACGAACCCCGCGGACCAGTCCTTCCTGCAGGTCATCGCCCATGCCGATGACGGTCTGTACTTCATGAACCCCGAGCTGGAGCAGTCGCTGCGCAGCGGGGCGCGCTCGGTCACCGTCTGCCTCACCGGCGGCGAGGCGGACGGCCGTAACGTCAGCCGGCGCGCCCACGACCCCGCCCGGGTTCCCCAGGACCGGGCCGCCTTCTCCCGGGCGCGGGCCAACGGACTGCGCGCCGCCCATGCCGTGATGGCCACCGGCGACCCGGCCGCCCCCTGGGACGTCGCGGCGCTCTCCCTGCTCCCCGGCTTCGAGGTGGAGATCCAGACGCTGCGCGACGCCCCGCAGCACCAGCTGATCTTCCTGGGGCTGGTGGAGGCCAGGGCGGTCTGGCAGGCCCGGGCGAGGAGTCTGCGCGGGCTGTGGCTGGGAGCCACCGGCACCCTCCCCACGCTGCGCCCCGCCGGCACCCCCGTGAAGCGGCAGTTCCACTACACCCGCGACCAGGTCGTCCAGACCCTGGTGGCGGTGCTCGACCGGGTCGGGCCCACGGTCGTGCGCACCCTGGACCCGAACGCGGTGCACTCCCCGAAACGGCCGCCGGCCGGCGCGGACGGCGCCCCCCGGCCGGCCGGGCTGCGCTACTACGACCACCAGGACCACACCGCCTCCGCCTACTTCGCCGAGGCCGCGCTGGCCGCGTACGGGGGCCGCGGCCGCCCGGCGATCGTGGAGAACTACCTCGGCTACGAGGACGGGGTGCTGCCCCACGACCTCGACTTCGAGGCCGCCCGCCGCAAGGCCCGGCTGCTGTCGGTCTACGGCTGGGCCGACCACCGCGCCTGCGGCGACCCGGCGGGCTGCGGGGACCGCAAGGTGGGCGGCTCGGCGCTCAACGGCGGCTCCCGCAACTGGACCCGCAGCACCCGGCTGCGCGCACCCGGCTCCAACGCCTGGTTGCGCCCGGCCGGGGACGGCCGGCTCACCGCCTTCGCGGTGCTGGGCCAGACGGCGTACTGCTGGGCGGAGACCCGTCCGGGCAGCGGGAGTTTCGGTGCGCCGGTGCCGGTCGGCGGTGAGCTGTTGCAGGGTCAGATCCAGGTGGTGCGCCGCCCCGGCGGAGCGCTCCAGCTGTTCGCCTCCCGCACCGTGCTGCCGGGCCGCAACGCCGCCCACCGCCGCGACCTGCTGACCGCACCGCAGACCGGCACCACCACGGACGGCGTGCCCGTCTTCGCGCGCTGGGAGTCGCTGGGCTCCCCGGACCCGGACCCGGTCCGGTCGCTGGAGACCGGCTTCCCGGCGGCGGTGGCCACCCCGGACGGCACGGTGCATGTCTTCGTCCGCACCTGGGACGGCGATGTCGCCCACCGCGGCGGCCCGCACGGCAGGCACTGGTCGCGGTGGCAGCGACTGGAGGGGCCGGTCAGCACGCTGAAGGCCTCACCGCGGATCGTCGACGGGCTGGATGCCTGTGTGGACTCCGAGGGGCTGATCCATCTGGCCGCGCCGACCGTCGGGACCGTGCAGCACTGGGTGTCGAAGGAGCCGGGGCAGCTCCCGCGGCCGGCCGCGGCCACCGGGCTGCCGCAGCCGGGCGGCCCGGTCAGCCTCGTCCCGGTGGCCGACGGCGCGGTGCGGGCCGTTTTCCGGCGGTCGGCCACCGCCCAGGTCCTGATCGCCGAGCGGCAGCGGATGATCGGTGCCTGGCGGGTCTCGGCGCGCTGCGCGGCGGTCGGCGGCTACGGGCGGGTGGCGGCGGCGCCGGTCGGCAGCGGCGACCGGATGGTGCTCGCGGTGCGCGATGACGCGGGCGAGGTACGGATGGCGATGGCCCAGGACGGCCCCGGGCCCTGGCAGCGGGGCCGGGTCGCGCATTCGGCGGCGGCCGGGGTCGCCCAGGATGCCGTCGGGCGGGCGGTGGTGGTCGCACTGGGCCTCGACGGCAGGCTGTACACGGCGCGTCAGACGTCGGTCGGGCAGTCCGTGCGGTTCGGGGGCTGGCGGGCTCAGGCGGGTCCGCCGGAGCGGGCGGGCGGCGGGCCGGCTTGAGCGGTGGGGCCGGTCTGCGCGGTGGGGCCGGCCGGGGTGGTGGGGCCGGTCTGCGCGGTGGGGCCGGTCCGGGCGGGCGGGCGCAGGATGCGCCGGGAGAGCAGATAGCTGAACGGGAGCGCGCACAGCGCCGCCACCAGCGGCGCCACCGTGGTGCTCATCCGGCACCAGCCCACCAGCGCCACCAGCCCCGCGCTCTGCACCCCGTAGTTGGTGACCTGGGTCAGCGGGAAGAGCAGAAACTTCGTCCAGGTCGGGCGGGTGCGGTAGGTGAAGTAGGTGTGCAGGAAGAACGAGCCGGTCATGCTCACCGCAAAGGCGGCGGTGTAGGCCGCGAAGTACGGCAGCAGGTGGTGCAGCGCCAGGTAACAGGAGGAGAACGTCAGGGTGTTGACCCCGCCGACGGCGGCGAAGCGCACGATCCGGCCCCCGGGGCGGCCGGACGTCGGCAGAGTGCGCATCAGCGGGCCCGTGCACCGGCGGTGGCGGCGCCCGCCGGACCGGGGGCGGGGGCCGCGGCAGGGACGGACGCCGTGGCGGGAACGGACGCCGTGGCGGGAACGGACTCCGTGGCGGGGACCGGTGCCGTGGCGGGGACGGTGGCGTTGCTCTCCTTGACCAGGAAGTGCGGCCGCCGCTTGGCCTCGTAGTAGATCCGCCCGATGTACTCGCCGATCAGCCCGAGCATCACCATCTGCAGCCCGCCCAGGCCCACGATGATGGCCACCAGCGTCACATAACCCGGCGCGGTGACGCCGCCGACGAGGGCCGTGCCGACGATCCACAGGGTGTAGACGGCGGCGAGCGAGGCCAGGCCGAGCCCGGTGTAGAGGGCCCGCCGCAGTGGGCGGCAGTTGAAGGAGAGCATGCCGTCGATGCCGTAGTTGACCAGTGAGCCGAAGCGCCACTTCGTCTCGCCGGCCTCCCGGGCGGCATTGCAGTAGTCGAAGGTGACGGTGTCGAAGCCGATCCAGGAGAACAGGCCCTTGGAGAAGCGGTTGTACTCCGGCAGCGAGAGCAGCGCGTCCACCGCCTTGCGCGACAGCAGCCGGAAGTCGCCCACCCCGTCGGTGAGTTCGACGTCGACCCACTTGTTGACGGCACGGTAGTAGAGCCTGCTCAGCGCCGTCCGCAGCCGCCGGTCGCCGGTCCGGCTGCGCTTGGCGACGACCTGGTCGTGGCCGAGCTGGTAGAGGTCGAGCATCGTCTCGATGAGCCCGGGCGGATGCTGGAGATCGGCGTCCATGAGGATCACCGCGTCGCCGGTCGCCGCCCGCAGGCCGGCCAGTATGGCGGGCTCCTTGCCGAAGTTACGGCTGAAGGAGAGGTAACGGGTGGTGCCGCGGTGCTGCTGGGCCAGGCCCCGCAGCCGGGCCAGGGTGCCGTCGGCGCTGCCGTCGTCCACGTAACACAGCTCGTACTCGACGGCGAGCCCGGCGAGGACCGCGCGGACCGTCTCGTCGAAACGGTTCAGGACGGCCTCTTCGTTGTAGCAGGGGACGACGATGGAAAGCTTCATGAGCAGGCCTTTTCGCCGGGGTCAGGGGCGGCTCAGGCACCGTCCCCTGGAAGGTAATTCTACAAATCTGTGGGAATGTCATGATGTGTCCGGCGTGGCGTGGTGAGGTGAAGGCGCCGCCGGCCGCGCGCGGTGCCGAAAACCGCCACCACGGCAACCGCCAGCGTCGCCGCGCCGCTCGCCGCAAGCCCCGTGTGCAGGCCCGGCGGCAGGTAGGAGCACGACAGCCGGGCGGCGCCCGGGCCCAGCGGGACGGCCAGCAGACCGCCGAACGAGGACGGCGCGTGCAGCGGTCCGCCGTCCACCGCACAGCCCCAGCCCGGGACGGCGGGCAGCGCCAGCACCGCGCTGCCCTTGCTGCCCGGGCGCAGCCGCGCCGTCAGCCGATGGCCGCCGGCGGCCAGTTCCACCGGGCCCCGGGCGCGCAGCGCGTTCACCGCCGCCGTCAGTCTGCGCCCGGACAGGCAGCCGACCGCCCGCTCCGGGATGTGCTGCCGGCCCCGGCCGGTGAAGCGCACCGCCACGGTGCCGTCCGCGGGCACCCGGCCCAGGATCCGCAGCGGATTCGCGGTGACGTCGTGACTGCCGGTCCCCGTGGTGCTCAGGCCCAGGCCGCTGACCTCCCCGGAGAACCAGGGGGCGGACCACAGGGCGGTGCTGCCCGGGGTGCACCGCACGGTGAAGGTGGTCCCCGCCTCGTTCGTGCCTGCGGTGTTCGCGCCTGCGGTGTTTGTGCCCGTGGCGTTCGTGCCCGCGGCCGGTCGCCGCGCGCCGGGCAGCAGCCAGCCGTCACGGTCGCGCAGCGGGGCCTCGCCCGCGGTGGGCGTCAGGGCCGGCACCTCGTACACGGCGGCGCCCAGCACCCGCTCCTGGCGGGCGAACACGGTCTCCCGGCCGGCGGGGCGCGGGAGGGCGTCCCGGACGGTCAGCAGCGGGGCCGGGCGCGCCGGATGCGGGGTGAACAGGGCGCGGCGCTCCGGCACCGGGGACAGATAGCTGCCGACGCCCATGAGCGCCCGGCCCACCGGGTCCTCGAAACTGAGGGTGTGACGGCCCCTCATGTACCAGCCGGCGCCCAGGCCCTGCAGGGTGCGGGCGGTGACCGCGGGCGCGAAGCTGCTGTAGTACGAGCCGCCCTCGCCGCCGATCAGCAGCGGGTCGTTGTTGGCGAACTCGTGCGGGCCCGGGTCGGTGCGGCTGTGCGGCCAGTCGGCGCGGGCGAGCAGCCCGTCCCGGGCCGTCAGCGAGGGGCCGGTGAACGTGATCTTGGGCTGGAACCAGGCGATCTCGCCCCGTGCCGCGGTCACCGACAGCGCCGTGTACGCCGAGCCCAGCAGGACCGTGCCGGCCAGCACGGCGGTGCCGGCGGCCCGGGTGCGGGAGGTGCGCGGCGTGCCGAGCGCGGCCAGCCCCAGGAGGGCCGGCACGCCGCCGCCCGCCACCAGGATCCAGCTGTCGGTGCCGACCGCGCCCTGGTCGCGGCAGAGCCAGGCGAGCAGCGCGACCAGCGCCGCGCCCGCGGCCAGCTCGCGGGGGAGCGGGCGGTGCGCCAGCGCCAGCCAGGAGATCATCACCAGGATGCCGCTGAGCACGAAGGCGGCGCGGTACGGACTGCCGTTGGGCAGCGCGAAACCGTGCCACAGCAGGATCGTCGGCTCCAGGACGAAGGAGGTGGCGACGCCCGCCGCCAGCGCGTACCAGCCCACGCGCACCCGGAGCGGTACGGCCCGCACGAACGGGAAGACGGCCACCAGCAGCAGCCCGAGGACCCCGATGGAGATGTTGGGGACCGGTGCCCCCGCATGGCCGCCCGGCAGTAACTGCGCCCACTGGTCGAGCAGCGACGGCTGCTCGTCGTAGGACACCTCGGGGGCGGGCTGGGCGGCCCGGCTGGCCTCCAGGGTGACGGTGAGGACGGGCGCGGCGAGCAGGATGCCGGTCAGCGCCATCGAGGCGGCGCGGGCCAGCGCCCGCAGCCGGTCGCGCCACGGCATCGTGGCGGCCGTCAGCAGCCGCACCACCAGTACCAGCGCCATCGCCAGGGTCGCCATCGCGGCCGTATAGAAGTTGCCCGCCCAGGCGAGGGCGACCAGCAGTGTGCCGGCCACCCAGCGGGTGCGGCGCAGGCACCAGTCCGCGGCGATCCCGGTCAGGGGCAGCGCCACCAGGCCCCACATCCACATCGGGTCGGCGAAGCCGTCGTTCAGTACCCAGGCGCACAGCCCGTACCCCACCGACAGCAGCGCCCGCAGCGGACCGGAGCCCTGCCGCAGCCGCCCGAGGAAGACGGTCATCAGGGCGGCGCCCAGGCCGATGCCGAGCAGGGTGACCAGGAAGACCGGCAGGTCGGCCAGCGCGCGGGGGAAGAGCCCGACGAGCCAGGAGAAGGGGTTCATCAGGTAGGTGAAGAAGTCGGCGAGGAACGGCACGCCGTAGCCGCTGCTCCAGTTGAAGAACAGATCGCCGCTGGTGGTGCCGTGCAGCAGGTCCCACAGCCGGGCGTGGAACGGGACGAACTGGTTGCCCAGGTCGTTGACGGCGCGTGAGCGCGGGCCGAAGGGGTAGCTGCCGTAAAGGGTGAGCGCGAGGCAGTACGCCCCCATGGACAGGGCCGCCGCGAGCCAGGGCGCCGTCCGGTGTCCGAGGGTCCCGCGCGCTGCGGCCGGGCGTTCACCTACGGGAAGAGGACGGGCAACCTCCAGGGACCGTACCGCCTCTTGTGGGGTGGCGGGCGTCGGAGCCACCGGCACTCCTCCACGATCGGCGAACGTTCACCCCACGTTATATGTCTTAATCACCCCCTTTGCCTGGCTGGGACGCCGGGCATTTCGGGGATTGCGGAAAGAGTGGAGGGCATGGTGCCCGTTCCTGACGACCTCGTGGCCGCGGCCGGCGACGGACCGGATGCCACGGCGACGCCGACCGTCTCCGTGATCGTGCCGGTGCACAACACCCGGCGCTACCTCGACCGCAGCCTCGGCTCGGTCTTCGCCCAGACGCTGGACCGGCGCCGGATCGAGGTGATCGCGGTCGATGACGGCTCCACCGACGGCAGCGCCGGATGGCTGGACGAACAGGCCCGCCGGCACCCCCACCTGACCGTGCTGCGCCAGGAGGCCTCGGGCGGCCCGGGCAAGCCCCGCAACGCCGGGCTGGACCGCGCCACCGGCGACTACGTCTTCTTCCTCGACTCCGACGACCGGCTCGGCCCCGAGGCGCTGGACCGGCTCGTCCAGATGGCCGAGCGGTGCGGCTCGGACGTCGTCTACGGCCGGATCGTCGGCGCCGAGGGCCGCGCCGCCCCCGTCGACCTGCGCACCACCAGCGACAAGGTCTCCGTCTTCGACTCCCCGGTCTACTGGTCGCTGGCCGCCTTCAAGCTCTTCCGCCGCTCCTTCCTCGAAAAGCACCGGCTGCGTTTCGTCGAGGGCCGACTGCTGGGCGAGGACCTGCCGTTCGGGATCGCCGCCCTGCTGCGCGCCGAGGCCGTCTCCGTCCTCGCCGACCAGGACTGCTACTACCTGCACGGCCGCGACGACGACAGCAACGCCAGCCGCCAGGACATCGACTGGTGCGAGTACCTCGACTACATCGGCACCGTCCTCGACGGCCTCGCCGCCGAGGTCCCGCCCGGCGAACAGCGCGACAAGCTGATGATCCGGCACTTCCACGGCGAGATACTCATGCCCTTCGGGGCCGCCTATCTCGCCCGCGACGAGGCGGACCGGCAGCGGATGGCCGCGGCCGCCCGCCCGCTCGTCGAGCGCTACCTCACCGACCGCGTCCGGACCGCCCTGCCGCCCCGGCTCCGGCTGCGCGCCCACTGCCTGCGCGCCGGGCTCGACGAGGCACTGACCGCCGTCGTCCGGGCCGACACCGAGCGAGAGCCGGACCCGCCGCACCTCGGTGACGACGGCCGGGTCTACGCCGGATACCCCTGCTTCCGCGACCCGCAGTACGCCCTCCCCGACGCCTGCTACGACCTCACCGACCGCGTGGTGCTGCGCCAGCGGCTGATCCGCTGGGGCTGGGTCGGCGGCGTCCTGCAGCTGCGGGGCACCGCCGCCCTGCCCCTGCTCGGCGGCGACACCGTCGAGATCCTGCTGCAGCGCAGCGGCGCCGCCCACCGCGTCCCGGCACGGTACGCGGACGGCGCGTGGCAGGCCGCCGTCGACCCGGCGACCGCCGCGGACGGCGGGCCACTGCCCGACGGCATCTGGGGCCTCAAGATCGCAGTCACCGCGCACGGCGGAGCGGGCGCGGCGGGGCCCGCCTTCCGCCGCGAGGCCTGGCTGGCCCCCGAAGGCGGGGCGAACGAGCGGGAGTGCGCACCGCGGATCGTCGGCCGGGGCCCGGCAGGCCCGACCGTCGCCGGACTCTTCCGCTCCGTACCGCACGGCCATCTCCACCTCGACCTGGACCGGGACGGGGCCCGCCGGCCGCTCGGCGGCGACCTGCGGGGCACGGCGGACCGCACCCGCTCGGGCCGGGTCGCCCTCGCCGCGCACCTCACCCTGCCCGGCTGCCCGGTGGACGCCGAGCTGCGGCTGATCCTCCACGACGCGACCCGCACGGTGGCGCTGCGCACCACGGTCGAACGAGGCGCCGGCGACCGCTACACCGTGCGCTCCGCGCTGCGCGGCGGCCCCCCGGGCACCTGGCAGGTGTCCCTGCGGGTGACCGCGGGCCCGCTCCGCCGTGACCTGCCGGTCCGGACCGCCGGCGGCCCGGCCGACGGGCGGACGCCGCTGACGCTCACCGTGCCCGGCGGCGGATTCCCCGAGAAACTGCTGCGCCGCTTGCGCGGCTGACGCCGGGGCGGCGCCGATTCGGTTACCGCCGAACCAGGGCGGGGCCAATTCGGCTACCGCCGAAAAACATTGTGCGATCCACCCCGCGGGACGAGGCTGACCCACCATCAGGCACCTGCAGAGGTGCACCCGCGACGACCACCTCGCGGGACCACATGACCAAGGGGGAACGCACATGTCCATAGGGAAACGAGCCGCAATGGCGGCCATGGCCGTCGCGGCGCTGGTCGTCCCGGCAGGCGCAGTCGTCGCAACGGCCGGAACCGCGGCGGCCGCGGCGGGCGGCACCGTCCAGGGCTGCCCCTACGGCGCGGTCTGCATCTACCCGCAGAACGCCGGCTGGAACGGCGGCCACCCGTCGCTCTTCTACTACAGCTACGGGGCGCACAACCTCAGCAACCAGGTCGGGATGCACCGCATCTACAACAACCAGTCCGGGGGCGCGACCATGCGGACCTGCACGGGCTACAACGGCACCGGATGCCAGGGCTACCTCTCGCCCGGCTACTACATCGACAAGGACCTCACGCCGATCAACTCGATCACCCTCCAGCCGTAGGCGGCCGGGCGGCATCGGCGCGCCCGGGGCGGAGTCCGGTCAAGGACCCGCCCCGGGCGCGGCCGTGCCGCCACGGACACACCGTGCGAGGGCCGCCCGGCAGGCGCACGCTGGAAGCAGGGGCTCCGGAGGTGATCGTGATGCTGCAGACCGCTGTCGGATGGCATGTCGACATGGAATTCGAGGAGGACACCCACCGCACCCGCGCCGCGGCCCTCGTACGGCTTCCCGACGGGAGCGAGGTACGGGCCCACGGCTACGCCAGCCGCCACCCCGTCGACTCCCACCAGCCGAGGGTCGGCGAGGAGGTCGCGGGAGCCAGAGCGCTCAACGAACTGGCGATGAAGCTGCTGACCAAGGCGCACGACGAGATCGACGAGGTCTCGGGCCGGACGTCGCACCCGCTGAGGTGAGCTGCGCCCCGCCGACCTGATCCGCGCCCCCCGGCCCGCTGATCCGCCCTCCCCGGCCGGCCGGCGCCCGCGGCCCGCGCTCAGCCCTGCGGACGGTGGTGCTGCCAGCCCGCCCAGGCCGAGGTGATCATGTCGCGCACCTCGTGGCGGGCCTTCCAGCCCAGCTCCGCGGCGATCCGGTCGGCGGCCGCGACCACCCGGGCCGGGTCGCCCGCACGGCGCGGGGTCACCTCGGCGGTGACGCCTCGGTGCCCGGTGATCTCGGTGATCAGATCGACCATCTCGCGCACCGAAACGCCCTCGCCGCGCCCGATGTTCAGCGTCAGATCGCGCACCGGACCCGGTTCGGCGAGCTTGCGGGCGGCCGACACATGGGCCTCGGCGAGATCGGCGACATGGATGTAGTCGCGGATGCAGGTGCCGTCGGGGGTGTCGTAGTCATCGCCGAAGATACGCGGCGCGGCGCCCTCGGTGAGCTTCTCGAAGACCATCGGCACGATGTTGTAGACCCCGGTGTCGGCCAGCTCGGGGGTGGCCGTTCCGGCGACGTTGAAGTAGCGCAGACAGGCCGTGCTGATGCCGTGCGCCTTGCCCGCCGCACGGGCCATCCACTCGCCGACGAGCTTGGTCTCGCCGTACGGGTTGATCGGGGTGCAGGGGGTCTCCTCGGTGACCAGATCGACATCCGGCATGCCGTAGACCGCCGCCGAGGAGGAGAACACCAGCCGGCCGACACCGCCCGCGGCCATCGCCTCCAGCAGCGTCTGCAGACCGTGCACATTCTCGCGGTAGTAGTGCAGCGGCATCTCGACGGACTCGCCGACCTGCTTCTTCGCGGCCAGATGCACCACATCGGTGATGCCGTGCTCGGTGAGGGTGGCATCGAGCAGCGCGCGGTTGAGCGTGGAGCCGACGACCAGGGGGACGCCCTCCGGGATCCGGGCGGCCACGCCCGTCGTCAGATCGTCGAGCACGACGACGCTCTCGCCTGCCTCACGCAGGGCCCGTACGACATGGGCGCCGATGTAGCCGGCACCACCCGTGATCAAGTAAGACATAGTGCCCATCCTAGGTCGGGTAGAGGAGTGCGGATAAAGGACCGGGGTGGTTCAGCCGCGCAGCCGCCGGGCGGCGATCCGCCACACGCTGCGCAGGCCGGAGGCGACCCGCAGGGACAGGGCGCCGCCGGTCGTCGCATACGGCTGCACCAGCAGCACGGCATGGCGGCGGCTGGGCAGCACCCGGCGGCGCAGCCCCGGGCCCAGAGCCCGCAGCGCGGCGCGGAAACCGGCCCCGTCCGCACAGCTGACCTGCGCCATCAGGTCCCATGGCTCGGGGTCGGCGCAGTGCGGGCCGCCCCGTTCGGCCAGCGCCGCAAGATCCAGTACGACCTCGGCGGTCCAGCAGGCCTGCGACCCGCCGACGGCCGGGGCCGGGGTGAGGGCGGCGGTGTGGACCGGGCCGCGCCGGTCGTCCCGGCGCCGCCGCAGCTCGATGTCGATGCTCTCCGGCCCGGACGCGGCCAGCCGCCCGTACAGATCGTGCACCCGCAGCCGCAGCACACCGGGGCCGTCAGGGGACGGCTCGGCATCTATGGTCACCGGCAGCCGGTGCATCGGCTTGGTGCCCATCGCGTCCAGCACGACCTCGGGCAGGTCCGCGGACCACACCGCGCGGCCGTCGGCCTCCGCGTACGGCGGCAGCAGCCGGCCGGGCCGGGCCGCCAGCTGGGTCAGCCGCTCCAGGTCCCGGGGAGCCGGCGAGGCCAGCACCACCCGGGCCAGCCAACGGGCCGGGGCACGGGCCGCGCGCAGATCGTCCTCGTCGAAACCGGCCAGGTAGTCGCGGGTCAGCCGCCACCACTCGGCGCGGTAGTCGGCGCCGCGGGTGTGCAGCTCGCGGACGTACATCCGCAGATCGTGGTCGAGGAACTTGGTGCCCGCGGCGTGCGCCAGCGCCTTGTGCCCGGCGTCCTGGAAAATCTGCACGCTGGCGCGGTGCGCCGCGATCCGCGCCTGCCAGTTGGCGACGTCGTTGCGGTCCAGCGAGATCGACTGCCGGGCGGCCGAGCGGCGCACATGCCAGATGTAGACCCGGTCCGGGATCGTCACGATGCGCGGGGCGGCGGCCAGCACCCGCGCCGTGAACACGAAGTCCTCGTAGGTGAAGCGGCCCTCGGGGAACGTGATGGCGTGCTTGTCGAGGAACGCCCGCTCGTAGAGCTTGTTGACGCACAGCGTGTCCCGGACCAGCTGCGGGCCGGCATCGGGGGAGCTGTGCACCGCCGTCTCCCGGTAGAGGCCCGGCTGCCAGGGGACATCGCGCTGCGCGGGCAGCTCACGGCGTACGCAGGCGCCGGCCGCGACCGGGGCGTCATGCTCACAAGCGGCGGCCAGCAGCGCCCGGGCCGCACCCGGGGGCAGCACATCGTCGCTGTCGAGGAACATCACGAAGCGCCCGGTGGCGGCCCGCAGACCGTCGTTGCGCGGAGTGCCGCAGCCGCCGCTGTTCGTGTCGCGGTGGATCACCCTCAGCCGCGGCTCGCCGTGGGCGAGGGCGTCCAGGGCGGCGCCGGTGCCATCGGTGGAGGCGTCGTTCACCGCGATCACTTCGGTGACCGTTTCGCCCGGAGGCCCCTGCGCGAGTGCGGAGCGCACCGCATCGCAGACATGACCGGCATCGTTGAACGCGATCACGACGATGCTGACCTGAGCGGAAGGCGTGATGGTGGGCCCCGTCAGCGGATCGAGGGCTTCTTTCACAGTCACTGAATCTACATTTCGTGTCGACAGCATCTCTTGGCGCGAGCGGGGTCCGAACCTGTTTCCGATGGTTCAGAGGGCGAATCCCGTCGAGCGGTTGCACCCCCCGCTCCGCTTTTCCCGCCCTCTTGCCGTCTTCTTACGGTCGGGAGCCGGGGGCTCGGGGGTGTACAGACCCGTAAGGGCGCCTGCACATGCTGTAACGACGCGGGTGCCGCACGATGTTGATCCGCACGCCACCACCTTGCGACGGACCGGCCCCGGTCACCGCTCCATCAGATCCGCGACCCGGCCCGCCGCACCCCCGTCGTCCCGGTGACAGAACGCTTCCCGGAAATCCGCGTACGCATCCGCCCCCGCGGCGGCAATCGCCTCCAAGTCGCCGAGCGCATCGATCAGTTCACCGGTCGAGGCGAGCAACGGACCCGGCACCCGGGCCTCGAAGTCGAGGGTGAAGCCGCGCAGGGTGTCGCGGTAGTGCGTCAGATCGGGCGTCAGGAAGAGCATCGGGCGTCCGGTGTTGGCGAAGTCGGCGGCCAGCGACGAGTAGTCGGTGACCAGGACGTCCGCGGCCAGCAGCAGCTCGGTGGCGTCCGGGTGGGCGGAGACGTCCAGGGCGAACGGGGCGTGATGGGCGGGCAGCCGGTCGGCGACCAGCGGGTGGCTGCGCACCAGCAGGACATGGTCGTCCGCCAGCTCCTGCCGCGCCAGGTCCAGATCGAGCGGCAGATGCAGCCGGTGGTGGCCCGCGTCGTAGGCCAGATCGTCGCGCGGGGTCGGCGCGTACAGCACCACTTTCCTGCCGGGCTCGATGCCCAGGCGCTCGCGGACCGCGGCCGCCCTCAGGTCACGGTCGGCGGCGAAGAAGGCGTCCGTGCGCGGCAGCCCGGTCTCCAGCAGCCGCCCGGAGTAGCCCAGCGCGGAGCGCAGCACCGGGGTGCTGTGCGCGTTCGGCGACAGCAGCACGCTCCACTGCCGGCTGACCCGCGGCCGCGGCGCCAGATGGGCCAGCCCCGCGCACAGCGTCCCGGCCAGGTCGGCGCCGATCCGCTTGAGCGGGGTGCCGTGCCAGGTCTGGATGATGCGCTGCCCGCCGCGCCGGGTGAACCACCGGGGCAGATGGGTGTTGGTGACCACCCAGCGGCTGTGCGCCAGCGCGCCGTGCCACTCGGCACTGCCCACCAGCACCGCACGGGCCGTCTCCGGCACCGCGGTCTGCGCATCGCGCACCGCCCACAGATGCTCCACGTCCATACCCCGGCGCACCAGCTCCTCGTGCACCGCACGCGGGGAATCCCCGTACGCGCGGCCGCCGAAGCTGCTGTAGAGGACGGTGTCGCGCAGCGGACGGGAACGGTGCAGCGCATAGTGCTGCTCGCGCAGCATCCGGCGGCGGTAGGGGCCGCGGTCGGTGGCGGGCAGCGCGGGCCCCGCCACCACGAGCGCCTCGTCGTGCCGGTGCCGGTCGAGGGCGAGCGGCTTGCCGCGGACCGTACGGGCCGCCGGCAGCCCGTCCAGGAGGCACGGCAGAGCGCGGACCGGGGCGTCCAGCGCGGAGCCGGGCGCGCCCTGCTCGCGCAGATGCAGCGTCCAGCGGCCCTCGCGCAGCGGCAGCGGGCCGGCCAGCGAGGGCAGTGCGCCGAGCGGCAGCGTGGCGTGGAACCGGCCGTCGTCGTGGGTGGTGGGGAAGGCCAGCTCCGCGGCGTGCGCCCCGTGCTTGAGCACCAGCTCGGTGGCGTGCGGCGCGGCGTCGGGCAGCCCGCCCGCCACCAGCAGGGTGCCGTCCGCACGCCACACCGCCCGGTCCAGATACGGCTGCGGAGTCCGGTCGTGCAGGACGAGGTCCCCGGCCGGCCCGGCCGCCACGACCAGCTCGCGGCCGTGCGGCAGCGGATGGGCGACGGGTTCGAGCCCGGGATCGCAGGCGATCGGGTCGGTGCCGCCGTCGGGCAGCACCACCTCGGCCGCCCAGCTCTCGGTGTGGGCCGGCGGGATCGCCCGCGGCGCGCCGTCCCGCGGGGGCCGCGCGGCGGCCAGCGCGTCGAGACGGATACGGAAGGTGAGGGGCGGGGACGTGGTGCGGGGCGGGGTGCGGGGCGCGGCGGGGGGCGTGGCGGAGGGTGCGCCGTCGGGCGTGCCGCTCGCTTGCCCTGGTCCCGCTCCCGCTCCCGCTCCCGCTCCGGTTCCCGTTCCCGCAGGAGGTTCCGTTTCCACCGGGAACGACACCACCGTGCCGGTGCCCTGGTGGGTCAGCCGCAGGGCGGCGGGCGGCGGGCCGGGAGTGGTGACGGTCAGGTCCAGGGCGCCGGCCGCCGCCGCATGGTGGCCGGTCAGCCGCCGGGCCGGACGGACCACCGACAGCCGCAGCCGCCCGTCCGGGTACCAGGGCGTGATCCGCACGGCGCCCGTGCCGTCCCCGGGCAGTTCACGGGCGCACGGGGCGGCGCCGGAGCCGGTCTCGGCGGCGTGCAGCGACGCGGCCCGCACCACCCCCGCCGACGCCAGCAGCACCCCCACCGACCAGTCGCTCTCCTCCCAGCGCCCGCCCTTGCGCAGCCGGGCCGGATCGAGCCGCAGCTCGAAGCCCGACCAGTCGTAACAGTGCAGCTCCTGGCCGGACTCGGCGGTCGCCTCCGGCATCGCCACCGGCCGGAGCGGCAGCAGGATCCGGCGCCGCCCGCACGACAGCACGGCCGTCCTGAGATAGCTGTGCCGGGTCGCGGCGTCCAGATTCCGGATATAGGCGTAGCCGCGCAGCACCAGCACACCGCCTCGCCACTCCGCCTCCCGGACCCGGGCCCGTACGGGGAAGTCGCCGCGGTCCAGCCGGGTCACCCCCGGCGGCAGCTCCAGCGGCGGGGTCAGCGGCAGCACCGCCCGCTTGCGCAGCGGCGGCCCCGCGACGGCGAACCCGGCAGGGTTGCGGGCCTCGTGGGTGAGCAGGGTGAGCAGATCGGCCAGCCGCCCGGTGCGGATCAGGTACCAGCGCATCCGCAGCTCGACGGGGAGCGTGGGGAACAGCCGCGGGTCGACACCGGAGAGGAAGTCGCGGGCGCAGTCGAGGAACGCGGTCCGGCACTCCGGCGCGGCCGCCGGCAGCGCCTCGACCAGATCGAGCAGCCCGTCGGTGAGCTGCGAACGGTCGTAGTCGCGCTGATAGGCACTCAGCCGGGCGTGGGCCGGGTCGGCGAGGAAGCGCCGGATGCCGGCCACCGCCGCGAACCGGTCCCGTACGCCCCGGGCATCGAGTCTCAGGTGGCGGCCGGGTCCCTCCGGCAGCCGCCAGTAACAGACGTGCTCCCGCAGGACGTCGACCGCGTCGGCCAGGAAGAGCGCGGGCAGTGTCACCGCCGCGTCATGGCACAACTCGCCCTCGGGGAAGGCGAATTGATGCTTGTCCCAGAAGGTGCGGCGGAAGACCTTGTTGCGGGCGAAGTCGTCGGACAGCAGGGCGAGGTCGTCGGGGAGGCGGGTGCGCAGTGCGGTGGCGCGGGTGGCCGGATGACGTGCGGACTGGCTGCGGCCGGACGCACCGAGCCGGTAGACATTGCCGGTCGCCAGGTCCGCGCCGGACCGGTCCAGCAGCCCGACGAGATCCTCGTACGCGCGCGGCAGCAGTACGTCGTCGGCGTCGAGGAAGGCCAGATAGCCGGTGTGCGGATAGGCGTGCCGGGCACCGGCATTGCGGAGCGCGCCGCAGCCGGGGGCCGGACCGCCCCCGGGGTGGTGGACGATCCGGAACCGTGGGTCCCGCTCGGCGAAACGGCGGACGGGAGCGGCGGGCGCGCCCCGTGCGGCGGTGGCGCCCCCGCCCCCGTCCGCGGGCGGACCGTCGTCCACCATCACCACATCCAGATCGGTCAGCGTCTGGGCCGCGACCGACTCCAGGCACTCCTCCACATTCCGCTCGGACCCCTCGATGCGATGGACCGGGACGACGACGGTGAGCCGAGGCTTCATACGCGGACCAAGCCTTTCCGGACTGGCGAATGCACAAGACCGGTCCGTTCAACTCGCCCACGGCGGCACGGTCACCGGATCTGCGCTGAAAGGGTGAGAGGCCCCGTCGGGCGTCCGCGTGTACGGGAACGGGCGTCCGTGTGTGCAAGGCCGTGCGTCCGTGTGTGCAGGACCGCGCGTCACCGTGTGCAGGGCCGTGCGTCCGTGTGCGCAGGATGACGCCCGGTGTGCGCATTCGGCGCGCCGTAGCGCCGGGCCGCGTCCGATGCCGTAGACCCGTTGCACAGCTTTACGGCGTTCCGCGCGCCGTGTTCCCCAGGGAAGGTGACCGCGCCCCGATGCCCGGCAGAACCGACAGCTCCGCCGCCACCGACAGCCCCGACGCCGGGCCGCCCGGCAGCGACACCCGGACCGCCCGGCCCACCCGTCCCACGGGCACCGCGCCGTCCGCCTCCACCGCGCGGCTGCCGGCCGACCCGGGACGCGGCGGCCCGGCGCGGCTGCTGCCCGCCCGGTCCCCGTACCGCAGTCAGCTGCGGCGGATCGGCACCGGCCGGGTGCTGGAGATCGGCTGCGGAGCCGGCGACACGCTCGCCGGCTGCGCGCCCGGCAGCGTCGGGGTGGACCACGATCCGCAGTCCGTGGCGCGCTGCCGCGAACGCGGGCTCACCGCCTTTACGGCCGACACCTTCCTGGCGAGCCCGCACGCCCGGCCCGGCGCCTTCGACGCGCTGCTGACCGCGCACGTCCTGGAGCATCTGGACGACGAACAAGTCGAGGGGCTACTGCGGGCCTACGTCCGGTACGTCCGGCCGGGCGGCGGAGTGCTGCTGATCACCGCGCAGGAGGCCGGGCACCGGGCCGGGCCCACCCCGGTGCGCTTCACCGACTTCGCCCTGCTGCGCGCCTTCGCCGAGTCCGCCGGCCTGACCGTACGGCGTACGTACTCCCATCCACTGCCGCGCCCGGCCGGGATGCTGCTGCGGTCCAATGTGTTCGTGCTGGTGGGGCAGGTGCCCCGGTAGGGGGAGACATCCCCTACCGGGGCTTGCCGTCAGTCCGGCGAGCTACCGGGCTTGCCGTGAGTCCGGCGAGGGCTTGTCCGCGGACACCTCAGCTCGTACGGGCCCGCCTACGGGCCCTCGCCAGGGCGCGGGTGACGATCGGCGGCAGGACGTCGAGGGCGACCCGGCGCACCGTGCTGCCCGCCGGGGCCGGCCGGCGCGGGGCCGGGCGGGCCGCGGAGGCCTTCGACGACTGCGCCGCGGGCTGCTGCGCGGCGCGGGTGGCGGGCTTGTGCCGGGAGGCCGGATGGCCGGGCTCCTTGGCGCCCTTGGTGCTCAGCCGGACCAGCGGGGCGCCGTTGACGTACTGCACCTCGTGCCAGATGTCGCCACGGGACGTGATCCACTCCACCAGCGCCTTCTGCAGCGGCTCGGGGTCGCCCCAGGTTCCGTAGAACTTGGTGCCGGTGATGCAGACGGGGCGCAGCCCCTCGTTCGCGACCGCCTGCCAGGTGGCGGCGGCCACCCCGGGGCAGTGTTCGGCGCGGTAGTCGTCCATCACCACGATGCCGTGGGCGGTGAGCAGCTTGCGCACCGCGAGGATGTCGCCGTGCACATGCTCGTACAGATGCGAGGCATCGATATGGGCGAAGCGCACCGAGCCCTCGTCGACGTGGTCGCTGACGAGCGAGCTGAGCCCCTGGACGATGGTGGGCAACTCGTCGTGGAAGGCGAGGTAGTTGGCCTCGAAGGCGCGGCGGGTCAGCGTCGCATAGGACTTCCTCATCTCCTTGGAGTTGGAGGCGTCCTCGGCGGGGGAATCGAAGAGGTCGCAGACCGTGAAGCGCTCCTCGGGGCGCAGCCGCGCACCGAGGAAGATGGCGCTCTTGCCCATATACGCGCCCAGTTCGAGCAGATCACCCGGCTCGGAACGGTCCTGCTGGTGCGCCAGGAACCAGTCGAAGAGCAACTGGTCGGCGGTGAAGAACCAGCCTTTGACCTCGGACAGCCGGGTGGGGCGCGGGAGTTGTTCGGCACTCTGGTCTGCGAGGGGGGCAGTCATGTGCGGTCCGTCTCCAGACGGTCGGGAACGTAGGGCTGAGCACGACGCGTGCGTGAGGGCGTACGTGCGGTATGTGCCGGCGCTGTCTGCCGTGGATGTGGCCTTATGTGGCGGTATGCGGGCCGTATATGTGCGGTATGTGGCTGTCCGCGGGTGTGCGGGAGTGCGGGTGTACGTCTGCTGTTGTCCGGGCCTGTGCGGTGTGTGCAGTTGTGGACGCGCCCGGCGTCATGGCCGCTGCGCACGGGCGCGGCCTTGCGGGGACCCGGGTGCCCTCACTCGATACGAGAGACGTCGGGCGACACCCGGCGAGACCCGGGCATCTCCATGGCGGCGCCCTGTCGCACCGCCGCACCCTGCGCGACCGGCCGCTAGGTGCACCGCGGCCGCTAGGTGCACCGCGGCCGCTCTGCGCACCGCCGCGCCCTGCGCACCGGCACACCACGCGCGCCGGCCCGCCATGCGCACCGCCGCACCCTGCGTGGCACGGCAGCGACGTCATCGTAGGCGCAGCAAAATGAACGGGAGATGGCGTGCGGCCGGGGACCGGCGGGACGTCGTGCAGATCTCACTTCACCGCGCCGGCCATCACACCGGAAACGAACTGACGCTGGAAGGCGAAGAAGACGATCAGCGGCACCACCATGGACAGGAACGCGCCGGGCGCCAGCACATCGATGTTGTTGCCGAACTGCCGCACCTCCTGCTGCAGCGCGACCGTGATCGGCGGACTGCCGCTGTCCGCGAAGATCAGCGCGATCAGCATGTCGTTCCACACCCACAGGAACTGGAAGATCCCCAGCGAGGCGATCGCCGGAGCGCCCAGCGGCAGCACGACCCGGGTGAACAGCCGCAGCTCGCCCGCTCCGTCCAGCCGGGCCGCCTCCAGCAGCTCGCGCGGGATCTCGGCAAAGAAGTTCCGCAGCAGGAACACCGCGAACGGCAGCCCGAAGGCCGTATGGAAGAGGATCACCCCGGCCGTCGTCTCGAAGAGCCCGACCGCACCGAACAGCTTGGCCACCGGGATCAGCGCCACCTGCACGGGCACCACCAGCAGCCCGACGACGACCATGAACCAGCCGTCCCGGCCGGGGAAGTCCATCCAGGCGAACGCGTAACCGGCCAGCGAGCCGATGACGACGACCAGCACCGTCGCCGGCACGGTGATCGCCGCCGTGGTCAGCAGCGAGCCCATCACCTTGTCGTTGGCCAGCAACTGGCTGTAGTTGTCCCAGGTGATCTGGGCCGGCTTGCCGAAGACCTGCCACCAGCCGGACCCGGCGATCTGCTGCGGGCTGCGCAGCGAGGACAGCAGCAGCCCCACCGACGGCATCAGCCAGAACAGCGCCACCAGGACCAGGAAGATCCGCATCGCGCCACCGCCGGTCCGCGCCGCGATCCGGGCCGCGAGCGGCCGCCGGGCCCGCCCTGCCCGCCCCGCCCGTACGGCACCGGCCGCCCCGGCACGCCCGTCCGCCCCGGCACGCCCGTCCGGCAGGGCACTCCCGTCCGGTAGGGCACCCCTATCCGGCAGGGCATTCCCGTCCGGTCCGGCATCCCCGTCCGGTCCGGCACCGTCCACGGTCGTCATCGGCGACGCTCCTTCCGTATGCGCCGGAGATTGACGTACATCACCGGCAGCACGAGCAGCAGCAGGAAGACGGCGATCGCGCTGCCCAGCCCCTCGTCGACATCCGTGCCGAACGAGGACTGGAAGAGCTGGAGCGCCAGGACGTTGGCGGACCGGATGCTGGAGCCCGGGGCGATGATGTAGACCAGATCGAAGATCTTCAGCACATTGATCATGAGGGTGACCAGCACGACCACCAGGACCGGCGCCAGCAGCGGCACCGTGATCCGGCGGAAGACCTGCCACTCGCCCGCGCCGTCCACCCGCGCCGCCTCCAGCAGCTCACGCGGGACACCCGCCAGCCCCGCCGCGATCAGTACCATCGCGAAACCGGCCCACATCCAGACGTACGAGCCGATGATGGCCGGGGTGACCAGCGCCGGGCCGAGCCAGTCGACACCGCGGTAGGCCTCGGCGAAATTGGCCGCGGGCAGCCGGAGCCGGGCGCCCTCGGCCCGGTCCGCGGGCAGCGCAAAGGTGCCGTCGGCCGTCGTCGTCGCCGAGGCGACCACCCGGCCGCCCTTGACCGCCTCGACCGTCAGCCCGGCCAGCGCCTTCTCGTTGCCGTCGACGACACCCGGGCGGCCGCCGCCACCACGGGTGAAGTCCAGCCACACGGTGCCGGTGACCTGGCCCGGCCGGGGCCCGGCGGCGGCCGCGGGCCGGGCCCCGCGCAGATCGCCCGGCTGGACGGCGACCAGCGGCAGCTTCACCGGTGACGTGGCCCGCACGGCCGAGCGCGTGGTGAACGCACCGCCGCCGGACGGCGCGAGACCGGACCGGGGCCGCGGCGTGGCGCCGGGGAACGGGGCCGGTTCGGAGAACGTGTCATGGATACCGACCCACACCGCGTTGGCGACTCCGCGCTCCGGATCCTGGTCGTAGACCAGCCGGAAGATGATGCCCGCCGCCAGCATCGAGATCGCCATCGGCATGAACACGATCAGCTTGAAGGCGGTGCCCCAGCGAATCCGCTCGGTCAGCACCGCAAAGATCAGCCCCAGCACCGTCGAGACCGTCGGCGCCACCACAACCCAGACGATGTTGTTCCTCAGCGCGGTGCGGATGCCATCGTCGGAGAACATCGCGCCGTAGTTGCCCAGCCCCACAAAACCCTTGCCGGACGCATCGAACAGGCTGCGGTAGACGGAGAAGACGATCGGGTAGACGACCAGCGCACCGAGCAGCAGCAGCGCCGGCAGCAGGAACACCGCGGCCGTCCAGGGGCGGGTGCCCAGGCCGCCGCCGCCCGGACGCCTGCCGCCGCCGTTGCGCCGGCCGCTCACGCTGCTGCCCCGGCCGCCTTCGTCGCTGCCCCGGCCGCTTTTGCCGCTGTCACCGGCCTTGCCGGCCTGTACGGCGCTCATCGTGACGGTCCCCCCGGTCCCGGTCGAGGTGCTCGGCGGCAGACACTCAGCGCCCGAACGACTTTGTGCACGTGCTCAGTGCCCGAACGACTCCCCGTACGTGCTCAGTGTCCGAACGACTCCCCGTACGGACTCAGTGTCCGAACGACTCCCCGTACGGACTCAGTGTCCGAACGACTTCGCGGCGTCCTTCTCCAGCTGGGCCTGGGTGCCCGTGATGTCCTTGGGGCTCTTCAGGAAGTCCTGCAGGTCCTTCCACTCGCCCTGGCCCGGCTTGCCGCCGAAGGAGGCGGGCGCCTGGTCGGACATGTCGAAGCGGAAGTCGTCGCCCGCCGCGATCAGCGCTTTGGCGATCCGGCGCATCACACCGTCGGCGTACGCCGCCTGGTCGAGCCCCTTGTTGGGCGAGATGAAACCGCCCGCCTGCGCCCAGATCTTGGCGGCATCCGTCGACGCCAGGAACGTCAGCAGCGCCTGTGCGGCCCTGCCGTCCTTGAGGGCCACCGCCACATCGCCGCCGGTCACCACCGGGGACTTGGCACCCACCGCGGGGAACGGGAAGACCTTGGCGTCCATGCCGACCCTGGCCTTGGTCTGGGTGATGTTGGCGGCGGCGAAGTCGGCCGAGGAGACCATCGCGGCCTTCGGGGTGTCACCGCTGAAGGTCTGGGTCACCGACGTCGGGAAGTCCGTCTGCAGCGCACCGGAGTTGCCGCCCGCCAGCAGGTCCTTACGACCGAAGAGCTGTCCGAGTGTGGTCAGCGCCTGCTTGACGGAGGCATCGGTCCACTTGATCTTGTGCTGGGCCAGCTGGTCGTACTTCTCGGGCCCCGCCTGGGAGAGGTAGATGTTCTCGAACCAGTCGGTCAGCGTCCAGCCGTCCGCACCGCCCACCGAGACCGGCTCGACACCCGATTCGGAGAGGGTCTGCGCCGTCTTGAGGAAGTCCTGCCAGGTCTTCGGCTCCTGGGTGCCCGCGTTGTCGAACGCCTTGGCGTTGTACCAGACCAGCGACTTGTTGCTGGCCTTGAAGTAGACGCCGTACGGCGTGCCCTTGTGGGCGCCGAGATCCTGCCAGCCCTTGCTGTAGTTCTTGGCGAGCTGCTCCTTGGCGGTCGCACCCAGCGGCTTGAGCCAGCCCTTCCCGGCGAACTCGCCCAGCACGCCGACCTGCTGGAGCATCGCGATGTCCGGCGGCCCGCCACCGGCGATCTTGGAGCCGATGAAGCCGGCCATGTCGTCGCCGCTGGGCACGAAGTCGACCGTGGCGCCGGTGCGCTTTTCGAACTCGTCCAGCACCTTGACGAAGTTCTCCCGCTCGGGGCCCGTCCAGACCGCGGTGACCTGCAGCTTCTGGCCCTTGAGCTGGGGGAGTTGCACGGTGGGGGCGGTGCTGCCGCCCTTACTGCCACCGCTCCCGTTGCCCTTCGTGCCGCCGCCGCTGCTGCTGCCGCTGCCGCACGCGGCCAGCGCCAGGGCGAGCGCCGTGCCCACCGCCACCGCGGTCATGGCGCGTACCGCCGTGCGGTCGAGTCGTCTGCGCATCCCCGTAGCCCCTTGTCGCCGCGCCTGCCGTGCCGGGTGCGAAGGGGACCGTGCCATGTCGTGCCGCGGCGCCCCTACCGTGCCGTTCGCCTCGTACCGATCGCGTCGTGCCGTACGTGCCTACGTGTCGTTCGCGTCGTGCCGTACGTGCTTGCATGCCGTTCGCGTCGTGCCGTGCGGTGGTGCGTGGTCGCGCTGCGCCTCGTCGTGCTCTGCGGTGTGCGACAGTCCTACGCCCTGGCCACCCGGTCCGCAATACCGCGTTCCCTGCCAACTGGCCTTTCGTGACGCGGCTGTTATGGGCGGCCCACCGGGTTCACGAGGGAGCGCCCACGGTTCACGACGGGGCGAGCCCAGCGGGTTCACGAGGGAGCGCCCACGGTTCATGACGGGGCGGTGCACCGGGCTCACGACGGGGCCGCGCCCCGGGTTCACGACGGGCCGAGCCCACCGGGTTCACAGCAACGGCCGGGCTCACAGCGACGGCGGAGCGGGTCCAGCGACGGGGCGGCGGGCACCGGGCTCGCGATGGAGCCGCGCCCCGAGCTCACGACGGGGCGGCGCGCCGGGCTCGCGATGCCGCGCCCATGATTCACAGCAGGCCGTCCCGCCGGCCCTACAGCAACGGCGGAGCCGAGGGTGCGCCCGAGGACTGTGCGGCCCGCTGCAATGCGCTGGCCAGCAGGGCCAGGTCCGTCGGGCCGTTGCCCAGCTCGCGCAGCGGGCGCCGGGCCGGCGGGTCGCCCATCCGCTGCCACTCCAGCGGCACGACCGTCGGGCGGAGAGTGGATGTCCGGGGTATCCGGCCGGTCACCCGGCCCGCCTGGAACGGTGTCGAGGAGCCGTCCGCCGCGCGGTGCAGCCGTCCGCGGCCCGCGGGCACCGGCTCGGACGGATCGTCAAAGGCGCCCAACCGGACCCGCAGACCGGCCCGTTCGCTGGTCGCGGTCTCCGCCGTACGGTCCGGATGGCCGGTGGCGGCTATCAGATGGACCCCGAGCTCCGCCCCGTCCCGGGCCACCGCCTCCAGGGCGCGCACCACGGAACCGGCGGCCGGCCGGCCGGTGCTGCCCAGTGCCGGCGCCACCAGCGCATCGAAGTCGTCGACCAGCACGAAGAGCCGGGGCATCGGCGTGGCCGCGTCGGTAGCGCCTTCGGTGGCTTCCGGGCCGGCGGCGGCCGGTGTGCTGCGGGCGCGCAGGCGCAGGGTTCCGGTCGTCGACGGGTCCGCCGCTGTGCCGCCGTCCGTTCCCCTATCACGGCAACGATTACGGAGAGTAGTCAGTTCCTGCTCTCCGTAATCGCGGCTCTCGCGACTCTCCCAGCTCTCCCGGCTCTCCCGGCTCTCGCGACTCTCCCGGCTCTCACGCTCAGTGTTACCGCTCTCGGCCGAACGTCGCGGTGCGACGATCCGGGGGGCCGGCAGATGCTTGGCGCGCCACTCGGCGAACGGGGTGCCGGCCAGTATTTCCGCCCGCCGCTTCAGCTCGGATGACAGCGCCTGGGCGAACTCCCGCATCCGGACCGGGTCCGAGGCGGCGAGGTAGGTCGTGACATGCGGCAGGTCCGTACAGACCCGCAGTCCCTCGCCGCGCTCGCTGCCGCCGCCGTCCACCAGCACCAGCGACAGCAGATCCGGGCGGTCGGCGGCCGCCAGCGAGGCGGCCATCGCCCGCAGCAGCTCGGTCTTGCCGGTGGCCGCCGCGCCCTCCAGGACGAGATGCGAGCCATCGGCGGCGAGATCGGCGCACAGCGGGCCGTGCGGCCCGGCACCGAGCACCGCGGCGGCGCTGGGCCGGTCGGTGTCCAGCGCGGCGGCCCAACGGGCCATCAGGGACGCCGGGGTGGCGCGGGCCAGCCCCAACTCGTCCAGCAGCCGCGCCGAGTCGGGCAGCGGGACGGCCGCGCGAGGCGCCGTCCGGCTGCCGGACGCGGCCGTCGTCACGCTCTCGCGCAGCGGCGCCAGCGCCCGCGCGAACCGCTCGGCCCAGGCGCCGGAGACCGCGTCCACCGTCGCGACCGTGCCGTTGGGCCCGGAGCCCGGCTGGACGACGCGCAGCGCGGTGGCGACATCGCCGCTGAGCACCGCCACCGCCCCGCACTCGCCGAAGGCGGGTGCTGCCGCCCGGGCCGCTTCGTACGTCGCGGCCAGGGGAAAGGCGGGGGAGGCGGCCGGGGTCTCGGCCAGACACAAGAGATGGATACCGGCCGCCGGGCCGCCCGCGGCGAGCCGGGCGGTGGTCTCGCGCAGTGCGGAGGTGCCGGGATCGCCGTCGACGACCACGAGGGTGTACGGGCCCTGGTGGCGGGCGGCGGCGGAGGCGGTCTCCGCCCGCTCGGCGTCCGCCCAGCCGGGGCCCAGCGGGCCGTCGTCGAGCCGGCGCACCAGCTCGGACGTACGGGCCGCGGCCTGTTCCTTGTCGTACGCCAGCAGCAGCCGGCAGTCCTGGCCACGGTCCGGGCGGACCTGCGGCAGCCAGCCGAGCCAGGCCCAGTCCGCGATCCGCTCCTCGGCGGAGCGCGCCCGGTCCGCGCTGATCAGCACGAGTTCCAGAGCGCCGGGGGAGTGCAGGGCCGTGAGCTGGGCGAGGGCGCTTCGGGCCAGCCCGGTCAGCCGCGCCCGCGGCCCGGCGAGACCGAGGGAGCCCGCCCGGCGCAGATCGACGGTGACCGGCACGGCGTCCCGTCCGCCGCTCCGGGCGGCCGTCCCCAGCCGGACGGTCAGTGCGTCGGGGTGGTCCGGGCCGCGCTCCCAGAGCCGGGGTCCCGGACCCAGCGCGGTGAGCAGGACCGCGGCGGCGTCCGGCCAGCGCTCGTCCGCGGCCGGCCCGGAGAGTGCTTCCGGCGCCGAGGTGCCTTCGGAGGTGCCTTCGGAGGCGCCCTCGGAGGTGCCCGTGAAGGCCGCCCTGGAGGCGCCGGCCGGTTCGTACTCCGGTGCGAAGGTGCCGTCCGGCCGCTCCACGGCGGGCCGGCCGCCCGCCAGCCGACGCGCCCAGGCGCCGATGCCGCCCCGCCGCCCGCCTTTACGGGATCCTTCACCGGCCCGGGGCCCCTCATCGGCGGGTGCCAAAGACTCTGCCAAAGACTCCGGTGCCAAAGACTGCTGCCCGCCGTGCGTCGGGTCCTGCGCACCGGCGGGATAGCCGTCGCCGCGCTCCCGGACCCCGGGGCCGAAGCCACCGGCCGGGCCGACGCCGGTGGTGCGGTCGTAGACATGGCCCGTGGCGGCACCCGGGAAGGGAGCCGCGGCGGCGCCGCGCGGGGAGTCGGCGCCGCGTGGGGAGTCGTGGCCGGGGGCGGCGTAGCGGGCCGGGGTGCCGCGCAGGGGAGTGTCCCGCCGCCCCGCCGGGCCCGGTGCCGGTGCGGTGGCGGAGGCCGCTACGGGAGCGGCCGCATCACCGGTCACCCGGGCGTGGCTGCCGGCCCCCGTGTACGCCCCCTCCGCGGCGGAAGTGGCTCCTCGCGGGCCCGGTGCCGTCCCGTACTCGTCGTGGCGCGCCGTCCGGCCCGCCGCAATCACTCCCGCCACCGCCCCCGCCCCCGCGTCCGGGCGCGCACCGGCCGTGCCCGGGGCGATCCGCAGATGCCCCTCGCCGTCCGGGGCGGTCGGCAGGGCGGGGTCCGGGGCGCCGGGCGGGGACTGCAGGCGCAGGGCGGATTCCCCGATGCGCAGCAGGGCGCCGGGCCGCAGGGGTACGGGCCGTTCGCCGAGGTCGGTGCCCTCCACGACGGTGCCGTTGGTGGAGTGCAGATCCGCGACGTACACCGATCCGTCCGGCTCGACCGTCACGGCGCAGTGCAGCCGGGAGACATCGGGGTCGTCGAGGGGGACATCGGCGTCGGCCGAGCGGCCGATGCGGATCTGGCCGCCGTGCAGCAGATGCACCCCGCCGGCGTCGGGGCCGGAGACGATGCGCAGGCGGGCGGAGCCGTGCGGCAGGCCGTGGGCCGGGGCGGGGCCCGGGCCCTGGAGGGAGAGCACCGCGCCGTCGATCAACGGCGGCTCGCCGAGCCCCGCGCGCTGCGGATCGAGCCGCTCGGACCCGGCGTAGAGCACGACGGGGCCGCTGCCGCCGCCGGAGCCGCCGACATCCGCGCCCGAGCCCGCCACGGAAGCCGCGAGCGCGCCCGCCACCGCCGCCAGCGCGGTCCCGGCGGGGGCCGTCACGAGCACATCGCAGGTCCGTGTGGTGTGGCCGCTGCGCGGCCCGAGGACGGTCAGCCGGATCTGCATCGCCGTCAACGGTCCCTTCTGCCGGGATCCGCCGGGGGGCCCGCTCACTCCCCCCACCGCACCCGGGCACGTCGGCACGTACAAGTCCCAAGTGCACGTCGCGACAAAGACCGCGCGCCCCCACCGCATCGTGCTGGGTGCATCCTCGCACCTGCCGCTGACAACACGCCCGCCGACCGCCATTCAGTGATCTTGATTGGTCTTCTAAGGGCGAAAAAGTGCCTGCTTGCGTGCCGCGCCCGGCCGGATTTCGACTGCCGTGGTCAGCTCGGAACGGTTCGGAAGGGACCTGGGCGGAATGCCGTGGGCGGTGCCGGGTACCAGCCGCACGCGGCACGCAACCATCCGTTCCCCCACCGCGTCTTTCCCGCAAGCCCATCCCGGGCCGCCGGACCGAAAAGTTTGTAGGACGGCATTACAGTGGGCCGGACGGGCCGCGCGGAGTGGATCAGCGGAGTTGATCAACTGACCCGGCGGACCGGGCAAGGGAACCACCACGACCAGGGAGCGCATGACGTGCGGCCGGTAGGCAGCAAGTACCTGCTCGAGGAGCCGCTGGGACGCGGCGCCACGGGCACCGTCTGGCGTGCCCGCCAGCGGGAGACGGCGGGCGCCGAGGCCGCCGTGGCAGGAGAGCCCGGCGAGACGGTCGCGATCAAGGTCCTCAAGGAGGAACTGGCGCACGACCCGGACGTGGTGATGCGCTTCCTGCGGGAGCGCTCCGTCCTGCTGCGCCTCACCCACCCCAACATCGTCCGCACCCGCGACCTCGTCGTCGAGGGCGATCTGCTCGCCCTGGTCATGGACCTGGTCGACGGCCCCGACCTGCACCGCTATCTGCGCGACAGCGGCCCCTTCAGCCCGGTGGCCGCCGCGCTGCTCACCGCCCAGATCGCCGACGCGCTGGCCGCCAGCCACGCCGACGGCGTGGTGCACCGCGACCTCAAGCCCGCCAACGTCCTGCTCGCCGGGCCGGACGGCAGCGGCGAGATGCACCCGATGCTGACCGACTTCGGCATCGCCCGCCTCGCCGACTCCCCGGGCCTGACCCGCACCCACGAATTCGTCGGCACCCCCGCCTATGTGGCGCCGGAGTCCGCCGAGGGCCGCCCGCAGACCTCCGCCGTGGACATCTACGGCGCCGGCATCCTGCTGTACGAGCTGGTCACCGGCCGCCCGCCGTTCGCCGGGTCGACCGCACTGGAGGTGCTGCACCGCCACCTCAGCGAGGAGCCGCGCCGCCCCGGCACGCTCCCCGAGCCGCTGTGGACGGTGATCGAGCGCTGTCTGAGCAAGCGCCCCGAGGAGCGGCCCAGCGCCGAGAACCTCGCCCGGGCGCTGCGCACCGTAGCGGCCGGCATCGGGGTGCACGCCACCCCGGCCGCGGCCGAGGCCGCGCTCGGGGTCGCCGCGCTGCTCGCCCCCGACCCCGCGCCCGCGACCGTCCCCGGAACGGGTTCCGACGGCAGCCAGGGCGCCGGCGGCGACGCCGACCCCACCCAGGTGCTCCCCTCCGGTGCCGGTTCGTACGACCCGGCCGCGGCGACCAGCGTGCTCCCGTCCACGGGCGGCCCGGGTGGTCCGGGCCCCGGCGGGCCGGGCGCCGACCCGACCCGCGCCATGCCGCCGATGCCCATGGGCGCACCGGCCGGCGGGCCGCAGAACCCCGACAACCCCCATCCCTGGGAATCCCAGATGCGGGCCGCGCGCGACCGCAACGAACAGACCCAGGTGCAGTATCTGGATCCCGCCGAGGATCCGCTGCGCCGCCGCCCGCAGCGCCGCCAGGCCGCTCCCCAGCAGCCCCAGCAGCAGCCGCAGCAGCGCCCGCAGCAGCCCCAGTACCGCCAGCAGCCCGCTCCGGCGCCGTACGCCCAGCAGCAGCCGCAGGCCCCCCAGCGCCGCCAGGAGCCGCCGCCGCAGCGCTACGAACCGCAGCGGCCGCCCGAGCCGGAGCCCCGGCCCCGGCGGGAGCCCCGTCAGCGCAGCGCCAACCCGATGAAGATCCCGGGTCTGGGCTGCCTCAAGGGCTGCCTGTTCACGCTGATCCTGCTGTTCGTGGCGGCCTGGCTGGTCTGGGAGCTGACCCCGCTCCAGGAGTGGATCGGCACGACGCGGGGCTTCTTCTCCCAGGTCGGGCACGTCTTCCACAGCGTGCAGCGGTTCGTGCAGAAACTCGGCGGCTGACGCCGTCCGCCCGCGGGCTCACCGCCGCGGGCGCCCCGGACCTGTTCCGGGCGGTCATCGACGGGCCCGGCCCCGCCTCTCCGCAGGCGGCGCCGGGCCCGCGCCGTCCCTCCGCCCCCGACGCACCGATGCGCCGACCCACCGATGCGCCGACCCACCGATGCGCCGACGCACCGATGCGCCGCCGCCTCACTTCGCCTGCGCGCCGGACCGGCCCCTGAACCCGCCCGTGAACCGGCCCGTGAAGCCACCCGCGAACCGGCCCGTGAACCGGCCCGTGAAGCCACCCGCGAACCCACCCAGTGGATTTGTCGACTTCCGACGGTCAATTTCGCTCACAGAAGTGAAGGTTGCCACGTTCCGGGGCACGGAACCCCCTGGCACCCGCGTAGCTTTGACGCCAACCTCAGCCCCCGCAGGACGCTCGGGGGCCCGACACGTCGGAGCAGTCTTGGCACGGAAGATCGGCAGCCGGTACACCGCCCACCAGATCCTGGGGCGCGGCAGTGCCGGCACGGTATGGCTGGGCGAGGGTCCCGAAGGGGCCGTGGCCATCAAGCTGTTGCGTGAGGATCTCGCCTCCGACCAGGAACTCGTCGGCCGCTTCGTACAGGAGCGGGCGGCGCTGCTGAGCCTGGACCACCCGCATGTCGTCGGCGTCCGTGATCTCGTCGTCGACGGCAACGACCTGGCGCTGGTCATGGACCTCGTCCGGGGCACCGATCTGCGCACCCGTCTGGAGCGCGAACGCCGGCTGGCCCCGGAGGCCGCCGTCGCGATCGCCGCCGATGTCGCCGACGGGCTCGCCGCGGCGCACGCCGCCCGGATCGTGCACCGCGACGTCAAGCCCGAAAACGTGCTGCTGGACATGCAGGGGCCGCTCGGCCCCGGCGGTGCGCACCCCGCCCTGCTCACCGACTTCGGGATCGCCCGGCTCGTCGACTCGCCGCGCCGGACCCTCCAGCCCACGGCAGGGGGGAGCTCCGGCTCGCTCCGCTCGGCCAAGGTCATCGGCACCCCCGACTACCTCGCCCCGGAGATCATCGAGGGCCTCCCGCCGCGCGCCTCCGTGGACGTCTATGCGCTGGCGACCGTCCTGTACGAGCTGCTCGCCGGGTTCACGCCGTTCGGCGGCGGGCACCCCGGGGCGGTGCTGCGCCGCCATGTGACCGAGAGCGTGGCGCCGCTGCCCGGCATCCCCGACGAGCTGTGGCAGCTGCTCCTGCAGTGCCTGGCCAAGGCGCCGGCCTCCCGGCTGCGCGCCCCCGAGCTCGCCGCCCGGCTGCGCGAGCTGCTGCCCGGCCTGGCCGGTATCCCGCCGCTGGACATCGACGAGCCGGAGGACGAGCAGCCGGAGGACGAACAGGAGAGCGCCGCCGCCTCCCGCGAGGAGCCGTTCCACCTGTCTTCGCACTCTTCGCACCCGGGGGAGGCCACCCCGCCGCGCGGCGCCGTCCCGCTGGTCCAGGGCGCGGTCCCCGACTCCAACCGGGACACCCACACCAGCATGCGGGTCCCCGGCCCGGACGAGCTGGCGGGTGGCGCCCACGGCACCGCCCGTGCCCCGCGCGCCGCCGGTGAACGCCGGGCGGGCTCGGCCCGGCACCGCTCCTCGCCGGACGCGGTGCGCCGCCGCCGGATCAAGCTCGGCGCGGCCGCCGCCGCGGTGGTCGTGGCGGCCGGTCTGGGGGGCTGGCTGGCCTCGGGCGACGACGCGGCGGGGGACGCCACACCGGGCGTCCACCGGCCGGAACCCGGCACCCCGTGACCGCCCTGCCGCGCCGTCACCGGGCCCCGGACACGACCGCGCGGCCCCGGACACGACCGCCCGGCCCCCGGTACCGGCCGGTGCGCGGGGCGGCGCCCGACCTGCCCGCGGACCCGCCGCCCGCGATTTTGGGCAGGTCCGACCTGCCGGGGCCGGGTCACGCTGACGGCGGCAGCCGTTAGGCTGGGTGCGTGGCAGTCGTCGATGTATCCGAAGAGCTGAAGTCCCTCTCCTCGACCATGGGGTCGATCGAGGCCGTCCTGGACCTCGACAAGATGAGGGCCGATGTCGCCGTGCTCGAGGAGCAGGCCGCGGCGCCGTCCCTGTGGGACGACCCGGAGAACGCACAGAAGATCACCAGTCGGCTGTCCTACCTCCAGGGTCAGCTGCGCAAGGCGGAAGACCTGCGCGGCCGGGTCGACGACGTCGAGGTGCTCTTCGAGCTCGCCGAGGCCGAGGGCGACGAGGACGCCCGGGTCGAGGCCGAGGCCGAGCTGACCGCCGTCCGCAAGGCGGTCGACGAGCTGGAGGTCCGCACCCTCCTGTCCGGCGAGTACGACTCCCGTGAGGCGGTCGTCAACATCCGTGCCGAGGCCGGTGGTGTGGACGCCGCCGACTTCGCCGAGAAGCTGCAGCGCATGTATCTGCGCTGGGCCGAGCGGCACGGCTACAAGACCGAGCTCTACGAGACCTCGTACGCGGAAGAGGCCGGCATCAAGTCGACCACCTTCGCCGTCCAGGTCCCGTACGCCTACGGCACGCTCTCCGTCGAGCAGGGCACGCACCGCCTGGTGCGCATCTCGCCGTTCGACAACCAGGGCCGCCGCCAGACGTCGTTCGCCGGTGTCGAGGTGCTGCCCGTCGTCGAGCAGACCGACCACATCGAGATCGACGAGTCCGAGCTGCGGGTGGACGTCTACCGCTCCTCCGGCCCCGGCGGCCAGGGCGTCAACACCACCGACTCCGCGGTCCGGCTGACGCACATCCCCACCGGCATCGTCGTCTCCTGCCAGAACGAGCGCTCGCAGATCCAGAACAAGGCGACCGCGATGAACGTCCTCCAGGCCAAGCTCCTTGAGCGCCGCCGCCAGGAGGAGCAGGCCAAGATGGACGCGCTCAAGGGCGACGGCGGCAACTCCTGGGGCAACCAGATGCGTTCCTACGTCCTGCACCCGTACCAGATGGTCAAGGACCTGCGGACCGATTTCGAGGTCGGCAACCCCACCGGGGTGCTGGACGGCGACATCGACGGCTTCCTGGAGGCCGGCATCCGCTGGCGCAAGCAGCAGGAGAAGTAGAAGCAACGGGCGACGGTCCGTCCGAAAGCGAAACAACTGCTTCCCTCGGGGAGGCAGTTGTTTTTGCTGTGGCGGTTTGGTCACAGTCGTATGTCCATGTACCGCCCACTGCTTGCCAATTCGGGCATCGGGGCTTTATTTGACCTTGACGACGGTGGCCGAACTGGGAAGGCTGAGCGCGGCATGCGTATGTCTGGGGCGCGTGTAAGAACGGGGAATTGAGCGGCCTGCCCGCAGTGCGGGGCCGAAGCTCGTGCACCCCGACATCGGCTCGTCGCCCCGTACAGCGGTGCACCCATGACGAGTTCAGCTACTGGGGGTAGCAGTACATGACGAAGAAGACGCGGCTGCGCGTAGCGCGCATTGCGGCCGGCGCAGTGATTGCGGCCGGAGCGTCGCTCACCGCGGCCGGAGCTGCATCCGCGGCCAGCCCGGGTGAGACCGGCGGCCAGGACAGCAGCATCATCGGCGGGGTTATCGGCGGACTGTTCGGCGGTAGCAGCGGTGGTGACGAGACCACCGGCGGCACGACCGGCGGCGACGAGACCACCGGTGGCACCACCGGCGGCGAGATCGGTGGCAGCACCGGCGGTGACGAGACCATCGGTGGCAGCACCGGTGGCGACGAGACCATCGGCGGCAGCACCGGCGGTGACGAGACCACGGGTGGCAGCACCGGTGGCGACGAGACCACGGGTGGCCAGACCACGGGTGGCAGCACCGGTGGCGACCAGACCACCGGCGGCAGCACCGGCGGTGACCAGACCACCGGCGGCAGCACGGGCGGTGACCAGACCACCGGTGGCAGCACGGGCGGTGACCAGACCACCGGTGGCAGCACCGGCGGTCACGACACCACCGGTGGCAGCACCGGCGGTCACGACACGACCGGTGGCAGCACCGGCGGTGACGAGACCACCGGCGGCAACTCCAGCACCGGTACCGGTACCGACAACGAGGGCACCAAGCCGATCGAGCAGCCCGGCCAGGGCAAGGAGCAGATCGCTGACACGCCCGGCCAGGCGAAGCAGCAGGCCAAGGGCGGTGAGCTGGCGGAGACCGGTTCCTCCGGCACCACCATCCTGCTGATCGGCGCCGCGACGATGATCGCGGGCGGTGTCGGCTTCCGTATGCTGCCCCGTCTGATCAACAAGAACGGCGGCGGCGCCGCAGCGGCCTGACGCTGACGCGGTACAGCTGGAGGGGCCCGGGACGCACCATGCGTCCCGGGCCCCTCAACGTTTGCGTGACGGCCGCCGCCGAGCAGCCTCGTACGGGTGGCTGCGGGGAAAGCCTCGTACGGGTGTCGGACGGCTTGGTGTCAGACGACCTGGTGGAGCAGCACACTCAGCGCGATCAGCACGATCATCAGCGCCACCAGCATCGCCGGGCTGAGCTGGGCGAAGATGCCGCCCGCTTGCTGCTGAAGACGTTCTCTGCTGGCCCGGCACACGGGGCAGCGGCCCTCGTTCACAGGGGCCGCGCAGTTGGCGCACACCAATCGGTCGTACGTCATGCGACCTCCTTCTCCACTGCACCAACGCGCCGGAAGGCACATTGGTTCCCTCTCCCACTGTGCCAGCTCATGGCCCAAACGGCGCGCCCCGGGGAATTGTGCGCCGTGGGCCCGCAGAATTGTGCGCCTTTTGTCCCGTAGGTGCCGTGAATAAACGCACCAACCACCGACGCCGACTGGGCCGCCCTGCGAGGTTCGCGTATGGTCACGCACACCGACGGGAGCCGCAACTCGGCAACCGTGCCCCTATTCAGGTCGACCGTGGTGCATCAGTGATCCGATTCGACAACGTCTCCAAGACTTACCCGAAGCAGAACCGCCCTGCACTCAGGGACGTCTCGCTTGAGATCGAGCGCGGCGAGTTCGTCTTCCTGGTGGGCTCCTCGGGCTCCGGTAAGTCCACCTTCCTGAGGCTGCTGCTGCGCGAGGAACGCGCCAGCCACGGCCATGTGCACGTCCTCGGCAAGGACCTCGGGAAGCTCTCCAACTGGAAGGTCCCGCAGATGCGGCGCCAGGTGGGCACGGTCTTCCAGGACTTCCGGCTGCTCCCCAGCAAGACCGTGGGGGAGAACGTCGCCTTCGCCCTGGAGGTGATCGGCAAGCCGCGCGGCCAGATCCGCAAGACGGTTCCCGAGGTCCTCGAACTGGTCGGACTCGGCGGCAAAGAGGACCGTATGCCGGGTGAGCTCTCCGGTGGTGAGCAGCAGCGCGTCGCCATCGCCCGGGCCTTCGTCAACCGCCCGATGCTGCTCATCGCGGACGAGCCCACCGGCAACCTCGACCCGCAGACCTCGGTCGGCATCATGAAGCTGCTGGACCGGATCAACCGGACCGGTACGACGGTGGTCATGGCCACCCACGACCAGCAGATCGTCGACCAGATGCGCAAGCGGGTCATGGAACTCGAAAAGGGCCGGCTCGTACGCGACCAGTCGCGCGGCGTGTACGGCTACCAGCACTAAGCGTGTACGGCCCCCAGCACTGAAAGGACGCCATGCGCGCCCAGTTCGTCCTGTCGGAGATCGGCGTCGGTCTCCGCCGAAACCTCACGATGACATTCGCCGTCATCGTCTCCGTAGCCCTCTCGCTGGGCCTGTTCGGCGCCTCGCTGCTGATGCGCGACCAGGTCAGCACGATGAAGGGCTACTGGTACGACAAGGTCAACGTCTCCATCTTCTTCTGCAACAAGAACGATGCCGACACCGGAACCAATTGCGCCAAGGGTGCGGCCACCCAGCAGCAGAAGAACGACATCAAGGCCGAGCTCGACCGGCTGCCGATCGTGCAGAAGCCGGTGGTGTACGAGTCCAGCGACCAGGCCTACAAGCACTACAAGGAGCAGTTCGGGGACACGCCCGTTGCCGGAGTGGTCACGCCCGACCAGCTCCCGGAGTCCTTCCGCGTCAAGCTCAAGGACCCGACGAAGTACGCCGTCATCAAGTCGGCGTTCTCCGAGCGGCCCGGCGTCCAGGAAGTACAGGACCAACGGGACACCGTTGAGCCGCTGTTCAACCTCCTCAACGGCATGAACATCGCCGCGATAGTCGTGATGGCGCTGATGCTGGTCGTTGCGCTGATGCTGATCGTCAACACCGTCCGGGTGTCGGCGTTCAGCCGGCGGCGGGAGACCGGGATCATGCGGCTGGTGGGAGCGTCCAGCTTCTATATCCAGATGCCGTTCATCCTGGAGGCCGCCATTGCGGGGCTGCTGGGCGCGGCCTTCGCCTGTGTGCTGCTGGTCGGCGGCAAGTACGCCCTCATCAACAACTGGCTGGCGAAGAAGATCCAGGTGGTCAACTTCATCGGCTGGGACTCGGTGGCGGCGGTCCTCCCGCTGGTCCTCCTGATCGGGCTGCTGATGCCCTCGCTCGCCGCGTTCTTCGCGTTGCGCAAGTACCTCAAGGTGTGAGCTTTGCCAAGGGGCGCCGTACGGTCAACTTGCCGTACGGCGCCCTTTTGTCCCCTAGACTCACCGGCATGTCGGGCCCGTGTTCGTACGACCGGCCCCGCCGCATTCGCCGCGGGGCGGCCCTGACGTTGTTCCTCGCCGGCGTGCTCGCCACCGGCGCGGCGACCGGCACGTGGAGCGACCGTGCGCAGGGCGCGGCGGAACGGCCCGCACCGGCCCGTGCGGCGTCCGGAGCGCAGGTCCCCGATTCCGCCACCGCGGACCGCGCGGCCGTCGAGCGCGCCGCTGCCGGGGCCGTCGAGGACGGCAAGTCCGGTGCGCAGGCCGCCGCGGACGTCGTCAGCCGCAGTGGCGACCGCTGGTCGACGATCTACAGCGCGGACGAGTTCAAGGATTTCCAGGCGCAGTTGGACGGCGGCTATGTCGGTGTCGGGCTCTGGGTGCGGCAGGCACCGCACGGCCGGATCGAGGTGTCCCGGGTCCAGCCCGGCGGCCCCGCCGCCCGCGCCGGTATCGCCGTGGGCGACCGGCTGCGCGCCGTCGGCGGCCGCCCGTCCCGGGGCGCACCGGTCACCGAGGTGGTCGCCCGGCTGCGTGGCGCTGCCACCGGCGGCTCCCGTCACCCCGCCGCCGCTGCCGGCACCCCCGTGACGCTGGACCTGCAGCGCGGCACCCGCCGCTGGTCGGCCACCTTGCACCGCACCCGGCTCAGATCCCGGAACGTCGTCGTCGACCGTCCTGCCGGTGCGCACGGCCCGACCCGCGTCAAGATCGCCGCGTTCGGCAAGGGCACCGGCTCGGTGGTCCGCCGGGCGGTGCGCCGCGCCTCCCCGCAGGGCGGCATGCTGCTCGATCTGCGCGGCAACACCGGCGGCCTGGTCACCGAGGCCGTGGCCACCGCCTCCGCCTTCCTCGACGGCGGTCTGGTCGCGACGTATGACGTACGCGGCAGCCAGCGCGCGCTGTACGCCCGGCGCGGCGGCAACACCCGTATCCCCCTGGTCGTCCTCGTCGACGGCGGCACGATGAGCGCCGCCGAGCTGCTGTCCGGCGCGCTCCAGGACCGGGGGCGGGCGCTCGTGGTGGGTTCGAGGACCTTCGGCAAGGGCTCGGTGCAGATGCCCAGCACGCTGCGGGACGGTTCGGTGGCCGAGCTGACCGTCGGCCACTACCGCACGCCGTCCGGCCGGAACGTCGACGGCGCAGGCCTGACCCCCGACGTGGTCGTCGGGACCGGAGCGGAAAAACGGGCCCGCACAGTATTGAGTGGCATCGGGGGCGGGGCGTAGTGCGAAAATGGCCGCACTATGGCTAAGGACAAGGGCAAGGACAAGGATCCCGGGCGCAAGCTCGTGGCGCAGCACAAGAAGGCGCGGCACGACTACCTCATTCTGGACACCTATGAGTGTGGCCTGGTGCTGACCGGCACCGAGGTGAAGTCGCTGCGGCAGGGCCGGGCGTCGCTGGTGGACGGATTCATCCAGATCGACCGGGGTGAGGCCTGGCTGCACAACGTACATATCCCCGAATACGCCCAGGGCACCTGGACGAACCACAGCGCGCGACGCAAGCGGAAGCTGCTGATGCACCGGGTGGAGATCGACAAGCTGGAGGCCAAGAGCCAGGAGTCGGGGCACACGATCGTGCCGCTGGCCCTCTACTTCAAGCACGGCCGGGCCAAGGTCGAGATCGCCCTGGCCAAGGGCAAGAAGGAGTACGACAAGCGGCAGACGCTCCGCGAGCAGCAGGACCGCCGCGAGACGGACCGCGCCGTCTCGGCGGCCCGGCGGCGGCAGCGGGCCTGATCCGGTCCGGCGGGACCCGTCCCGGCCGCTCCGCAGGGAATGCGCTGGCAACGGCAGCCGTTGTTCACGTACGATGGTTCCACACCCCATGAGGGGTGCAGGTACCACCTTGATAAATCAACATGGGGATGATCGGTTTCGACAGCGGATGTCGAAGCAGGGGAAGCGAGTCGAGGAAGCGGCAATGATCTCGTTAACCATATGTCGCAACCAATAATCGCCAACACCAAGCGCGATTCCTTCGCCCTCGCTGCCTAAGTAGCGACTTGCGAAGTGTCAGCCCGGGGCTGTTCCCGACCCGGATCCTGGCATCGACTAGGGAACTAAACTTCTAGACCCGGTCACGGGGTTTAGAAGGAAATCAAACAGTGGCTGAGCCCGTCGGAGACTTGTTCGCGTGATCTCCGGGGCCGAGAAAATCGCAGCGAACTGCACTCGGAGAAGCCCTGTTTCTGCACCGTTGGACGCGGGTTCGATTCCCGCCATCTCCACTCATCCCATGTGAGGCCCAGGCCCCGCCGTCCCAGGACGGCGGGGCCTGAGTCGTTTGCGCCCCGGGCGACGGCGTGCCGTGAACAGGGTGACGGCCGCCGCGAGGGCGGCTGCGGCCGCGGGCACTCCGTAGGCCGCGCCCGCCCCGCCCAGGTGGTCGACCGCCCGGCCGCCGCACGCCGATCCGGCTGCGATCCCGCCCAGCAGCGCGGTCACGGCGAGCGTCATGCCCTCGTGTCGCTGGCCGGGCGGCGTCAGCGACTGGACGAGTCCCATGCCGGTGACCATGGTCGGCGCGGTCGCCATACCGGCCAGGAGGAGCGCGACGGCCAGCGTCGCCGGGCCCCCTGTCGCGGCCGCGAGCAGCGGGAGCAGCATCAGGGCCGCCATCGCCGCGGTGCAGCCGAGGAGGCGGTGGCGGGCGCTCCCCCAAGCGCGTGAGGAGCCGGGAGATACCCCCGTCGTCGGCGGCAGCAGGCCGTAGAGCAGCCCTGCCGCGCAGGAGCCCGCCGCCTGCAGGGCGAGCAGCGCGCCCGCCGCGGACCGTACGCCGTGCCCGTCGGCGAAGGCGATCGTCACGACCTCCAGGGAGCCGAAGACCGCGCCGGTGGCGAGGAAGGTGACCAGGAGTGGCGGCAGCCCCGGCCGGCGCAGGGGGGAGCGGGGCCGGCCGGTGGCCGGTGCCGGCGCTACGGGTGGTTCGGTGCGCCGCTGGGCCGCGAACAGCAGCACCCCGGTCAGCAGCAGTGCCGCGGCCACCGCCGTGCCCGCCTCCGGGAAGAGGGTGGTGCACAGCAGCGTGGCGAGCACCGGCCCGAGCAGGAAGCACAGCTCGTCCGCGGCCTGTTCGAAGGAGTTGGCGGTGTGCCGGGCGGCCGGGTCGTCGCGGAAGAGGTGCGCCCAGCGGGCGCGGGACATCCCGCCGGTGTTGGGGGTGGTGGCGGTGGCCGCGTAGCAGGCGAAGAGGGTCCAGTCGGGCGCGCCGTGGTGGACGCACAGGAGGAGGGAGAGCGAGCCGAGGACGGCCAGCGCGGTGGCCGGGACCGCGATCCGGGCCTGGCCGTGGCGGTCGGCCAGCCGGGCGGTCCACGGCCCGACCAGCGCCGTTGCCGCCAGCCCGGTCGCGGTGACCGCCCCGGCCAGCGCGTAGGAGCCGCGCGAGCCGGCGATCATCAGCACCGCGCTGACACTGAGCATCCCCATCGGCAGCCGGGCCAGCAGATTGGCGGCCGTGAAGGCGCGGGCGCCGGGGACGGCGAAGATCCGGCGGTAGGGGGCGAGAGGGCGGAAGCGGAAACGGGCCCGCCTCGGGGCCGGGCGTACGGGCGGGGCGGTGACCGGGCGGGCGGCGAGGAAGAGGATCATGCCTCTACGGTCGTTGCCGCTGGTGCCGCCCGTCCAACACCTGGTCAGTGGCCATTCACGCGTTGGTGTTGTCAATGTGCGAAGGCTCCGGGCGGGCACCGGCAGGCCTTCGGCAGGCGTCGGCGGATACCGGTCCTGCCAGGATGACCCGATGCCGTACGACATCGACCCGCGTCTGCTCCGCGCCTTCCTCGCCGTCGCCGAGGAGCTGCACTTCACCCGGGCCGCCGCCCGGCTGTACGTCGCCCAGCAGGCGCTGAGCCGCGACATCCGGCGCCTGGAGCGGGAGTTGGGCACCGCGCTGTTCGTACGGACCACCCGCCAGGTCTCGCTGACGCCGGACGGGGCACGGCTGCTGCCGCTCGCCCGGCGGGTGCTGACCGCGCACGACGAGCTGGCCGGTGCGTTCCGGGCCGCCCCCGAGCGGCCGCTGCTGGTGGATGTGGGGGTGCCGATCGGTACCGCCCACGGGGTGCTGGAGGCGGCCAGGGACCGGGTGCCGGACAGCTGTGAGCTGGTCGCCCGCTTCCACAGCGGGCTGACGGGCGCGGCGGCCGAGATGGCGGCCGGCCGCCTCGACGTCTCCTTCGGCCGGATCGCGGCGCTGCCGCCCGGCATACGGGCCGGTCTCGACCATCAGCCGGTCCGGCTGGAGCCGATGGCGGTCCTGCTGCGCGAGGACCACCCACTGGCCGCACGGCCCGCTGTCGCCCTCGCCGAACTGGCCGGCGAGACGCTCTACGCGGCCGCCGGAAATCCGCAGACCGCGGAGTGGACGGACCTGGCCGAGCGGCTCTTCGCGGGCCGCGGCATTGCGGCCGCCGAGCCGTTCCCGGAGATCGAGGGCTCGCAGGAATTCGTCCGGGTGGTGCGCAAGCGGGGGTGGTCGGTGCTGGCGAGTGTGGAGTTCATCGAGGTGCCGGGGATGGTGCTGCGGCCGCTCGTCGATCCCCTACCGCTCTCACCGGTCTCGATGGTGTGGCGGCGGGGCCTGCGGCATCCGGGCCTGGACGCGCTGCGGGCTGCTGCCCGCGAACTGGCCGACCGGCACGGCTGGTTGGCGCCGCCGGGGAGTGCGTGGTGGCTCCCGGAGGGGGATGCGCGGGTGATGGGCGTACGGGGGTGACCGCCTGGTGTATGCGGTGTTCGGAAGAAGATACGGCCGCAGAGGCAACCCCGGGAGCGTGAAGTCTTTCCTTAATGGCGAGGAATTCTGTCCGGAACGAACAGGGGGAGCCGTGCGACGGCGTTCACATCTCGCGGTGGTGGCGGCCGCGCTGACCTTGACCGCCACGGCAGGCCTGGCCCTGGCCGGCTGCGGCTCGGCGCGGATGGCGCCGCTGCATGCCAACTGCACGACCAAGGGCCTGCGCTGGACGCTCACCGTCCTGAAGAAGAAGCCGCACACCCAACAGCGCGAGGCCCGGCTGTCCATCGCCAACAAGGGCGCGGGCCCCTGTGTGTTCCACGGCTTCCCGGCCTTCGAGGTCCATCTCGGCAAGGGGCCCGAATCCGATGCCCAAGGGCATGGCAAGACCCTGCCGATAGACCTGGGGCGCGGCGGCACCATCACGGCCCCCCTGCGCTACCGGGACTGCCCCGTCGGCACCCCGCAGAACGCCGCCATGGTCACCAACGACCTCGCCGTGGTGTCCGCGCCGCGCGACTACCGCGGCCGGCAGGCGGTCGTGGCCCGGGACGAGAAGGGCAAGCGCCTGTGGATGACCCTCTGCGCGGACCGGATATGGATGGGCCCGCCGCGGGAAGCGGCCGAGTAGCCCCGCGACGAGGCCCGGTTGCGTAGCCCGGTTACGGGGCCGTTGTGGCGGCAGCGGTACGTGCGGCGTACGAGGTGAACGAGGCCCAGACACCCGGCGAGAAGTCGAGGTGCGGGCCCTGGGGGTCCTTGGAGTCGCGGACGTGGATGGTGGTGGGGTGGGCGGCGACCTCTACGCAGGCGCCGCCTTCGCTGCCGCTGTGGCTGGACTTGTGCCAGGTGTAGGCGACTTCCAGGCAGTTGCCGCCTTCGCTGCCGCTATAGCTGGACTTGCGCCATTCGTAAGCCACTTCGAGGCAGTTGCCGCCTTCGTCACCGCTGTAGCTGGACTTGAACCACGTCAGATGGGTCATCGCTCTCCTAGCAGCCGGTCCAGCAGGCCCACGGTTTCCTCTGCGTTGAGGGCCTGCATTCGCAGCATTCCATACTTTTGAGCGAGGACGCTGACCTCATCGGAGTCGGAAGTCAGCACGCTGCTGCGTTGCGCCTCGGTATAGGCCAAGTGTTGGTGGTCGGGGGTTTCCAGCAGCACGAACGGTCCGTCGAGCCCGGCGTGAAGCTCGCGCTTCAGTGGCAGGACCTGAATGGATACGCCGGTGACTTCCGCGCAGTGACGTAGATGGGAGATCTGGCCTCGCATGACCTCGCGGCCCCCGATGTTGCTCAGCACGACGGCCTCGGAGATGACGAAGCTGGCGGTGACGGGGTTCTGCTTGTGCAGGATCTGCTGACGATCCAGCCGGTCCGTGATCTTCTGGCCGACCTGCTCCTCATTGAGGTGCGGGATTTTGCTGCGGAACGTGGCGCCTGCGTAGCCCTCGGTCTGTAGTAGGCCGGGGATGACACCGTTTTCGTAGCCGCAGAGCGAGATCGCCTCCCGCTCGTAGGCGATGAACTCCTCCGCCCAGATCGGATACTTGTCCTTCGGTGGCAGCTTCGCCACCCCCGCCGCCAGCGCTCCGCAGGTTTTGAGGAGCTGGTCGAACTCGGTTGCCAGGTGTGGCATCAGGACCCGCCTGCCCTGTTCGATGGAGGCGATGGTCTCCTCGGAGGCGGTGGTCCGTTCGCTGAGGCTGCGTTGGGTGTGACCGGCGTTGATGCGGAACAGCGCTAATTGAGCGCCGATGACTTCCATGGCTGCGGAGTGTCGGTTCTTGGGCTTGTTTCGCGGCTTCATGGCGTTCCACTCCCCGTACCTCGGCGCCGGTGACCGTATGTGCACCCGTACTCACCGCGAGTACGGGTTCGCTTACTGGGCAGCGTAGTTACTCACTGCGACCGTCATCGTATGAACGGAGAGATGTAACCCCCCTGTCCACGCGAGCGGTTCTACCGGCGTGAACGGCGGTCGGTGCCGCTGGCGCGGGAGTTCGTGCGGGCGGCGCTCGCGGAGTGGGGCGTCGGGGAGCCGGCGGACGCGGTGTTGCTGTGCGTGAGCGAGCTGGCGACGAATGCGCTGCGCCACGGGGTGCCGCCGGGGCGCGGGTTCCAGCTGTACGTGTGGCCGCCCGCGGGTGGGCTGCTGCGGCTGGAGGTGCACGACAGCGGGGACGGATGGCCGCGGGTGCGGACGGGCGCCGGGCGGGTGGACGAGGGCGGGCGCGGGCTGCTGCTGGTGGAGGCGTTGGCGGACAAGTGGGGCGTGGGGGAGCGGATGCCCGGCAAGGTCGTCTGGTGTGAGTTCGCCCTGTGACCGGCCTGGCGGTGAAGGTGTACTACAACCGTTGGACAGGTGTTGCACACGCCCCAATCTGTCCTGTATGGCAGCAACGATAGGATTTCGGCCCACCGAAGAGGATACGCGGATCATCAAGGACGCCATGCGTGGTGGCGAGGGAACCAGTGACGTGATCCGGCGTGCGCTGCGACTCCTGGAGCGTGAGGAATGGCTCTCCCACGCCCGCAGCGACGCAGAGCGCCTGGCCCGAGGTCGAACTGGCAGGGACCGGCACGAGGCTTCTGGTCGATCAGGTTCGCCCGGTCATACCTCATTCATTCACGGTGACCCCATCCACTATCTCGGCCGTGATGAACTCGCCGAAGTCGAACACGCCGTGACGCGCTACCTCGGCCTCTGACGAGGCTCGTCCGCACCGCCGCCCGCCCCTCACCGCCCACCGCCCCTTCGCGTGAGTACAAGGTTGCGGCCCCGTCACCGGGCGGCACGGTGCGGAAACCCGTCGTCCCTAGCGTCAGGGAGCAGGATCCGACACCTGGGAGGCGCGATGACGGCCGCGGCAGCAGAGACCCGTAGCGAGAAGCCTGACGACACCCCTGCCGGTGGCCGTACCGGCGATACCGAGGGCCGTACCGGGGGCCCTACCGGGGGTCGCGTGAGGCGGGGCGGCCGGTGGATCGAGCGCTGGGACCCCGAGGACGAGGGGTTCTGGCGGGAGACGGGGGAGCGGGTCGCGCGGCGGAATCTCGCCTTCTCCGTGCTCTGTGAGCACATCGGGTTCTCCGTCTGGAGCCTGTGGTCGGTGATGGTGCTGTTCATGGGGCCGGAGTACGGGATCGATCCGGCCGGGAAGTTCTTCCTGGTGGCGGTGCCGACGCTGGTGGGCGGGGTGCTGCGGGTGCCGTACACCTTCGCGGTGGCGCGGTTCGGCGGGCGCAACTGGACGGTGCTGAGCGCGGCGATGCTGCTGGTGCCGGTCGCGGTGGCGGCGGTGGTGATGGAGCCGGGGACGTCGTACGGCACGTTCCTGCTGGTCGCGGCGCTGGCGGGGGTCGGTGGCGGGAACTTCGCCTCGTCGATGACCAACATCAACTCCTTCTATCCGCTGCGGAAGAAGGGGTGGGCGCTGGGGCTGAACGCCGGTGGCGGCAACATCGGGGTGCCGGTGATCCAGTTGCTGGGGCTGCTGGTGATCGGGACGGCGGGGGCAGCGCATCCGCGGCTCGTGCTGGCCGTCTATGTGCCGCTGATCGTCCTTGCGGCGGTGCTCGCGGCGCTGTTCATGGACAACCTGGCCCCGGTGACGAACGACACCGGGGCGGCTCTCGACGCCGCCAGGGAGCCGCATACCTGGGTGATGTCGCTGCTGTACATCGGCACGTTCGGGTCGTTCATCGGTTACAGCTTCGCCTTCGGGCTGGTGCTGCAGAACCAGTTCGCGCGTACGCCCCTCCAGGCCGCGTCGCTGACGTTCATCGGGCCGCTGCTGGGCTCGTTGGTGCGGCCGGTCGGCGGGCGGCTGGCGGACCGGTTCGGCGGTGCGCGGATCACGCTGGGGAACTTCGCGGCGATGGGTCTGGCCACCGGCGTGGTGATCTACGCATCGGCGGAGCGGTCGCTGCCGGTGTTCCTGGTCGGGTTCATCGCGTTGTTCGTGCTGACGGGGCTCGGCAACGGCTCCACGTACAAGATGATCCCGGGGATCTTCCAGGCCCAGGCGCTGCGGCGCGGGCTGGCGGGGGAGGAGGCCGCGGTATACGGACGGCGGCTCTCGGGGGCGGCGATGGGGCTGATCGGGGCGGTGGGGGCGCTCGGCGGGCTGGCCATCAATCTGGCCTTTCGGCAGTCGTTCCTGGTGGCCGGTTCGGGCACCCCGGCGTTTGTGTCGTTCCTGGCCTGCTATGTGGTGTGCGGGGCGGTGACCTGGGGCGTCTACCTGCGTCCCGCGGCGCGTGGGCGGCGTACGGAAGGGGCGGCGCAGGCGGCGGACGGGGCGGACGGCGCGGACGGCGCGGATGTGGCGGCCGTGGCGGACGGGGAGCGGGGGCCGGTGTACGCGGAGGTGTGAGCGGTGGGGCGGGCGCGGGCGGGGAAGGGCGCGACGCCCCGCCTCACCCCGTGGGCGTCCCGCCCGTACGCGGCGGGCAGCGGCGTCCCGCCGTAACCGCGGGGAAATACTGGAGGACCGGGACCGTCACGTGCCGTTGGCACCTTGGCACCTTGGCACCTTGGCACCTTGGCACCTTGGCACCCTGGTACTTCGTGCCGCCCGAGCCGCGGCGGTACGGCAGCACACGGCAGCACACCACTCTGGGCGGAGCGGGACGACCATGCACGATCAGCAGCAGGAGCACGACGAGCGGGAGCGGACGGCACCGACACCGGAACCGACACGGGAACCGACACCGGCACCGGCACCGGAACCGCAACCGGCCGTCCGGCCGCTGGACGGGTTCACGGTCGGGGTGACCGCGGCCCGGCGGGCGGAGGAGCTGGGCGCCCTGCTGGAACGGCGCGGCGCACAGGTGATGCATGCGCCCGCGCTGCGCATCGTCCCGCTGCCGGACGACACCGAGCTGCTCGCGGTGACCCGGGACCTGATCGACCGGGCGCCCGATGTGGTCGTGGCCACCACCGCCATCGGCTTCCGCGGCTGGGTCGAGGCCGCGGAGGGCTGGGGTCTGGGCGAGGCGCTGCTGGACCGGCTGACCGGGGTGGAGCTGCTGGCGCGCGGGCCCAAGGTGCGCGGTGCGATCCGGGCTGCCGGGATGACCGAGAAATGGTCGCCGGCCTCCGAGTCGATGGCCGAGGTGCTGGACCGCCTGCTGGAGGAAGGCGTGTCCGGGCGCCGGGTGGCCCTACAACTGCACGGGGAGCCGCTGCCGGGCTTCGTGGAGGCGCTGCGGGCCGGCGGTGCGGAGGTGGTCGGCGTCCCCGTGTACCGGTGGATGCCGCCGGAGGACATCGGGCCGGTCGACCGGCTGCTGGACGCGGTGCTTTCGCGGGCCCTGGACGCGGTGACCTTCACCAGCGCGCCGGCCGCCGCGTCGCTGCTGCGCCGGGCCGGGGAACGGGGGGTCCGCGAGGAGGTGCTGACGGCGCTGCGGCGTGAGGTGCTGCCGGTGTGCGTGGGGCCGGTGACCGCGCTGCCGCTCCAGGCGGAGGACGTCCCCACGCTCCAGCCGGAGCGCTTCCGGCTCGGGCCGCTGGTGCAGCTGCTGTGCCGTGAACTCCCGGGACGGGTCAAGCCGTTGCCGGTGGCCGGGCGGCGGCTGGAGATCCGCGGGCACGCCGTCGTGGTGGACGGTGTGCTGCGGCCGGTGCCGCCGGCCGGGATGGCGCTGCTGCATGCGCTGGCGCGTCGCCCGGGCTGGGTGGTCTCCCGTGCGGAGCTGTTGCGCGCACTGCCGGGGACGGGCCGGGACGAGCATGCGGTGGAGACCGCGATGGCCCGGCTGCGGGGGGCGCTGGGCGCGCCCAAGCTGATCCAGACGGTCGTCAAGCGCGGCTACCGGCTGGCGCTCGACCCGCATGCGGACACGGACAAGTACGGCGGGGAGTAGCGGGGAGTAGCGGGGAACGGCGGGGAGCGGCGTCGTCGTGTGGGCCGGGGCCGTGGTCCTGGGGCCGTGTCCGGGGCCGCTCCGTCGGGCCGGGAGCGGCCCCTTTCGGCCATGATCCATCGGGCCCGTCATAGGGAGACACCCCTACGCCGGGTTGTTCACACGGATCTTGGACTGGCCGTGCGGCCGCTTCTCCCAGTCGTCCATGAAGCGCGCCTCCAGGCCGTGTTTGCGGGCCAGGTGCAGCAGGGTCTCGGTCCGGTAGTAGAAGTCCTCGCGCAGCACCTGGTGTTCGGTGCCCTCGGTGCGGTCGAAGGTGAAGTCGAAGAAGCCGCCGGGCGCCAGGATCCGGCCGACATGGGCGAGGCACTCGTCGATGACGCCGAGCGGTGAGTGCGAGAAGACGCTGTGCGCGTGGACCACGTCGAAGTGGGCGGACGGCAGGAAGTCCAGGGTCAGGTTCTGGGTGATCGTCAGGTGCGGCAGCTTGGCCTGGAGTTCGTAGGTGGTCAGGGTCTGCTTCGCGGAGATCAGGATGTCCGGCGAGATGTCGATGCCGTAGTAGTTGCCGGCGTCCAGGTGGGCGATGAAGCGCCAGCCGGCGCGCAGATTGCCGCAGCCGATGTCCAGCATCCGGTGGCCGGGCTTCAGGCCGTGTTCGGTCAGGTAGTCGAACTGCATCTCGCCCAGCGCCAGCCAGCGTTCATGGCTGCGGCTGCCGACCGCGGCCTCCGGGTTGCGGCCGGCGTCGGAGGCCATCACCGCCCGGTAGTACGCGACATGGTCGGGGTGCTTGAGACGGAGCCAGGTGTCGCGGGCGGCGCGTTGGACGTACGGGGTGATCCGGGCCGGGTGGCGGACCGCGTAACCGATCTTGTGGGTCAGGCCGGCGCGGTTCGTGAGCAGGGACTTGCGCGACATGGAGACCTTTCGTCCTGGAGGGGCAGGGAGCGCTACGGCAGGGAGCGCTACGGCATGCGGCGGGCCGGGCGCGCGGGCCGGGGCGCGCGCACCTGCGAACCGCCGCGCCGCGAACTATACATAAGGCGTATACACCTAGCGTCTACCTGGCGTGTCTACGTGTCGTGTCCATGTGTCGGGCGGAGGTGTCGGGGTACGTGGAGTGGCCGCCTCCGGAGGGTTCCGGCGGGCTCGTGGGCGGGGCACTCTGGAAGCACACACGTTTGGCCCTTAAGGAGTGACAGGAACATGGCGGCGCCTTGCGACCTGCGGTTCGACTGCGGGCGGATCTGCCTGGACCTGGCGGCCACGGCCGGCGATGCCCCCGCCGAACGGCTCACCGGCGAACGGCTCACCGGCCCCGACCAATTGCGGGCCTGGCTGGTCGGAGCGGGGCTGGTGCCGTGCGGTACCCCGCTGAACGGCGTCGACGGCAGCTGGGTCGGCCGCTTCCGCGCGCTGCGCGAGCTGCTGCGCCGGGTGGTGCACGAGGAGCTGCAGGGCCGGGCGGCAGAGGGCGATCTGGCGTTGCTCAACTCCGCGGCCGCGTCCGGACAACCGCCCGCCGCGCATGCGGTACGCACCGTCGACGGCGCCCTGGCCCGCGCCCTGCCCGGCCCGCCGGACTGCGCCGGGCTGCTCGCCGCGGTGGCCCGGGACGCGATCGGGCTGCTGACCGACGCGGTGGCCCGGGAACAACTGCGGCAGTGCGAGGGCGAGAGCTGCACCCTGGTGTATCTGGACACCTCGCGCGGCCGTCGCCGCCGCTGGTGTTCCAGCGAGGTGTGCGGCAACCGGGAGCGGGTGGCGCGGCACCGGCGGCGGACGACCGTGCGCAGGGAGCAGGTCGCGAGTGCCGGTCAGCGGGAGCAGGTCGGGAGCGCTGCCGATCAGCGGGAACAGGTCAAAAGCGCTGCGGGTCCGCGGGAGCAGGCCGGAAGTGCCGGTCCGCGGGAGCAGGCCGGAAGTGCTGGTCAGGGCGTCGCGGCGGGCGCAGAAAAATTTTCCGCCGAACTCTGAGTAACCCGCCCGTCCCGTCCGTACTCCTCACCGCAAGTCCGATTCATGGCAGGGTCCCCCGGCGATCTTGGGCGATCTGGGCTATCGACCCGGGAGTTGGAGTGCGTAAGGATGCCGTCGTGGCAGACAGGACGACACCTGACGAGGAGCTCATGCGAGCCCTCTATGACGATCACGCGGGCCCGCTTCTCGCCTTCGTCCTGCGATTGGTGGCGGGCGACCGGCACCGCGCGGAGGACGTGGTGCAGGAGACGCTGGTGCGCGCCTGGCGCAACGCCGACCAGTTGCAACGGGCGACCGGCTCGATACGACCCTGGTTGGTGACCGTCGCTCGGCGGATCGTGATCGACGGGCACCGCAGTCGTAAGGCACGGCCCCAAGAGGTCGATCCGACCCCCTTGGAGACGATGCCGGCCGCGGATGTCATCGACCGCGCGCTGCGCATGATGACGATCTCGGAGGCGCTGAGCGACCTGAGCCAGGCCCATCGAGAGGCTCTCGTCGAGACGTATTTCAAGGAACGTACGGTCAATGAGGCAGCGGAGGTGCTGCGCGTACCGGCCGGGACCGTGCGGTCCCGGGTGTTCTACGCGCTGCGCTCCCTGAGACTCTCGCTAGAGGAACGAGGAGTAACGGAGTGAACCCGCCCACGCAGCCGGACCGGCACACCGACGTCGGCGCCTATGCGCTGGGCGTCCTGGACGGTGCCGACGCCGACCGGTTCGAGGCGCATCTCGTCGGCTGCCACCGGTGCGCGGCCGAACTCGAAGAACTCATGGGCCTGTCGCCGGTACTGGCCGAGTTCAAACAGTCCGCCCCGACCCCGCAGACGATCACGGCCGTTCCGGGCCCGGGGCTGCTGGACGGGCTGATGGACGAGGTCGCCGCCACCCGGCGCGGCCGCGCCCGGCGCCGGCTGTTCCTGGTCGCCGCCGCCGTCGTGCTGATCGTCGGCGGGCCGCTCGCCGCCATCGGGCTGACACCCCAGGGCTCCGACGAGAAGCCGGCGCCACCGCTGGCGAACGCCGTGCGGGCCCAGTACGCGGCGGGCGAGAAGGTGAGCTCCACCGACCCGGAGACCAAGGTCTCGGCGGGCGTCTCGATGGCCGCCCGGCCCTGGGGCACCCAGGTGGTCCTGGAACTCGCCAACGTCAAGGGGCCGCTCACCTGCGGCCTGGTCGCCGTCGGCAAGGACGGCAAGCGGCAGACCGTGACCACCTGGGCGGTGCCCAAGGGGGGCTACGGCATCCCGGGCGGCACCGCGAAGTGGAACCGCGAGCCCCTGTACGCGGCGGGTGGGGCGGGCTTCAACCGCGGCGACATCGATCACTTCGAGGTCACCACCATGGACGGCAAAAGGCTGGCCAAGGTGAACGTCTGAGCGCCCCGTGCCGTACCCGGTCCGGCGCCCCGTGCCGTACCCGGTCCGGCGCCCCGTGCCGTACCCGGTCCGGCGCCCCGGGCCGGGTACGGCACGGGGCGCCCGTCAAGGACCGCCATGCCTTCGATCGGCAATCCCCCCGACCGGGTTCGCCCGACGTAGAGGCTTGAGTCAACATCCGACCAAACTCGCCCGACTTTGTCCCTTTCACCAGGTGCGCGCGGTGCCTGGTTCGCGTACGGTTGACGGCTGCCCTACGCACAGGAGAAGGGGGCCTGGGTGGCCGCGCACAATGCCACGCACGCACCGGATCACGCTTCGGATTCCGTTCGCGACCGCGAGATCGAAGCCGAGCAGACGCATCTGGACCGCGTCTACCGGCGCCTTGAGGAGAAGATCCACGAGGCAGAGTTCCTGATGGACGACGCCGCCAAACGCGGCCAGGTCGGCACGCCCGGCGCGCTCGCCGAGCGCGACGCCCAGGTCTTCCAGGCCGGCGTCCATCTCCACCGCCTGAATTCCGAGTACGAGGACTTCCTCTTCGGCCGGATCGACCTGCTCCTCGGCAAGGACGGCAAGAAGGGCCCGGACGGCGCCTTCACCTCCGTCGAGCCCGCCGACGGCGCGATCGAGGACCACCGCGCCGCGATCGCCGAGACGCTGCACATCGGCCGCCTCGGCGTCCTCGACGCGGACTACTCCCCGCTGGTCATCGACTGGCGGGCGCCGGCCGCCGCGCCCTTCTACCGGGCCACCCCGGTCGCCCCGGGCCGGGTCGTCCGCCGTCGGGTGATCCGCTCCAAGGGGCGCCGGGTCCTCGGTGTCGAGGACGACCTGATGCGCCCCGAGGTCACCGCGACGCTGGACGGCGAGGAGCTGCCCGCGATCGGTGACGGTGCGCTGATGGCCGCGCTGGGCCGGGCCCGCAGCCACACCATGCGGGACATCGTCGCCTCCATCCAGGCCGAGCAGGACATGGTGATCCGGGCCCCCGCCGCCTCCGTCACCGAGGTCGAGGGCGGCCCCGGCACGGGCAAGACCGCGGTCGCCCTGCACCGCGCCGCCTACCTCCTCTACCAGGACCGGCGCCGCTATGCGGGCGGCATCCTGATCGTCTCCCCGACGCCGCTGCTGGTCGCGTACACCGAAGGCGTACTGCCGTCGCTCGGCGAGGAGGGCCAGGTCGCCATCCGGGCGCTCGGCTCGCTCGTGGACGGCGCCGAGGCGACCGCTTACGACCCGCCGGCGGTGGCCCGTATCAAGGGCTCGTCGCGGATGCAGAAGCTGCTGCGCAAGGCGGCCCGTGGGGCGCTGGAGCTGGCCGGCCCGGCAGCCGCGGCGCCGGAGGACACCGGCGAGGAGGACACCGGCGAGGAAGGCGCCGGGAAGGGAGGTACCGGCAAGGAGGACGCCGGCGAGGCGGCGGGCGAGGGCGGCCAGCTCTCCCTGGAGGATCTCTTCACCGCGCCCGCGCAAAACGGTGACGGCGGCGCACACCACGACGGCGGTGCACACCACGGCGACGGTGCACACCACGGCGACGGCGGCGCGCGCAGCGGCCGCCGGATCCGCTCCAGACCCTCCCGGCCCGCCCCGGCCGTACCCGCCCGGCTGCGGGTCGTCGCGTTCGGCGGCCGGATCGAGCTGGACGCCGACGAGCTGCACGCCATCCGGCAGTCCGCGCTCGGCGGCACCGCACCGGTCAATCTGCTGCGCCCGCGCGCCCGCCGGCTGATCCTGGATGCCCTGTGGGCCAAGTCCGGCGCCGCCCGCCGCTACACCGACCCCGAACTGGCCGCCGAGGCCCGGGAGGGCTTCGACGAGGACATCACCACCGAGCCCGACTTCCAGGAGTTCCTGGACGCCTGGTGGCCCGAGCTGACCCCGCGCGGGGTGCTGGCCGCGATGGCCGACGAGCGCCTGCTGGGCCGCTGGGCGCGCCGGATCCTCAACCAGCGCGAGGTGCGCCAACTGGCCCGCTCCCTGCGGCGGTTGGACGGCGCGGGTGCTCCCCCGGCCACCGCTGGGAACACCCCCGCCCAGGCCTCCGGGGCGAAGGCGGGGCACGGCCCGCTGTCGGTGCACGATGTCGCACTGCTGGACGAGCTGCAGATGGTCCTCGGCGCCCCGATGCGCCCGCCCCGGCCGCGCGAGGCCGACCCGCTGGACCATCTGACCGGCCTGGAGGAGCTCTCGACCTACACGGAGCGCAACGGCGGCGGCCGCAGCCGCCGCGAACGGCTGGACGAGGAGCGCACCGACTACGCCCACGTCATCGTCGACGAGGCGCAGGACCTGACGCCGATGCAGTGGCGGATGGTCGGCCGCCGCGGCCGGCATGCGACCTGGACGGTGGTCGGCGACCCCGCGCAGTCCTCGTGGTCCGACCCGGACGAGGCCGCGGTCGCCCGCGACGAGGCGCTCGGCACCCGCCCGCGCCGCCGCTTCACGCTCACCGTGAACTACCGCAACCCCGCGGAGATCGCCGAACTCGCCGCCAGGGTGCTGGCACTGGCGATGCCCGGGATGCAGTCGCCGAAGGCGGTCCGCTCCACGGGCCTGGAGCCGCGCTTCGCGCTCGTTGCGGACGGGGACGGGGACGGGGACGGGGACGGGTACGGGTACGGGGGCCGAGGGGCCCGGGCCGCCGACGATGCGGCGCTGGCCGAGGCCACGGTCGCCGAGGCCGGGCGGCTGCTGGGCGAGGTGGACGGCACGGTCGGCGTCGTGGTGGCCATGAACCGCCGTGCGCAGGCCCGCCGTTGGCTCGCCCCGCTGGGCGACCGGGTGGTGGCGCTGGGCTCCCTGGAGGCCAAGGGGCTGGAGTACGACGCCACCCTGGTGGTCTCGCCCGCCGAGATCGCCGACGAGTCACCGGCCGGGCTGCGGGTGCTGTACGTGGCGCTGACCCGGGCCACCCAGCAGCTGACCGTGCTGTCGGCCGCACGGGACGAGCCGGACGCGGCCGGGGTGCCGGATCTGCTGCGGGACTGACCCGGGCGGGCCCGGTCCGGCACCCGCCCGGGTCGGTCCGGCACCCGCCCGGCCCGGTCCTGCGCCCGCCAGGGCCCGCCCTGCACCCGCCTGCTCCGGCCCTGCACCCGCCCGGCCCGCTCCGGCACCCGTACGGCGGGCGCGGCCGGGTGCTGCGCGCCGCCGTACGAGGGGTCTTGAAATCGGGCCCGCGGGACGGGATTCGCTTCCGGGGATGGTTTGTTAGCCTTGGTGACGGCACCGGCCCGATCCAAGCCCCCGGGCCCAACCATCGTCGCTACGAGCGACCACTTGCCGCGAGGCGAGCATGGCGGGTCGGTGTCATAGACCAGCCGAAGAGGCCCACGTCACCCGGTGACGTGGGCCTCTTTGCCGTGGACATAAATTCTCGTATGGTGGAAGTTGTTTTCCGGAGTCGCCCGTGCCCGCGAACACAATGTTCGCAATGCGAGGCGGCTACCGCGTACTCCGCGGTAGGTGCGACGATCGGACGGCAATCCAGCAACACGGTGAAAGCAGAGGAAGTCGGCCATGGCAACGGCGCCCAGCGTCTCCTACTCGATGACGGTCCGGCTGGAGGTGCCCGCGAGCGGAACCGCGGTCTCCCAGCTCACCACGGCCGTAGAGTCCCACGGAGGCTCGGTGACCGGCCTCGACGTCACGGCATCCGGACACGAGAAGCTCCGGATCGACGTCACCATCGCGGCCACCTCCACGGCCCACGCCGACGAGATCGTCGAGCAGCTGCGCCACATCGAGGGCGTCTCGCTCGGCAAGGTCTCCGACCGTACCTTCCTGATGCACCTTGGCGGCAAGATCGAGATGTCGTCGAAGCACCCCATCCGCAACCGCGACGACCTGTCGATGATCTACACCCCCGGTGTCGCCCGCGTCTGCCAGGCCATCGCCGACAACCCCGAGGACGCCCGCCGGCTGACCATCAAGCGCAACAGCGTCGCGGTCGTCACGGACGGCTCCGCGGTGCTCGGCCTGGGCAACATCGGCCCCAAGGCCGCGCTGCCCGTCATGGAGGGCAAGGCGGCCCTCTTCAAGCGCTTCGCCGGTATCGACGCCTGGCCGCTGTGCCTGGACACCCAGGACACCGACGCGATCGTGGAGATCGTCAAGGCCATCGCCCCCGGCTTCGCGGGCATCAACCTGGAGGACATCTCCGCGCCCCGCTGCTTCGAGATCGAGGCGCGGCTGCGGGAGGCCCTGGACATCCCGGTCTTCCACGACGACCAGCACGGCACCGCCATCGTGGTGCTCGCCGCGCTCACCAACGCGCTGCGCGTCGTCGGCAAGAAGATCGAGGACGTCCGGGTCGTGATGTCCGGCGCCGGTGCGGCCGGTACCGCCATCCTCAAGCTGCTGCTGGCCGCCGGCGTCCAGCACGCCGTCGTCGCGGACATCCACGGTGTGGTGCACGCGGGCCGCACGGACCTGGTCGACGCCGACCCGGATTCGCCGCTGCGCTGGATCGCCGACAACACCAACCCGGAGGGCGTCACCGGCACCCTCAAGGAGGCCGTGGTCGGCGCGGACGTCTTCATCGGCGTCTCCGCCCCCAACGTCCTGGACGGCGACGACGTCTCGCAGATGGCCGAGGGTGCGATCGTGTTCGCACTCGCCAACCCCGACCCGGAGGTCGACCCGGCCGTGGCCCGGCAGACCGCCGCCGTCGTGGCCACCGGCCGCTCGGACTTCCCGAACCAGATCAACAACGTCCTGGTGTTCCCCGGCGTCTTCCGCGGCCTGCTGGACGCCCATTCCCGTACGGTGAACACCGAGATGATGCTGGCCGCGGCCGGCGCCCTCGCGGATGTCGTCCTGGCGGACGAGGTCAACCCGAACTACATCATCCCCAGCGTCTTCAACGAGAAGGTCGCGGGCGCGGTGGCCGGAGCGGTCCGGGAAGCGGCGAAGAGCGGCGACCCGTCTGTGACGGCTGCCACGACGGTCTGAGTACGGCGCGTCGCTGGACACGCCGTCGTTGGGGCCCCCATAGGGTGGCGGGCAGCAAGCGACCGCCGCCCTGTGGGGCCGGCCCGGAGCGGGAATGATACGGAGCGTCACCACTAACGAGGCAGTGGCGCTTTTCGTGTGACCCTCCTGGGTGCCGGATTGGCTTTACCGCCGCAGGTGGGGGCAGGATGCGTAATCGGGCGCGAGGGTCTGGCACCAGACCCGGGTCCGGGGACTGTCCGAGGACCCTGGCAGCATCGGCTTCGATCTCACGCCTCATTGGCAAGAAGAACACGGGAGTACAAACATGAACCGCAGTGAGCTGGTGGCCGCTCTGGCCGATCGCGCCGAGGTGACCCGCAAGGACGCCGACGCCGTTCTGGCCGCCCTCGCCGAGGTGACCGGCGAGGTCGTCGCCAAGGGCGACGAGAAGGTCACCATCCCCGGCTTCCTGACCTTCGAGCGCACCCACCGTGCCGCTCGCACCGCGCGCAACCCGCAGACCGGCGACCCGATCCAGATCCCGGCCGGCTACAGCGTGAAGGTCTCCGCGGGCTCCAAGCTCAAGGAAGCCGCCAAGGGTAAGTAACACCCCCTAGCACGGCACAAAGGCGGTCATCCCTCCCAGGGATGACCGCCTTTTCGTGTGTCCCGGGGGCGCCGCGGCCCGTGGCACGGTGCTGCGCCCGTCCGGGGCGGCCTGTGCCCGCCGGGATCAGGCGGGAGGGGCGAACGGGAAGTCCGCCAGGTCCACGTCCTCCAGAGAGGCCACCACGGCCGTTCGGGGGCCCGCCGCGATGCCCGGCACGCTCGGCACGGCCAGCAGCCGGCAGCCCGCCGCCAGCGCCGCCGCGGCGCCCGTGGGGGTGTCCTCGACGGCCAGGCAGTCGGCGGGGTCGACGCCGAGGCCGGCCGCGGCGGTCAGATAGGGGTCGGGGTGCGGCTTGCCGCGGGGCGCCTCGCCGGAGGTGACCGACAGGGCGAAGCGGTGCGCGCCGAGGGTGCGCAGCACCAGATCGGCGACATGCCGTTCGGAGGCGGTGACCAGCGCGGCCGGGATGCCCAGTGCCCGCGCCCGGTCCAGCAGCCGCAGCGCACCCGGCTGGACGGTGACACCGGCCGCGACCCGGGCGGTGAAGTCCCGGTCCAGCCGGGCAGCCGTCCGGGTGACGTCGCAGCGCACCCCGTACGCGTCCACCAGGCGCCGGGCGGCGTCGTCCACCGGGGCACCGGCGAAGTCCGCCAGCACCTCGTCGGTGGCCGCGAGGCCCTGCTCCCGCAGGAAGCCGGCCACCGCGTCCAGCCACTGGTGCTCGGTGTCGACGAGGGTGCCGTCCATGTCGCACAGCAGGGCCGCGGGGAGCGTACGGGCGGGCGGGGGGATCACGGGCATGGGCGGGGGCTCGCAGTTCGCTGGAAAGGGCGTGAGGGCGTGAGGGTGTGAGGGAGTGAGGCGCAAACGGGGGGCCGGCCGGCGCGGTGGTGTGCGGTGTCAGCCGGCCGGGGTGCGGGCCAGCGGGTTGGCCTGGGTGGAGTTGCGGACGGTGAAGACCACCGCGCCGGGGCGGTAACGGTCGTCGGAGGTCTCCACGGGGCGGCCCTCCGCGGTGGTCGTGGTGCGGCGTACGCGCAGCAGCGGGCTGCCCCGTCGCACCCCCAGCTCCCGGGCGTCCACGGTGCCGGCCGCCAGGGCGTCCAAGTGGTGCTCGCCGTGGGCGAAAACCAGCCCGCGGGAGTCCAGGAGCGCCTGGGTGACCGACTCGCAGTCGGCGGGCAGCTCCTCGACCGCACCGGCGATCCAGCCGGTGTAGACCGTGCGCTCCAGCAACACCGCCTCGCCGTCCAGGGTCCGCACCCGCAGCACCCGCAGCACCTCGTCGCCGGGGGCCAGTTGCAGCAGTGCGGCCTCTTCCGCGGTGGCCGTGCCGCGGACACTCTCCCGTACCCGGCCGCCGGGGGTGTGGCCGCCCGCGTGCGCCCACTGGGCGAAGCTGCGCAGCTCGGTGAAGCTCTGGCTGGGCGCGGTGCTCAGGACGAGGTGCCGGGCGCCCTGGCGGGAGCCGATCATGCCTTCGGAGAGCAGCGCGGCGAGCGCCTGGCGGACCGTGCCGCGCGAGACGTCGTGGGTGGCGGCGAGTTCGGTCTCCGAGGGCAGTGCGCTGCCGACGGGGAGCCGCCCGTCGGTGATCGCCCGGCGCAGCGCCTCGGCGATCTGCTGGTGGCGTCGGGTCAACGGGACTCCTCGCGGCATGGTGGTGACGTGGTCGGCAGGACGGCTCCGAGCCTGCGGACAGACGCGGAGCGGTCGGGTCAGCTGTGCACAGATGTAGGTGTCCACGCAGCCACGGGGTATGCGTCTAACCACTGTGCCAAGCTCTAAACCTTATCCATGATAACGCTTATGACCTGCAGTTTTTATGTCCCCAGGGGTTTATCTGACGTCCATCTTCCGGTTATTTTGACGGGGCTTAATGACGGCGGCTTGTCCATACAGGTGGAGGGCCGGAGATCCAGGAGTAGCCAGTGAAGCCACCCCGACCGGCGGGCCTGCGCCGGGCATGCGCCGGCGGCGTCGCGGTCCTGGTGGCCGCCACGGCCACCGGCGGCTGCGGCTACGCCCCGGCCGCCGTCACCAGCAAGGCGGCCACCGCCCGTTCGGCCGCGGACCTCGGCGGCATGGACGCACTCGTCGAGGCCGCCAAGAAGGAAGGCCGGCTCAACGTCTATGCGCTGGCTCCCGATTGGGCGAACTACGGCGAGATGATCAAGACCTTCGAGCGGAAGTACGGCATCGAGGTCAACAACGAGAACCCCGGCGGCACCAGCCAGCTCGCCCTCGGCGCCGCCGACAAGCGCCGGGGCCAGGACCGCGCCGTCGACGCCCTCGACCTGGGCACCGCGTTCATGCGCAACGCCCAGGGCAAGCGGCTGCTCGCGCCCTACAAGGTGACCGGCTGGCCGGACATCCCCCGCGCGCAGAAACAGGCCGACGGCTCGTACCTCAACAACTACGGCGGCTATGTCTCCATCGGCTGCGACGCCAAGGCCGTCGAGAAGTGCCCCACGACCTTCGCCGAACTGCTGCAGCCGCAGTACCGCAACAAGGTCGCGCTCAACGGCAACCCGGCGGAGTCCTCCTCGGCCTTCTCCGCGATCTTCGCCGCCGCGCTCGCCAACGGCGGCTCCTTCGGCGACGTCCGGCCCGGCCTCGCCTTCTTCAAGAAGCTCAAGCAGCGCGGCAACTTCGTGCCCGTCGACTCCTCACCGGCCACCATCCGCAAGGGCGAGACCCCGATCTCCCTCGACTGGGACTACCTCAACCTCGGCTACCGCAAGGAACTCACCGCCAAGGGCGTCGACTGGCGGGTCACCGTGCCGTCCGACGGCCAGTACTCCCAGTACTACAACCAGGGCGTCAACGCCTACGCCCCGCACCCCGCCGCCGCCCGGCTGTGGCTCGAATTCCTCTACAGCCCCCAGGGCCAGAACATCTGGCTGCAGGGCTACTCCCGGCCCGCCCTCCTCGACCGGATGGAGAAGGACGGCACCGCCGACAAGAAGGCCGCAGCGCGCCTCCCCGAGGTCCACGGCACCCCGAAGTTCCCCACCCCGGAACAGGAGGACGCCGCCAAGGTGGCCATCAACGAGGGCTGGGGCAAAGCCGTCGGCTGACCCTCGATCCGCTCCCTTCCCCGCCCCTTGGAGACCTCCCGCGTATGAGTGACCGACCCACGACGGACGCCGGCCCGCCCGGCCGCCCGCGCCGCAGCACCCGCCGCCTCCACTGGCCGGCCGTCCTGCCCTTCTTCGTCTTCCTCGCGCTCTGCTTCGGCCTGCCGGCCGGCGCCCTGGTGTACGGCGCCTTCACCGCCACCGACCCGGCCACCGGCCACAGCCACGCCACCCTCGACAACGTCCGCCAGTCGCTCAAGGGCATCTACGCCACCGGCCTCGGCGGCAGCGTCCAGCTCTCCTTGCTCTGCGCCTTGCTGGCGACGCTCTGCGGCACCCTCATCGCACAGGCCGTCGTCGCCTCCCGGCGCCCGGCCCTGCGCCGCGCCGTGGTCGCCGCCTCCGGGGTGCTCGCCAACTTCTCCGGCGCCCCGCTCGCGTTCGCCTTCGTCGCGACACTCGGCACCACCGGCACCCTCACCCGGCTGCTCTCCCTCGGGGACACCGGGTTCAGCCTCTACACCACCGCCGGACTGGTACTGGCCTACCTGTACTTCATGATCCCGCTGATGGTGGTGACCGTGCTGCCCGCGCTCGACGGGCTGCGCACCCAGTGGCGGGAGGCCGCCGCCTCCTGCGGCGCCACCCGCGGCCAGTTCTGGCGGCACATCGGCCTCCCCGTCCTGCTGCCCTCGCTGCTCGGCGGCGCGGTGCTGCTCTTCGGCACCGCCTTCGCCTCGCACGCCACCGCCGCCGTCATGGTCGGCAGCTCGGTGCCGCTGATCACCGTGCAGATCTCCAACGCACTGGCCGGAAACGTCCTGGTCGGCCAGGAGAACCTGGCCCTCGCCATGAGCCTCAACATGGTCGTCATCGCGCTGCTGGTGATGGCCGTGCAGATACCGCTGCAGCGCAGGAGCGCCCGATGGCTGGGATGACCACCGCCGCGCAGCCGCCCGTGGCGCCGCCCTCGGACCGCACCCCCGAGCCGCGCCCCGCACCCCCCGCCCGCGGCCGCCGCCCCTACGGGCGCCTCGCCGTCCTCCTCCTGGCGTTCCTCTACTTCGCCCTCCCCGTCGCCGCCTCCCTCTGGTTCACCGTCGACGACCCCGTCAAGGGCTTCTCCCTCGACGTCTACACCGGCCATCTGGTCTCCGCCGACATGCTGGGCAGCCTGCTGCTCTCCGTCGAACTGGGGCTGGCCACCGTCGCGCTGGGCCTGCTGCTGGTCGTCCCCGCCATGCTCGTCGTCCATCTCCGGCTGCCCCGGCTGCGCCCGCTCGTCGAGATCCTGTGCATGACGCCGCTGGTCGTCCCGCCGATCGCGCTGGTCGCCGGGGTCAACACGGTGCTGTCGTGGGCGCCGGACCTGGCACGGACGCCCTTCTACCAGACCCTGATGGTCATCCAGGACGAGAACTTCCCGCTCGTCCTCGTCCTGCTCTACACCGTCATGTCGCTGCCGTTCCTCTACCGCTCGCTGGACGCCGGACTGCGCGCCGTCGACCTCAAGACGCTGGTCGAGGCCTCCCGCAGCCTGGGCGCCGGACGGCTGACCACGCTGGGGCGGGTGGTCGTGCCCAATCTGCGGCCCGCCGTCGTGAGCGGCGCGGTCCTCAGCCTGGCCATGGTGCTCGGCGAATACACCGTCGCCTCCGTGCTCGGCTACCGGCCGTTCGCCGTGTGGATGGTGGAGGTCGGAGGCGAGGAGGCCGAACTCGCCGGTGCCGCCGCCATGCTGAGCCTCTTCCTCACCTGGGGCCTGCTGCTTCTGCTCACCCTCTTGGCGGGCGGCCGGACCCGCCGAACCCGCCGGCAAAGGACGACGTCATGACCGTACCCGTACACCTCAAGGGGCTGCGCCGGAGCTTCGGTGCGACCACCGCGCTGGACGGCCTCGACCTGGAGATCGCGCCCGGCGAGATGGTCGCCCTGCTCGGCCCGTCCGGCTGCGGCAAGACCACCGCGCTGCGCATCATCGCGGGCTTCGAGACCGCCGACGGCGGCGAGCTCACCATGGACGGCCAGGACGTCACCCAGGTCCCCGCGCACCGCCGCGGCATCGGCATGGTCTTCCAGTCCTACAGCCTCTTCCCCAACATGACGGCCGCCCAGAACATCGGCTACGGCCTGCGGGTGCGGGGGTCCTCCGCCGCCGAACGCACCGCCCGCGCAGCGGAGTTGCTGGAGCTGGTCGGCCTGCCCGGCCGCCAGGACCACTATCCGCACCAGCTCTCCGGCGGCCAGCAGCAGCGCGTCGCGCTGGCCCGCGCGCTCGCCGTCCGGCCGCGCGTGCTCCTCCTGGACGAGCCGCTGTCCGCGCTCGACGCCAAGGTGCGGCTCAGCCTGCGCGAGGAGATCCGCCGTATCCAGCTCGAACTCGGCATCACCACCGTCTTCGTCACCCACGACCAGGAAGAGGCGCTGTCCATGGCGGACCGCGTCGCCGTGATGCAGGGCGGGCGGCTCGAACAGTGCGCCGCACCCGCCGAGTTGTACGAGCGCCCGGCGACCCCGTTCGTCGCGGAGTTCGTCGGCACCATGAACCGCCTGCCCGGCACCGTCAGGGACGGCGGGGTGGTGGAGCTGTTCGGCCGCCGCCTGCCGGTCCACGGGGCGGCACCGGGCAACGCGGAGGGCCGCGCGGTCGAGGTACTGCTGCGGCCGGAAGGGCTCGCCATCCGTACGGACGCGGGCGCGGAGGGGATGTCCGCGACCGTACGGGTGGCGACCTTCCTCGGTGCCACCACCCGTCTGCAGCTGACCACCGAGACCGGCGTCCAGCTCAAGGCTGATGTGCCCAGCTGGGAGGCCGGCGAGCTGACACCGGGCGCACGGTGCACGGTCACACCGCACGAGAAGCCGGTGTTGGTGGCGGACTGCTGAGCGGGACTTCACCGGGGGGAGTCCCGCTCAGCTCCTGCGGGGGCCGGGAGCCGGGGGAGCGGTGGAAAGCCGCTCCCCCGGCCCGCTTGCCCGGCAGGCCGCGGTTCGCGCCCGGCCGGGCAGGGCGCCGTCCGCTCAGTTGGGCAGTGCGCCGTTCGGCAGTTCGACGTCGGCGCCCAGCTCCACGAGCTTCTCCATGAAGTTCTCGTAGCCGCGGTTGATCAGGTCGATGCCGTGCACCCGGGAGGTGCCCTGCGCCGCCAGCGCCGCGATCAGGTACGAGAAGCCGCCGCGCAGGTCGGGGATGACCAGGTCGGAGCCCTGCAGTTTGGTCGGTCCGGAGACGACCGCGGAGTGCAGGAAGTTGCGCTGCCCGAAGCGGCAGGCGCTGCCGCCCAGGCACTCCCGGTAGAGCTGGATGTGCGCGCCCATCTGGTTGAGCGCGGACGTGAAGCCGAGCCGGGACTCGTAGACCGTCTCGTGCACGATCGACAGGCCCGACGCCTGGGTCAGCGCGACGACCAGCGGCTGCTGCCAGTCGGTCTGGAAACCGGGGTGGACGTCGGTCTCCAGGGCGATGGCGTTGAGCAGGCCGCCCGGGTGCCAGAAGCGGATGCCCTCGTCCTCGATCTCGAAGGCGCCGCCGACCTTGCGGAAGGTGTTGAGGAAGGTCATCATCGACCGCTGCTGCGCGCCGCGGACGTAGATGTTGCCCTCGGTGGCCAGCGCGGCGGACGCCCAGGAGGCCGCCTCCAGGCGGTCCGGGAGGGCGCGGTGGGTGTAACCGCCGAGGGTGTCGACACCGGTGATCCGGATCGTCCGGTCGGTGTCCATGGAGATGATCGCGCCCATTTTCTGCAGGACGCAGATCAGGTCCTCGATCTCCGGCTCCACGGCGGCGTTCGAGAGCTCGGTGACGCCCTCGGCCAGGACGGCCGTCAGCAGCACCTGCTCGGTCGAGCCGACCGACGGGTACGGCAGCCGGATCTTGGTGCCGCGCAGCCGCTGCGGGGCCTCCAGATACTGCCCGTCGGCGCGCTTCTCGATCGTCGCGCCGAACTGGCGCAGCACGTCGAAGTGGAAGTCGACCGGTCGGCCGCCGATGTCGCAGCCGCCGAGGCCGGGGATGAAGGCGTGGCCGAGACGGTGCAGCAGCGGGCCGCAGAACAGGATCGGGATCCGCGAGGAGCCCGCGTGCGCATCGATGTCCGCGACGTTGGCGCTCTCCACGTGGGACGGGTCGAGGATCAGCTCGCCCGGCTCGTCACCGGGGCGGACCGTGACGCCGTGCAGCTGCAGCAGCCCGCGCACCACACGGACGTCGCGAATATCGGGCACGTTGCGCAGTCGGCTGGGGCCGCTGCCGAGGAGGGCGGCGACCATGGCCTTCGGCACAAGGTTCTTCGCGCCGCGAACCCGGATCTCGCCCTCCAGCGGGGTGCCGCCGTGGACAAGCAGTACGTCGTCAGTAGAGACGGTCATGGATCTCGCGTTCCTGGAGACGGGCAGGGCCAAGCTGAAATGGTAAGGGCGGGCGGGGGTGAGTCCGTAGGCCCGTGCAGCTTCTGAGCATGTAATGGCTTTGTCACAACACGCTCCGCTACGGTCCGCCTTTGATCTGTAATCAACCTTTGACCGGAATTGCCGAGGATGTCATGAATGGCCGATCCGGTGCCGAGGGTGTGCGCCGGTGCTGCCGCCGTACGCCCTGCCCTGCTCTCGCCCGGGTCCGGGCGTTGACTCCCCGCTCCGGGCAGAAGTGCGGGATCATGTGGCCATGACCGAGGTGTCCTCGCTCACAGGGCGGCTACTTGTCGCGACGCCCGCGCTCGCCGATCCGAACTTCGACCGCGCGGTGGTGCTCCTCCTCGACCACGACGAGGAGGGCTCCCTCGGCGTGGTCCTCAACCGCCCCACGCCGGTCGGTGTCGCGGACATCCTCGCGCCCTGGGCGGCGCTGGCCGGTGAGCCCGGGGTGGTCTTCCAGGGCGGTCCCGTGTCGCTGGACTCGGCGCTGGGGGTGGCCGTGGTGCCCGGCGGGCTGTCCGGCGAGGGCGGCATCCCCTCCGTGGACAGCGGCGCCCGGGCGGGCGGCGACGGCGCGGAGACGGCCGGGGTGCCGGCCGCGGACCGGACGGGCCTGCAGTCGGGTGACGAGCCGCTGGGCTGGCGCAGAGTGCACGGCGCGATCGGACTGGTCGATCTGGAGGCCCCTCCGGAACTCCTCGCGGCGGTCCTCGGCAGCCTGCGGATCTTCGCCGGGTACGCGGGCTGGGGCCCGGGCCAGTTGGAGGACGAACTGGTCGACGGCGCCTGGTACGTCGTCGAGTCCGAGCCCGGCGATGTCTCCTCGCCCGACCCGGAGCAGTTGTGGCGCGCGGTGCTGCGCCGACAGCGCAACGAGCTGGCGATGGTGGCCACGTATCCGGACGATCCGTCGCTGAACTGACCCGTCGCTGAACTGACCCTGGCCGGGTTGCGGTTCGGGTTGCGGTTCGGGTTGCGGTTCGGGGTGGGTGTCGGGGTGGGTGTCGGGTGTGTCGGTTGGGTGCCGGGCGTGCGGGGTGTGGCGGGTGCGCCGGTGGGCCGGTGGGGCCGGTCGGGTTCCGGGCGGGGCCGGGCCGGGGGTCGGTGGGCGCGTCGGGGGCCAGATTTTGTTGACGACTTGATTATTGTGACGGCTTCGTCATGGGGAATTGTCAGACCCCGTCGCTATGGTTCGAGACGACAGGGGACGGTGCGTGGCCGCGTCGGCGGGGCCGCGCTGGACTAGCGGGGGAGAACGCCATGCACAGGCCGAGCCTGCCCGAGGATCTGGACCATCCGGAGCACCTGTGGGCGCGCGCCGCGACGCTGGCGGTAGTGGCGGCCGCCATGGACGACTGGGACGAATTCTCCTGGAGCGGCCAGGGATTGCAGTGCTGGAACGGCGGCGGAAGCTACTGGTGGCGGTTGAAACTGTTCGAGGACGGCCGGGCCCTGCTCTGCGGCCAGGATTCGGACGGCAGCCATACACACACCGGCGGCCGCCGGATCGACTTCCTCGACGGCGGCCCCGAATGGCTGCCCTGGGAGCAGTTGCGCGAGGACGCCGAGGGCAATCTCTTCGGGTTCGTCTACTGGTGGCAGGACGGCACCTGGGCGCGCGCGCCGTACCCCGAGAAGATGCCGGACGACGGCCTGGAGACGGCCATGCGCTGGGTCGCGCCCGGTGACGCGGCGGTCAGGGAGATCGCCGAGGACCTGGTGGCCCGCACGGAGACCGAGGTCGACGCCGTGGCGGCGGTCCGCGCCTTCCTCGCCGCCGCCGAGGCCCGCAGGGTCGGCGCACACGACATCACCACCTTGCTGGATGCGGTCTGCGGTCAGGATTGCTGGTACGACGTCCGGCCGGACGCCGCACTGGCCTTCGCCACGGAACTGGGCCTGACGGCCGGGTCCCGGGGCGGGGTGCCGGTGGCGTCGTAAGGGGGCATCCCTAGGGCGCGCCCCCGGGAGGAGCCGGCCCGTCACCGTCACCGGCCGTCGGCCCGGTCCGGGCTCCCAGAACGAAGAAGCGCTCGGCCAGCGGATGGGCATCGCGGGCGGGCAGTGCCAGGTGGACGGGCACGGCCGGCGCGTTCTTCAGGCGGAGGTAGCGGATCCCCGGGTGGGTGTGCCGCCGGGCCACCGGCTCCGGGGCCACCCCGACACCGTGTCCGGCGGCGACTGCCTCCAGCCACTCATCGAAATTTCCCGCTGTGCAGGCACGTTGGGGCTGCCGGCCGGCGGGCCACAGCTCCGGGCCGGTACTGCCGGTGACGGTGTTCACCACCAGCGGCAGCCCGGCCAGTTCGGCCCAGTCCAGCACTCGTCGGCGGGCCACGGCGCGAAGGGCCGCCGCCTGGGCGTCCGTGAGGCCGTCCCTCCCGGCGTGGCCCGGCGTGCGTCCGCCCGTGCGGCTTCCCGCGGGGGCCGGCATCCGGGGCACCGCGGCCACCCGTGGCTCATGGAGCAGGGTCGTGGTGCGCAGCCCCGCGTCCCGGGGGACCTCGCCGCGCAGCACCACGATGTCCGACTCCCCGGTCTCCAGCCCGGCGAGCGGGGAGTCACGGCGCACCAGCCGCACCCCGGCCCCGGTCGCCGCCTCGAAGTCCGCGGTGAGCGTGGTGCAGGCGGCGGGCAGCAGCGAGGTGAAGCCCAGCCGCAGGATCGCGGGCCCGGTGGACGAGCGCAGCGCGGCGGCCAGCCGGGGCAGGAGCGGGGCGAGGTCGGCGTAGAGCCGGCGGCCGGCGTCGGTGAGCTCGACCCGGCGGGTCGTACGGTCCAGCAGCCGGGTGCCGACGAGGCTTTCCAGCGCGCGAACGGTCCGGGTCAGCGCGGGCTGGCCGATCCGCAGCCGGTCGGCGGCATGGGTGAAGCTGCGCTCCTCGGCAACGGCGACAAAGCCGCGCAGATGCCGCAGTTCTATGCCGTTCAGGGCCTGGAGTGCGGTGTCGGTGTCGGTGTCGGATTCGGCAGCGGTGTCGGTGTCGGAATCGGTGTCGCCATTCATGCCGCGCCAGCATAAGTGCACCGTGCCGGGCATTTCCCCGTGCATACGGAGACTCCCTACGTTTCATCCGTCGGTTCACCCCGGGGCGGGGCCCTGCCCAGCGCCCCGGACGATCACGGGAGTTGAGCATGGTGCGCAAGGTCTGGCTGCTGACGCTGGGGGCCTTCACCCTCGGTCTGGACGCGTATGTGATGGCAGGGGTGCTGCCGGTCCTGGCGGACGACATCGGTACCCGGGTGTCGCTGGCGGGCCAGCTGGTCACGGTCTTCACGCTCGCGTATGCGCTCTCCGCGCCCCTGGTCGCCGGGCTGCTCCCCGGCGTCCGGCCCCGGGCGCTGATCCTGGCCGCGCTGGCGGTCTTCACGCTCGGCAACGGGGCGACGGCCTTGGCCCCCTCACTGGGGACGCTGCTCCTCGCCCGAGTCGTCGCGGGCGCCGGTGCCGGGGTCTACTCGGCGCTGTCCACGGCAGCGGCCGCCGCACTGGTGCCGCCCGAACGGCGCGGCCGTGCACTGGCCCTGGTGATGGGCGGCATGAGCGCGGGCACCGTACTGGGCGTACCGATCGGGGTGCTGCTGGCCGAGCACACCGGCTGGCGGGCCACGATGTGGTTGCTGACGGGGCTCGGGGCGGGCGCGCTCGCCGGGCTGGCGGCGCTGCTGCCGTCGGTTCCGGCCGGGCCTGTGGTGCCGGTACGCGCCCGGCTGACGGCCCTCACGGACCGGGCGGTGGCCCCCGTCGTGGCGGTGTCCTTCCTGGCCGCGGTGGCCAGTCTCGGGCTGTACACCTACCTGGCGCCGGTGCTGGCCGCGGCGGGCGGTGTCGGCGAGGTGGCCCCGTACCTGTGGGCCTGGGGCGCCGGCGGGGTGCTGGGCAGCGCGCTGGCCGGGCCGCTGGTGGACCGCTCGGGGCGGGCGCGGATGGTGACCGGTGGGGTGCTGGCGGTGATCGTGCCGGCGCTGGCGCTGCTGCCGGCGCTGGCCGCCGCGGCGCTGCCCGGAGCGGTGGTCACGCTGGTGGCGTGGGGCGCGGCGGGCTGGGCGCTGCAGGTTCCCCAGCAGCACCGGTTGCTGGCGCTGCGCGCCGAGCGCGGCACCATCGCCCTCGCCCTGAACAACTCGGCTCTCTATCTGGGCAGCGCGGTCGGCTCGGCGCTCGGCGGGCTGGCGCTCGGGGCGGGGCTGGCGCCGTACGCGCTGCCGTGGGTGGCCGCCGGGGTGGCGGCGGCGGGTCTTGCGCTCCACCTGGCGGCGGGCCGACGCTCCCGGGTTGCGTCGGGCGTGAGTACCCTTGGCTGTTATGAGCACTCTTGAGCCCGAGCGCGGGGCAGGTACGGGGACCCTCGTAGAGCCGACACCGCAGGTGTCGCACGGCGACGGCGACCACGAGCGCTTCGCCCACTATGTCCAGAAGGACAAGATCATGGCGAGCGCGCTCGACGGCACCCCCGTCGTGGCGCTGTGCGGCAAGGTCTGGGTCCCGGGTCGCGACCCGAAGAAGTACCCGGTCTGCCCCATGTGCAAGGAGATCTTCGAGTCCATGGGTGCCGGCGGCGACAAGGACAAGGGCGGCAAGGACGGCGGCAAGAAGTAGCAGCCGTCGCTCGTGACGCGCCCCGCCGCCCGTGATGCCCCCGTCGCTTGTGACGCGCCCCGTCGCCTGTGATGCCCCGCCGCTCGTGATGCGCCCCGCCGGCCCCGGCCGGTTGCGGGCGCAAGCGCGCAGCGGAGCCTAGGGGCCGCGGGACGCAGGGGCAGGGGCGCGGCCCTGGAGGAACCGGGGGAGGTGCCGTCCCCGCGTCCCGGACCGGACGAGCGGCCGACGCCCCTGGCCAGGGCCCACAATCATCCGTGACCCTCCCGGAATTGCGCGGCCCGCGCCCGCATCACCGCGCCCGCATCACCGCCGCCGCGTGCCCCGGCCACCAAGCCGCCGCCGCGTGCCCCGGCCAACCACAGCCGCCACCGGCGTCCCCCGGCCGCCTCCGCCGCCACCCGCGTGCCCCGGACACGTCTGTCCCCGCGCCACGGCACTCCTGTGCGCCGTGCCGTCCCGCAGCGGTGCCACCGCGCACTCCATCCGGTCGCCATCCGGTCGCCCTCCGGTCGCCATCCCGCCCTGACGCGGCCGGTCTTGGGCACGTTCACGCCGAACCGCCTCGGCCGGGGCGGGAGGATGGCAGCATCGACCGTGAGGGCCGCCCCCCCCGCGCTGGTCTTCCTGCTCCTCTGCGTACTCGTACAGGCCGACCGTTCCCGGGCCGGCGGCTAGGCGAAGGACGGACGGCATGCCCGACACGGACATCACCCCCACGGCACCGGGCGGCGGACTGGTCCCGGCGCCGCTGAGCATCGACGGGCCCCACCGCTGCGCCGTGCGCCTGGGCGAGGGCACCGCGCTGGCCGCCGGGCCCGGCACCGAGGACACCGCGCGCTGGCTGCGTGCCACCCTCGGCGCGGCCTTCGGCCTGCCGCTGCCGCCTGGCTCCGCCGACGCCGTCGACACCCTCGTGCTCACCCTCGACCCGGCCCTGCCCGCAGAGGGCTATCGCCTGGAGGCCGCCACTCGCCGGGGCGTACGGATCACCGGCGGCGGCCCGGCAGGCGTCTTCTGGGGCGCGCAGACGCTGCGTCAGCTCCTCGGCCCGCACGCCTTCCGCCGGGCGCCGCTCGCCCCCGGGCGCGCGGCCGTCCTGCCGCAGCAGACCATCGAGGACGGTCCCCGCTTCGCCTGGCGCGGCATGCTGCTCGATGTCGCCCGGCACTTCCTGCCCAAGGACGGTGTGCTGCGCTACCTCGATCTGCTCGCCGCCCACAAGCTCAACGTCCTGCACCTCCACCTCACCGATGACCAGGGCTGGCGGATCGAGATCGCCCGCTACCCGAAACTGACCGGGACCGGCGGTTGGCGAGAGCGCACCAAAGTCGGTCACCGGGCCTCCCCGCTCTGGGACGAGCGCCCGCACGGCGGCTACTACACCCAGGACGACATCCGCGAGATCGTCGCCTACGCCGCCCAGCGGCATATCACCGTCGTCCCCGAGATCGACATCCCGGGACACTCGCAGGCCGCCATCGCCGCGTACCCGGAACTCGGCAACACCGACGTCATCGACACCACCTCCCTGAAGGTCTGGGACACCTGGGGCGTCAACACCAACGTACTGGCGCCCACTGACAACACCCTGCGGTTCTACGAGCAGGTGCTCGACGAGGTCCTCGCGCTCTTCCCCTCGCCGTTCGTGCACATCGGGGGCGACGAATGCCCCAAGGACCAGTGGAAGGCGTCCGCCGCCGCCCAGGCACGGATCGCCGAGCTGTCACTGGCCGGCGAGGACGAGCTGCAGAGCTGGTTCATCCGGCACTTCGACCGCTGGCTCGCCGCCCGCGGCCGGCGGCTGATCGGCTGGGACGAAATCCTGGACGGCGGACCGGGCGACGGCTCCCGCCCGTCGCCCGCCACCGCCCTGCCCGACGCTCCCCCGGACACCGTCCGGGGGGACCCCTCTCGCGCGGCCCGTTTTGCCGTCTCCTCCTGGCGCGGCTACGCGGGAGGTACCGCCGCCGCGAAATCCGGCCATGACGTCGTGATGTGCCCCGAGCAGCAGGTGTACTTGGACCACCGTCAGCACCACTCCCCAAACGAGCCGGTACCGATCGGCTTCGTACGGACCCTGGAGGACGTCTACCGCTTCGAGCCGGTACCACCGGAGCTGACCGCGGACCAGGCCGCGCACGTCCTGGGCACCCAGGCCAATGCCTGGACCGAGGTCATGGACAGTCAGCAGCGCCTCGACTACCAGGTCTTTCCACGGCTGGCCGCCTTCGCCGAGGTCGCCTGGTCGCGGCTGCCCGCACCGGCCGACCGCGACTACCAGGACTTCACCCGGCGGATGGCTGTCCACTACGCCCGCCTCGACGCCCTCGGTGTCGACTACCGCCCGCCCGGCGGCCCCCTCCCCTGGCAGAAACGGCCCGGCGTGCTCGGACGCCCGATCGACGGGGCGCCCCCAAACGTGTGAGCCCCCGTGCAAGGAGGGCGCTCGTGCGGCCGGACCCTGGGACGGTGGTGCGGTACGGCGTCACCCCGCACCGCGGCACTTCCGTCACCGGGCATCGCCGTACCGGGCATTGCTGTACCGGCATCGCCGTAGCGGCGGTGTGCGCCCGGCCGGACGCCTCCGCCGATGCGCCACACCGCAGTTCCCGCACGGCCGGCGGCGGACGAAAACGGACCAGCACCCTGTTCGGGGACGGATCGCCGGTTCGCGGACCCTCGCGCCGGGGGCCCGGGAAGATGTGCCAGAGTTGCCACGTCCGGGCCGTGAGCACGTACCGTACGGCGGAGCGGAACTGCCGGGACACCGGGGAAGGGGCAGCTGGCTTGACCACGCACGCACCGCACGCGTCGCACACGGTGACGTTGCCGGCCTCGCTCGACGAGGCGGTGGCGGCGCTCACCGCCATGCCTGCCGCCGTGCCCGTCGCAGGCGGCACCGATCTCATGGCGGCGGTCAACGCCGGACTCCTCAGACCCGCAGCCCTGGTGGGCCTCGGCCGGATCAGTGAGACCCGCGGCTGGCAGTACCTGGACGGCCATGCGCTGCTCGGCGCCGGCCTCACCCTCGCCCGTATGGGACGCCCCGACTTCGCCGCCCTGATCCCGGGCCTCGCCGCCGCGGCCCGTGCGGCCGGACCGCCGCAGGTCCGCAACGCCGGCACCCTCGGCGGCAACATCGTGACCTCCGCGCCCACGGGCGACACCCTCCCGGTGCTCGCCGCCCTCGAAGCCACGGTGATCATCGCCGGCCCCGGGGGCAGCCGTCGTGAGATCCCGGTCAGCCACCTCCTGGCCGGCCGGGAGATGCTGGGCCCCGGTGAACTCGTCGGCTTCGTGCGGGTGCCGCTGCTGCACGCCCCGCAGACCTTCCTCAAGGCCACCGGCCGCACCGGCCCCGGCCGGGCCACCGCCTCCGTCTCGCTCGTCCTGGACCCGGCCCGGCGCGGGGTGCGCTGCGCGGTGGGCGCGGTCGCCGCCATGCCGCTGCGCCCCCTGGAGGCCGAGCAGTGGGTGGCCTCGCTCATCGACTGGGACGGCGAACGCGGCCTGGTGCCCGAGGCGCTGACGGCCTTCGGCGACTACGTCGCCGCCGCCTGCATCCCGGACCCGGCGCCGCCCGAGGACGGTTCGGAACCGGCCACCCTGCCGCCGGCCGCACTCCACCTGCGCCGTACGGTGGCAGCCCTGGCCCGCCGCGCACTGGGGAGGGCGCTTTCATGAGCGACGCAGACAACCGCCATCCGTACCAGCCGCACCCCGAACACGGCTGGCAGCCGCTGCCGCAGGGGGGCGAGTACGAGTCGGAGGCGACGGCCTTCGTGCAGCTCCCGGAGGGCTTCACCACCGGGGTCTACGGCGGCGGATCGCCCCGCTACGGCACCCCGGGCACCGAGCCGCTCGCCGCACCCGGTCACGGCTACACCCCACCGGCCTCCTTCACCCCGCACGCGCCCGCGCCGCCGGTCGCGGACGCGGGCACCGACCCGTCGGCCACCGGCCAGTGGACGATGCCCTTCGCGGACCCCTCGGCCGGATACGCCGACCCGTCCGCCGGGTACCCGGCCCAGGCGGAGTACGCGGCCCACCACGGCTCCTCCGAGGGCTACCACGGCGACGCCCCCGAGGCGGCCCGGCCGTGGCACGGCGACCCGGTGGACTGGCCCGTCGCGGGCAGCCCGGAGGCGGGCAACCCCGGGACCTGGTCGGTCCCCGCGGCGGCGGACGACGGCCTGGAGGAATCCGGCGAATACCTCGTCGGCGACGACGGACTGACGGGGCATACGGCACCCAACGGCGGCCATCCGGGTCATCCGGGCCACCCCGCCCATCCGGGCCACCCCGCCCATCCGGGTCATCACGGACATCCCGGCCCTGCGGGGGCCGGTGGTGCCGCCGGTTACCAGGGGGGCGGGTACCCGGGCGCCGGTGCGTACGACGGCGCCGGGAACCCGGCGGACACCGGCGAGTCCGCCGGTACCGGGCACTGGAACTTCACCACCGGGCCGACTGCCGCGAGCGGAGCGGAAACGCACCCCGCGGCGCCGCACGACGCCTCGTACGGCGGCGCGGTGCACGCTCACTTCGGCGGCGCCGCGGACGACCCGTATGCGCACGAACACGGCCTTCCGGGCCACGGCCTGGGCCACGGCGTCGAGCCGGACGCCGAACTGCCCGGCGGCACAGGCCCGTCGGGTGGCGACCCGTACGGGACGGGCGCGGGTGTCCCGCACGGCGCGGCCGGCGGGGCGACCGGGCACTGGTCGCTGCCGGCCGACGCGCTGGCCCAGTGGCCGCCTGCCGAGGACGCGACGCAGCCGCCGCACGACCGGGCGCAGCGGCCGGAGCCGGCGGACCGGCCTGACGGGACGGCGGACGTGCCCGGCGGCACGGCCGGCTGGACGGCCCCGGGGACAGCAGGCGAACAGCAGGCGGATTCCGGCGAGTTCGCGGTCACGGACGCGGCCGGGCCCGTAACGCCCGCCGCCTCGGGTGCCGACGGCCTTGCGGACGCCGTGCCGCAGCACGGCGAGCACACCGGCCTCACGGACCTCGGCGGCCTCACGGACCTCGGCAGCTTCACGGACCTCGATGGCCTCGCGGACCCGAGAGGCGCCGGGCACGTCGGCGAGGGCTCCGGGGCGGACGAGAACGCCGGGATGGGCGAGAGCCCCGGGATGGGCGAGAGCCCCGGGGTGAGCGAGAACCCCGGTGAGGACGGCAGTGGCACCGCAGGCGGCGCGCAGTTGGCCGGCGGCGCACGGTCCGTCGGCGGCGCGCGGTCGACCGGCAGCGCCGAAGCCACCGCCGGCGGGATTCCGGCCGGCGACACCGAGGGCACCGGCGACACCCAGGGCGCCGTCCGGTCCGACGACCCCTTCGCTGCCTCCCCGCCCGCTCCCGCCTCCGGCCCGGCGGGCGACGCCGACGTGGTGGTCGAGGCCGACGTGGTGGTCGAGGCCGACGTGGCGGGCGACCCTGACGCCGAAGCCTTCGACGAACACCCCGCCGCCTCCTACGTCCTGCGGGTGAACGGCATCGACCGGCCGGTCACCGATGCCTGGATCGGCGAGTCGCTGCTCTACGTGCTGCGCGAGCGGCTCGGCCTGGCCGGCGCCAAGGACGGCTGCTCGCAGGGTGAGTGCGGGGCCTGCTCCGTCCAGGTGGACGGGCGGCTGGTGGCGTCCTGCCTGGTGCCCGCGGCCACCACGGCGGGCAGTGAGGTCCGTACGGTCGAGGGGCTCGCGGAGAACGGTGAGCCCTCCGACGTGCAGCGCGCGCTGACCGCCTGCGGTGCGGTGCAGTGCGGCTTCTGCGTACCGGGGATGGCGATGACCGTCCATGACCTCCTGGAGGGCAATCACGCCCCCAGCGAGCTGGAGACCCGTAAGGCGCTGTGCGGCAACCTCTGCCGCTGCTCGGGCTACCGGGGCGTGCTGGACGCCGTCGACGAGGTCGTCAAGGCCCGTGCGGAGTCGGCGGAGGCGGCATACGGCCCGGCGGACGACCCGGACGGGACGGCGCCGGCGGACACCGCCCGTATCCCGCACCAGGCCGGTCCCGCAGACCCCATGGGCCACGCCCCGCACGACCAGGATCCGCACACGGGAGGCTCCGCATGAACGAGCGCAGCATGGGAGTTCCCCGGACCGGAAGCCGGGGGAGAGACATCGAGAGGTGCGCGCCGAGCGGGTGCGAGGCCGGGCGAAGCGAGGTTGCGGCATGAGTGGCACGTCCGAGGGTGCGGGTGCCGTCACCGCGACCCCTGCGGCGGGCGTCCGGATGCCCGCCGAGGAGCCGCTGCACGGCCTGGGCGTGTCCCTGCCGCCCGCCGACGCACCGGCCAAGGCCGAGGGCACCTTCCCGTACGCCGCCGACCTGTGGGCCGAGGGGTTGTTGTGGGCCGCGGTGCTGCGCTCACCGCATCCGCGCGCGCGGATCCTGTCCATCGACACCCGGCACGCCGTGGAGATGCCCGGCGTGCGCGTCGTCGTCACGCACGAGGACGTCCCCGGCGACGCGGGGCACGGCCGGGGCACCGCCGACCGCCCGGTCTTCGCCAAGGACGAGGTCCGTCACCACGGCGAGCCGATCGCCGCGGTGGCCGCCGAGCATCCCGACACGGCGCGGCTGGCCGCCGCCGCCATCGCCGTCGAGTACGAGATCCAGGACGCGGTCACCGACCCCCAACTGGCCTTCGAGGCCGAGCCGTTGCACCCGGACGGCAACCTCATCCGGCATATCCCGCTCCGCTTCGGTGACCCCGACGTGGTGGGCGAGGTGATGGTCGAGGGGCTCTACCGGATCGGCCGCCAGGACCCGGCGCCCATCGGGGCCGAGGCCGGGCTCGCGGTGCCGCGCCCCGATGGCGGCGTGGAGATCTACACCGCCTCCACGGACCCGCACACCGACCGTGATCTGGCCGCCGCCTCCTTCGGCCTGGAACCGGACCAGGTCAAGGTCGTGGTGACCGGTGTACCCGGCGCCACCGCCGACCGCGAGGACCCCGGCATCCAACTGCCGCTCGGCCTGCTGGCGCTGCGGACGGGCTGCCCCGTCAAGCTCGCCGCCACCCGGGAGGAGTCCTTCCTCTCGCACGCCCACCGACACCCCACGCTGCTGCGCTACCGCCACCATGCGGACGCCGACGGCAAGCTGGTCAAGGTGGAGGCCCAGATCCTGATGGACGCCGGTGCCTACGCGGACACCTCCGCCGACGCGCTGGCCGCGGCCGTGTCCTTCTCCTGCGGCCCGTATGTCGTCCCGCACGCCGTTGTCGACGGCTGGGCGGTGCGCACCAACAACCCCCCGTCCGGCCATGTGCGCGGCGAGGGCGCGTTGCAGGTCTGTGCCGCCTACGAGGGCCAGATGGACAAGCTGGCCGCCCGGCTGGGGCTGGAGCCCGACGAGATCCGGCTGCGCAACGTCATGGCCACCGGAGACCTGCTGCCCACGGGGCAGACGGTGACCTGCCCGGCCCCGGTCGCCGAACTCCTGCACGCCGTCAAGGAAGCGCCGCTTCCCGAGCTGCCCAAGGACGCGCCCGAAGCGGAGTGGCTGCTGCCGGGCGGTCCCGAGGGGGCGGGTGAACCGGGCGCGGTGCGCCGCGGTGTCGGCTACGCGCTGGGCATGGTGCACATGCTCGGCGCGGAGGGCACCGACGAGGTCTCCACCGCCACCGTCAAGGTCAGCGGCTCGGTGGCTCACGTCATCTGCGCCGCGGTCGAGACCGGATCCGGGTTCTCCACCCTGGCGCGGCAGATCGTGCAGGAGACGCTCGGCATCGACGAGGTGCACGTCGCCGGCGTCGACACCGACCAGCCGCCGGCCGGCCCGGCCTGCCACGGGCGGCACACCTGGGTCTCCGGCGGCGCCGTCGAGCGCGCCGCCAAGATGGTCCGTACGCAACTGCTGCAGCCGCTGGCCCACAAGTTCGGGATGTCCACCGAGCTGCTGCAGATCAACGACGGCAAGATCACCTCCTACGACGGGGTGCTCAGCACCACCGTCGCGGAGGCGCTGGACGGCAAGGAACTGTGGGCCACCGCCCAGTGCCGCCCGCATCCGACCGAGCCGCTGGACGAGGGCGGTCAGGGCGATGCGTTCGTCGGCCTCGCCTTCTGCGCGATCCGCTGTGTCGCCGATGTCGACATCGAGCTCGGCACCATCCGGGTCGTGGAGATGACCGTCGCCCAGGACGTGGGCCGGGTGCTCAACCCCCGCCAGCTGCGATCCCGTATCGAGGCCGGGGTCACCCAGGGCCTGGGTGCCGCCCTGATGGAGAACCTGCGCACCACCCGCGGTCAGGTCCGCCACCCCGACCTGACCGGCTATGCGCTGCCGACCGCCCTGGACGCCCCGGACATCCGCATCGTCAAGCTCGTCGAGGAACGGGACGTGATCGCCCCCTTCGGCGCCAAGCCCGCCAGCGCGGTCCCGGTCGTCACCTCACCGGCCGCCGTGGCCTCCGCGGTCCGCGCCGCCACCGGCCGCCCCATCGGCCGCCTCCCGATCCGCCCGCAGGCGGCGGTGGCACAGGTGGTGCAGCAGTAGCGGTGGGGGCTGCTGCGGTGCCTGAGTAGGTGCGTCTACGGGTGCCTGAGTGGGTGCCGCTGCGGGTGCCTGCGTGGGTGCGTCTGTGGGTGCCTGCATGGGTGCGTCTGCGGGTGCCCCTGGGATTTTCCGTGCAGCTCACTTGCCCCTGGGTTTTTCCCCGCCGCCCACCCGGCCCCTTGTTGGTTTTTCCCCGCCGCCCACCCCCCTTCGGGGGGTGGGCGGGTGTATGTGGGTCGGGTTTGGGGCGGCGGGGTCTATTCCCCACCCGCCAGGGCGGCGTGGAGTCCGTACCCCGCCGGCGCGGCGTGGGGTCCGTACCCGACGGCGGGTACGTGGGGACGGCCGGTACCCCGCCGGCGTCGTGTGGGGTCCGTACCCGTCGGCTCGGCGTGGGGCCCGTGCGGCGTCGGTCGCCAACCCGCACCTTCACCCTCCGTCACGGAGATTGTCAGTGGCGTCACGTAGAGTGATTTTCGGTGTGCGAGGCGGCGGCGAGCGAGGGGAGAGAAGCGGCCAGACGGAGCCAAAGTGCTTGCAGCGCACGGGAATTGGAGGATCCTAGGGCGGCCGGTGTGAGAGCCGACCGGCCGTGGGGATCGCGGGGATCGTGGGAGTGGCGGGGCCGGGGGGAGCGGGATGCCGCAGGAATGGGCAGGGGAGTCGGGGCGGGACCGTGCCGTGGAGCGGTACGTCCAGGAGCTGTTGGTGCGCACGCCGGGCAGTCGGCCCGAGTTGCCTGCCACGCTGCTGCTGGGGCCGCGTGGCAGCGGTAAGACGACCGTGCTGCGGCATCTGGCGGACTGGGCCCGGCGGGCACCGGTGGCCCGCCTGGATCTGGCGGCGCTGGGGCAGGAGGGCCGCAAGCCGATCGATGTGCTGGCCGCGCTGGTCTTCCAGCTCAACGAGAAGAAGAGGGACTTCGCCCGGCTGCGGTTTCCGGCGTTCGGGCTGCTGACGATCGCCGTCGCGGCGCAGATGGAAGCAGCCGACCGGGACGCCGCCGTGCGGCAGATGGAAGCGGCGCTGGTCGGACCGCCGAGCAGCCGCTCGGAAGTGATCAACCAGCTCGCCACCTACGCCGCGACGGTCCTCGGCGCCCCGACGGCGGTGACCGCCGCACTTCCGCTGCTGCCGGAGTGGCGGCGTCACTGGGTACGCCTGCGGGTGCGCTGGCAATTGGCGCGTATCCGGCGCCGCAGCCGGGGCGGCGGCTCCGTCGACGGCTTTCTGATCGACCTCAACCAGCGCTACGGCGACCGCGAGGAGGCCGAGCGGCAGCGGGCCGAAGCGGTGCTCTTCGACGCCTTCCTGGACGATCTGCGCCGGGCGTACGGCTCGCGCGGTGGCGACAAGCGGCGTACGACGCAGTGCCTGGTGCTGCTGGACAACGTCGACAGTCCGCTGGGAAACGACTTCCTCAAAGCGCTGTTGGACGCCCGGCGAAAGGCCGGGGCGCCCGACCCGCTGCTGGTGCTCGCCACGGCGGGCAGCTATCCGGCGGCGCTGGAGGGCTTCGCGTTCGGCGGGCCCCGGCGGCCCGGCGTGCTGCCCGGCCGGTGGCCCGCGCAGGAGGAGAGGTTCGTCCCGGAGCGGATCGTCAAGGGGCTGATGGTGGGCCGGCTGCGCGATCTGCTGCGGCACGAGGTCGAGCAGCAGGCAAAGGAGGTGCTGCGGTCGGCCGGCCGGCGGGTGCCGGTGCCGGCTGCCGACAACGGTGTGCAGTGGCTGGGCTGGGTGGTGCATGAACTCACCCGCGGCCATCCGGCGGGCACCGCACAGCTGCTGGAAGCCCTGCTGGAATGTCCGGCCGAGGCCGGTTGGGAGGTGCGGCTGCGGCAGGTTCTGCAGCCCTCCTCGGGCCTCGTCGACGCCTTGCTGGAGCGGCTGTTGCCGATCGATGCGAGCGGAGAGCTGACGCAGGCACTGGCCCGTGCCGCGGCCGCCGTAGACCTGGCGCAGACGCAGGCGGGCCGGGCGCTGTGGGACGAGGCGAGCGCCCGCGTCCAGGAGGAGTTCAACGACTTCTGTACGGACGTGCTGCGCACCATGCACCTCGACACCGGCGACGAGGAGTCCGACGGCCCAACGGAAACCCCCCATCCGTTGCTGCGCCTGCTGCTGCTGTGCCGGCTCGCCGCGGCCCCTGAGTCCGGCGCTGCGGCAGGGGGAAGCGGTGGGGCCAGAGGGGCTGGTGGGACCGGAGGGGCCGGAGGGGCCGGTGGGACCTTCGACGGGGCGTTGGCCATGCGCGGACGGCGGGCCGTGCATGCGGCGCTGCGGGACCGCGCGGCCACAGCGGGGGAGCAGGCCTCCGCGGCCTATCACGCGCTGGCGGGCGGTGATCTCGCCGCGGCGGCCGCCTATCTGGATGACGCTTTCGACCGGGTCGCCCCGGAGGAGTGGTGTGCGCAGCTGTGCCGACTGCGGCGCGCGCCGCTTGCCGAGGCGGCCGGCGGGGCCCTCGACCAGCCGCTGTGGGAGCGCTACGAACGGCTGGTGGACCACCTCGGCGACGGCGTGGTGGAGCAGCGGCTGCGGACCATCACCCGGCTGCTCGCGGCGGTCTGGATCAGCCCCGAGCCGCCGGACGATCCCCGTACGGACCGGGTCGGCGATCCGTATCGCGACCCGCTCGGTGATCCCGCAGCCGAGTTGTACGGCGAGATTCAGGCCCGCTTCCACACCCTCGCGGTGCACGCCGACAGCGTGCCCTGGACCTCGGCGCTGCTGCGGAAGGCGAAGCAGTACGGAAAGGAGCCGTGGCTGTGAGCACCCGTACCTTCGAGCCGCCCCGACCGCCGAGGCGCTGGGGGCTGTGGATCGTCTCGGCGCTGGTGGCGGTGGCGGTCGCGGCCGCCACCGCGGTGCAGATCATCGACACGGCCGGCCGCTGCGGCGACGGCGTCCGCGAGGTGGCCGGCGGCGAGTGCGTGGGCGTCACGGACGGCGCGTACGCCTTCGGGAACATGCAGCAGCTGAGCGCGAAGATCCGCGACGAGAACGACAAGGTCGCCAAGTCCGGGCAGCGGTCGGTCGCCATCGCCTATGTCGAGGCCATGGCGGGCGGATCCGCCGACCGGGGCCCGGAGGCCACCCGGCAGGCCGTCAGCGGCGCCTACCTCGCCCAGCGCGCGCTGAACGCCGAGCGCGCGACCCTTCCCAAGATCCGGCTGCTGCTCGCCAACACCGGCCGCGGCGACAGCCATTGGAAACAGGTCGTCGATCAGCTCATCGCGATGAAGGACACCGAACACCTCGTCGCCGTGGCGGGCTTCGGGCAGAGCAACGACCGTACGATGAGCGCCGTGCAGCGGTTGCGGGCCGCCGGGCTGCCGATGGTCGGCGCGACCGTGGCGGCCGACGGACTGAGTTCCCGTACGGCCGGGTTCTACCGGGTCTCCTTCCCCAACCGCGACCAGACCGCGGCCGCCGCCGGCTACCTGCAAGAGCAGCAGCGAAAGCACCCCGGCTACCGCGTCCAGGTGATCCGGGACGGCAACGAGAAGGACGACTACAACACCTCCCTCTACAAGGATTTCTCCGCGGCGGCCCGGCGTGCGGGCCTGAAGGTGGACGACGAGGTCATCCCGTTCCGTTCCGGAGAGGGCGAGGAGGCGACGGCGGGTAACGCGCTCTCCCTGGTCGCCGACAAGGTCTGCGGTGACCCGAAGCCACCGGACGTGGTGTATTTCGCCGGCCGGGGACGGGAGCTGCGCCGGTTCATCGAGGCGGCCGGTGAGGGAGGCCGGCACTGCCCTACGACGGTGCTCTCCAGTGCGCTGGGCGTCTACTTCGACACCGGCGGCGACGGGCACCGCACCGAGCTCGCCACGCTCGCCGAGCGCTGGAAGTACAGCCAACTGACGGTCTACTACACCGCCTTCACCCATCCCCGGATATCCGAGGAGGTCTACGGCGCCGCCAGGAACGGCCCCTTCGCGGACTTCGAGCGCGCCTACCGCGACGAGGTCGGCGGCCCGCCCTCCGCCCTCACCAGCGGCCAGGCGATGCTCGGCCATGACGCCACGTACACCATCGGCAAGGCCGCCCGGAGCGCCGTCGGCGTCTACGGCACCCGTCAGGTCACCGCCCGGATGGTCCTGGCCATGCTGGAGCAGACCAACGGCAGATCCCGGGTCCGCGGTATCAGCGGCTACATAGCCTTCGACCCGGACACCGGCGAGCCGGTGGACCGCCCCCTGGCGCTGGTGGAACTGCGCCGCCCGACGGACGCGGGCGAGGCCGGGGACACCTACCGTTTCGTCGCCGCGCTCCACACCCGCCGGTGAGAGCCGGGGGAGCGGCGCGGTGGCCGAGGATGCGGGACGACGCCGGGTGGGCACTCCGCGCCGGGCCGGGGTGCCCCTCGCGCCCGGAGGCGGTCCCACGGGTGTGGGGGCCGCCCCGGACGCAGCGCGCGGTGATCGCGCGTGGCGCGGGCCGTACGGTGAACGGAGGCCGTGGCGGGATTCGAACCCACGTAACTCGCTTTGCAGGCGAGCCCCTGAACCACTCGGGCACACGGCCGGGTTGCTGTGCTGGACCCGACTGTAAGCCGCGCGGTGGGGTGTTCGGCAAGGGTGCGGAGCAGAGTGGCGTGAAGCTGCAATACGGGGCAACGCGGGGCAACATGCCGTTCATGAAGTGGGGGGCGATGGCGCCGCGCAGCGCGGAGCCGCCGGGCAGGGCTCCGGCGGGGCGGGGCGGGACGGGGCAGGACGGGACAGGGCGGGACGGGGCAGGACGGACGGGACGGGGCGGGACGGGACGGGGCGGGACGGGACGGGGCGGGACGGGACGGGGCTCCGGTGGGGTGTGTCGCTCACGCCGAGTGCAGGAACTCCTCCACCGCCGGCCCGAACAGCTCCGGGGCGTCCACCCACGGGTAGTGGCCCACCTCGTGCAGCGGCCGTACCCGTGCGTCGGGGAACGACTCGGCCACCAGCTCGCCCGCCCGCATACCCGTCACCCCGTCGCGGTCACCGGTCACCACCAGCACCGGGCACGTCACCTCACCCAGCCCGGACACCAGCGCCCCACGCAGTTGCTCGTCCACGCCCTGCCAGAAACCGGCCCGCGGTACCGGCCCCAACTGCTCGCCCTCCGTGGCGGCATGGGCCCGCTGCGGCTCCTCCCACCGCCCGTAGGCGAGCGGCGCCGCGGCGATCAGCAGCTGCCGTACCTCGTCCATATCGGACGTCTCGGCCAGTTGCCGCACCGCCGCCGAAGCCTCCGGCCACCACTTCTCGTGCTCGCGTGCGGCGAAGATCTCCCGTGCGTCGTCGGGGAGTTCGCCCTGCAGCCGGGAGCCGGGGCAGACCAGCACCAGCCGGCTCAGCCGCTGCGGGTGCCTGGCCGCGTACGCCTGGGCGACCGCGGCCCCCGCGTCGTGCGCGAGCAGGGCGAACCGCTCCAGGCCCAGATGCGCGCGGAGGGCCTCGACATCCTCGGCGAGCTGCGGGAAGGCGTAACGGGACGGATCGGCGGCGGCCGGGGAGGAGCCGGTGCCGCGGCTGTCCGGAACGATCAGTTGCCGGTGTGCGCTCATCCCGCCGAGGTCGCCCAGATACGCGGCATCCCGTCCGGGGCCGCCGGCCAGACACATCAGGGGCGGCAGGGGCGAGTCGGCCGGGCCGAGCGTGCGGTAGTGGAGCTCGGCATCGTCGTAGGTGCGGAAGTGCGGCATAGGGACAGCTTGCCCCACGCGGGCCGACGTACGGCCGGCGTACGGCCGGTCCGTGCCGGGTGGTGCCGGACCGTACCCGTCCCGCGGCGTAGGTCCTACGGCCGACCCGGTCCCCGTCTCCGGACAGGGGCACCGCCGTCGTACGGCCCTTACGCTGGCCCGATGACCGCTGATCGCCCCCGCCGCAGCGCCGACCCGTGTCCCGCCCCCGGCACCGACCCCGGCACCGACCCCGGCACAGGCCTCGGCACCCACCCCGGCCCAGGCCTCGGCACCGACCCCGACCCCGGCACCGGCACCGACCTGGGCACCGGCACCGGCACCGACCCCGGCACAGGCCTCGGCACCGACCCCGGCCCAGGCCTCGGCACCCACCCCGGCCCAGGCCTCGGCACCCACCCCGGCCCAGGCCTCGGCACCCACCCCGGCAGTGCCCCCGACACTGACCCGCGCCCCGGTACCCACGCGGAGCTCGCCCCGCCCGCCGACCCGTCCGGCACCGGCGGCATCCTCGGCCGGGCCCACCGTGCGCTCACCCTCGGCATCATCTCCGTCGTCTCGGTTGTCGCCTTCGAGGCGATCGCCGTGAACACCGCGATGCCGGTCGCCGCCCGCGCCCTGGACGGGATCGGTCTCTACGCCTTCGCGTTCTCCGCCTACTTCACGGCGAGCCTGTTCGCGATGGCGCTCGCGGGGGAGTGGAGCGACCGGCACGGACCGCTCGCACCGCTGTTCGCCGGGATCGCCGCGTTCGGGGCGGGGCTGCTGGTCGCGGGCGGTGCCCAGAGCATGGGGATGTTCGTCGCGGGCCGCGGGGTGCAGGGCATCGGCGGCGGGATGGTGGTGGTCTCGCTGTATGTGGTCGTGGGCCGTGCCTACCCCGAGCGGCTGCGCCCGTCGATCATGGCGTCGTTCTCGGCGGCCTGGGTGCTGCCGGTGATCGTGGGCCCGCTGGTCGCCGGGGCCGTCACCGAACAGCTCGGCTGGCGCTGGGTCTTCCTCGCCATCCCGGTACTGATACTGCTGCCGCTCGCGGTGATGCTGCCCGCGCTGCGCAAGCTGCCCCGTACGCGGCCGGGCCCGGGCAGCGGCGCCCGCCAGGTGCTGGGCAACCGGCGCTGTCTGCTCGCGCTGGCCGTCGCCGTGGGAGCCTGCCTGCTGCAGTACGCGGGCCAGCATCCGGCCTGGTCCGCGCTGCTGCCCGCGGCCGCCGGACTGGCCCTGCTGGTACCGGGCATCGTGCGGCTGCTGCCGCGCGGCACGTTCCGTGCGGGGCGCGGCCTGCCGAGCGTCGTGCTGATGCGGGGTCTGGCCGCCGGGGCGCTGGTCGCCGCCGAGAGCTTCATCCCGTTGATGCTGGTCACCCAGCGCGGACTGTCCCCCACCCTCGCCGGTCTCTCCCTCACCGGCGGCGGACTGACCTGGGCGCTCGGCTCGTACGTCCAGAGCCGGCCGCGCCTGGAACCGTACCGGGAGCGGCTGATGGGCCTGGGCACGGTGCTGCTGGCGGCGGCCATCGTGACGGTGCCGCTGGCGCTGCTCGACGGTGTGCCCGTCGCGGTCGTCGCGGCGGCCTGGACGGTCGGCGGGTTCGGCATGGGCCTGAACATCTCCAGCGGCGGCGTACTGCTGCTGAAGCTCTCCCGCCCGCAGGAGGCGGGCAGCAACTCCGCGTCCCTGCAGATGTCGGACGCGCTCGGGAATGTCACCTTCGTAGGGGTCAGCGGGGTGTTGTTCGTGGCCTTCGGCGGCGGCTCGATCGCGGCGAACGGGCCCGCGGCCACGGCCGGTGCCGCCTCGGCGAGCCATCCGGCGGCCTTCGCGGCCGTGTTCGCGGCGATGGCGGTGGTGGCGCTGGCCGGCGCCGGTGTCACGAGCCGGTTGCGACCGGAGCGGGTGTGAGGGCGTAGTGAGGGCGTAGTGAGGGCGTCGTGAGGGCGTCGCGCGATGCCCTTTCACCGGCCCGACCTGCGAAATCACCCTCATCCGGGGCCGGACGGCGAATGTGACCTCGGTCCCACCGCAGGGTGAGCCGGTGCCGTAACCCCGGAGCGTGAACCGGCGCACGGGTAGGCTGACGCGGTTGCCGATCGCCGAGTTCAGCCGACGGAGACCGTGACTACCACCACCAGCGCCACCAATAACCATCACCTGTCCCCGGCATTCCCGGGACGGGCCCCTTGGGGTACCGCGAACAAGCTGCGTGCCTGGCAGCAGGCGGCCATGGACCGCTACATCCAGGCACAGCCGAGAGACTTCCTCGCCGTCGCGACGCCCGGAGCCGGCAAGACGACGTTCGCGCTCACGCTCGCCTCGTGGATGCTGCACCACCACGTCGTGCAGCAGGTGACGGTCGTCGCCCCGACCGAGCATCTGAAGAAGCAGTGGGCCGAGGCGGCGGCACGGCTGGGGATCAAGCTCGACCCGGAGTACAGCGCGGGGCCGCTGGGCCGCGAGTACCACGGCGTCGCGATCACCTATGCCGGTGTGGGCGTACGGCCCATGCTGCACCGCAACCGGATCGAGCAGCGCAAGACGCTGGTGATCCTCGACGAGATCCACCACGCCGGTGACTCGAAGTCCTGGGGCGAGGCGTGCCTGGAGGCCTTCGAGCCCGCCACCCGGCGGCTCGCGCTGACCGGTACGCCCTTCCGGTCCGACACCAACCCGATTCCGTTCGTGACGTACGAGGAGGGCAACGACGGCATCCGGCGCTCCTCCGCCGACTACACCTACGGCTACGGCAACGCGCTCGGCGACGGCGTCGTCCGGCCGGTCATCTTCCTCTCCTACAGCGGCAATATGCGCTGGCGGACGAAGGCGGGCGACGAGATCGCGGCCCGGCTCGGCGAGCCGATGACGAAGGACGCGGTCTCGCAGGCCTGGCGTACCGCGCTGGATCCGCGCGGCGAGTGGATGCCCAATGTGCTGCGCGCCGCCGACCGGCGGCTGAGCGAGGTCCGTAAGTCCATCCCGGACGCCGGAGCGCTGGTGATCGCCTCCGACCAGGAGCAGGCGCGGGCGTACGCCAAGCTGATCCGGGAGATCACCGGCGAGGGCGCCACCCTCGTCCTGTCCGACGACACCGGGGCCTCGCAGCGCATCGACGACTTCGCGTACTCCCAGGACCGCTGGATGGTCGCGGTCCGGATGGTGTCCGAGGGCGTCGACGTGCCGCGGCTGGCGGTCGGGGTGTACGCCACCACGATCTCGACGCCGTTGTTCTTCGCGCAGGCCGTGGGCCGTTTCGTGCGGTCCCGTAAGCGCGGCGAGACCGCCTCGGTCTTCCTGCCCACCGTCCCGATGCTGCTCGGCTTCGCCAACGAGATGGAGGTCGAGCGCGACCACGTCCTGGACAAGCCGAAGAAGGACGGGGAGGAAGACCCGTACGCCGAATCCGAGAAGGAGATGGAGGAGGCGAACAAGGAGCAGGACGAGGACACCGGCGAGCAGGAGCAGTTCTCGTTCGAGGCGCTGGAGTCGGAGGCGGTCTTCGACCGGGTGCTCTACGACGGTGCCGAGTTCGGAATGCAGGCCCATGCGGGCAGCGAGGAGGAGCAGGACTACCTCGGCATCCCCGGACTGCTGGAGCCCGACCAGGTGCAGATGCTGCTGCAGAAGCGGCAGGCCCGGCAGATCGCGCACAGCAAGAAGCGGCCGGACGAGGAGGCGGATCTGCTGGAGCTGCCGGCCGAGCGGCGGCCCGTGGTCACGCACAAGGAGCTGCTGGAGCTCAGGAAGCAGCTGAACACGCTGGTGGGGGCGTATGTCCACCAGAGCGGGAAGCCGCATGGCGTGATCCACACCGAGCTGCGGCGGGTGTGCGGCGGGCCGCCCAGCGCGGAGGCCACCGCCGGGCAGCTGGGCGAGCGGATCAAGAAGGTACGGGAGTGGGCCACGCGGATGAAGTGAGTCCGCGGGTGGCTTGTGGCTCGTGACCTGTGGGCTCATGACCTGTGGCTCGTGGCCTGTGACCCGTGGCCCGTGGCTCGTGACCTGTGGCCCGTGGTCCGTGGTCTGTGACCCGGGGCGGGGCCGGTGCCCCGCATGGCCCGTGGGTGGGGGCGGTGTGCCGGTTGTGCGGCGCGCCGCCCCGCCGTCGTTTCCGGCCCGGCGTGCCCGGAGGCGCCGGCGGCCGTGCCCCGTCGCTTCCGCCCATACCGCCCGAACGGCTCTGTAGCCCTACCTGAAACACCAAGGGACGTTCTGGACGGACCTACGGGGATATTCCGGGCGGGAAAGCCCGGATTCTGGACGGACTCTTCCGCTCACCGGACTGGCTCGCTACTGTCCCGGTCACGCACACGCCCCGTGGCAGCGCCGCCGCGGAGCGCAGCCGGTGCCATGCGGCCGGCGGCCTCTAGCGCGCGCTGCTCCGGGACTCGCAGCGCGTCGCGTCCGAGTGCCGCCACTCACCCAGGAGGCGTCGTGACCGCAGAGACCTCCCAGACCCTCGACCGAGGGCTGCGCGTCCTCAAACTGCTTGCCGACACCGACCACGGGCTGACCGTCACCGAGCTCTCCCACAAGCTCGGTGTCAACCGCACCGTGGTCTACCGTCTGCTGGCCACGCTGGAGCAGCACGCTCTGGTGCGCCGCGACCTGGGCGGCCGCGCCCGGGTCGGCCTGGGCGTGCTGCGCCTGGGCCGACAGGTGCATCCGCTGGTCAGGGAGGCGGCGCTGCCCGCGCTGCGGTCGCTCGCCGAGGACGTGGGGGCCACCGCGCATCTCACTCTCGTCGACGGCACGGAAGCGCTGGCCGTCGCCGTGGTGGAGCCGACCTGGACCGATTACCACGTGGCCTACCGGGCGGGATTCCGTCATCCGCTGGACCGCGGGGCCGCCGGCCGGGCGATCCTCAAGGCCCGGCAGGGCCGTATCCAGGACGCCGGACTCGCCCTGACCCACGGGGAGTTGGAGGCCGGGGCGAGCGGCGCGGCGGCACCGCTGCTCGGGGTGAGCGGCATCGAGGGCAGCGTGGGCGTGGTGATGCTCGCGGACACCGTCTCCGAGCGGATCGGTCCGCGGGTGGTCGACGCGGCCCGGGAGGTGTCGGAGGCGTTGCGCTGAGGCCGAGGGGACGGTCGAGGTCACGGGGTGTGAAGAGGCGGTGGCCGTGTGGTGAGGCCGCAGCGTTCTGCGGCCCTGGTGGGGCGGGGGTCAATTAGGCTGACGGGGTGTCCTCACGCACCCGCGCCCTGGCGGTCTGCACCGCCCTCGTCCTGGCCCTCCTCCTCACCGCGGCCCTCGCCCCGCTGCCGTATGCGGTCGCCTATCCGGGCATGACCGCGAATGTCCTCGGCAACGACAAGGGCAAGCCGGTGATCACCGTCACCGGCGCCGGGACCCGTAAGACGAGCGGACAGCTGCGGATGACCTCGATCGTGGCCACCGGCCCGGACGCCTCCGTCCATCTGCCGGACGTCATCGAGGGCTGGTTCCGTACGGACGAGGCCGTGATGCCGCGGGAGGCGGTCTACCCGGTGGGCAACAACACCGAGGAGATCGCCGAGCACAACGCGAAGCAGATGGAGCAGTCGCAGGACACCGCCACCAGCGCCGCGCTCGGCCAGCTCGGCAAGTCCGCCAAGGACATCAAGGTCAAGCTGAGCCTCGCGGACGTCGGCGGTCCGAGCGCCGGGCTGATGTTCGCCCTCGGCATCGTCGACAAGCTGGACGGCGACGGCGCGGGCCACGACCTGACCGGCGGGCACACCATCGCCGGTACGGGGACCATCACCGCCGGCGGGAAGGTCGGTGCGGTGGGCGGGGTCCCGCTGAAGACGCAGGCCGCGCACCGGGACGGCGCCTCGGTCTTCCTGGTCCCGCGCAAGGAGTGCACCGACGCGCGGGCGGAGCTGCCGAAGGGGATGCGGCTGATCCCGGTCAGCACGCTCGACGGCGCGGTGGACGCCCTGAAGGCCCTGCGGACCGGGGGCGACGTTCCCCACTGCTGAGCGGCCTCACTGCTGGGCGGCCTCGCTGCTGGGGGCACTCACTGCGGCGCGGCCCCGCTGCTGAGCGGCCCGCCGCTCCGGCGCGCCGCCTCGCCCCGGCCGTCCCGCCGCCCGAGCGTCCCGTGCCTTACCCCCGCCGTCCCGCCGCCCCGGCCGTCCCGTGCCTCACCCCTACCCCTCCTTGATGAACCCCTCCCGGATCAACCAGTCCTTCGCTACCTCGTGCGGGTCCTCGCCGTTCACGTCGACCTTGCGGTTGAGCTCCTGGGCGACGGTGTTGTTGAGGGCCTTGGTGACCGGGGCCAGGACCTTGGCCATCGCCGGGTACTTCTTCAGGGCCTCGGCGTTGATCTCGGGGGCGACGTTGTAGTTGGGGAAGAAGTGCTTGTCGTCGGCGAGGACGTGCAGATGCATCGCCTTGATCCGGCCGTCGGTGGTGAAGACCTCGCCGAACGCGCAGGTGCCCTTCTGCGTCTCGGTGTAGACGACGCCGCCGGTCATCTTGCGGATGTTGCCGGAGGGCACGTTCATGCCGTACGCCCGCGCCATACCCGGCAGGCCGTCGTTGCGGGTGGCGAACTCGTTCTCCACGCACATCGTGACGGCGCCGGGGTTCTTGTGCGACAGCGCCGCGACCTGCGAGAGGTTGTGCACGCCCAGCTTCTTCTGGTTGGCGGTGTTCAGCGCCAGTGCGTAGGTGTTGTTCAGCGTCGAGGCCGGCAGCCAGACGATGCCGTTCTTCCGGTCCTCGTCGCGGACCGCCTTCCACTGCTGCTGCGGGTTGACGATCGGCTTGGTGTGGCCGAGGTAGGTGATCCAGCCGGTGCCGGTGTACTCGTACGCGGCGTCCGCCGTGCCGGACTTGACGGCCTCCCGTGCGCCGATCGAGCCCTGGATGCTGGTCTTGTCGATGACCTTGGCGCCGGCCGCCTCGAAGACGATGCCCATCATCTGGCCGAGGATGATCTGCTCGGTGAACTCCTTCGAGGTCACGGTCAGCTGTGCTCCGGTGAGCGGGCGGCCCGGGTAGCCGGCCTTCGGCCCCGGCAGCACGTTGTCGCTCATCGCACTGCCGCTGACCAGGCCGCAGGCACTGAGCACGGTGGCGAGCAGCGTGACGAGGAAGCGGGCGCCCCGGCGCCTTCCGGGGCGGCGGCGGGGGCCCGGACGCGGGTGGGTCCTCATGTCGTCGCCTCCAGTCCGCGCGGCCTCAGCAGCAGTTCGGCCAGCGACGCCAGCCATTCGACCAGCAGGGCCAGCGCCACGGTGAGCACCGAACCGAGGATCAGTACGGGCATGCGCTGGGTGACGATGCCCGCCGAGATCAGGTCACCCAGGCCGCCGCCCCCGCCGAAGGTGGCCAGCGTCGCGGTGCCGACGTTCAGCACCAGCGCGGTGCGGACGCCGGCCAGGATCAGCGGTACGGCCAGCGGGAGTTCGACCTTGGTCAGCACCAGGGTGGGGGACATCCCGATGCCCCGGGCGGCCTCGGTCAGCGTCGGCTCGATGCCGCGCAGCCCGGCGATGGTGTTGGCGAGGACCGGCAGCACGGCGTAGATGACCATGCCGACGATCGCCGAACGGGCCCCGATGCCCAGCCAGATGACCAGCAGGATCAGCAGACCCAGCGCCGGCACGGCCTGCCCGAGGTTGGCGAAGGCCATGGCGACCGGGGTGGCCCGGCGCAGTTTGGACCGGGTCAGCGCGATACCCAGCGGGATCGCGATGATCAGCACGAAGAAGGTGGAGATCGCGGTGAGCTGGATGTGCTGCCGCAGCGCCAGCCACACCTTGCCGTTGTCGACCGCCTGGTGGGCGATGGAGTCCAGGCGGGCGCCGCGGAACCACAGCCAGGTGGCGAGCAGCGCAAGGACCAGGAAGGCCGGCATGAAGGTCCACTTCTGCCAGCTGATCCGGCGCCGGCCCTGGGTGGCGGACGGGACCGGCGCCTCACCGGCCGCCCCCTCCCGCGCCTGCATCTCGACGTCGTCGCGCAGGGCGAAGGCCTCGTGGTCGCCCGTCGGACGCTCGCCGTGCCGCGGGCTGCTCCCGTCGCGGGGGCTCATGCCTCCAGGCCTTCCTGTTCCAGCTGCGTCTGGCGGGAGCGCAGCTCCTGGAGCTGGTGCTGGTGCTCCAGGGCCTCCATCCGGTCCGCCTCCAGCAGTTCCTGCACGTTGTTCATCAGCGTCTCCATGTCGACCACGCCGATGTACTCGCCGCGCCGCCCGGTGACCGCGACCCGGCCCGCGCTGTCGGTGAGCACCGCCTCCAGCGCGTCGCGCAGCGTCGCATCCCGGGTCACGGTGTGCTGTACCGGTGTCCCGGCCCGCGCCAGCGACTCCTTGGCCAGGGCCAGATCGCCGCGGCGCAGCCATTTGTACGGGCGGCGGTTGGGGTCCAGCAGCAGCAGTTCGTTGTGGGCGCCGGCGCGCACCCGGTCGAAGATGGACTCCAGCGGGTCATCGGTCGCGGCGGTGGGGAAGTCGACCACGCCCACGTCCCGTACCCGGGTCAGGTTCAGCCGCTTGAGCGCCGCCCCGGCGCCCACGAAGCCGGAGACGAAGTCGTCGGACGGGTTGGTGAGGATGGCTTCGGGGGTGTCGAACTGGGCGATGTGCGAGCGCTCGCGGAGCACCGCGATCCGGTCGCCGATCTTGATGGCCTCGTCGAAGTCGTGGGTGACGAAGCAGATGGTCTTGTGCAGCTCGTGCTGGAGCCGGATCAGCTCGTCCTGGAGGTGGTCTCGGGTGATCGGGTCGACGGCGCCGAACGGCTCGTCCATCAGCAGGACGGGCGGGTCGGCGGCGAGGGCCCGGGCCACCCCGACGCGCTGCTGCTGGCCGCCGGAGAGCTGGCGCGGATAGCGGCCGTGGAATTCGCGCGGGTCCAGGCCGACCAGGTCGAGCATCTCCTCGACCCGGTTCCTGATCTTCGACTGGGACCAGCCGATCATCTTCGGGACCAGGGCGATGTTCTGGGCGACCGTCATGTGCGGGAAGAGGCCGGACGCCTGGATGGCGTAGCCGATCTTGCGGCGCAGCTTGACCGGGTCCATGTCGGTGACGTCCTCGTCGCCGATCCGGATCCGCCCGGAACTCGGCTCGATCAGCCGGTTGATCATCTTCAGGGTGGTGGACTTGCCGCAGCCCGAGGGCCCCACGAGGATCACGATCTCGCCGGCCTTGATCTCCATGTTGACGTTGTCCACCGCGGGGACGGGGTTCCCCGGATAGATCTTCGTCAGGTTCTCCAGCTGGATCCTCGCCCCGGTGGTGGCGGCGTTCTCGGGCGTCTCAGGCACGGATCCCCCTGGAGATGGTCAGGCGTCCGATCAGGACGTAGGCGGCGTCGAAGAGAAGAGCGAGGATGGCGATCCCGAGGGTGCCGGAGAGCACCTGGTTGAGGGAGTTGGCGCTGCCCAGCGAGGCGATCCCGCGGAAGATCTCATTGCCCAGGCCGGGGCCGGAGGCGAACGCGGCGATGGCGGCGATGCCCATCAGCATCTGGGTGGCGACCCGGATGCCGGTGAGGATGGGCGGCCAGGCCAGCGGCAGTTCGACGCGGAAGAGCCGGGCGGTGCGGGACATCCCGATGCCGTTGGCCGCATCGACCAGGTCCGGGTCCACCCCGCGCAGTCCGACGATGGCGTTACGGACCACCGGCAGCAGTCCGTACAGGGTCAGCGCGATCACCGTCGGGGGGACGCCCAGGCCGACGATCGGGATCAGCAGACCGATCATGGCCAGGGACGGGATGGTCAGGATGGTGGCGGTCGAGGTGGTGGCGAGGTTGCCCGCCCATTCACTGCGGTAGGTCACCACGGCAATGAAGACGCCCAGCAGGGTGGCGAGCACCATGCACTGGAAGACGGCACTGGCGTGCTGATATGTGTCCGTCAGCAGCTGGGCGTGCCGGGTGCCGACGTACTCCCAGAAGCTCACTCGGTCTCCTCGGTCAGTCTGCCGATGCCTGTTTCACCAGCGGGACGATCCGCAACGGAACCGGATTTTCCATGACGATTGCCGTCGACGCCCGCACGATCCCATCAAAGCCCACAACCCGGTCGATCACCCGCTGTAGATCGGCGTTGGACCGGGCGACGAGCCTGCAGAGCATGTCCCCATGTCCCGTCGTTGTATGCAGCTCCAGCACCTCGGGAACGGTCGCCAAGTGGGCGCGTACGTCGTTTCCTTGCCCTTGTTTGATCTCCAGAGTGGCAAATGCGGTCACCGGATAACCGAGGGCCGCCGGGTCCACATCCGGTCCGAAGCCCCGGATCACTCCATTCGACTGAAGCCGGTCGAGCCTGGCCTGGACCGTCCCGCGGGCCACTCCCAGCCGCCGGGACGCCTCCAGGACGCCGATCCGCGGCTCCTGGGCGAGCAGCTCCAGCAGCGCCCCGTCCAAATGATCGATCGCCATCGTTCGCACCGCCCTTGGTGATGGTCATCATGTACAGATCGCCGGGCGACTTCGCCCTTCCGCTATGCATAATGCCCAGAAGATTCGCGAACTATTGCGCACCTTGTGGATCGGAGGGACTCTGCGACCATGGCAGACACCACGATGCACACCCGGACCCAGACCCAGCCCGCAGCCCCCGACGCGGCCCGGCAGGCGGACCCCTTCCCGGTCAAGGGGATGGACGCGGTCGTCTTCGCCGTCGGGAACGCCAAGCAGGCCGCGCACTACTACTCGACCGCCTTCGGCATGCGGCGCGTCGCCTACTCCGGCCCGGAGAACGGCAGCCGCGAGACCGCGAGTTATGTGCTCGAATCCGGCGGCGCCCGGTTCGTGTTCACCTCCGTCGTCAAGCCCACGACCGAGTGGGGCCGCTTCCTCGCCGACCATGTCGCGGCGCACGGCGACGGCGTCATCGACCTCGCCATCGAGGTCCCGGACGCCCGCGCCGCCTACGAGCACGCCCTCGCCCACGGCGCCACCGGCCTGGAGAAGCCCCACGAGGTCCGGGACGAGCACGGCACCGTCGTCCTGGCGGCGATCGCCACGTACGGCAAGACCCGGCACACCCTCGTCCAGCGTTCCGGCTACGACGGCCCCTACCTGCCCGGCTTCGTCGCCGCCGAGCCGCTGGTGGAGCCCGGCCCGCGGCGCTTCCAGGCCATCGACCACTGCGTCGGCAACGTCGAACTCGGCAAGATGAACGAGTGGGTGGCCTTCTACAACAACGTCATGGGCTTCACCAACATGAAGGAATTCGTGGGCGACGACATCGCCACCGAATACAGCGCCCTGATGTCGAAGGTCGTCGCGGACGGCACGCTCAAGGTCAAGTTCCCGATCAACGAACCCGCGATCGCGAAGAAGAAGTCGCAGATCGACGAGTACCTGGAGTTCTACGGCGGCCCCGGCGTCCAGCACATCGCGCTGGCCACCAATGACATCGTCGCCAGTGTCCGGGCGATGCGCGCCGCCGGCGTCGAGTTCCTCAACACCCCCGACTCCTACTACGACACCCTCGGCGAGTGGGCCGGCGAGACCCGGGTGCCCGTGGAGACGCTCCGTGAGCTGAAGATCCTGGTCGACCGCGACGAGGACGGCTATCTGCTGCAGATCTTCACCAAGCCGGTCCAGGACCGGCCGACCGTGTTCTTCGAAATGATCGAGCGGCACGGCTCCATGGGCTTCGGCAAGGGCAACTTCAAGGCGCTCTTCGAGGCGATCGAGCGGGAGCAGGAGCGGCGCGGCAACCTGTGAGCCTTGCGGCGGGGTGATGCGCCCACGGCCGGTGGTGGGTGACGGGCGCGGGCCTCCGGTCGGTCGGGTGTGGGGGACTGCTTCGCTTTACGCTCCGCTGCGCTCCGCCTTTGCTCCTTGATTGAGCCTTCGGAAGCAAAGCCCCCACACCCGGCCCCTCCGGCCCGCGCCCTCCGGTCGGTCGGCGGCTTTCCGTCTCGTCCGGGCGTGCCCTTCAGCGCTGCTGGTCGGCGGGTGTCCGTGGTGTCCCGGCCGTTCGGTGATCTTCCGTGTACGGCCCATGGATGCGAGGCTGGGAGCTATGGACCTCATCGCACGTCTGCGCGCCGGGCTCCCGGGGGAAGCGATCCTCACCGACCCCGATGTCACCGGCTCCTACGCCAACGACATGGCGAGCTTCTGCGAGGCCGGGACGCCCGCCGTGGTCGTGCTGCCGCGTACCGTCGAGCAGGTCCAGCACGTCATGCGGACGGCCTCCGAGCTGCGGGTCCCGGTCGTCCCACAGGGGGCGCGCACGGGGCTGTCGGGCGCTGCCAATGCCTCCGACGGCTGCATCGTGCTCTCCCTGGTCAAGATGGACCGGATCGTCGAGATCAACCCCGTCGACCGGATCGCGGTGGTCGAACCGGGTGTCATCAACGCCGTACTGTCCCGCGCGGTGAACGAGCACGGGCTCTACTACCCGCCCGATCCCTCCAGTTGGGAGCAGTGCTCCATCGGCGGGAACATCGGCACCGCCTCCGGCGGCCTGTGCTGCGTCAAATACGGAGTCACCGCCGAGTATGTCCTCGGCCTGGACGTCGTCCTCGCCGACGGGCGGCTGCTGACGACCGGCCGGCGCACCGCCAAGGGTGTCGCGGGCTATGACCTCACCCGGCTGTTCGTCGGCTCCGAGGGCAGCCTCGGCATCGTCGTACGTGCCGTTCTCGCGCTCAAGCCGGAGCCGCCGGAACAGCTCGCGCTGGCCGCCGAGTTCCCCTCCACCGCGGCCGCCTGCGAGGCGGTCTGCGAGATCATGGCCCGCGGTCACGCCCCGTCGCTCCTGGAGCTGATGGACCGTACCAGCATCCGTGCGGTCAACGACATGGCGCAGATGGGTCTCCCGGACAGCACCGAGGCGCTGCTGCTGGCCGCTTTCGACACCCCCGATCCGGCCGCCGACCTCGCCGCCGTCGGTGCGCTGTGCACCGCCGCGGGCGCCACCGAGGTGGTGCCGGCCGAGACCGCTGCCGAGTCCGACCTGCTGCTGCAGGCCCGCCGGCTGACCCTGACCGCGCTGGAGCGGGTCAGGTCCGCGACCATGATCGACGATGTCTGTGTGCCGCGCTCCCGGCTCGCCGAGATGCTCGACGGCACCGCCGCCATCGCCGAGAAGTACGGCCTGACCATCGGTGTCTGCGCGCACGCGGGGGACGGCAACACCCACCCCACGGTCTGCTTCGACGCCGCCGACCCCGACGAGTCCCGCCGGGCCCGGGAATCCTTCGACGACATCATGGCGCTCGGCCTGCAACTGGGCGGCACCATCACCGGTGAGCACGGCGTCGGTGTCCTGAAGAAGGAGTGGCTCGCGCGCGAACTGGGGCCGGTGGGTGTGGAGTTGCAGCGCGGCATCAAGGACGTCTTCGACCCGCTGGGCATTCTCAATCCGGGAAAGCTCTTCTGACGGCACGGGCCCCGGCGCTGTTCCTTGCCGGCGGTTTGCGCATGCTGCTCGCCGTTGTGCGCACGCGCAGAAATCGTGACGGGCAGCCCTTGGATATCGTGAGGGACGGCCCTGAGGTTCTGACATGGCGAGCGCGGGTCTCTCTGCATATCCTGAACAGGAATATCTGCGCCCGCCGGTCCTTCCCGAGGAGTCCGAACAGCGGCCGTATTTCGACGTGGCGGCCATAGAGGGATTCCGTCGCTGAGGTTGTGCCGTTCCCGGCGCGCACGATTTTCGCCGTGAGGGAGATCAATTCCCATGGACCTCCACACCGTCACCGAAGTCGTCCGGCGACCGCCCGACCGGCCGGGCGCGGACTGGCGGGAAGGCGATGCCTGGCTCGCCGGCGGGACATGGCTGTTCTCCGCGGAGCAGCCGCACCTGCGCCGCCTGATCGACCTGACGGCGTTGCGCTGGGAATCCCTCGTCCCGAGCGGTGCGGGCCTGGCCATCGGCGCCACCTGCACCATCCGCGAGCTGTACGCCTGTGCGCTGCCGGACGAGTGGACCGTGGGCCGCCTCGTCACGAAAAGCTGTGAGGCGTTCTTGTCCTCGTTCAAAGTCTGGGGTGCGGCGACCGTCGGCGGCAATATCTGCCTGTCCTTGCCGGCCGGCCCCATGATCACGCTGACGGTCGCACTGGAGGCACAGTACGAGCTGTGGGCTCCCGACGGGTCCGTGCGCACCGTCGATGCCCTCGCCTTCGTGACCGGAAACCACCAGAACATTCTGGCCCCCGGGGAAATTCTGCGGCGCATGGACATTCCGGCGCACGCCCTGCGGAAACGCACCGCGCAGCGCCGTTTCTCGCTGACCCGCCTCGGCCGTTCGACGGTATTCCTCATCGGTACGCAGACGCCGGGAACGAGCGATCTCCTGCTCACCGTCACCGCCGGCACCACACGGCCGGTGCGTCTCGCCTTCGACGCCATGCCCGACGCCCGGACACTGCGGCAGAACATCGACGCTCTCCCCGCCGACATCTGGTTCGCCGACCCCAACGGGACCCCCGATCACCGCCGGCATCTGACACGGCACTTCGCCGAGGAGATCCGTCGCGAACTCATGGCCGGGGGCCCGGTATGACCTGTCGCGTGAACGGCAAGAGGTTCGACGAAGAACCGGACCCCGGTCAGTGCCTGCGCACCTTTCTCCGCGGGCTCGGCCATTACGGCGTCAAAAAGGGGTGCGACGCGGGCGATTGCGGCGCGTGCACGGTATGGCTGGACGGCAGTCCGGTACACAGCTGCATCACCCCCGCCTTCCGCGCGGACGGCCGTCAGGTGACGACGATCGAAGGGCTTGGATCCCCCGGAAACCTGCATCCGGTGCAGCGGCAGTTCCGCGACGCCCCGGGATTCCAGTGCGGTTTCTGCACCGCAGGGATGATCATGACGTCGGCGACGTTCACCGAGGCCCAGAAGGCGGACCTGCCGCGGGCGTTGAAGGGCAACCTCTGCCGCTGTACCGGCTACCGGGCGATCGAGGACGCCGTGAACGGCGTCGCCGGCGTGGCGAAGGCCGCGCCGGGAAAGGCCGTCGGGACGAGCGTCGGTGCGCCGGCGGCCGAGGACGTGGTGACCGGTCGCGCCGAGTTCACCATGGACACGCACCTCGACGGCATGCTGCACCTCAAGGTGCTGCACTCCCCCCACGCACACGCCCGGATCGTCTCGATCGACACGTCCGCCGCGCTCGCGGTTCCCGGCGTACATCGCGTCTACACCTGGGAGGACGTGCCGCACAGGCGCTTCAGCACAGCGATCCACACCGACCATCTCGTGGACCCGGACGACACCTACCTCCTCGACCACACCGTCCGCTTCGTCGGCCAGCGCGTCGCCGTCGTCCTGGCCGACTCCGTCGGGGCGGCGGAAGAGGGCTGCCGTCGGGTCGTCGTGGAATACGAGGTGTTGCCGGCGGTATTCGACCCCGACGAGGCAATGGCCGAGGGGGCGCCACAATTGCACGGCCCGGTGGATCCCTTCATCCTCGACCCCGTCCACAACATCGTGGTGGAAATCCATGCGCATATCGGCGATATCGAGGCGGGGTTCGCCGAGGCCGACGTGATCCATGAAGGCACGTACTCCTCCCCGCGGGTGCAGCATGCGCACCTGGAGACCCACGGCTCGATCGCCTGGATGGACAACGGCCGCCTGAACGTCCGCACGAGTTCGCAGTCGCCGTCGATCGCGAAGCTCAAACTGGCCCGTCTGTTCGCGCTGCGCCCGGACCGGCTCCGGGTGTTCTGCAAGCGTGTGGGCGGCGGCTTCGGCGGCAAACAGGAAGTGATCTCGGAGGATCTGGTCGCGCTCGCCACCCTGGACACCGGCCGGCCGGTCTCCTTCGAGTACACCCGGGAGGAGGAGTTCACCAGCGCTTCGCCACGGCATCCGATGACCCTGACGGTCACCCTCGGCGCGACGGCGGACGGCACGCTCACGGCCCTCCAGGTCCGCAATGTGTCGAACACGGGCGCCTATGGCAACCACGCCGGCGAAACGCTCCATGCGGGCGGCGCCGCCGTCATGATCTACCGCTGCCCCCACAAGAAATACGACGCGTTCTCCGTCTATACCAACACCGTGCCGAGCGGGGCATTGCGCGGTTACGGGATGACGCAGTCGGCGTTCGCCGTGGAATCGGCGATGGACGAACTCGCCCGCGCCCTGCACCTGGATCCGCTCGAACTGCGACGGCGCAACATCGTGCGACCGGGCGACCCGCTCCTCGCCCTGCACGAGGGGCCCGACGACGTGGTGTTCACCGAGGACGGACTCGCGACGTGCCTCGACCTGGTGGACGAGGCCATGGCCCGTTCCGCCGAGGAGCCGCCGCCCGGCCCCGGGTGGCTCGTCGGGGCCGGTGTCGCGAGTTCCCTGCACGAGACCGCGCCGCCGACCGAGCACCTCTCCGAGGCCTGGGTCACGCTGGGCGACGACCTCGTGTACGAAGTGGCCGTCGGCACGGTCGAATTCGGCGAGGGCACCTCGACCGCGCATGTCCAGATCGCGGCCCACCAACTGGGCACGACGCCGTCGCGGATCCGCCTGGTGCAGTCCGACACCGACCGCACGGGATTCGACACCGGCGCCTTCGCGAGCGCGGGCCTGTTCGTGGCGGGCAATGCGGTACTCCGCGCGGCCAATGCCGTGCGCGACCGCATCCTGGAATGCGCTGCTGCCGCCACGGGCGAACATGTCGTGATGTGCTCGATGGACGACGACAGCGTCCGCTGCGGTGACCGGCGGGTGCCGTTGGCGGAGCTCGTCGCCTCCGCCCGGGCGCGCGGAATCCGGTTCACCGCCGCCCGCAGGGCCTACGGCTCGCCCCGCAGCGTCACCTCCAATACGCAGGGGTTCCGTATCGCCGTCCACCCGGTGACGGGGGAGATCCGCATCCTTTACAGCGTCCAGGCGACCGACGCCGCCGTCATCATCAACCCCGCGCAGGTCCGGGGACAGGTGGAAGGCGGTGTCGCCCAGGGAATCGGCTTCGCACTGACCGAGCACCACCAGGTCGACGCGCACGGCGTCATGGCCAACCCGAACCTCCGCAATTACCGCATCCCCACCTACGCCGACATCCCCCGTACCGAGGTGCTGCTGGTGCACTCGGCGGATTCCGTCGGGCCCCTGCGGTCGAAGGGGATCGCGGAATGCTGTATCAACCCGGTGGCCCCGGCGCTGGCGAACGCGCTTCACGACGCCACGGGCGTCCGCTGCCGCACGCTGCCCCTGACACCGGAGCGCATTTACCGACGGCTCGGCGACAGCGCGGCGGTGGCGACGGGCCCGCGGTCTTCCATGCCGTGACGAACCGGCTCCGGCAGCTGCCCCGAGCCGAGGCCCCGCGCGCGCCGCCCGGCCGGGCCACGGCCCGGATGTACACGGCAGGGGGAGGGACGGTTGACTGCCCCCATGACGATCAACGATCCGCACAGATCCGGCGAGGGCATGGTCACCTTCCGGGTGACCGGGAAGGGCGTCGACGACCTCACCTACGCCGTCCAGGCGCCGGGTGACTCCGGGGGCGAACAGCAGGTGGTCCGGCCCGAGTTGCCGTGGTTCGTGGTGACCGACGCACGGGGTGTGGGCGCGATGCCGATGCTCACCCTCACCCTCGAAGGGCCGGACGCCCACGCCGAATGCGAGATCCTCACGGACGGCGCACCGGCCGTCCGGGGCAGTGTGCACGGCCCCGCGGCAACTGCCGTGTTCATGGCACGCGCCGCCGCCTCGTAGAGTTCCGTCATGGATTCCGCACCCCTCATTGCCGCAGTCTTCCTCCTCATCGGTGCCTCGGGCTTCGCCAGGGCGGGTGACCTGCGAGCCAAGCGGCAGGACGCTCGGCTCCAGCGGCTGGAACGCAAGGTGGACCTGCTGCTCGCGCAGGCCGGGATCGTCGAGCCGGAGGACCCCAGGATGGCCGAGCTGGACGCCCTGCTGGCCCAGGGCAAGAAGATCCAGGCGATCAAGGTGCACCGCGAGGTGACCGGTTCCGGACTCGCCGAGGCCAAGGAAGCGGTCGAACGCCGGATGCGCTGACGGCCCGTTGGGCAGAGGATGGCCGGAAGGACCCGCCGGGCCCACCGGGCCCCCTGTCCACCGGGCCCCCTCATGCGCACGCAGGAAGCGAGAGCCGATGGCAGCCACCGAAGCGACCAAAGCCGCTGATGAGGCGTATGACGTCATCGTGCTGGGGGCGGGGCCGACCGGTGAGAACGTCGCCGACCGGGCGCACGCCGCCGGGCTGAGCGCGGTGGTCGTGGAGAGCGAACTGGTGGGCGGCGAATGCTCCTACTGGGCGTGTATGCCCAGCAAGGCCCTGCTGCGCCCGGTCGCCGCCCGCGCCGAGGCGCGCCGGGTCCCCGGCCTCAAGGACGCCGCGGATGTGCCGCTGGACGTGCCGGCGGTGCTCGCCCACCGTGACGAGTTCGTCTCCTACTGGAAGGACGACGGACAGGTCCGCTGGCTGGACTCGGCCGGCATCGACCTGGTGCGCGGCCACGGCCGGCTGGCCGGGCCCCGGCGGGTGGTCGTCGACGGCGGACGGGTGCTCACCGCCCGGCATGCGGTCGCGGTGTGCACCGGCAGCCGCGCGGTGCTGCCCCCCGTCCCCGGGCTCGCCGAGGCCAGGCCCTGGACCAGCCGCGAGGCCACCAGCGCCAAGGCCGTCCCGGGCCGTCTGGTGGTGGTCGGCGGCGGCGTGGTGGGCGTCGAGATGGCCACCGCCTGGCGGGCCCTGGGCTCCTCCGTGACGCTGCTGGTGCGCGGCGACGGGCTGCTGCCCCGTATGGAGCCGTTCGCCGGCCACCTGGTCGCGGAATCGCTCGCCGAGGCCGGGGTCTTCCTGCGGACCGGCGTCGAGGTGCGCGAGGTACGCCGGGAGGCCCCGGGCGGCCCGGTCACCGTCCTGCTGGATTCTCCCCCCGGGTCCGGCGGCCCGGGAGGTACCCCCGGCGACGAGATCATCGCCGACGAGCTGCTGATCGCCACGGGCCGGGCCCCGCGCACCGAGGACATCGGCCTGGATACGGTGGGTCTGTCCCCCGGCTCCTGGCTGGACGTCGACGACAGCCTCCGGGTGACGGGCGTGACCGGCGGCTGGCTCTACGGCGTCGGCGACGTCAACCACCGCGCACTCCTGACCCACCAGGGCAAATACCAGGCCAGGATCGCCGGCGCCGCCATCTCCGCACGTGCCCGGGGCGTCCCGATCCTGGAGTCCGACCGCTGGGGCGCGCATGCCGCCACCGCGGACCGCCTCGCCGTCCCGCAGGTCGTCTTCACCGACCCCGAAGCCGCGTCGGTGGGCCTGACCGCCGCCGCGGCGGAACAGGCCGGCTACCGCACCCGGGTGATCGACCAGGACCTGGCGGCCGTCGCCGGGGCCTCCCTGTACGCGGACGGCTACCGCGGCCGGGCCCGGATGGTCGTCGATCTGGACCGTGAGGTGCTGCTCGGCGCCACCTTCGTCGGCTTCGGGATCGCCGAGCTGCTGCACTCCGCGACGGTCGCGGTGGCCGGCGAGGTCCCCCTTGAGCGGCTGTGGCACGCGGTGCCCTCCTACCCGACGATCAGCGAGGTCTGGCTGCGGCTGCTGGAGGCCTACCGCGGCTGAGGCGCCGCGCCGCAGCCGGGCCGCCTCTCAGCCGGGCCGCCTCTCAGCCGGGCCGCGCCGCAGCCGGGCCGCGCCGGTCAGGCGCCGTCCGCGCCCAGCGCCGCGGCGATCCGCAGCTGCCCGGCGCCGTCGTCGGCCCGCCCCTGGCGCTCCAGGGTGCGGCCGAGCATCAGACGGGCGTACGCCTCGACCGGATCGCGGTCCAGCACCGCCCGCAACTCGGCTTCGGCGCGTCCCAGTTGGGCGGAGTGGTAGTAGGCGCGGGCGAGCAGCAGCCGCGGCGCGACCGGCTGGGGGTCCTCGTCCACCAGGCCGCGCAGGATGCGGGCCGCGGCCGCGAAGTCCTTCGCCTCGAAGAACAGCTGGGCCCGCGCCCAGCGGTCGGCGGCGATCCCGTGCTCGTAATAGCCCGCGTCAGAGCCCGTGTCATAGCCCGTGTCGTACGCCGTGGAGCCCGCGTCGTACGACGCGGCGCCGGTGTCATCCGCCGCGACACCGGTCCCGTACGCCGTGCGGCCGGTGCCCCGCTCGGTCCGTGCGCGGCAGCTCTCGTTCATACCGCGCCCAACAGCGCGGCGCACGGGAACATTCCACCGGCCCGGCCGGCGCGCTGCGGCGCCGGCCTCCTCGTCACGCCCCGTCCCCCGAAGGCCCCCTCCGTCACCCGCTACGCCCCGGGCTCGGGGAACTCGTCCGAGGACCGGGGGCCGCCCGGCCGCGGATCATCCGTCGCCTCCGTCGGCGCCATGGCGAGCAGCTCGCTCAGCCCTTTGTCGAGGCCCAGATGCCCCTGCTCGGACCCCGGCGGCACCACCCGCAACGTGCGCTCCAGCCATGCGGAGACCGCGGCGGCCGGTGCCTCCAGCAGCGCCTGGCCGTCCGGCGAGTCCAGCTCGATACAGACCAGGCTGCGCCCGTCGCGCTTGGTCGGCCACACCCGTACATCGCCGTCGCCGCACGGCCGGAACACGCCCTCGACGAGCAGTTCGCGGGCGAAGGTCCACCGGACCGGGGAGTGGGAACCGATATGAAACGTGACATGGACGGCGTACGGGTCGTCCGTCCGGTACGTCAGCCGGGCCGGGACCGGAACACTCCGCTCCGGTGACAGGACCAGGCCCAGCTCCAGCTCTCGCTCCACCACGGTGTGCATGACGTCCGCCTCTCTTCGCGCCCCGCGGACACCCGGTACCGGGCCCGCGTAGAGCAAGAGGCGCCGGACGCCGGACCATTACACGACTTCGTACAACTTTTTTCCCGCGCCTCTTCCAGGTGGTCGTGGGCGGGCATGGGTATACCGGCAGCCGGGGTCTGATAGATGTGGACGCCGCGTTGCGGCAGACTGCACCCCACATCCACCAGGCCGAGTACAGATACGGGACTTCGGACATGAGCGCCCCTACCTCAGGATCCGCCGGCGGTAGCCCTACGCCAGGCTTCTACCCGGACCCGTCCATCCCCGGCTACATCCGGTACTGGAACGGTGCCGCATGGGTGCCGGGCACCAGCCGGCCCGCCCCCGCCGAGGGCGAGGCGATGCCCGCACCGCCGCCCGGCGTGGCCCCGCCGTCTTCCCCCCAGCTCTCGGCTCCGTTCGAGCAGGGCGGACCCGCACCCGCCGTCGAGGAGACCGGGCCGGTCTTTTTCGACGAGGAGGGGGCGGCCGGCGGCTCCGCGGTGCCGGCCGTCCGCCAGAGCGGCGAGGTCGAGGCCCGGCCCGCCGTCGGCTGGGACGACCCGGCCCGGCTGCACGGCACCAGCCCCGAACCGGCGGCCTCCTGGCAGGCCGATGCCTCCCGGCAGGGCGGTTACGGCGCCGAGACCGACCGCCGGATCTCCTGGGGCTCCCCGGACCCGGCGCCCGCCGGTACCCCGTCGGGCGCCGCTTCCTGGGGCGGGGTGCCGCCGCAGCGCGAGGAGCAGGGCGGCGCCGAGGCCCCGGCCGGCGAGGCGCCCGGCGCGTCCTCGCCCGCCGCGCGCCCCGAGGGCCCATCGGACGGGACGGTCGCCATCCGGGCCGTGAACCCGGCCGCGCGCCGCGGCAACAACTCCAAAGACCAGGGCACCACCGCCATCCGTGCGGTACGGCCCGGCGGCGCACAGCCCGCCAAGGGCGGCGAGACCATGGCGATCCGTGTCGCGGGCGGCGACCGCACCCCGTCCGCCGCTCCCGGTGACGGCTCCCCACAGGCCCTGCCGTCCGTCGGCGACCGGCAGCAGGGCCGCCCGGCGCCGCAGCAGACCCCGGGCCCCGTCCCGCAGCACCAGGCCCCGCAGGCCCCGCAGCACCAGGCTCCCCCGAGCCCCGCGCCGCATCCCGCCCCGCAGAGCCCGGCACAGCAGACCCCCGGCCCGCAGGCTTCCGCCCCGCAGGCTTCCGCGCCCTCGGCCGGCTTCCCGGCGCAGGGCGGTGCCGCACCGGCCGGATCCGGCGCGCAGGGCGCCGACGCCGACGGCGTCATCCCCTGGAAGCCGCCGGCCGCCGCCGACCCCTTCTCGGCGCTGGCGCAGGCCGCGCAGGGCCACCCGGCGGGCCTCGGCCGCAGGCTGGCGGCCCGGCTGATCGACACGCTGGTGCTGGGGGCGTTCACCGCCGCGGTGGCCGTTCCCCTGTGGAGCACCGTCACGGACCACATCGACGCCAAGGTCGAGGCGGCCAAGCAGTCCGGCCGCCAGATGACGGTCTATCTGATCGACGGCACCACCATCCCGGTCTTCGCCACGATCCTGGCCGTCCTGCTGATCGGCGGTGCGCTCTACGAGGCGCTGCCGACCCTCAAATGGGGCCGCACCCTGGGCAAGAAGCTGTGCGGCGTACGGGTCCTCGACATCGAGAGCCATGACACCCCGACCCTCGGCGCGGCGCTCAGGCGCTGGTTCGTCTACAGCGTGCTCGGCGTGCTCGTCGTCGGCGTACTGAACGTGCTCTGGTGCCTGTTCGACCAGCCGTGGCGCCAGTGCTGGCACGACAAGGTCGCGCGGACGTTCGTCGCCTCCGGCTGAGGCCCCTCGCCGGGCCGCCCGCCCGGCCGTCCCTGCCGCGGGTGCCCGCCGTCCTCTCCTCGGGCCCGGGTGCCCGCCGCCCCTTCCGGGCCCCTGCCGCGGTGGCCGGGCGCCGCCACGGCGCACCGTGGCCCCGACGGGCGGGTAGCCGTCCCCCGAACGGACTTCGCCGGATGCGGCGGGCCGCGACTAGGGGTCGACTCGGGCCATGAGTACCGACCAGCCCCGGCCCGGTTCCGGTGAGCCGCCGGAGGACGACCCGTTCCTGAAGAAGCCGCAGGAGCCCCCGGCGGGCGGCGCTCCCCGTAACAGCTCGCCCCGTGAGAACGGCGTCCCCCGTAACCATGCTCCGCGCGGCAACGGTACGAGCGGCAACGGTACGGGCGCCGGTGAAGGCGGCCCCCCGCCGCCGGGTGGGACTCCGCCTCCGGGTGGGACCCCGCCTCCGGGTGGCACCCCGCCGCCCTACGCGGGCGCCCCGTACGGCAGCGGCCCGTATGCCGGTGACCCCTACGGCGGGCAGCCCGGTCCGGCCGACCCGCTGGCCGGTATGCCGCCGTTGGCGAACCGCGGGCGCCGGCTCGTGGCCCGCATCATCGACGCGATCATCATCGGGGTACCGGTATCCGTGATCATGACGCTGATCGTCGGCGGGGTGGACTACTTCAGCACCGACAGCGTGGAGGCCGGCAGGCAGTCGACGGTATCGGGCGTCACCATGCTGGTGTATCTCGTCTACGAAGGGCTGATGCTCTCCAGTCGCGGCCAGACCCTCGGCAAGATGGCGATGAAGATCCGGGTGGCGATGCTCTCGAACGGCTCGATCCCCACCGCGCAGGCGGGCTGGACCCGGGCCGCGGTCTATACGCTGCCGGAGATCGTGCCGTGCTGCGGCTTTATCTTCTGGCTGGTCAACGTCCTGTGGTGTACCTGGGACCAGCCGTATCACCAGTGTCTGCACGACAAGGCGGCGAAGACCGTGGTGGTGTCCACACAGACGGCTGAAGCCCGCTCGGCGTGAGTGCTCGCCCCGGCGTGAGTGCTCGCCTCAGTGTGAGTGCTCGCTCCGGCGTGAGTGCTGGCCTCAGCGTGAGTGCTCGCCGATCCGGGTGTCCGCGGTGGCGGCAGCCGGTTCGGTAAAGCCGCCCCAGGGGGCGCGGGGGGAGGACGCCGCCACCGGCCTCAGGTGCTCGGGCGGCGACGGTACGGCCGTCAACGGGGCGGGCGCGGCGGGCGCCTCGCCCCGTACGAGATGCCGGCGGACCACCCGCGGCACCCCGGGCATCGGGACCGTCATGGCGACCAGCAGTCCGAGCCCGAGCCCGGCGATGGCGATGACCGCGACCCCGATCCCGGTCTGCGTCTGCGAGAGCAGCAGCATCGCGAGGGTGGAGAGGAAGACGGTGGCCGAACCGTAGGCGAGCTGTGCGGGGGTCGGACGAGGCATGGCGGGATCCGTCCTCGGAGGGTCGGCAGGGGGTGTCGGTCAAGGGCGCGCCATCAAACGAGCCTACGGCCCTTACTGCCCGAACGGAACGCCAAGTAAGCGTGACCTAACCCACGGTTCCGGTGCACAGGGGGCGCACAATGCCGGCGCCCGTGCGTAGGTCCCGTGCCGTCATGGCTGTTGGGGGCGGGGGCGCATGCCCGGCGGGCATATACACCGGGTCTCTGCCCGGTGAGGGGGCACCCGGAACGATGCTGTCGTGCGCTGTCCGATAGCCGTAACTCGCGAGCCGAGTAACGTACTTCGCTGACGTGGCCAAGTCAAGATCTGTCTTTTTCCCCGTACTTCCGGTCGAATGCCGTCGAACAGTGACCGGTTCGAAGGGGAGGACAGCGCCAAGTGAGAGACAACAGAACGGTGTTCAGATCGGCCGCCCTGGCCACGGCAATCGCCGCGATCGGGGCGGCCGCTTTGTCTTCGGGGGTGGCCTCGGCCGACCCGCAGGGTCCGTCGCCCGTCGCCAGGCGCCATGACCCGGCCCCCGAGCGGACCGTGGACCACGACCTCAAGGGGCCCTTCAGCGACCGGCAGGCGGCCGAGCGCAAGGAAGCGCTCCAGCAGGTCATCTCCGGTGACGCCAAGGCGACCGTGCGGGGCGGTTCCCAGGTCGTCAAGCTCGGCAAGAGCAAGTACGTCGAGCTCGCCCGGCAGAAGACCGACAAGATCTTCACCATCCTCGTGGACTTCGGCGACAAGGTCGACGACACCACGATGTACGACCCGGACGGCGACGGTCCCAAGCCGCCGGTGAAGAAGTACGGCGGCGATCCCGGCCCGGCGCACAACAAGATAGCCCGGCCGGACCGTGCCAAGGACAACAGCACGGCCTGGCAGAAGGACTTCAACCAGAAGCACTTCCAGGACCTCTACTTCTCGCACGACAAGAAGAAGCAGTCGCTGGCCAAGTACTACGAGAAGCAGTCCTCCGGCCGCTACTCGGTCAACGGCGAGGTCTCCGACTGGGTCAAGGTCGACTCGAACGAGGCCCGCTACGGCTCCAACTACTGCGGCCAGACCAACTGCGCCAGCGCCTGGGACCTGATCCGCGACGGCGTCAACCAGTGGGCCAAGGACCAGAAGGCCAAGGGCCGCACCGACGCCCAGATCAAGGCCGACCTGGCCAAGTACGACCAGTGGGACCGCTACGACCAGGACGGCGACGGCAACTTCAACGAGCCCGACGGGTACATCGACCACTTCCAGATCGTGCACGCCGGCGAGGACGAGTCCGCGGGCGGCGGCGTCCAGAAGACCAACGCCATCTGGGCCCACCGCTGGTACGCGTACGGCACCGACGCCGGCAAGACCGGTCCGGGCGCCAACAAGGCGGGCGGCACCCAGATCGGCGACACCGGGATCTGGGTCGGCGACTACACCATGCAGCCGGAGAACGGCGGACTCGGCGTCTTCGCCCACGAGTACGGCCACGACCTGGGCCTGCCGGACGAGTACGACACCACCGGCACCGGCGAGTCCTCGGTGGACTTCTGGTCGTTGATGTCGGGCGGCTCCTGGCTCGGCACCGGCAAGGACTCCATCGGCGACCTGCCCGGCGACATGAGCGCCTGGGACAAGCTGCAGCTGGGCTGGCTCAACTACGGCAAGGCGAAGGCCGCGAAGAAGTCCAGCCACAAGCTGGGCGTGGCCGAGTACAACACCAAGAACAAGCAGGCGGTGGTCGTCGAACTGCCCGCCAAGAAGGTCAAGACCGACATCGTCGCGCCCGCGGAAGGCTCCCACCAGTGGTGGAGCGACATGGGCAACGACCTCAAGAACACCCTGTCCCGGCCGGTGGACCTCACCGGCAAGTCCAAGGCGGCACTGACGCTCAAGGGCTGGTGGGACATCGAGAAGGACTACGACTACCTCTACGCCGAGGTCTCCACCGACGGCGGCAGCAACTGGACGGCGCTGGACGGCACCGCGAACGGCAAGGCCATCCCGCGTGACGGCAGCGACAAGCCCGCCCTGACCGGCACCGTCGCCGCCTACCAGGACCTCGCCTACCCGCTGGACGCCTACGCGGGCAAGAAGATCGACCTGCGCTTCCGCTACCAGACCGACGGCGGCGCGGCGCAGAAGGGCTTCGCGGCCGACGGCATCGGCGTCACCGCCGACGGCAAGGCGCTCTTCAGCGACAACGCCGAGAGCGGCGACAACGGCTGGACCAGCAAGGGCTTCTCGCGCATCGGTGCGTCCTTCACCAAGGACTACCCGCAGTACTACCTCGCCGAGAACCGCCAGTACGTGTCGTACGACAAGACCCTCAAGGCCGGCCCGTACAACTTCGGCTGGACCACCGCCAAGCCGGGCTGGGTGGAGCACTTCCCGTACCAGAACGGCGTGCTGATCTGGCTGTGGGACACCTCGCAGCCGGACAACAACGTCGGCCGGCACCCCGGCTACGGCCAGATCCTGCCGGTCGACGCGCACCCCAAGGCCGAGCGCTGGACCGACGGCAAGCTGATGCGCAACCGCTTCCAGTCCTACGACTCGACCTTCACGCGCTTCCGGACCGATGCCCTGACCCTCCACAAGGACGGCAAGCAGGTCACGATCAAGTCGAAGCCGGGCGTGACGCTCTTCGACGACCGGCACGGCGTCTACTACGACAAGGCGAACCCGACCGGCGGTGTGATCGTCCCTGACACCAACACCCGGATCAAGATCACCAAGGAGGCCAGGGACGGCTCCTCGGTGACGCTTCAGGTCGGCCCTGCCGGTAAGTAAAAGGTAAAATCGCAGGTCAGGACCTACGCGGCCGCCGCCCCCTAGCGGGCGGCGGCCGATTCGCGTTTAGATGCGTTCAACAGTTCCTTGTTGACGCGAAGTCTCACGGGGGAGATATGAAGATGTCCGGCGGCGGTTTCACCAGGCTTCCCGGCGGAAGCGTGGTGGTCGCCCTCGCGCTGCCCAGACCGCCCCACGGGGCGCGGGCCGGCCTGTACGACTGCGGTTGCCGGGTGCGGGTCCTGGTCCATGCCGTGAACCGCCAGCGCGCCCTGACCAGGCTGCGCAACCTCGGGCTGCGGGCCGTCTACCTGCGCGGCAACACCGAGCCGCCCACACCCGACGAGATCACGGCCGTACTGCACCATCCGGACGGCCTGGTCTGGCGCGAGACCCCGGAGGACGACACCGAGTCGTGGCACCCGATACGGGCGCTGCTGCGGAAACCGGCCCTCCCGCTGCGGGGGGAGGGCCCGGACGACGACGAGCGCCCCGCATCGGCCGCCTGACGGGCCCCGCGGGCGGCTCAGCCGCCGGGGACCACCGGCTTGCCGGTCAGCTCGGCACCGGCCGCCCGCAGCTCCTCCAGCGCCCGCTGGGTGGTGTGTGCGGCCACGCCGGCGGTGAGATCCAGCAGGACATGGGTGCGCAGCCCGGCGCGGAGCGCGTCCAGGGCGGTGGCGCGTACGCAGTGATCGGTGGCGATACCGACCACATCGACCTCGCTGACGCGGTGCGCGTGCAGCCAGTCCGCGAGCGAGCTGCCGTTCTCGTCCGCGCCCTCGAAACCGCTGTAGGCGCCGGTGTAGGAGCCCTTGTCGAAGACCGCGTCGACGGCGCCGGAGGCGAGTGCCGGGGCGAAATTGGGGTGGAAGCCACTGCCTTCCGTGCCGGCCACGCAGTGCACCGGCCAGGTGCTCTCGTAGTCGGGGGTGTCGGAGAAGTGCTCGCCGGGATCTATGTGGTGGTCCCGGCTGGCCACGACATGGCGGTAGCAGCCGCCGGCCGCCTGGCCGATCAGATCGGTGATGGCCGCCGCGACATCCGCACCTCCCGCCACCGCGAGGCTGCCGCCCTCGCAGAAGTCGTTCTGCACATCAACGACGATCAATGCCCGGTGCATGGTGCGTGCCTTCCGGCTGGAATCGGGGGAGGGGCGCGGAGTGGTGGTGTGACCGAGGGTAGCCACTGGAGGGGGATTGCGGGAGTGGTGCGGAGCCCCGCAGTGCGGCGGATGCCGGGCGGCGGTGCACCCCGCCCGGCCGCCCGCCCGGCGCCCCGCTCACGGGCGGCGGCGCCGGGCCCGACGTACGCGGTGGACAGGTCAGACGTATTCGGTCGACAGGACGGGCTCGCCGCGGGAGAGCTGGGTCGCCGACAGCGGCAGCCGGTCGCGGGCGGCGATATGCCGGTCGCGGGCGGCGTCCAGCGGCTCGCGGGCCACCACCGTGCCGGCGCTCACCAGCGGCACCAGCAACTGCCGGTCGGCCAGCTCCGCCGGGACCGGCCCGGTGCCGATGACCTCGGCCGTCGCCACACCGTCCTCGTCGAGCCGGCGCGCGGCCCATTTCCGGCCGCCGAGCGAGCTCTTGGCGCCCATCGACTTCTTCGCGACCGGCCGCAGCGGGGCGCCCGGCTCCTCGCTGTCGGCGCGGGCGACCAGCTTGTAGACCATCGAGCAGGTCGGGTGCCCGCTGCCGGTCACCAGCTGGGTGCCGACGCCGTACGCGTCCACCGGCGCGGCGGCCAGCGAGGCGATCGCGTACTCGTCCAGATCGCTGGTGACCACGATCTTGGTCTTGGTGGCGCCCAGCTCGTCGAGCTGCTGGCGCACCCGGTGGGCGATCAGCAGCAGATCGCCGGAGTCGATCCGGACGGCGCCGAGACCGGGGCCGGCCACCTCCACCGCGGTGCGCACCGCCTCGGCGACGTCGAAGGTGTCCACGAGCAGGGTCGTCCCGCTGCCGAGGCTGTCGACCTGCGCGGTGAAGGCGTCCCGCTCGGTGTCGTGCAGCAGGGTGAAGGCATGGGCGCTGGTACCGACGGTGGGGATGCCGTAGCGGAAGCCGGCCGCCAGGTCGGACGTGGTGTGGAAGCCGCCGACGTAGGCGGCGCGGGACGCGGCCACCGCGGAGAGCTCATGGGTGCGCCGGGCGCCCATCTCCATCAGCGGGCGCCTGCCTGCCGCCACCGACATCCGGGAGGCGGCCGCGGCCACCGCGGAGTCGTGGTTGAGGATCGAGAGGATGACCGTCTCCAGGAGGACCGCCTCGGCGAAGGTGCCCTCGACCCGCATGAGGGGGGAGCCGGGGAAGTAGACCTCGCCCTCCGGGTAGCCCCAGATGTCGCCGCGGAAGCGGAAGTCGGCCAGCCACTGGAGCGTCGGCTCGTCGAGGATGGCGCGCTCGCGCAGGAAGCCGAGGATCGTCTCGTCGAAGCGGAAGTTCTCCACCGCGTCCAGCACCCGGCCGGTGCCGCCCACCACGCCGTAGCGGCGACCCTCGGGAAGCCGGCGGGTGAAGACCTCGAAGACCGACCGCCGGTCCGCGGTGCCGGACCGCAACGCGGCCTGCAGCATGGTGAGTTCGTACTGGTCGGTGAAGAGCGCAGTCGACGGCACGGCCACCGGCAGCCCCAGGTCTGCTGTGTTCATGGGAGAGATGCTACCTCCGATACTCGTCACTCTGACGATAGTGCTCCGGGAGCGACAAAAGACCGCCCGCGGCCGCCGTGTGCCCCTCGCCGACGCGGCCCGCGCGAGGGGCATTTGTGCGTCACCCGCCCCCGGGTGGCAGCATGGGGCCTGTGAGCGCCCACCCGTCACCCACGATCACGCTCCGGCCGTATCGCTGCACCCTCAGTGTCCCGGTCGAGACCGAGCGCCCCCAGTCGAGCGAGGCTCCCTTCGAGGTCCCCGAGCCCGACGTCCCGTGGGTGACGATCGTCCACAACGACCCCGTCAACCTCATGAGCTACGTCTCGTACGTCTTCCAGTCGTACTTCGGCTACTCCAAGGACAAGGCCCATCAGTTGATGCTCGACGTCCATCACAAGGGCCGCGCGGTGGTCTCCAGCGGCAGCCGCGAGGAAATGGAGCGCGACGTGCAGGCCATGCACGGCTACGGCCTGTGGGCGACCCTCCAGCAGGACCGCCGATGACCGGGCACTTCGAGCCGCAGCCCGGGGGCGGCGCCGCCGTACCCCTCGACGAGGTCGAGATCTCCATCCTGCGCAGCCTCGCCGTCCAGCTGATGGAGCTGATCGGTCCGGGCGAGGAGGCCGGCGAGAGCGAGAGCGACGACCTGCTGGCGTCGATCTTCAACGACGGCCCCAGCGAGCCGCCCGCCGACCCGGTGCTGGCCCGCTTCTTCCCCGATGCCTACGGCGGACCCGATCTCGTCCCCGACGACGATGTACGCGCCGCCTCCGCCGAATTCCGCCGCTACACCGAGAACGATCTCCGTGCGCGCAAGCGCCAGGACGCCCTGGCACTGATCCGCGCGCTGGACGCCCTGGCGCCCGCCGGGGACAGCGCGCTGCTCCGCCTCGACCCCGGTGAGTGCCGGCAGTGGCTGGGAGCCCTCAACGACCTCAGGCTGGCCATCGGAACTCGGCTTGAAGTGACCGATGAAGAAGATGGCGGAGAACTGCTGCGGCTCCCGGACAGCGATCCGCGCAAGCCGATGGTGATGGCTTACCTCTGGCTCGGAGGGCTCCAGGAGACTCTTGTCGAGTCTCTGATGGGCTGAAATCAGGGCGTACTTCTCCGGTGGTTACCGCAGTGTTCGCTCAGCGGATGCTCAAATCCGGATAACGATCGCATCACCCCAGCCATGTGAATTGCGGCACTTCAGGGGCCTTGTCCCCTTTCTCTCATGGTTTGATTCACGCCATCCCTAGGCGGTCCATGAGACGCCGTGATACATGTTCACGACCTGCCGTGAGCGACGCCACCCCTGTCGCCGCGGGAGCGCTACTGCCGGCCGACCGTCGGCGTGCAGGAACTCCATCCGGGGGGATCGGGACCCGATCCGGACAGGCCGGGTCGGTATGGAGAAAGGCGCACCACACATGACCTCTGTGCAGGTCGACAAGCAGCACGACGGCAACGAGGCAGCTGGCGAGGCCCCCGAAGAGGGCTATCAGCGCGGTCTGGGAAACCGTCAGATCCAGATGATCGCCATCGGTGGCGCCATCGGTACCGGCCTCTTCCTCGGAGCCGGCAAGGCGATCTCGATGGCCGGGCCGAGCATCATCCTCGCCTACGCCATCGTCGGTCTGGTCATCTTCTTCATCATGCGGGCGCTGGGCGAGCTGCTCATGTACCGGCCCGTCTCCGGCTCCTTCTCGGAGTACGCCCGGGAATTCCTCGGCCCCTTCGTCGGCTTTGTGACCGGCTGGACGTACTGGCTGTTCTGGGTCGTCACCGGCATCACGGAAGTGACCGCCGCGGCCACGTATGTGCAGTACTGGAACAAGGGCATACCGCAGTGGGCTGCGGCACTCGTCTTCACGTGCGCGCTCTTCGGTATCAACCTGATCTCCGTGAAGATCTTCGGTGAGCTGGAATTCTGGTTCTCGATGGTCAAGGTCACCGCGATCATCGGCATGATCCTGATCGGCCTCGGCGTGATCACCCTCGGCTTCTCCGACGCCGGTGACACCGCCTCCTTCACCAACCTGTGGTCCCACGGCGGCTTCTTCCCCAAGGGCATCGGCGGCACGCTGATGACGCTGCAGATCGTGATGTTCGCCTTCCTCGCCGTCGAGCTCGTCGGTGTGACCGCGGGCGAGGCGACCAACCCCAAGAAGGTCCTGCCCAAGGCGATCAACACCGTGCCGTGGCGGATCGGCCTCTTCTACATCGGTGCGCTGATCATCATCCTGTCCGTCGTCAGCTGGACGGTCTTCAAGCCGGGTGTCAGCCCCTTCGTCGCCGCCTTCCAGCAGATCGGCCTGCCGGCCGGTGCCGGCATCGTCAACTTCGTCGTGCTGACCGCCGCGCTCTCCTCGGCCAACTCCGGTATGTACTCCACCGGCCGGATGCTGCGCGACCTCGCGCTCAACGGCCAGGGCCCGAAGTTCTTCACCAAGCTCAGCAAGAACGGCCTGCCCACCTGGGGCACCGGCGTCTCGGTCGCGATGATGCTCTTCGGCGTCTACATCAACTACCAGTGGCCCGGCGAGGCGTTCAACTACGTCGTCTCCTTCGCCACCATCTCCGGTATGTGGGCGTGGATCGTCATCCTGGCCTCGCAGCTGCGCTACCGCGCCAAGGCGAACCGCGGCGAGCTGCCGGAGTCCGAGTTCAAGGCTCCCGGCAGCCCCTACACCTCGATCTTCGCGCTGGCCTTCATCGCCATGGTGATCGTGATGATGGGCGTCGACCAGGACGCCCGGATCTCGCTCTACGCGGCTCCCGTGTGGGCGCTCATCCTGGGCGTGGGCTACCTCGGCATCAAGCGGCGGGACGCGGCGAACGGCCTGACGGCCGGCGCGGCGCCGCAGGGCGCCTCCACCGAGGACACCAAGAACACCAAGGGCTGAGGCACCACCCGGACGGAACGGGGCGCATTCCCTCGGCGTCCAGCATGCGGGCCCGCGCGTACCACTCTTCGGTACGCGCGGGCCCGCTGTTTATTCTTGGCGCCATGCTGACCCTCACCAAGGAGCTCTTCGACCAGATCGTCGAGCACTCCCGCCAGGACCACCCCGACGAGGCCTGCGGCGTGGTCGCGGGCCCGGCGGGCAGTGGCCGCCCCGAGCGGTTCATCCCGATGCTGAACGCCGCCCGGTCGCCCACGTTCTACGAATTCGACTCCGCCGACCTGCTCAGGCTCTACCGCGAGATGGACGACCGGGACGAGGAGCCGGTGATCATCTACCACTCGCACACCGCCACCGAGGCCTACCCCTCGCGTACCGACATCTCCTACGCGAACGAGCCCGGCGCCCACTATGTCCTGGTCTCCACCGCCGACACCGACGACGCCGGGCCCTTCCAGTTCCGCTCGTACCGGATCGTGAACGGCGCGGTCACCGAGGAAGAAGTCGAGGTCGTGGCGGCCTACTCCTGAGGCCGTCCCACCTGGTGTACACCAATCGTCCGCATGATGGGACGAGGTTCCAATACCCGGACCGGGAATCGATACGATGACCGCATGGTTGACCACGACGTGAGCGAGAAGAGGCCGGGCGTGCTGCTGCTCGCTCCGCTCGCCACGCGTCGCTCGGCATCCGCACTGCTGGGCGCGTTCGGCTGCGGAGCCGCACGGCTGCACGTCGATCTGTGCCGCCTTTCCAGCGCCATCTGTCCGCGCTGCGCCGCCGCCTGAGCCGGCCCGTAAGGGCGTGCGGCGCGCGCCGTCCACAGCCCCGCACTTCCGGCGTCACCCGACGCCCTCCCGGCACGCGGTAACGCCGTGCACACGGGACCCACAGCCCCGCCACCGCACTCCGACAGGAGCACTCTCATGGCCATCGAGGTCCGAATCCCCACCATCCTGCGCACCTACACCGACGGCGAGAAGGCCGTCGAGGGCAGCGGAGACACCCTCGCCGACCTCTTCACCGACCTGGAGAGCCGGCACACCGGCATCCGCGAGCGCCTTGTCGACGGCGAGCAGCTGCGCCGCTTCGTGAACGTCTACCTCAACGACGAGGACGTCCGCTTCCTGGAAGGCATCTCCACCAAGCTCGCCGACGGCGACAGCGTGACGATCCTTCCGGCCGTGGCCGGCGGAATGGTGTGACGTGCGGTACGACTCCCCGCTGGCGGCGGTCGGGAACACCCCTCTCGTCCGCCTCCCGCGCCTGTCACCCTCCGACGACGTCCGCATCTGGGCGAAGCTGGAGGACCGCAACCCCACGGGCTCGGTCAAGGACCGGCCCGCGCTGCACATGATCGAACAGGCCGAGAAGGACGGCCGGCTCACCCCCGGCTGCACCATCCTGGAGCCGACCAGCGGCAACACCGGCATCTCGCTCGCCATGGCGGCCAAGCTCAAGGGCTACCGCATCGTGTGCGTGATGCCGGAGAACACCTCCTCCGAGCGGCGCGAGCTGCTCGCCATGTGGGGCGCCGAGATCATCTCCTCGCCCGCGGCGGGCGGCTCCAACACGGCCGTCCGGGTGGCCAAGGAGCTGTCCGCCGAGCACCCCGACTGGGTGATGCTCTACCAGTACGGGAACCCCGACAACGCCGGTGCGCACTACGCCACCACCGGCCCCGAGATCCTCGCCGACCTCCCCTCCGTGACCCATTTCGTGGCCGGGCTGGGCACCACCGGCACGCTCATGGGCGTCGGCCGCTATCTGCGCGAGCAGGTTCCCGGCGTCCGGATCGTCGCCGCCGAGCCGCGCTACGACGACGTGGTCTACGGTCTGCGCAACCTCGACGAGGGCTTCATCCCCGAGCTCTACGACGAGTCCGTGCTCACCACCCGCTTCTCGGTGGGTTCCCGGGACGCGGTCCGCCGCACCCGTGAACTCCTCGCCGAGGAGGGCATCTTCGCGGGCATCTCCACCGGCGCGGCGCTGCACGCCGCGATCGGCGTCGGCACGAAGGCCGTCAAGGCGGGGGAGAGCGCCGACATCGTCTTCGTCGTCGCCGACGGCGGCTGGAAGTACCTCTCCACCGGCGTGTACACCGCCGAGTCCACGGAAGCGGCGATCGAAACGCTGCACGGCCAGCTCTGGGCGTAGCCGCCTGCCGGTGGATCAGTCGGCGGGAACAGCCGGAAGAGCGGGCCGTGAGCGCCGTGTCCGGTACGCATCCGCCGTCGTGGTTCCGTGCCGCGGCGGCGGGACTTTTCCCGGGGCGCGGCGGCGGGACTCGTGTCCCGGAGGCGCGCCGGCCGGACTTTCCCGGGGGCGCGTAGGCGAGGGCCGGGCGCCCCCGTAAATATTCTCCTCGCCGCGGCGATCGGCCCCGTGACCTGGGGTCCGGCGGAGTAGCAGGCGGTACCGGCCGGGGCGTACGGGCGTACGGGCGTACGGGGCGACAGCCCAGACTGGTGATTCCGCCCACAGCTCGCCCCGCTGGAGGCGCCACAGGACCTTTTGCGCCTTACGCTCGGGGGCACCGCACCGACCGCCGAGGACCCGGCACCACCCGGCAAGGCCCCGCCGGGAATCCCGGCATGGATCCTTCCCCGAGTTCTCCGGTGTTCGAGCAGGGAAGACCGCTATACCGCCGCCCCCGCCCACGGAGGTTCACGCCCGCTATGAAGCTCACCGTCGTCGGATGCTCGGGGTCGTTCCCTTCCGTGGAATCGTCCTGTTCGAGCTACCTCCTGGAGGCCGACGGCTTCAGGCTGCTCCTCGACATGGGCAACGGCGCCCTGGGCGAGCTGCAGCGCCACATCGGCCTCTATGACCTGGATGCCGTACTCCTGTCGCATCTGCATGCCGATCACTGCATCGACCTGTGCGGCTACTTCGTGGTGCGCTACTACCGCCCGGACGGCGGACGTTGCGCGCCGATGCCGGTCTACGGGCCGGCCGGTACCGAGCGCCGGCTGACCGTCGCGCACGCCGATCTGCCGTACGACGGCGCCATGAGCGAGGTCTTCGAGTTCCGCACCCTGACGCCGGGCACCTTCACCATCGGGCCGTTCACGATCCGCACGGAGCGGGTCAGCCACCCGGTGGAGTCCTTCGCCTTCCGTATCGAACACGGCGGCCGGTCCCTGACGTACTCCGGGGACACCGGCCCCTGCGACGCGCTGGAGAGCCTCGCCGCGGGCGCCGACTTCTTCCTGTGCGAGGCGTCCTTCACCTACGGCAAGGAAGACATCCCGGATCTGCACCTCAACGGCCGGGAAGCCGGTGAGATCGCCCAGCGGGCCGGTGCGGGGCGGCTGGTACTGACCCACATCCCGCCGTGGACCGACCCGGCCATCAGCATCCGTGACGCCCAGAAGGCCTATGACGGGCCGGTCGAGGTCGCCAAGGCGGGCGCGGCCTACGACATCTGAGTGTCCAACGGGTCCGGGCGGCCGGCGGGCTCAGAGCGTCAACGGGGTCCGGGCGTCCACGGGGTCTGAGCGTCCACGGGGCCTGAGCGTCCACAGCGTCTGAGTGTCTGCGGGAGCTGCGTCGACGAGAGCTGCGTCGACGAGAGCTGCGTCGACGAGAGCTGCGTCGACGAGAGCTGGGCGGGCGCGCCGCGCGCCATGGCGAAGGGCCCCGGAACCGTGCTGCGGTCCCGGGGCCCTTCGCCGTGCCGTGGCCTGCGCGGCTTACGCCTTCGTCAGGTCCTCGATCTCCTCCTCGGGCTCCCGGCCCGGGGTGGTGAGGTTGAACTTGGTGATCGCGAAGCGGAACAGCACGTAGTAGACGGCCGCCACGACCAGGCCGATCGGGATGATCATCCAGGGCTTGGTGGCCAGGTTCCAGTTCAGTGCGTAGTCGATGAAGCCGGCGGAGAAGGTGAACCCGTCGTGCACGCCGAGTGCCCAGGTCAGGGCCATGGACAGCGCGGTCAGCACCGCGTGGATGGCGTACAGCACCGGGGCGATGAACATGAACGAGAACTCGATCGGCTCGGTGATACCGCAGACGAAGGAGGTCAGCGCGAGCGAGATCATCATGCCCAGTACGGCCTTGCGGCGCTCGGGGCGGGCGCAGTGCGCAATGGCGAGGGCGGCGGCCGGCAGACCGAACATCATGATCGGGAAGAAGCCGGACATGAACTGCCCGGCGGACGGGTCACCGGCGAAGAAGCGGCCGATGTCGCCGTGCGCGACCTTGCCCGCGGCGTCGGTGAAGTCACCGAGCTGGAACCACGAGACGGTGTTGACGAACTGGTGCATGCCGATCGGCAGCAGCGCCCGGTTGATCAGGCCGAACAGCCCGGATCCTGCCGCACCCAGGCCGGTCATCCACTCGCCGAAGCTGGTGATGGCGCTGCCGATGGGCTCCCAGACCAGGAGGAAGAGCACGCCGACGGCGGTGCCCACGAAGGCCATGATGATCGGGACCAGCCGTCGGCCGTTGAAGAAGCCCAGCCAGTCCACCAGCTTCTTGCGGTGATAGCGCTGCCACAGGGTCGCGGCGAGCAGCCCCATGATGATGCCGCCGAGGACCCCGGGGTTGTTGAGGACCGGCTCGACCCACTTGCCCTTCTCGATATGGCCTTCCGTGACGGGGAATGCCTTGAGGACATTGCTGTAGACCAGGAAGCCGACCAGAGCGGCGAGCGCCGTCGAGCCATCGGACTTCTTTGCGAAGCCGATGGCGACGCCTATGCAGAACAGCATGGGCAGGTTGTCGAAGACCGCGCCGCCGGCGGCGGCGAAGACCTTGCTGACGTCGACCCAGCCGAGGCCCTTCTCGCCGAAGACGTCCGGCTGGCCGAGGCGGTTGAGGATGCCTGCCGCGGGCAGTACGGCGATCGGCAGCTGGAGGCTGCGGCCGATCTTCTGCAGGCCCTGGAACAGGCCGGACCCCCGCTTCTTCGCGGGGGCCGCCTTGGTGGCGGTGGCCGAACTCATCGGATTCCTCCTGGTGAGGCGGGCACTCAAAAGGGGGGACGGCCCGCGTTTGGTCTACACCTTGGTCTACACCACTAGTGGTTTAGACCATTCTTAGCACGTAGACCTGACATAAAGGAATCCATTCTTCCAAGTGGTGTGGACCACATGACGACCGGCCCCCGGGTAGCGGAATCCGGGGGCCGGCGGCGCGGCACGGAAGGCCGGACAGCGGGCGGGCGAGGGGGTGGCGAAGGTGCCGGAGAGGGGGCGATGAGGGGGCGATGAGGGGCCGGGAGGCGCCTGGCGGGGGGCAGGTGAGGGGCCGGGGAGGGGGCGGCCGGTGAGCGGCCGGGCGAGGGGAGCAGGCGAGGGGGGCAGGCGAAGGGAGTCGGTGAGGCCGCCCCCGGCAGGCGCTTTCGCGCCCGTCCCGCCCCCTGCCCGTCCCCCCGTCCCGCCCCCTGCCCGTCCCCCCGTCCCCCTACTTCACGTTCTCCCGCTCCATCTCGTCCCCCACCTCGTCCGGCTCGCGGCCGGGCGTCGCCAGGTGGAATTTCGTGATCACGAAACGGAAGAGGGCGTAGTAGACCACCGCGAAGCACAGTCCGATGGGAATGATCAGCCAGGGCTTGGTGGCCAGTCCCCAGTTGATGACGTAGTCGATCAGGCCCGCCGAGAAGCTGAAGCTGTCGTGCACCCCCAGCGCCCAGCTCACCGCCATCGACACACCCGTCAGCACGGCATGGATCGCGTACAGCACCGGCGCCACGAAGAGGAAGGAGTACTCGATCGGCTCGGTCACGCCCGTCACGAACGACGTCAGACCGACCGACAGCATCATGCCCGCGATCTCCTTGCGGCGGTGCGGCTTGGCACAGTGCGCGATCGCCAGCGCCGCGGCCGGCAGCGCAAACATCATGATCGGGAAGAATCCGGTGGTGAACTGCCCCGCAGTCGGATCGCCCGCCAGGAACCGGTTGATGTCACCGTGGACGACCGTGCCGTCCGGCTTGGTGAAACTGCCGAACTGGAACCAGACGAAGGTGTTCAGGAACTGATGCAGGCCGATCACCAGCAGCGCACGGTTGGCGACACCGAAAATCCCCGAACCCCACGCCCCCAGCCCCGTCAGCCATTCGCTGAAGCTCGTCAGTGCATCACCGATCGGCTGCCAGACGAACAGGCACAGCACCGCGAACACCAGGCCCACGAAGGCCATGATGATCGGGACCAGCCGGCGGCCGTTGAAGAACCCCAGCCAGTCCACCAGCTTCACCCGGTGAAAGCGCTGCCAGAGCCAGGCGGACAGAAACCCCATGACGATGCCGCCGAACACCCCCGGATTCTGGAAGGAGGCCTGCGTCACCGTCAGCTTCCGGTCCACGCACACCCCGCTCCACAGGCCCGCCTGGGTGTACGTCTGGCCCGCGGCGCAGCCCGCCGGGAACGCATGCATGACCGAGAAGTAGACGAGGAATCCGGTCACCGCGGCCAGCGCCGTCGAGCCGTCCGCCTTCTTGGCCATGCCGATCGCCACACCGATACAGAACAGCAGCGGCAACCCGAGCCCCGAATCCAGCAGCGCACCGCCCGCGGCCGCGAACACCTTGCCGACGGCGTCCCAGCCCAGCCCGTCCGCGCCGAACACATCCGGCTGGCCAAGACGGTTGAGAATTCCCGCAGCGGGCAGGACGGCAATCGGCAACTGCAGGCTGCGCCCCATCTTCTGCAGACCCTGGAAGAGATTCGCCCCCCAGTTCTTCCCCGGTGCCGCCGCCGCTGCGTCCGAACTCATCCGTGTCCTCCCGGCAGTCGGCCCGTCGGCAACCGGCCTCGTGCTTGCCGCATACTGGTGGTGTAGACCACTTATGGTGCGGACCGTTCCCGGTGCGCACTCCGGTGATCGCCATCCTTCGCGAGACCCCGGACAAACGCCCATATTGTTGGGCTGAACGTGCGTTACGGTGTGAAAACCGCACGGCGGAACCGCCGGCGGCCGAGACAAGCAGGAGTGGACATGGCCAGCAAGGCTGAGAAGATCGTCGCCGGGCTCGGCGGACTCGACAACATCGAAGAGGTCGAGGGCTGCATCACCCGCCTCCGCACCGAGGTCGTCGACTCCTCCCTCGTCGACGAGGCCGCCCTCAAGGCCGCCGGCGCCCACGGCGTCGTCAAGATGGGCACCGCGATCCAGGTCGTCATCGGCACCGACGCCGACCCCATCGCCGCCGAGATCGAAGACATGATGTGAGCTGACGAGCCGGCCGCCAGGCCGCTCCCGACGGCCCCGCCCCGGACGATCCACCGCCCCGGAGTGGGGCCCTCGCCATTCCCGATAGGGTCTACGCCATGTCTCGCATCGACGGCCGCACCCCCGAACAGCTCCGCCCGGTCACCATCGAACGCGGCTGGAGCAAGCACGCCGAAGGCTCCGTCCTCATTTCCTTCGGCGACACCAAAGTCTTCTGCACCGCATCCGTCACCGAGGGCGTACCGCGCTGGCGCAAGGGCACCGGCGAAGGCTGGGTCACCGCCGAGTACTCGATGCTGCCCCGCTCCACCAACACCCGCGGCGACCGCGAATCCGTCCGTGGCAAGATCGGCGGCCGCACCCACGAAATCAGCCGCCTCATCGGCCGCTCCCTGCGCGCCGTCATCGACTACAAGGCCCTCGGCGAGAACACCATCGTCCTGGACTGCGACGTCCTCCAGGCCGACGGCGGCACCCGCACCGCCGCCATCACCGGCGCCTATGTCGCCCTCGCCGACGCCATCACCTGGGCCCAGGGCAAGAAGCTCATCAAGCACGGCCGCAAGCCCCTCACCGGCACCGTCTCCGCCGTCAGCGTCGGCATCGTCGGCGGCACCCCGCTCCTCGACCTCTGCTACGAGGAAGACGTCCGCGCCGACACCGACATGAACGTCGTCTGCACCGGTGACGGCCGCTTCGTCGAGGTCCAGGGCACCGCCGAAGCCGAACCCTTCGCCCGCGAGGAACTCAACTCCCTCCTCGACCTCGCCGTCGCCGGCTGCGCCGAACTCGACGAGGCCCAGCAGGCGGCGCTGGCCCGCACGCTCTGAGGGCGGAGCGGCGGAGCGGCGGAGCGGCCGAGCGGTGGAGAGGCGGGCCGGCGTGCGGCTCCGGCCCGCAGGCTCCGGCCTCTGACGGTGGACCGGCGGGCCGGCGGCTATCCGGCTCTGTCCGGCGATCCGGTGGGCGAGGCGGGCCCACGGCATGCGGCGGCCCACGGCATGAGGTGGTGGCCCACCGCGTGAGGCGGCCCACGGCGTGAGGTGGTGGCCCACGGCATGCGGCGGCCCACGGCGTGAGGTGGTGGCCCACGGCATGCGGCGGCCCACGGCGTGAGGTGGTGGCCCACCGCGCGAGGCGCCCACGGTGTGGCAGCCGCCTGCGTGAGGCGGCCACCTGCGTCAACCACCACGCCACAGGGGGAGGACCCGCACCCTCCCCCTGTGAGGCTTTTCTCAGGGGAGGTCCCGCTCTGGAAAAGCTCCCACGGCCGTCGCATGGTGGAGCCATGTCCACAACTGCCGCGACCGCGCCCCGCATCCGCGCCCGCACCGGCGGGCCCCAGGACGACTCCCGGCTCCTGGAGAACATCCTCGGCTGGACTCTCGTCGTCGTCCTCGCCATGCTGCTCACCCAGACCGGCCTCGTCTGACCGCCGGGACGGCTCCCGCGTCCGGCCCCGCTTCCCGCCCCGGTGTCCGATCCTCGCCCCCGGCGCCGGTATCCGGGCAACCAAACAGCCCCACCCCGCGTTTCTTCCTTTGCCCGAGCATGACCCGAGGGAAGGAACCGCACCATGGCCCCGCGCACCCGTCGCCCCGTCACCACCGCATGCGCCGCATTAGTCGCCGCGACCCTTGCGATACCGCTGCTCTCCGCCTGCGGGGCGGTCCAGAAGGCCATGGACTGCGCCAAGACCGCCACCTCCGTCGTCAACGCCGTCGACAAGCTCCAGCAGGCCGCGGACAACTCCCTCACCGACCCGCAGAAGGCTCAGCAGGCCCTCGACAACATCGACACCAACCTGCAAAAGCTCAGCAAGGAAGCGAACGACCCCGAGCTGTCCAAGGCCGTCGACAAGACGAACAGCGGCATCAAGGCCGCACGCAAGGACCTCGACAACAACAAGGCCCCCGACATACAGCCGATCGTCGACGGGGCCCGTGACATGACCAGGATCTGCACACCGGGATAATCACTGCCCATGCAGCCTCACACCGGTGGACGCCCCGCAGCCTCCCGTCGCCTCATCCTGGCCACCCGCAACGCCGGCAAGGTCACCGAACTCCGGGCCATCCTGGAGGCCGCCGACCTCGATGTGGACCTTGTCGGCGCCGACGCCTATCCCGAGATCCCCGACGTCAAGGAAACCGGCGTCACCTTTGCCGAGAACGCCCTCCTCAAGGCCCATGCCCTTGCCGAGGCCACCGGCCACCCCGCCGTCGCCGACGACTCCGGCCTCTGCGTCGACGTCCTCGGCGGCGCCCCGGGCATCTTCTCCGCCCGCTGGTCGGGCACCCACGGCGACGATCAGGCCAACCTCGACCTGCTCCTCGCCCAGCTGTCCGACATCGCCGACGAACACCGCGCCGCCCACTTCTTCTGCGCCGCGGCCCTCGCCCTCCCCGACGGCACCGAGCGCGTCGTCGAGGGCAGGCTCGAAGGCACCCTCCGCCACACCCCCGCCGGAACCGGCGGCTTCGGCTACGACCCCATCCTCCAGCCCCTCGGCGACACCCGGACCTGCGCCGAACTGAACCCCACCGAGAAGAACGCGATCAGCCACCGCGGCCACGCGTTCCGGGCCTTGGCGCCGGTGGTGCGGGAGCTGCTGGGCTGAGGCGGCCCGTACACGAAGGACGAAGGCCCGGCCCCACGCTTCGGCGGGGGCCGGGCCTTCATATCCGAGGTGTGCGGCCGGAGGGACTCGAACCCTCACGGGTGTTACCCCACTGGCACCTAAAGCCAGCATGACTGCCAATTCCATCACGGCCGCTTGCCACGGCCATAGTACTTGTTGGTCGGTGCATCGGGAGGTCTACCGCCGGTATCGGCCGCCGCGACACCAAGTGTCGGTCACCGCATGACAGTTGGGGCAGAGAAGCCGCAAATTCTCGGGGCGGTCGTCGCGCCAGTCGCCGTTGATGTGGTCGATCTCCAGAGTCATGGGCTTGCCATGCCAGGCGGGGCCTGTCCCGCACTCGGCACATCGCTCCGGCACGCCGACCTGCCGCAGGGCTCGCCGTAGCATGACGGTTCTCGTCCGGCGTTTCCCGCAGTGCTTCACGAGGAGCTGCTCAGGACCCTTGACCGGTGTGGTCCCCGGCTTCCCGCGCATATGTGCCTGCCCCAGGAGCTGACTCGTGTCGATGCCGTAGTCGGATACCCACTGGTGGAACAGCGTGCGAGTGCGAGAGTTGTCGGGCCTCTCCAGATGCCGCAGGGCAGCGGCGATGGAAGACGAGGCGCTGACGGCTTCCTGAAGGGCGTCCCTGCTGGGGCGGCGGAGACGAGCGGCGCGCCGTGTGACGGGCTTGAAGTGCGATACATCAATTCCGAAGTGTTCGAAGCGCCTGAACAGATGCCGCCGCAGCTGATGGTAGGAGCGGCTGCCGCAGAACGCGATAACTTCGTCGATGTCCGTGCAACGCCCTGCGGCTTCGGTCAACAATTCCCGGGTGTAGCGCACGCTGTCGCTCATTGCACCGTTCCGGTGCCACGGGCGCAATTTCCCTTGTTGCGCCCGCGGTAAGTATCCGTGGCCGAGTGGCAATTGGGGCACAGTAACCGCAGATTCTCCCGACAGTTGTTACGCCAGTCTCCGTCGATGTGATCGACCTCCAGCGGCAGCGGGCGATTGCGCCAGACGGGCCCGGTACGGCAGACGGCGCAACGCTCGTCCACCCCGAGCGCGAGCATTGCAGCCTTGAGCCGGTGGCTCGGCATTCGTCGACCGGGGTTCTCCGCGTGCACAAGGAGTTCCTCAGGGCTGCACCGCCGGCGGGCCTTGGTTTTCCTCCGGCCGACCGGAGAAAAGTGCGAGGTGTCGATCCCCAGGCTCTGGATGCGTCGGCTGATGTGGGTGTGCTGGCCGCCTACCGGGTCGAGACCGAGCCGCCGTAAGACCTCGCACATATTCGTTGACAGCGCCACCACATCCTCGAGGAGCTCCTTGGTCCAGCGTGTCCCTTCACGCTCAAAGTGTGATGTATCCAAGCCCATTGACCTCATTCGGTCATGGAGATATCGCCCCGACGCCCCCTTCGGGTCCACTCCGAGCTTCTGTAGCGCCTCCGACAGCGTCCGCGACGAGGCCGCCGCCTTCTCCAGGCGCTCCCGGGTGTACGGACTGACCGGCACGCTTTCCCCCGTCCCGCGCGCAGGCCCCTCCCCGCGCACCCTCTCGAACAGAACAACGATCGAACGTGGAACCGGTTACGGGGGGCGGGGAAGGAGGAAGGCCCCCGGGGGGATTCCCCGGGGGCCCTTCCGTGCCGTGCAGCGCAGCTCAGAAGCGCGGATCCGGTGTCTGGGACTCGATGAGTTCGACGGCTTCCTTCTTGGTGGCGACGGAGGGCGGGGAGCCGTCGAGGGGCTGCTGGGCGGTTTCCTTCATGCAGGCCACGGCGATGACGCCGACGAGGGCGGCGCCCATCGTGTAGTAGGCGGGGACCATGACGTTTCCGTGGAAGGCGTCCATCAGGGCGGTGATCACCAGGGGGGTGGTGCCGCCGAAGAGGGAGACGGCCAGGTTGTAGCCGATGGACAGGGAGCCGTAGCGGACGTTGGTGGGGAAGAGGGCGGGGAGGGCGGCGGACATGGTGCCCAGCAGGCAGACCAGGGAGAGGCCGAGGAGGGCCATGCCGCCGATGACCGCGCCGAGGCTGCCCTGGTTGACCAGGAGGAAGGCCGGGATGGCGGTGATGAGGAAGCCGAGCATGCCGGTCATCAGGAGCGGCTTGCGGCCGTAGCGGTCGTTCAGTTTGCCGATGGTGCTGATGACGCACATCAGGGCGACCATGGTGCCGAGAAGGATCAGCAGGCCGTGGGACTCCTCGTAGTGGAGGGTGTCCGTCAGGTAGGTCGGCATGTACGACAGCAGCATGTAGTCGGCGATGTTGTACGCGCCGACCAGGGCGATGCACAGGATGAGGGTGGGCCACTGCCGGGCGAAGATCTCGCTGATCTTCTTCTTGGGGGCGTTCTCGGACAGGTGCGAGAACTCGGCCTCGGCCTCGACGGCGGAGCCGGTGGCGCTGTGGGTGTGGGCGGCCTCGAACTTCTGGAAGGCGGGGGTCTCGTCGAGCTTGACCCGGAGGTAGAGACCCACCAGGCCGAGGGGGCCGGCGATCAGGAAGGGCAGGCGCCAGCCCCAGTCGAGCATCACCTCGTCGCCGAGGGTGGTGTTGAGCAGCAGCACGATGCCGGCGGCGCCGGTGTACCCGATGAGGGTGCCCATCTCCAGGAAGCTGCCGTAGAAACCGCGCTTCTTGTCGGGGGCGTACTCGGCGATGAAGGTGGAGGCGCCGCCGTACTCACCACCGGTGGAGAAGCCCTGGACGAGGCGGAAGAGGATGAGCAGCACCGGGGACCAGAAGCCGATGGTGGCGTAGGACGGGATCAGGCCGATGCAGAAGGTGCCCAGCGCCATCATGATCATGGTGAAGGCGAGGACCTTCTTGCGGCCGATACGGTCGCCGAGCGGGCCGAAGTAGGCGCCGCCCAGGGGGCGTACCAGGAACGCCACCGCGAAGGTCGCGAAGGACGACAGCAGGCTGGTGGTGTCGCTGCCGCCGGGGAAGAAGACCTTGCCGATGATGACCGCGAGGTAGCTGTAGATCCCGAAGTCGAACCATTCCATGGCGTTGCCGAGCGCGGCGGCCTTCACGGCACGCTTGACCACGCGTTCGTCGGTGACGGTGATGTCGGTGCGCCGCAGTTTGGGGTTCTTGCGCCGGGCGACGGCACGGAAGAGCACCCGGTGGCGCTTGAGCGCTTCCCGGTCCTGGTCGGGAGCGGGGTCGGCTTCGGTGCTGCCGGTCGGCACGAGACGGTCCTCTCGGTTCGGTCACCGCGCGGTGCGCGGTGGGATACGACAGGTGCGTCTGCGCAGCGGAGCGCCGGTTCAAACCACTCTGGAGCGATGAAGCGATATTCGTCACGCGTGGCTGGGCCGACCGGGCCACCGGGGCGGGTTCCGGCAGGGGCGGAGCGGGGTTCACGCCAGGGGCGTGACAGGGCTTGTTACAGGACTGGTACACAGCCGAGCGGTCACCGCAGCGTCCGGGCAATCAGCCTGTGTCCGGGGGGCGGCAGAGTGGAGCGCCGGGTCCGGCATTCTTGTGTGCCGGGTGGGGGTACGGGGCGTGGTCCCCGGGAGGAGATCGTGATGACCGACCGCGAGAGGTCTCGCCGGCTTCGGGCGCGTACCGCGCTGGCGGCCTTTGCCGCGGTGACGGTGCTGGCGGCCGGCGGGGTGTGGTTCGGCCAGGCGTCGGACCGTGCGTCGGCGGTGGATGCCGCGCCGAAGACGGCGGCGGTGCAGGACGTGAAGGAGGACGGCCGGCCGACCTCCGGCCTGCCGGGGGTGCGGGACTGCGGCTTCGGCACGCCGGTGTCCAGGCCGCACGTCATCACGCTGGCCTGCCGGGACGCGGGGACGGTGGCGACCGGGATCACCTGGAAGTCCTACGGTGCGCGGGAGGCGTTCGGCGTCGGCGTGGTGCAGGTGGAGAAGACCACGGGGGGCGGTGCGGATTCCGGCTTCCCGGCGACCTTCCGGCTCTTCGCTCCGAAGGCGGTCGACGGGGGGCTGGTGTTCACCGGTCTCGAGGTGCGGTACGAGGGCTCTACGCCGCTCGGTGACACGACGGAGATGTACAACCTCGCGTGATGGGCATTCGAGGCCGGATCGCCCTGGCCATTTCAGGTATGACGGCGCTGGCCGTGGTGGTGCTCGGTTTTGCGGTGCACCACATAGCGGACGCCGAGCGGGAGCGGTCGGCGCGGGCGTATCAGGACGACCGGCTGAGTTCGGCGCTGCAGATCTACGAGCGGGACGGCACGCGGGCGCTGGGGGCGCAGGTGGACGATGCGACCTTGCCGTCGCCGTTGCGGGACGCGGTGTTCAAGAATCGGTCCGGGACGTATATCAGCGGCGGTGAGGATCCCCGGGTGTGGGCGGCGACCGGGGTCGGGGTCTCCGGCGAGGGCGCTCCGCCGCGGACGCTGTCGGTGTCCGCGGCCTACCCGCACGACGATCCGTCGCAGCTGGCGCTGGACCGGGCGCTGCTGATCGCGGGGTGCGGCACGGTCGTGCTGATGGCGGTGGTGTCGTGGTTCGTCGCGCAGCGGCTGTCGCGGCGGCTTCGGCTGAGCGCGGCGGCGGCGCGGCGGATCGCGGCGGGTGAGGCACCGGACGCGGATGCGCTGGCCAGTCATGGCCGCGACGAGGTGGCCGAGTTGGGCCGGAGTGTGCATCACATGGCGACGTCGCTGGCGGCCCAGGCGCAGGCGGAGCGTGAGTTCACCGCGGATGTGGCGCATGAGCTGCGGACGCCGGTGGCCGGTCTGGTCGCGGCCTCGGAGTTGTTGCCGCAGCCGCGGGCGGTGGAGCTGGTGCGGGACCGGGCGCAGGCGATGCGGCGGCTGGTGGAGGATCTGCTGGAGGTCTCGCGGCTGGATGCGGGGGTGGAGCGGGCGGATCTGGACGCCTGTGAGCTGCCGTCGCTGGTGCGCGGGATCGTGAAGCGGGCGGCGCGCCAGCGCGGGGTGGACGAGGTGTCGGTGTCCGTGGAGGGGGAGCCGCGGATCGTGGAGACGGACCGGCGGCGGGTGGAGCGGGTGCTGGTGAATCTGCTGGCGAACGCGGCCAAGCACGGCAAGCCGCCGATCGAGGTGGTGGTGGCGGGGTCGCGGATCGTGGTGCGCGATCACGGCCTGGGCTATCCGGCGGAGTTGTGTGCGGAGGGGCCGCGGCGGTTCCGTACGGCGGCGCCGGAGCGGGGGACCGGGCACGGTCTGGGGCTGACGATCGCGGCCGGGCAGGCGGATGTGCTGGGGGCGCGGCTGGACTTCGGCGCCGCCGCGGACGGCGGCGCCGAGGCCGTGCTGGAACTGCCGGACTCCACGGCGACGGCGCCGGGAACCGGTATTCCACTCGCCGCAACCGACAACGGCTCCTGCCCCGGGCCACCCTGACGCGGGGCGCCGGCGGTGCCGGAGCTGCCGGACCGGTGCCGGACCGGGTCTGGAGCTGCCGGACCGGGTGGGCGGCGTGCGCTACAGCCCCAGGTCCTTGATGATCTTGGCGACATGGCCGGTGGCCTTGACGTTGTAGAGGGCGCGCTCGACCTTGCCCTCCTCGTCGAGGATGACGGTGGAGCGGATGACGCCGGTGACGGTCTTGCCGTACAGCTTCTTCTCGCCGAAGGCGCCGTAGGCCTCCAGGACCTCCTTGCCGGGGTCGCCGAGGAGGGTGACCTTCAGGTCTTCCTTCTCCCGGAACGTGGCGAGCTTCTCCGGCTTGTCGGGGGAGATGCCGATGACGTCGTAGCCGTGGCCGGCGAGGAAGTCGAGGTTGTCGGTGAAGTCGCAGGCCTGCTTGGTGCAGCCGGGGGTCAGGGCGGCCGGGTAGAAGTAGACGATGACCTTGCGGCCCCGGTGGTCGGCGAGCGAGACCTGCTTGCCGTCCGCGTCGGGCAGGGTGAAGGCGGGGGCGGTGTCGCCGGGCTGCAGTCGCTCGCTCATGACTCTCCTTAGCGTGGGTCCGTACGCCCCCGAAGTGTGGGTCCGTACGCCCCCGACATTAGCCAGCCGGGGCGCGGAGGGGTGCCCGGGGCGTCCCGGGGCGTGCGAAACGGGGGTGCTGTGGGGCGCAGGGGGGCGTGAGCTGACAGACTGTCCATCACGAATCGGCAGTCAGTTGTGTGGCCGGTTCCGTACGGGGCCTCGTGCCCGGCCCCCGTACGCATCGGCGCGAGACGACGGAGGCAGCGCGGTGGCGGAAGCCAGGACCCCGGCGCAGATCGAGGCGGACATCGTCCGCAGGCGGCAGGAGCTCGCCGTCACGCTCGACGAGATCGGTGTGCGGCTGCACCCGAAGACGATCATGGACGATGCCAAGGCGAGGGCGGCGACCGCCGTGGACCGTACGGCGGGGCGGGCGTATGTGGCCGCCAATCGTGCGCTCTCGGACGTGCGGGCCCAATTGGTGTCGGAGGACGGGGCACCGCGGCTGGAGCGGATCGTTCCGGTGGCGATGATCGGCGTGGCCGTGGTCGGTCTGCTGACGTTGCGCGTCCGGCGGCGCCGCTGAGCGCCCTCCCGGGGCGGCCGCGGTGCGTGCCGGGTGCCGCCGGGCAGGTACGGTCATGCCGTGAGCCCGAATAACACCAAGGACACCCACGACAAGCTGCCGATCCGGATGCTGCACGACCGCGTGCTGGTCCGGACGGACATCCCCGAGGGCGAGCGCCGCTCGTCGGGGGGCATCGTCATTCCCGCGACCGCGGCGGTCGGCCGTCGCCTGGCCTGGGCCGAGGTGGTGGCGGTCGGGCAGAACGTGCGGACCGTCGAGGTGGGGGACCGGGTGCTGTACGACCCGGAGGACCGGGCCGAGGTCGAGGTGCGCGGGGTGGCGTATGTGCTGATGCGCGAGCGCGATCTGCATGCGGTGGCCGCGGAGCGGCTGGAGGGCGCGGAGGACGCGACCGGGCTGTACCTGTAGCCCTTGTCGGCAGCTGTAGCCCTGCCTGCAGCTGTCGCCCCGTCGGCATCGGCAGTCCTGTCCGTACCCCATGGGCGGTGACCCGGGTCACCGCCCGTTTCGCTGCCCTTTGCTAGCCTCGGGAGCACCCGACGAGACGCGCCGTACCGGGTCACGACAAGACGACGCACCCCTGGTGAAGCTCTTGTCGCGGAGGTGCCCGTCATGGCATGGATCCTGCTCATGATCGCCGGACTGCTGGAGGTCGGCTGGTCGGTCGGGATGAAGTTCACCGATGGCTTCACCCGGCTGTGGCCCAGTGTGTTCACCGGCGCGGGCATCGTCGCCAGCATGGTCTTGCTCTCGTACGCGGCCCGGACCCTGCCGATCGGTACCGCCTACGGCGTGTGGGTCGGTATCGGGGCGGCCGGTGCGGCGGTGGTCGGCATGATGGTGCTCGGCGAACCGGCCACGGCGGCCCGGATCTTCTTCATCTGCCTGTTGCTGGTGGCGGTGGTCGGGCTCAAGGCGACGTCAGGGCACTGACGGGCGTACGCATCCGCTCGGGGCGCCGCCCCTGCCCTCCGGCGCCGCTACCCTCTGGCGCCGCTACCCTCTGCCGCCCCACCCGCCCTGGCCGCTACCCGCCCTCGCCCCACCGCCACCGCAGCCGCTGCTCCAGATCGTCGCTCTGCGGCTCGAACGTCGGGGCTTCGTGGGTGGGCTCGGCGGTCGGCGTGGGTTCGGCCGGAGCGGTGGGCGTGGGAGGTTCGCCGGTCGGCCGGGTCGGGGCGCCGGTGGGCGGTGTGGGAAGGGTGGATCCGGTCGCGCCGTCGGACGGCGAGCCCGAGACGCTGGGGGAGGCCGAGTCGCTGCCGGACGGCGAGGGCGACACCGGCTCCGCGCCCTCCTCCAGTTGCAGGTCGAAGTCGCGGACCGGGCGTCCGCTGAGCGCGGCCGCGGTGTAGTCGGCCCAGATCTGGGCCGGGTAGTCGCCGCCGTTGACCCGCGCCAGCCCTCCGGCGCCGTAGAGGGGTTCCTGGGCGGCGCTCTCCGGGTTCTGGCCGAGCACCGCGACGACGGTGGCGAGATCGGGGGTGTAGCCGGCGAACCACGCGGCCTTGTCGTTCTCGGCGGTGCCCGTCTTGCCGGCCGCGGGCCGCCCGGCGCCCTGGGCCGCGGTGCCGGTGCCGCCGTCGACGACGCTGCGCAGGATGGAGGTGGTGGTGTCCGCCGCGGCGCGCGGGATGGCGGTGGTCTCCTCGCGCTCGGGCAGCTCGACCTCCTCCTCGCTCTTGGTGATCTTGTCGACCAGGGTGTACGGCCGGTGGCTGCCGTGGTGGGCGAGGGTGGCGTAGACCTGGGTCATGTCCAGGACGCTGGGGGTGGCGGTGCCCAGCGAGATCGCGCCCTGGGACGAGGCGAGGCTGGGGGTGCCGGCGGGGATGCCCAGGTCGACGGCGGTGGCCTTGACCTTGCCGGGGCCGACGTCGATGCCCAGCTGCGCGTAGACGGCGTTGACGGATTTGTCGGTGGCCTCGCTGACGGTGATCGGGCCGTAGGAGCGGTCGTCCTCGTTGGCGGGCGCGAAGCCGGTGCGGGTGCCGTGACTGACCGTCATCCGCTTGTTGGTGCCGTCGTAGACGGTGTTGGGGGTGATCCGCTCGCCGTCCTGGGTGGTGGAGTTGTTCTGTACGGCGGAGGCGAAGACGATCGGCTTGAAGGTGGAGCCGACCTGGTAGTCGGCGCGGGTGGCGCCGTTGACGAACTGCTTGGCGTAGTCGATGCCGCCGTAGAGGGCGACGACCCGGCCGCTCGCGGGGTCGATGGAGGCGCCGCCGGCCCGGACGTAGCGGTCGACCTTCCGGGAGTCGTCGAGGCGGTCCATCACCCGGGTGTTGACCGCCTTGACGAAGGCGTTCTGGCGTTTCTTGCTGATGGTGGTGGTGATGCGGTAGCCGCCGGTCCGCAGGGTGTCCTCGTCGAGGATCTTGTTGTCGGTGAGGTAGTTCTTGACCGCTTCGACGAGGTAGCCGCGCTGGCCGGACAGCCCGGTGGAGGGCTTGGCGGGCTTGGGCAGGGGGAACTCCAGCGCGGCCCGATCGTCCTTGGTGAGCCACTTCTGCTTGACCATGCCGTCCAGGACGTAGTTCCAGCGCGCCAGCACCCGCGCACGGTTGCCGGGGTGGGCGCTGATGTCGTAGGCGCTGGGAGCGTTGAGGAGGGTGGCGAGGTAGGCGCCCTGGGCGCAGGTCAGCTGCTCCGCGTTGCGGCCGTAGTAGGACTGGGCGGCGGCCTGGATGCCGTAGGCGTTGCGGCCGTAGTAGCTGGAGTTGAGGTAGCCCTCCAGGATCCTGTCCTTGCTCACCTCGCGGTCCAGTTTGATGGCGATGAAGAATTCCTTGGCCTTGCGGGTGACGGTCTGTTCCTGGCCGAGGTAGTAGTTCTTCACGTACTGCTGGGTGATGGTGGAGCCGGACTGCTTGCCCTTGCCGGTCACGGTGTTCCAGGCGGCGCGGAGCATCGCGGCGGGGTCGACCGCGGACTCGGCGTAGAAGTCGCGGTCCTCGGCGGCGAGTACGGCCTGCTGGACGGATTTCGGGACCTGGCCGAGGGTGACGTTCTGCCGGTTGATCTCGCCGTCGCGGGCCAGCTCGGAGCCGTCGGAGTAGAGGTAGACGGTGCTCTGGGCCTTCGCGGCGCTGTTGGCCGGCGGGATCCCGACGAGCAGATAGCCGGCGACCAGCCCGCCGACGATGAGCAGCAGGAACAGCAGCACGGTGCCCAGCACCGTGCGCCAGGTGGGGAGGACACGGCGCCAGCCTGTGCGTTGTCCGCTCATGTAGGTATGGACTCCTCGGCCGCCGCCGAAGGTTGTACTGCGGCGGTCGTGTCGTGTCGGGGGATGCGCGCGGTATGCCGCAAGGGCAACTGCCGCCCGTGGGGAAACTCTCGCATCATGTGCCCCGGTCGGGCGGGGTGGCGCGCACCGAAGTCCGCCAGCTGACCGGCTGAACGGCGCCCACGGCTCACCCGAAGCGGTGATAATGCGATGGCGGGTTGCCGTGCTCGGGGCCTAGGCTCCGGTGCTTTGGCCGTCCGACGACTACGGGGCTGGGGGAAACGCGTCGTGTGGTACGTCGCGGTGGCAGCCGGCAGCTTCCGGCGGTACGCCACCTACCGCATCGCCACCGTGGCGGGCGTGTTCACCAACACCGTCTTCGGCTTCATCGTCGCCTTCACGTATATCGCGCTGTGGGACGAGCGGCCGCAGCTGGGCGGCTACGACCAGACGCAGGCGCTGGCCTTCGTGTGGACCGGGCAGGCGCTGCTGGCCTGCACGGGCCTGATGGGCGGCGGCGGTCTGGACGAGCTGCAGGAGCGGATCCGCAGCGGCGATATCGCCGTGGACCTCTACCGGCCCGCGGATCTGCAGCTGTGGTGGCTCGCCGCGGATCTGGGGCGGGCCTCGCTGCAGCTGATCGGCCGCGGGGTGGCGCCGATGGCGGTGGGCGCCCTGGCCTTTCCGCTCGCCCTGCCCGGCGATGCGCTGACCTGGGGCTGTTTCCTGCTGTCGGTGCTGCTCGGGGTGCTGGTCAGTTTCACGTTGCGCTATCTCGTCGCACTGGCGTCGTTCTGGCTCCTCGACGGCACGGGGCTGGCCCTGATCAGCGGTCTGGCCTGCATGTTCTTCTCGGGGATGGTGCTGCCGCTGCGGGTCTTCCCCGGCGCTCTGGGCGAGGTCGCCCAACTACTGCCCTGGGCGGCGGTCCTGCAGGTGCCGGCCGATGTGCTGGTGGGTGCGCGCAGCGGCGGCGCGCTGCTGCGGGGGCTGGTCTTCCAGGCCGGGTGGGCCGTGGCGCTGCTGGCGCTGGGGCGGCTGGTGCAGTCGGCGGCGACCCGCAAGGTGGTGGTGCACGGTGGATAGGGGGTGTCTCGGGGAGACACCCCCCGGCGGCCGGCCGGGGGAGCGGGCCGGCGGCGGGGGCCGCGTCGCCCAGGGGATCTTCGCGTACGGGCTGATCGTGCGGATGTGGATGCGCTCCGCCCTCGCCTACCGGACCTCGTTCCTGATGATGGCGTTCGGCAACTTCGCGGCCAACGCCCTGGACTTCGTCGCGATCATGCTGATGTTCTCGCGGATCGACGCCCTCGGCGGGTTCTCGCTGCCCGAAGTGGCCTTCCTGTACGGGACGTCCGGAGTGTCGCTGGGACTTGCGGATCTGCTGCTGGGCAGCATCGAAGGGCTGGGCCGGCGGGTGCGGGACGGCACCCTCGACGTCCTGCTGCTGCGCCCGGCGCCGGTCTTCGCGCAGGTCGCGGCGGACCGCTTCGCGCTGCGCAGGCTGGGCCGGCTCACCCAGGCGCTGCTGGTGCTCGGCTGGTCGCTGTCCCGTCTCCCGGTGGACTGGACGGTGGGCCGGGTGCTGATGGTGCCGCTGATGGCGGTGTGCGGAACGGCCATCTTCGCGGCGGTCTTCACGGCGGGCGCCGCCTTCCAGTTCTGGGCGCAGGACGCGGCCGAGGTGCAGAACTCCTTCACCTACGGCGGCAACGCGATGCTGCAGTACCCGCCGACGGTGTTCGCCAAGGAGCTGGTGCGCGGGGTCACCTTCCTCGTCCCGCTGGCCTTTGTGAACTGGCTGCCCGCGCTGCGGCTGCTGGGCCGCCCCGATCCGCTGGGGCTGCCGGGCTGGGTGGACTTCATGGGCCCCGTGGTGGCGGCGCTGATGTGTGCGGGGGCCGGGCTGGCGTGGCGGCGGGGGCTCCGGGCGTACCGGAGCACCGGCAGTTGACGGGGCATCACCTGCGGGGCAGGGCGGGCAGGGACGGGACGGGACGGGACGACGGAAGAGGAGGACGCGTGGTGAGCGAAACCGCCGGGGCGGCGCCGCTGATCGAGGTGGACGGCCTGGAGAAGGTCTTCTCGGTGCGGCGCAAGGCGGGCCGGCTGCGGCGGGTACGGCAGGAGGTCCGGGCCGTGGACGGCATCTCCTTCCGGGTGCCGCGCGGCGAGATGGTCGGCTTCATCGGCCCGAACGGCGCCGGGAAGTCCACCACGATCAAGATGCTGACCGGCATCCTGGTGCCCAGCGGCGGCCGGCTGCGGATCGCGGGCATCGACCCGTCCCCGGGCTCCGGTCTCCGCGCGGGCCACGACCGCGGGCGGACCCGGCTCGCCCGCCGGATCGGGGTGGTCTTCGGACAGCGCACCACCCTGTGGTGGGACCTGCCGCTGAAGGACTCCTACGAGCTGGTGCGGCGGATGTACCGGGTCCCGGACGCCGTCTACCGCGCCAACCTGGCACGCTGTGTCGAGCTGCTGGACCTGGGCCCGCTGCTGGCCGTACCGGTACGGCAGCTGTCGCTGGGGCAGCGGATGCGCGGCGATCTCGCGGCGGCGCTGCTGCACGACCCCGAGGTGCTGTACCTCGACGAGCCGACCATCGGCCTCGACGTGGTCAGCAAGGCGAAGGTGCGCGAGTTCCTGCGCGAGGTGAACGCCGAGCGGGGCACCACGGTCCTGCTGACCACCCATGACCTCACCGACATCGAGCAGTTGTGCCGCCGGGTGATGGTCATCGACCACGGCAGGCTGGTCTACGACGGCGGCCTCGACGGGCTGCGGGCGGCCGGTGAGGGTGAGCGGACGCTGGTGGTGGACCTGGAGCGGCAACTGCCCCCGATCGAGGGCGTACCGGGCGCCCGTACGGTCAAGGTCGACGGGCCCCGGCAGTGGCTGGCGTTCCCGGCGTCGCAGAGCGCGGCTCCGCTGGTCGCGGCGGTCGCCGCGCGCTATCCGCTGGTGGATCTGTCGGTGCGGGAGCCGGACATCGAGACCTTGATCGCCGAGCTGTACGCGGGCGGGGGAAAGCGGCCGGAAACCGGGCGGAGCGGGGGCAACGGGGGCCCGGCGCTCTAATGTGTCCGTATGACTGAAGAACTCCCTGAATTGCGCGCCTCCGACGCCGACCGTGAACGGGTCGCCGAGATCCTGCGGGACGCCGTCGCGGAAGGGCGGCTGGCGATGGAGGAGTTCGACGAGCGGCTCGACACGGCGTACAAGGCCCGCACCTACCGGGAGTTGGAGCCGCTCACTGCCGATCTGCCGGTGGCCACGGCGGGCCCGGCCCCGGCCCCGCTGTCGCTGCGCAAGGAGAGCGCGGCCTCCACGCCGTGGGCGGAGCGGATCGTGGACGGCACCGAAGGCTCGTCGGTCGGCCTGGCCCTCATGGGCGGCTTCCAGCGCAAGGGACGGTGGACGATCGGGCGCCGCTTCACGGCGGCCTGCCTCATGGGCGGCGGCGAGATCGATCTGCGCGAGGCGCACTTCGCCGGGCCCGAGGTCGTCATCACCTGCTGGGCGCTCATGGGCGGGGTGAACATCCTGGTGCCGCCGGGCGTCGAGATCGAGGTGCGCGGCGTGGGCATCATGGGCGGCTTCGACTCGCGCGAGGAGGGGGTGCCGGGCGAGCCCGGCGCGCCCCGCGTCATCGTCCGCGGCGTGGCGATGATGGGCGGCGTCGGCGTCGAGCGCAAGCTGCCGAGGGCCGACAAGCGGCGCCTGAAGGAGGAGCAGCGCCGTGCGAAGGAGGAGCGGCGCCGCCTCGACGGCCACCCGCGCAAGGAGCTGGGCTGAGGCGGCGGTCGCTGCTCCGTTCGCGTTACAGCGCGGCGGGCGCGGCCAGCTTGAGGTGGGCGAGGTTCACCGCGTGGGCCATCACCCGGAAGCCCTCGTCGCTCGGGTGGAGATGGTCACCGGAGTCGTAGGAGGGCCGCAGCCGCACCGGCGCCGACGGGTCGCGCAGCGCCTTGTCGAAGTCCACGACCTCGTCGTAGACGGTGCCGGAGCGGACGATGCGGTTGACCCTTTCGCGCACCGAATTCAGCAGGTCGGAGTAACCGCGGTGCCCCCCGAACGGGGTAAGGGTGCTGCCGGTGACGCGCAGTCCGCGGGCGTGCGCCTGCCGGACGATCTCCCGCATCCCCGCAACGATCTTCTGCGGGTCGAGCTGGCGCGGGGTCTTGAAGAGGTCGTTCAGCCCGATCTCGACGATCACCGCCTTCACCCCGGTACGCGACAGCGCATCGCGCTCCAGGCGGGACAGCACGCTGGGCCCGTTGTTCGGGGAGAACCTGGAGCCGTTGACCAGCAGGCGGTTGCCGCTGATGCCCTGGTTGAGGACGCCGTAGCGGGGCGCGCCGGGCTCGTTGCGCAGCCTCGCCGCGAGGAAGTCCGTCCAGCGGTGGTTGGCGCCGGCGGTGGAGGTGATGCCGTCGGTGATCGAGTCGCCGATCGCCACGACCGAGCCGCGGGCCTGGGTGCTCCACACGTCCACACCGGTCAGATAGCGCCAGTACGGGCTCTGCTCGGTGTAGGCCGCGCCGGTGGCGTCCTCGGCCCGGTCGCCGCGCGCCAGGTAGGAGGTCTGCCGGGCGTACGGGTGGTAGGTGGCGGGCCCCGAGGGGGACGGGGAGTACGTCGTGACCAGCAGGTCCGCGTCGCCGGGCACCTTCAGCCGGGTCGGGTCGCTGGTGACGGCGCCGCCCGCCGGGATGGTCACCGCGGGCTTGCCGTTGAAGGACAGCCGCCGCATGGTGCCGTCGGCGGCCGTGGGGTTGCTGGGGGCCGCGGCCAGCGCCAGGGTGGCATGGCTCACCACCAGCGGACGCGTGCCGTAGAGGTTGGAGAGCTGGATGCGCACGCCCGACCCGCCGACGCTGGTGTGCACGACGTTGCGTATCGACATCCCCGCATAGCCGTTCAGGGTGCCGGGCTCGGCCGCCGCCGCGGCCGCCGACCAGGTGCCGACCCACTGCCCGGAGACCGCCGGCGCGGCCGGGTCGCGCGGCTTGTGCGAGGAACTGCCGAGCCCGCCGTCGTCGCCGCCGAAGCCGACGAATATGGCGGTCGAGATCAGCACCACCACTGCCGCCAGACCGGCGAGCAGGGAGTAACCCACACTTTTCTTCATGCGGGAGGGGTCTCCTGGGTAAAGCGGAGCAGCACGCTCCGGGCGGGCAAGGGCAGCGGATGATCAGCGGCACCGTTGCGGTCCGATCGGTCCATCATGATCCCACGGACCTCCGGGGTGCCGCCCGGCGCCCCGCTCGATGCCTCCCCGGCATGGACGCCGGGAACTCGTGGTGCGTTCCAGGAGTAGGTCACAGTGGGATATAGGTCCGTACCGGCGGCCGTGTGTGCGGAGCGGGACGGTCCGGAGGATGGCGGGGGCACGGTGGGAGCGGTGGAGCGGATGGAACGCACAAATGCCGATACGGCGCCGAAAGCGGAGCGGGTGCCGGGGCCGGGCGCGGGGCCGGCGGGCCGGCCCGCACCGGGCGGCGGCTTCGCGTACGGCGCCGCCGACGAGGAGCGCCGGCGCGCCGTACGCCGGATGAAGGCGACGGCCACCGGCCTGCTGCTGGCCGTCGCCCTGGTCTACGTCCTGGCGAAATGGGCCGGAGCCCAGGGGGCCGGCGGCTGGACCGGATTTGTCGCGGCGGCCGCGGAGGCCGGGATGGTCGGTGCGCTGGCCGACTGGTTCGCGGTCACCGCGCTGTTCAAGCGGCCGATGGGCCTGCCGATCCCGCACACCGCCATCATCCCCACCAAAAAGGACCAACTGGGTCGGAGTCTGGGTGATTTCGTCGGCGAGAACTTCCTCTCCGGTGAGGTGGTGCGCCGCCGGCTGCGCTCCGTCGGCATCGGCCGCCGGGTCGGCGGCTGGCTCGCCGAGCCCCGGAACGCCGACCGGGTCACCGCCGAGCTCTCCACCGCGCTGCGCGGCGCGCTGACCGTACTGCGCGACGCCGATGTGCAGGCGGTGGTCGGCGAGGCGATCACCCGCCGCGCCGACGCCCACGAGATCGCGCCCGGGATCGGCACGATGCTGGAGAAGATCGTCGCCGAGGGCGGCCACCGGCGGGTGGTGGACCTGCTCGTCGCCCGCGCCCACGACTGGCTGGTCGAGCACGGCGACTCCGTGATGAGCGCGGTCTCCGGCGGCGCCCCCGGATGGACCCCGCGGTTCGTCGACCGCAGGGTGGGCGACCGGGTCTACAAGGAGCTGATGCGCTTCGTCACCGAGATGCGGGACATGCCCGAGCATCCGGCGCGCGGGGCCATCGACCGCTTCCTGCGGGACTTCGCGGCCGATCTGCAGTCCGATCCGGACACCCGGGCCAAGGTCGAGCGGCTGAAGTCCGAGGTGCTGGGGCGCGGCGAGGTGCAGGATCTGATCACCTCGGCCTGGGGCTCGGTGCGCGCCATGATCGTCGCCGCGGCCGAGGACGAGCGCAGCGAGCTGCGGCTGCGGGTGCGGGCGGCGCTGCTGTCCCTGGGCCGGCGGCTGGCCGACGAGGAGCGGCTGCAGGAGAAGGTGGACGGCTGGCTGGAGGGCGCGGCCGTCTATGTGGTGACGACGTATCAGAGCGAGATCACCTCCCTGATCACCGAGACCGTCGCCGGCTGGGACGCCGAGCACACCTCGAAGAAGATCGAGGCGCACATCGGCCGCGACCTGCAGTTCATCCGGATCAACGGCACCGTCGTCGGCGCACTGGCCGGCCTCGCCATCTACGCCGTCTCGCAGGCCTTCGGCGGCTGACCCCCGCCCGGGGACCGGGTCGTGCGCCGCCTCTGGTGGCTTCGGCCCGCAGGGCTTACGGTGCCCGCGTGCGGGAGCGGATACCGGTAGTCGTACAGGGGCGGCGCACCCGTCGCTCCCGTGCCGCGCGGGCGCTGTGGACGGGTGCCGAGCTGGCCGTGACGCTCGGCGCCGTACTCCTGCTGTTCGTCGTCCACCAGCTGTGGTGGACGAACCGTCAGGCGCAGCACGCGGCGCACGACCAGGTGGACCGGCTGGAGCGGCAGTGGGACGCCCGGCCGCCGTCAACCGCCGCGCCCCGGGCGCCCGGTGGCGACGAGGGGGCGGCGGCCCGGACCGGGCCCGGCGGCCCGCCGTCCGGCACACCCGCCCGCCGCAGCGCCGGCCGGCCCCCGGCGCCGCCCCGGAACCTGGCGTACGCCGTCCTGCGCATCCCGCGGATCGGCCTCACCGCCCCCGTCGCCCAGGGCGTCGGCAAGGCAGCGGTCCTCAACAAGGGCTACGTCGGCCACTATCCGCACAGCGCCCAGCCCGGCGAGGCCGGCAATGTCGCACTGGCCGGGCACCGCAACACCCACGGCGAGCCGTTCCGCCGTCTCGACCGGCTGCGGGCCGGCGACACCGTCCTCCTCGACACCGCCGAGGCCCACTACACCTACGTGGTCCGGCGCGCCCTGCAGCGGACCACCCCCGCCGACGGCACGGTCCTCGCCACCGTCCCGTACAGCAGCGTGCACCCCGCCTACCGCTTCACGGCGCCCGGCGCCTATCTGACCCTGACGACCTGTACGCCGGAGTACACCTCCACCTACCGGCTGGTGGTCTGGGGCGTGTTGCGGTCGACACAGTCCCGGTGAGGGCGGGTGTGGGTCGCCTAGGCTCAACCCCCGTGCGAAACGAGACCTCCGGCGGGCGATCCCCGGGTTCGAGAAGGCGCCCCGCGCTGCTGTGGCTGCTGCTGCCGTATGTGCTGTTCCTGGCGGTGCTGCCGCTGGTGAACCGGGTGACACCGACGGTGCTCGGCCTGCCGTTCCTGTTCTTCTGGATGCTGGTGGCGACGCTGGCGACTCCGCTGTCGGTAGGGCTGGCGCGGCGCGGCGACCGCAAGCGGGGCCGGGGATGAACGCCACGGTGTCCACCGCGGTCTTCGGCGGTTTCATGGTGCTCACCGTCGCCCTCGGCCTGCTCGCGGTGCGCGGCCGCGGCTCCGGCGGGGGGCTGACGGAGTGGTCGGTGGGCGGCCGGAGCCTGGGGACCGTCTTCATCTGGGTGCTGATGGCGGGCGAGAGCTATACGAGCTTCAGCTACCTCGGCGCGGCCGGCTGGGGCTACAAATTCGGTGCCCCGGTGCTCTACGTCCTGGCCTACATGTCCTGCGGCTATGCGCTCGGGTACGTCGTCGGGCCGATGCTGTGGGCCTACGCCCGCCGCCACCACCTGGTCGGCATCACCGACATGGTCGCGCACCGCTACCGGGCGCCCTGGCTCGGCGCCGCCGTCGCCGTCCTGGCCACCGTCTGCCTGCTGCCGTACATCCAGCTGCAGATCACCGGCATGGGGGTGGTCGTCTCCACCATTTCCTATGGCGCCATCAGCCTCAACTGGGCCTATTTCATAGCCTTCGCCGTCACCACCGGCTTCGTCGTGATCAGCGGGCTGCGCGGCAGCGCCTGGGTGTCGGTGCTCAAGGACCTCCTCGTCATCGCCACCCTCGGCTTCCTCGCGGTCTATGTGCCGCTGCACTACTTCGGCGGCTACGGGCCCTTCCTGCACCGGATCGTCGCCGAGAAGCCGCAGTGGCTGACCTTCCCGGGCCATGAGCCGGGCGGCCTGGGCCCGGTCTGGTTCGTCACCACCACCGTCGTCAACTCCCTCACGGTGGTGATCTTCCCGACGACCGTGGCGGGCTATCTGGGGGCCCGCAATGCCGATGTGCTGCGCCGTAACGCCCTCTATCTCCCCTTCTACAACGTGCTGTTGTTCGTGCCGATGCTGCTGGGTATGGCGGCGCTGTTCGTGGTGCCCGGGCTGGTGGGCGCGCACTCCGATCTCGCGCTGTTCAAGCTGGTGGTGGACTCCCTTCCGGCCTGGGCCGTGGGGCTGACCGGGGTGGCCGCCGCCCTCTCCTCCATCGTGCCGATGGCCGTGTTCATGCTGGTCATCGGCACGATGTGGGGGAGGAGCGTGCTGGGGGCGCGCTGGCGTCCGGACACCGGGGCCGGGGAGGCTTCCGGGGAAGGACGGCGGCGGACGGCGGGCGGGCGGCAGAAGCTGTGGTCGCAGCTGGTCGTGGTGGTGGCCGGAGCGCTGGCGCTGCTGCTGACCTACACCGCCCCCGACACCCTCGTCCGGCTGTCCTTGATTTCGTACGAGGGCATGGCACAGCTCGTGCCGATGCTGCTGCTGGGGCTGGTGTGGCGGCGGCTGACGCTCTGCGCCGCGGTGAGCGGCCTGGTGGCGGGCTTCGCGCTCGTCTGTGTCCTGGTCTTCGGGGGACACGACCCGGTCTGGGGGATGAATGCGGGGATCGTCGCGCTCGCCGTGAATGTGGCGGTGGCGCTGGGGGTCACCTGGCTGGGGCCGCGCGATGCAGACGAGAGGCCGGACACCGAGGTGCTGGCGCTGGACGACGAGTTCCCCCGGGACGGTGCCCGCTCGCGGGACGGGGCGGCCGGCCCTACGGCGTCGTCGTGATCTTCTTGCCCTCCTTGGAGACCGCGAACCACAGGCCCATCTTGCCCTGGCCGTTGATGTCACCGGGCTGCTTGTCGCCGGTGAACCAGTAGACCGGCCAGCAGTCGACGGCCAGCTGGCGGGTGCCGTCGGGGCGGGTGACGGTGGAGATGAGCTTGGGGGCGATGCCGTTGAGCTTGGAGCGGTCGGCCGGCTTGGCGGGCTTCCAGGTGTCCAGGCAGGCGTCGTTGCAGCCGAACTTCATCGGCCAGGCGCTGTCCTTGTTGAAGCGGTACAGGGTGCGGCCCATGCCGTCGACGAGGATCGAGCCGAGCTGGGGGTGGTTGAACACCGAGACATCGCCGGGCTTTTGGGCGCCGGCCTTCTTGCCGTCGGCGGCCAGCGCGTTCCAGGTGCCGCCCACGCCCTGGCCCTTGGTGTCGCCGGGCTTGGTGTCCTTGGCGTAGCGGTAGGCGGGCCAGCCGCCGATGGTGAGCTGCTTGGTGCCGTCGGCGCGGGTGACCGAGCCCAGCTTGCTCTTGTCGATGCCGGCCGGGGCGGCGGCGCCGTCGGCGGGGACCACCGGCCAGGTGGTGGCGCAGGAGCCGGAGCAGTTGGACTTGGAGGGGTCCGCGGTGTCCTTGTCGAAGCGGTAGAGGGTCATGCCCTTGGAGTCGGTGACGACCGGCCCGAGTTCGGTGTCCTGGTGCAGGGCCAGCGTGCCGGCGCTGGGCGCGGACTGCGGGGCCTTGCCGCCGTTGTCGCCGCCCGCCTGGCCGCCGTAGCCGTTGTCGCCCGAGCCGGAGGACCCGTAGCCGTAGTCGCTGGTGCCCTGGCCGGCGGGCTGGACGTTGTCGGTGGTGGCGGTGCCGGCGCTCTGGTTGGCGCTGCTGCCGCAGGCGGCGGTCAGGGCCAGGGTGGCGACCGCCGCGGCCGCGAGACCCGCACGACGTCGAGTGCTCATGATGTCTCCTTGGTCGGTTGGTGATTCCGTCGCTTGCTGAGGTGAGGGCTGGGACGGTGGCCCGGGCGCCGATGCGGCCCGGGGGCCCGGCGGGGTGCCGTCGCCGGGGGAATACGCGCTACGGGGTGCCGGGCGTTCAACGGAGCCGAAGAATTTTCTCCGCGGGCAAAAACCTTGCCCCGCGCCCCGGTTGACGCCCCGCCCCCGCAGCTCAGCTGCCGCCCTGCACCCGCAGTGCGAGTGCCGGGCAGCGGCGCACCGCGAGCTGCGCACGGCGCCGCATCCGGGCCGGCAGCGGCATGCTGGCCTTCTCCGGATAGCCGTCCGGGCCCAGCTTGATGATGCCGGGCACCACATCCGCGCACAGGCCGTGGCCGCGGCACAGCGTCCAGTCGACCAGCAGCCTCTCCTGCGGCGGCGCGGCCACCCGGGCGGGGGCGGGGGCCGGCTGGGGCACGGTGGACGGCAGCGGCCGGCTCCCGGTGACCGGCAGCGCACCGGTCACCGGGCGGCCGCATCCGAACCCCTGCGCATGCCGCTCGAACTCCTCGGGGAAGGCGGCGAGAGCCGAGGCGACAAAGCGCGCGGTGCCGTCCGGATGGCTGCAGGCGCCGCGCTTCTCGACCGCCCGCATCCGCGCCTGTACGGCTTCCAGGGCGGCACCGCCGCCGCCCCGTACGGCGCGGTCGAGCTGCTCGGCGAGCGCGGGCAGCCCCAGCGCGCAGGGGCCGCACTGGCCGGCCGATTCGGCACCCATCCACTGCGCGACGCGTACCGTCTCGCCCGCTGGGCAGGTGTCGTAGGGCAGCGGCAGCACCGCTCCCGCACCGAGCACCGCGTTGTACTCGGCCAGCGACTCCTTCGACAGCGACGCGGTGAGCGCGTCGGTGGGCGACACGAAGGTGCCGTGGTAGCCGCCGATCAGCACGCCCTGGCCCTGGTCCATGCCGCACAGCGCCAGCACCCGGGCCAGCGAGACGCCGTAGGGCACCTCCACCACCCGGCTGCCGGCGACCGTCAGCAGCAGCGTGCCGGGCTCCGTGGGCAGGCCCACGGAGCGGTAGCCGAGCGCACCGAGCCGGGCGGCCACGGCGAGCTGGGCGTAGGTCTCGGTGTTCGACAGCAGCGTCGGCACACCGTTCAGCCCGCGCTCGCTGGAGCGGATCTTGCGGCCCGAGGGCAGGCCGGGGCCGCCGCCCAGCCCGTTGGTCATCGCGGAGCCCTCGCCGGTGACGAACCGTTCGGTCAGCAGGGTGACCCGTAACGTCGGCCGCACCGGGCCGCGTTCGTCGATGGCGCTCTGCACGGATTTCAGCACGTCCATGCGGGTCACGCCGATCGCGATCTCCTGGGCGCCCAGCGCGTCGGCGGCCAGCAGCGCGCCGTCGATCATCAGATGCGGGGCGTGCAGCAGCAGTGCGGTGTCCTTGAGACAACTGGGCTCGCCCTCACTGCCGTTGACGACCACCGCGCCCTTGCCGTCGGCCTTGCGCATCCCGTCCATGACGGCGGTGAGCTTGCGGGCGAAGGGGAAGCCCGCACCTCCCCGGCCGCGCAGGTCGATGTCCTCGGCCAGCGCCACCAGCTCCGTGGAGCTGAGCTGGGGCAGGCTGCCGTGCCGGGAAAGATGCGCCACCCGGCCCATGCGCGGCATCTCGTCGAGCCCCGCCAGCAGGCGGGGCGGGCCGAAGGACGCCAGCGTCGGCACGGGCTCCGGGGGGCCGGGGACGGCCGGGAGCGGGCGGGTGGGGGCGGGGGCGGTCATGGGAGTTCTCCTGAGTTCCTGCGTGAGTCGCGTATCCGCAGCGCGAGTCGTACGGCCACCGCGATGAGGCAGATGGCGTAGCCGACGAGGGCATAGCCGGCCGCGGGGCGGCCCGCCCTGAGGCCGTGCACCAGGGCCAGGCCCCAGGCGGCGTACGCGCCCATGTGCAGCCCCCGCCACCACCGGGAGGCGGTGATGCCGGTGAAGGCGCCGCGCACCGCGCCGGTCACCGCGACGGCGATGAACACGTAGGCGGCGAGGGTGCCGAGGCCGATGAGGCCGGGGCGGGCGCCATCGGTGAAGGGCACCGCGGCGGCCGTCGCATCGGTGTGGCCCTCGGTGACCTTGACCCAGATGTGCAGGCCGAGGAAGCCGAGGCCGGCGACGCCGGTGCCGCGGTGCACGGCCTGGGCGAGCAGCCGGTGGCCGGACTTCAGCACCATCCGGTCGGTGGCGGCCAGGCCCCACAGCACGGTGACCGACAGGGAGACCAGCGCGAGTACCCCGGCGCCGAAGTCGAGGAAGTTCATCAGGCCGTCCATCGCGCCGGAGCGCAGCATGACGGCGAGGAAGAGCAGCAGAGCGGCCGGAAGCGCCGGGCGGAGCGCGGCGGTTCCGGCGAAGCCGCCGGCCGGTCGGCGGGCCGGCGGCCCGGGTTCGTTCGGGGGACGCCGGGGGCGAGGCACGAAAGGCGAAGGCCGGGCTCGGTGTGCGGCGCGGCGGCTCTGCATACGCGGTGCGGACATCGGACCTCCCGGTGTCAGGGCGCGGGTGCGGGATGCGAATTTCGATGAAATCTCCCGGGGGCGTAATTTGCCCGGGGCTTTTGTTCGGGTGACCCCCGGTAACACTGAACATTCTGTAACCGGCCGGATACACAGGGCCGTAATGCGGATGTGTAAAAGCATCTCCGAACGCGTTCAGGCTTTCGTAAGGTTTATCGCGCTGTGACAAATTCCTGCACTGGCATCGCGGTCCCGCGGGGTGACTCCGGATGATGCCGACTCAGGCGCACGGGGGGCGCCAATCCCCAGTAACAGCCGCATCCCCGCCAGGATCGAGGTAGCGATGTGTGATCTCCTGAACCGCATCTGGTCGCGTCCACGAGGCGAGTGGAACCGGGTAGTCAGAAATGAACTTCCGGATCTCGCCGACAAGTTGGTCGCGGAGTTGCAACGCGGATTTCCCGCATTGTCCGCACTTCTCGGGGATACTCCCGTAGAAGAGGCACAATGGGCACTTGAACAGGCCTTGCTGACAGTTCTTGGGTACCAAAAAGAGTCGGAGAGTAAACCTCGGGCAGTGCCGTCCGTGGTGACTCCGATGCCGGTGGCCCGGGCCCGCCAGGACCTGTTCGACGTACTCGCCGGACAACGGGAGCTTCCGGACGAGGGGTTGACCGAGCTGTCCCGTGCGGCCGGCTGGCCCATCCCCGACACCCTCCAGGCCGTCGTCCTCGCCACACCCGTCGAGGCCGCCCAGCTCGCCGCGGCGCTCGGACACGCCCTCATCGGCTCCGTCGACGGGTACACCTGTCTGTTCGTCCCCGACCCGGCCACCCAGACCCGGGCCCGCCTGGAGGCGGCGCTCAAGGGGCGGCCGGCCGCGGTGGGACACGTCGTACCGGCCACCGACACCGCGTCCTCGCTGCGTTGGGCCCGTTATCTGCTGACGCTGGCCCCGGGCCGGGTCGGCCCCGAGTCGCGGCCCGCGTTCGTCGACGACCACCTCTCGGCGCTGCTGCTGCTCCAGGACGAGTCGCTGGCGGACGCGCTGACCTCCCGCTGGCTGGGCCCGCTGGAGGAGCTGACGCCCCGGCAGAGCGAGCGGCTCGAAGTCACGCTGCTGGCATGGCTGGAGGGCGGCGGTGCCCCCGAGGCGGCGAAACTGCTGCATGTGCACCCCCAGACGGTCCGTTACCGTCTGCGTCAGATCGAGAAGCTCTTCGGCCCGGTACTGCGCGACCCGCGTACCCGCTTCGAGCTGGAGATGGCGCTGCGCAGCCGCCGCCTGATGGCGCATGTCCGCAGCTATCGCGCACGGGCCGGCCGCCGCGCACGGACCGTCGCCTCGTCCATACGCCCGCTGGGCATGGCCCGTGAGGCCCGCGTCAACGGTCTTTGAGGACCGACGGTTGAACCACCGCGCCCCTTGAGCTGACGGCCGGCCGGTACGGCGAGAGCCCTCCGGTACAGCGACGGCCACCCGGCGCAGAGCAGCGGCCCCGACCCCCGGGACATCCGGGTCGGGGCCGCTGCTTTGCCACGGGCCACGGGCCACGGGCCACGGGCCACGGGCCACGGGCCACGGGCGGCGGCCTCGGGGTCACCGCCTCGGGGTCAGGGCCCCGGGGGGCACGGCCACGGGGTCAGGGCCACGGGGTCAGGGCCACGGCCAAGGATCACGGCCAACGGCCACACCGGCCAAGGACCCGTGAGCGAGCCCCTTGAGGGATCTCCCCCAAGGGGCTCAGGGCTCACCGGGGCCGGCCGGTCCTCAGGTGCAGTTGCGGCCGCCGTTGATGCAGTCGACCGCCTTGCTCATCAGCTGGTCCGGCATCACGTTGATGAAGTCACCGTGGTCGGTCACCGGTTTGTGCAGCTGCTCGGGGAAGCTGTCCACCGCGAAGCTCTGGCCCTGCGGAACGTCGTAGGTGATCCGCTGGGTGAGCTGCGGGATCGCCTTGAAGCCGTTGGGGCAGACGCCGTTCTGGTCCGAGAACGCCACGTGGTCGCGGTGGTTGCCGCTGTCGATGTCCCGGCCGTTCCAGCAGTTCTGGAAGGCGAAGGTCCGCACCACCTGGGAGCCCTGCGGGCACAGCGGGTACTTGTCCTTCAGCTGCCGGTCCTCGAAGCCGGTGCAGCTCCAGGAGGCGTTGGCGTTCTTGGTGCCGTTGGTGAACGCCTTGGCATCGCCGGTGATGATCTTCATGAAGCGGGGCATCGCCTCGACCTGGCCGACCTGGCTGCCACGGAACTTCAGGGTCACCGTGGCCGGGGTCAGGGTCGTGCCGACGTTGGCGTCCTGCGCGGCGCCCGGCTTCTGCTCCGCGTTGCCGTCCAGCTTGCGCAGCACGGGCCAGTAGTGGGTGGACTGGTCGCCGTTGTTGCAGGTGGTGTCGGAGGCGGCGAGCTTGTTGTCGTCGGCGAAGGCGTCGGTGGCCTTGTTGCCGACGTAGTCGTGGGTGTGGTGGGCGCCGTTGCTGACGCCCGGGGTCACGATGACGTTGTCGGAGTTGAAGTGGCCGTCCTCGTTGCGCCCGCACTCGGTGGTGAAGGTGCCCGTCGAGGCGTTGCCTCCCTTGGGGGCGGCGAACGGCGGGGCGTCCGCGTTCGGCTGGACGCTGGTGATGTCGACGAAGTCGTCGGGGGAGGGGCCGCCGGCCTGGCCCTGCTGGCCGCCGTTCTGGCCCTGCTGGCCCTGCCCTTGCTGGTCCTGGCCCTGGCCCTGGCCTTGCTGGTCCTGGCCCGGTATCTGGCCGCCCTGCCCCTGGTCCTGCCCCTGGGTCTGGTTCTGGGTCTGCCCCTGGTACCAGCCGTCCTGCACGGACTTGGTGGAGTCGTTGCCGCCCGCGCCGGCGCCCTCGTCCACGGGCTTGGTGGTACAGCCGCTCATCTTGATCAGATAGCCCGGCCGCTTGGTGTTCTTGGCGATCGCGGTGACCATCATCTTGATGGTCTTCTCCCGCTGCGCCTTGAGCGGGGCCATGACGGCGGTACCGCTGCCGCCCATCATCTTGTGGTACGCGTCGTGCACCTGCTTGTCGAGGGCGGACAGCCCCTTGGAGACCGGGAGCTGGGCGCTGCGCGGGACGGTCCGCAGCCGTTCGCCCACATCGGGGCAGGAGATGGTGATGCCGGACGCGGTGTGCTGATGGCCGGACGCCGTGCCGGAGGAGGTGCTGTTGCCCGCCAGCGCCGTGGTGGCGTAGGCGGCCAGCCCGCCGCCGCCCAGCAGGAGGGCGGTCGCGCCGATGAGCATTCTGTTCGTCAAACGCGAGCGTTTATGGGCCTGTTGCCGTTGCCTCATGAGATCACTTCGCTTCGTCCGATGTGAGGGGTGTCGTCCTGTTTCGGTTCACAGAGGGTCGTGGTGGGGCGCATCCGCTCAAAGCGGCAGCTGCGCTCGGTCAGCTGGTGTGCAGGGTGTGGAAGTCGACCCTGCCGGTGTGCTCCAGCGCCGTGATGTGGTCCAGCACCACGGCGTTGGCGCGGTCCGCCAGGGCGCGCACCATCGTGTTCGTGGTCTGGTCACGGACCAGGGCCACCAGCCCGAAGACCTTGCCGTGGGCCCGGCGCAGCAGCTCCGCGAACAGCGGGTCGAAGTCCTTGCCCTGGGCGTTGGTGAGCTGCCCGAGCCAGCCCTGCTGGGCGGCGTTGGGCTCGGTGGGCAGGTCGACGCCCAGTGCCCGCCCGGCCTCGTTCGACCGCCGGTCCAACTCGGTGTGTCCCACCACGAGATGGTTGCCGGCCGTGCGGACGGCGGCGGTCGTCCCGCGCTGCTGCGCCATCCGGCCCGAGGGCAGCTCCCACAGTCCGGCCAGCTTGACCTTGCGTACGAAGTCCCGGTCCATCGCGGTGAGCGGACCGTAGCGGGTGTTGACCGTGCCGCCGCCGTCGTCGTCGTACGTGAGGGTGGTGGTCGCCGCGGCCGCGGACTCGCCGAAGAGCTGGACGGGCAGCAGCAGCGCCGCGAGCGTGGCCACGAGCGCGGCTACCACCAGTCCGGTGGCGATGGTCCGCCCCGATGTTGCGGAATTGCTGAGGATCGACCGCACACGGCCTCCCGGTTCGTCACTACTGGAATCCCACCGGACGCTAAGTGCCGTACCGGGTCGGCGGGCCCGGGTCCTCACCCCTGGACAAATAACGGCCGGGTCCGCCGCGGCACTGCTACGGTGCCGCGTGCGGGCCCGGCCGGGTAAACGGGTGACGTGCGTCGGATTTCGTATGCCCGGCCGGGCCCGTCCAACGCGGTGCGAGCTGTGCGCTCAGCGCGCGTACAGCCCCGCCGCCGCCCAGCGGCGGCGGTCCCGCCGCGTTCCGGGCTCCTCGCGCTTGCCCTCCGCGTACAGGGCGTCGATCTCCGCCGCATACGTCCGTACGATCGCCGCCCGGCGCAGCTTGAGCGACGGCGTCATCAGCCCGGACTCCTGGCTGAACTCGCCCGGCAGCACCCGGAAGGCGCGGATCGACTCGGCCCGTGACACCGACGCGTTCGCGCGCGCCACCGCCCGCCGCACCTCCGCCTGCAGCTGTTCCTCCGGCGTCGGTGCCGTGCTGTCGGCGCCGGGCTCGTCACGCAGCTTGCGCCAGTGCGCCAGCGCCTCGGGGTCCAGCGTGAGCAGCGCGGTGACGTAGGGCCGGTTGTCGCCGACCACCACGGCCTGTGAGACCAGCGGATGGGAGCACAGCCGCTGCTCCAGGCCTTGCGGTGCCACGCTCTTGCCGTTGCTGGTGATGAGGATGTCCTTCTTGCGGCCGGTGATGGCGAGATAGCCGTCCTCGTCCAGATGCCCGAGGTCGCCGGTCGGCAGCCAGCCGTCGTAGAGTCCGCTGCCTCCGCTGCCCGGAGTGCCGTCGTCGTCGAGATAGCCGGCGAACACCACCGGACCGCGCACCCACACCTCGCCGTCCAGCGCCAGATGCACCGCGCTGCCCGGCAGCGGCCGGCCCACCGTGCCGAACCGCACCTTGCCGGGCGGCTGTACGGTGATCGCGCCGCTGGTCTCCGTCAGGCCGTAGCCGTCATAGACGGTGATGCCCATCCCGGCGAAGAGCAGCCCCAGTTCACGCAGGAGCGGTGAACCGCCGGAGACCGCGGTGTGCACCCGGCCGCCCAGCGTCTCCCGGATGCGGGAGTACACCAGCCGGTCGTAGAGCGCGTGCCGGGCCCGCAGGAACGGGTCGGGCCCGCGCCCGGTGCCCCGCGCCTCCTCGGCGAGCGCCTCCGCGTAGCGCACCGCCACCGTCATCGCCGCGTCGAACGTCCGCCGCCGGCCCGCCGCTTCCGCGGCCAGCCGGGCGCGGGTGCAGATCTTCTCGAAGACGTACGGCACCGCGAACAGAAAGGTCGGACGGAACGAGGCGAGGGCCGGCAGCAGTTCCTCCGACGACGCATCGGGCTGATGGGCGAGCTTCACCCCGCCGCGCAGACACGCCACCTGCACCATCAGCCCGTAGATCTGCGCGAACGGCAGAAAGGCCAGCAGCGAGGGGCGTTCGCCGGGCGCGGCCAGCAGCCCGCCCCAGCCCGCGTAGAGGGTGTCGCACTCGGCGGCGAGATTGGCGTGGGTGATCACACAGCCGCGCGGGCGCCCGGTGGTTCCCGAGGTGTACACGATCGCCGCGATCCCGTCCGGGGAGACCAGGTGGCGCAGCCGGTGCACATCCGCCTCGGGCAGCCGGGTGCCCTCCTCCGTCAGCCGCCGGACGCAGTCCAGGTCCAGCTGCCACAGCTGGCGCAGCGTGGCCTGCTCGTTGCAGGCCTCGGCCACGGTCATGGCCTGTGCCTCGTTCTCGACGACGATCGCGGTGACCTTCGCCCCGACGAGGATGCAGCGCAGCTGCTCGGCCGATGCGGTCGGATAGACCGGCACGAGCTGTCCGCCGATCGCCCACAGCGCATAGGTGAACAGCGTCCACTCGTAGCGCGTACGGGACATCAGCGCGACCCGGGTGCCGGGCCGTACGCCGTCCGCCAGCAGCCCCCTGGCCAGGGCCATGACCTCGTCCCGGAATTCCGCCGCGGACACCTCCTGCCAGCCGCCGGGCGCTCTGGCGTCGCGGCGGGCGAGCTGAGCGAAATCCGGCTGGTGGGTGGCGGTGTCGAAGACGGAGTCGGCGAGACCGCCGGTCCGCAGTCGAGCCGCCACGGCCGGAACGCTGATGTCGCGCACAGCACCTCCTAGGTGTTCCCCCTTGGCCCCCTGGTCCTGCCGCCGTCCCGACGGCGGCAGGGGGGCAAGTTATCGGCCGGCCTCCCGGCTGCCCAGCTCTGTGGCTACTCTTGAGCGGAAGCCGATAAGTCTTGACGACCGGACAACCCGGGGAGGGCGCCGGATGTACCGCATCCTCGATGCCTGGCGCCTGTACACCTCGGCGCTCCTCGTCGTCCTGGCCGGATTCCTGCTCACGCAGACCGGGCTCACCACCGCCCTGACCGCCGCCGCGACCACCGGCGCGCTGCTGCTCCTGTGCCGCGCCTTCCTGATCGCGGCCTGCGCCCGGCCGCTGCCACCGGGCCGGATCCGTACGGCCCTGCGCGACCGCGAGCGGCGTACGGCCTTCCTGCCACAACGTGATCCCGACGCGGCCGGCCGCCCGCGCCCCCGAGCACCGGGCCGTCCCCTCCCGACGGCCGCGTAGGCGCGCCCGGTCCGCTCACCGCACCGCATCCGGTCTGCTCACCGCAGCGCATCCGGTCCGGTCACCGCACCGCATTCCGCGTCCGCGCGGCTCGTCACGCCGAATCCCCACTCCGGCACGACGAGACCCGTGGAGGGCTCACCCATGTCCATGTTCGGCTTTCTCGGCGACGCGCTGGCGCACGGCGCCGAGGCGATCGCCCCGCTCTTCGGCACCGCGGCCATGGCCGCCACCATCGTGTTGTTCACCCTCGGCGTCCGCGCCGCGCTGCACCCCCTCGCCCGCGCCGCGGCCCGCGGCGAGAAGGCCCGCTCGGCGCTCGCCCCACAGCTCGCCGCACTGCAGCGCAAGCACAAGGGCAACCCCGAGCGGCTGCAGAAGGCGACGTCCGAGCTGTACGCCAAGACCGGCTCCTCGCCCCTGGCCGGCTGTCTGCCCAGCCTGCTGCAGCTGCCGGTCTTCTTCGTGATGTACCACCTGTTCTCCACCGGGGGCGGCGGCCTCCTGGACCACACGCTGCTGGGGGCGCCGCTCGGCGGTCACTGGAGCGAGGCGCTGGCGGACGGCGGGGCCTTCGGGCCGCACGGGCGGGTCTACCTCGTGCTGTTCGCGCTGATCGCGGCGGTCGCCACCTGGAACTTCCGGCGGGCGAGGGCCACGATGGCCAAGGCCCCGCAGCCGGCCGCGGGCGGCAGCACGGCACTGCCCGGGATGGCCTCCATGGCCAAGGTGATGCCGCTGCTGTCCTTCGGCATGCTGATCACGGTGGCCGTGGTGCCGCTGGCCGCCGGGCTCTACACGGTCACGACGACGATCTGGACGGCCTGCGAGCGGGCGCTGCTGCACCGGGACCGGGAGCGCGGCGAGGGGGACGCGGCCACCGCGGCGGTCCCGGCCGACGGCAAGCCGGCCCGTACCGGGGCGAAGGCCGTCGTCCCGTCCGAGGAGCAGGCGCCCGCCCCGGCTGACGGTGCGTCGGGCACCCGGGCCGCGCAGCAGCGTCCGGCGCCGCAGCGTTTGGACCGCAAGGGCGCGCCGAAGAGCCGCGCGGCCCGGCAGCGGGCGGCCCGGGCGAGGGCCAACTCCCAGGCCGGGACCCGCCCGGCCGACGGGCCGAAGCCGCAGACCGGCGGGGCTCCCGGGGAGGTCGCCACTACCACCCGGTAACGGTCCAGTCCGTGAACGGGGTCTTGCGGACCGGACCCCGTTCTTGGACGATCGGCCAAATCGCTCGATGGCCGTCCCCATCGGCCGGCCCGGAATTCCCTTTCCCGGGCCGACCCTTCGACCACGGGAGTGGAACCGATGAAGCTGATGCGTGTCGGAACGGTGGGGGCCGAACGCCCGGCGCTGCTCGACGGGACCGGGGTTCTGCGGGACCTGTCCGGCCTGGTGCCGGACATCGACGGTGCACTGCTCGGAGACGACGGAACACTGGCGCGCCTGCGCGGCGCCGCCGCATCCGGGGAGCTGCCACCGCTCGATGCGGCCGGGCTGCGCACCGGTCCGCCGCTGGCCCGGATCGGCAAGATCGTGTGCATCGGGCTGAACTACCACGACCACGCCCGGGAGACGGGGGCCGCGCCCCCCGAGGAACCGATCCTCTTCATGAAGGCCCCGGACACGGTCGTCGGCCCCGAGGACACCGTGCTGGTCCCGCGGGGCAGTGTGAAGACCGACTGGGAGGTGGAGCTGGCGGTCGTCATCGGCCGCCGGGCCCGCTACCTGGCGAGCGACGAGCAGGCGCTGGCGGCGGTGGCCGGCTACGCCGTGGCGCACGATGTCTCCGAGCGCGCCTTCCAGATCGAGCGCGGCGGGCAGTGGGACAAGGGCAAGAACTGCGAGACGTTCAACCCCCTGGGCCCGTGGCTGGTGACCGCCGACGAGGTCCCCGACCCGCAGGCCCTCGGCCTGCGGCTGTGGGTCAACGGCGACCTGAAACAGGACGGCACCACCGCCGAACAGATCTTCCCGGTGGCCGAAGTCGTCCGCTACGTCAGCCGGTTCATGACCCTCCACCCCGGCGACATCATCAACACCGGCACCCCGGCCGGCGTCGCCATGGGCCGTCCGGACCCCAAGCCGTACCTGCGGGCCGGTGACGTCGTGGAACTGGAGATCGACGGCCTGGGCCGCCAGCGCCAGGAACTCAAGGACGCCTGAACGTCCCGCGGGGGCCTTGACCACACGCCGGGCCACACGCCGGGCCACACGCCGGGCTGCGGGCCGCGTTTCGGCGCGGGCCCGAGCCCGAGGTGACCTTGGTGTCTGGGAACAGGATGCGTCCGGCCTCTGCGAGGTTCGCCGCCAAGCCGTAAGGCTCCCACAGGTGTCCGTTCCATCGGTGGATCGCCCGGGGTGCTTTTCAGGGGGCAGCTGTGACCCCCGCGGGCCCTGGCCGCCGCCGAGCGGAACGGCGCGGAGCTGTCCGATTTCCGCATCGTGGCGCTCGGCCACCGCGACAGTGGTTCGTCGTCCATCGTGCTTCCTACGGGCGGGGGAGCGACTTCCTCGGAGGCGGCGGTTCAGATAAGCCGGTGCTCCCAGCGCAGGGGCGGGCTGCCATCGATCCAGTACAGGTGTGATCTGTTGGTGACGCGAAGCCGCACAGCCTCGATAGCTGGACTGCCGTCGACCTGCCAGGCGATGAGGGCGCGCTCGATCTCGTCCCAGAGGGCCACGGGGCCGCCCTGGCGGACGGTCCAGGTCTCGCCGTCGGCGAGGAACTCGGCGAACGACTCCCGCTCGGGATCGAAGAGGTATCGCAACTGTGCCCCGTCGTCGCGGGCGGCGCGGACGAACTGCGCACTGGGCGCGGCGAGCTGCGCGAGGAACGCGGGCATCCATTCTTCCAGGGCCAGAGGGGATACCCGTGTGGCCCGCTCGCTGTCCACGTGGGCGGTCCGGGCGGAGAGGTCACCGGCCAAGGGCGTCACCGCCTGGGCCCGCGCCTGCATGAAGGAGGAGCGTCCGATGATCGCGCCCTCGGCCGTACCGTCATCGCCGACGGTGACCCTGGCGAGGCCGGTTCCCCAGGGCCAGGAGCCGACTGTGCTGAGGATGATGCCACCAGGCTTCGTCTGCCGGACCCATGTGTACGGGATTCGGCGGACGGCGCAGGTGGCGATGACCCGGTCGTACGGAGACCGGTGCGGATGGCCGAGAAGCCCGTCACCCGTCACGGTCCACGTCGAGTAGCCGACGGTTTCCAGGGCGGCATCTGCGCGCGCTGCCACCTGTGGGTCGACCTCGACCGTGGTGACGTTGTCCTCGCCGAGGTAGTGGCACATCAGGGCCGTCGAGTAGCCGGTGCCCGTGCCGATCTCCAGGACGCGGTGTTCCGGCTTGAGGTTCAGGGCCTCGATCATGCTGACGACGGTGGTCGGGTCGGTCGAGGAGGAGGTCGGCACGCCCGCGATGGGCTCGCCGGCCTGGTCGGCGGTGAGGTGGCCGTCGAGCTGGGTGGTGAGGGTGTCGACGCGATAGGCGATCTGCAGCCACTCGTTGGGGTCGGTGCCGAGGGCGGTGACGGGCCGCCAGGTCCGCCCCTCGTCGAGGAAGACTCCGGGGTGGAGGAACTGCTCGCGCGCCACGCTCTCAACGGCCCCGCGCAGCCACAGGGACGTCAGGGCGCCCTTGCTCGCGAGCAGGGCGGCCATGCGGCACCGCTCGGCCCTGGAGTCGGTCATCGGTTGTCTCCTTGCATGAGTAGGTCGGCGAAGGCCGCGGACATCGGGAGGCCGGTCTCCGTCTCCAGCCACCCCCATTGACCGTTGGGGTTCAGCTCCAACCACCAGTAGTCCCCTGCCCGGTCCACCGCGAGGTCGAAGCTTCCCGATACCAGCTCCAAGTGGTCCAGGTAGGCGTGCAGGGCCTTGTCCACCCGGTCGGGGAGGTGCTCGACGGTGTAGGTCAGTGCGCTGTAGTCCTTGCGCCAGTCGAGCAGTTCGGAGTCGATGCGCACGGCGAACGTGTGCCGGCCCACGATCAGGACTCGGAGGTCGGCGACCTTGTCCACCCTCGCCTGGAATAGGTGGGGGGTGACACGAACACTGTCGTCGATCTCGTCGGCGGTGACAGGGTCGGCCCAACCGGTCACCGGCACGCCCTCACGTGTGTACGGGGTCCACCGCAGCGTCTTGAAGATCGCGTCCCCCTGCGTGCGGATGAACTGGCATGCCTCGACAGGGTCGTTGGTGACGAGGGTGGGCGGGACGGTGAAGCCGAGCTGCTGGGCGAGCGAGAGCTGGGCGGGTTTGTAGTCGGCCGCGGCGATGCGCAACGGGTGGTTGGCCCAGAGCGGGCTGTCGAAGGCGTAGAGGATGCCCCCGAGTCCGTAGCGGACCTGCGCCGTCGCAAACCGGGAATCGTTCGGGGCCAGATGGGGGAACGACGGCCACTCCGGGCGGCGCCAGTACACCGATCGGACGTGGGCCAGGTCGGCGGTCCTCGACGGGGTGCGTACCTGCCCGGCCACGGGGGCCGGGCAGGTGCCAAACCGAGCCGAGACCGTGAGGTCCTCGCCGATGTCGACGGGATTGAACCGGACCACCGGCACTTCGCGCCGGTTGAGTTCGGTGATCACCATGTCGGCGGTGATGTCGTCCGCCTCGGTGGCCACCAGGACCGGCCTCTTCTCGGTCATGGTCATCAGTCCTGGTTGCTGTCCTGGTCGTGGCCCTGGTCGTTCCGAGAGTCCGAGTTCGTCGTCGTGGAGGTCTCGGTGCCGGAGCTGGTGCCGTGCTTGCCCATCTCGACCACCTGGCCGGCGCGGTCACGGAACACCCCGAGCTGCGTCGTGGGGTCGATGGTGACCGTGGTGTGGGGGCGGCGGATCAGGGTCGGGTAGGGCGCGAGGCGGCCCGCGCCCCACGGCCGCGTGGGGGCGGGGAGTACGACGGCGGCGGTCATGGGACTCCTTGGGTTGAGAGTGGAGTGGTACAGGAAACCGCTCACCCAGACGCGGGACGTCCCCGCAGGCAAGGGCCTGATAGCGGTGAGCGGGGCTCGAACGTCTGCCTCTACGCGGGCAGATCTGACTGTTCTCCTCCTGGCCCCCCGGGCTGGGGGAGGGGAGGGTTTCGGCACTGTTCTCTGCCCGCGCCGGTACGGTGCGGACGGCGATCAGCGGACACCGCCTCAGAGACGCGCGGCCTGGATGTTGTCGGCCGCGGTCGTCCACTCGACGCCGTTCTCGGGCCGGATGTGCGCGAGCCGGACCGTGCCGTGGCTGTGGAGCTCGTGCGTGACGGCGACAAGAAGACCCTCCCCGCGCGAGGCGACATCGCGGACGTTCGTGTTCAGGAGCGGGTGCTGCTCGTAGCCGTCGGGCACGACCGGGTTCACGTCTTCGTCTCCTGCCGGGTCTCGCTGCGTCGCATGAACTTCTCCCAGCCGATGGCCGCCCGCTTCCGCAGAGCCCGGCTCGGTGCGCCCTGCGGGGGATCCGGCGGCGTGTATGTACGGCCGCTGGCATCGGGGTTCCTGCGGGGCAGTTCGGAGGTCGTCATGTGGTCGCTCCTCTCGGATGGGGCAGCAATCGGTCGGGCTTCGGACAGGGCAGGGTGCGGTTCGCTGCATCGAGGGAGCCGCCGGAGGGTCCTTCCAATTCCGAGCGGCGTGTGACCAGTGAACGACAATCCGTTACCTTCTCCCAGAGCGGACCCCGCACATCTCCCAGGCGTTTTCCGGGCATCGGGTGGCACGAGCTGGGAGTGTGCTCTTCGTGAGGGAGACCAATGGCATTAAGGCGTAGGCGTTTTGCCGATCGGCGGGCCTCGCGGGGCTACTCTCAGGAGGAGTTCGCCGAAGCACTCGCGGTGGCCACGTCCACCGTGATCCGTTGGGAGAGCGGCCGGGCTACCCCACAGCCTCACCAACGGCCCAAGATTGCCGGCCTGCTAGGAGTCACCCTCTCTGAGCTGGAAGGGCTTCTCTTCGAAGAACAGCCGGCCGAAACTGCCGTGCCCTCTGCCCTTCCCCTCCTTCTCCACGGTGATGATGACGATATGAAGCGCCGCGATGTCCTGGGCCTGCTCGCCGTCACGGGTGCGCTGGTCACCCTGCCCGGTTCGGATGATGCATCCCGAGGACATGCGGCGGCAGCTCTCCTGGAAACAGGGGATGACCTGCACCGCAGCCTTTGGCAGGTCTACGCCCTCTCGGACTCCAAACGGACCGTCCTCCCGGCGGTCCGCAAGCAGCTCCATGCCCCGACGAAGGGCCTGGCCGAGGCGCACACCGCAGCGGAGAGGGTCAGACTGTGCACGATGGCGGCTGACATCTATCAGCTCGCCGGTGAACTCTTCTTCGACGCCAACCGCTACACCGACGCCGCCCAGTGCTACACACTGGCCGCCCAAGCGGCCCATGCCGGTGGTGACCATGACCTCTGGGCCTGCGCCATGACCCGACACGCCTACGTCGAGCTGTACGCCCGCCGCGCGCCCGCTGCCCAGCCTCTGCTGGCGATGGCTTCCCGGATTGCCCGACGGGGCGAAAGTGCCCTGTCCACGCGCCACTGGGTCGCCGCCGTCCAGGCCCAGGCGTACGCGGCCGTGGGCGACTTCGACGCGTGCACCAGGGCCCTCGACGAAGCTGAGAAGGTGCACTTCCTCGGCGGCCGCTCCCACAACGGCGGCTGGCTCCGCTTCGACGGCTCCCGTCTCCCCGAGGAGCGAGGAGCCTGCTACCTCCAGCTCGGCCGCCCCGACCTCGCGGAAGATGCTCTCACCGCAGCCCTCGCCCAGCCTCTGTCGCTCCGCCGCCGCGCCGCCGTACTGAGCGACCTTGCCGTCCTCGGAGTCCACCGGCGCGACATCGACCAAGTCGTGCACTGCGCCGAGGCTGCGATCGGCCTGGCCGGCCAGTCGAACTCGGGCTTCATCGGTAAGAAGCTGGACGGACTCCGAGGACGTCTTGTCCCGCTCCTGTCCGATAGCCGAGTCTCGAACCTTGATCACCGAATCGCGGCGCTTTTGCGTACCGCATGACGAGAGGGACACGTGCATGAGTGACGGTCGGATCTTCCGCGAGGCATGGATCGCCGGTGTGACCAACCACTACCCGGGTGAACCGAAGCCCGGCTACGTCACGCCGTGGGACGAGACGCCCGAGTGGGAGCGCGAAGCCGCCGCGGCCGTGTACGGACAGGTTCGCGACTTCATCAAGGTCAGCGAAGGACACGCCACACGGCTTACCCGCCAGCAGAAGGGCCGCTTCGTCGCGATCTGCTGGACCGCGCAGATGTTCAAGCACTTCGAAGACCCGAAGCCCGGATACGTCGCCGACTGGGCCGACCTTCCGGCCTGGCAGCAGGAGACGGATGCGGACATCTTCGAGCGCATCGAGCAGACCGTCTGAACACTGAGGACGACAAAGTCCCCGTCCGGACCGTCCCGGGCGGGGGCGTGGGCCTACGTAGCCATCAAGGGCCTACGTGTAGCCATCAAGGGCCTACGTGTAGCCATCAAGGGCCTACGTGTAGCCATCAAGGTAGCCCCGCAAGCGGCCTCCCAGCACGTTCGTGCAGGTCATAGCGATGTGGAGACTCTCCCCGGCGTGCAGTCGCCGGGTGCCGTCCGGCGCCGGCCGCATCCGCAGTCAGTTCGCGCATATCCTCGGCACCCCCGCCGGCCGTCTCGGTGAACCGGCGGCACTCGCGGAACCAAAAGCGGGCACTCAGCCCGCCGCCAGAAACCGCTCCAGTCCCTCCACCACCAGCGCATGGTCGTCGGCCTGCGGCAGTCCCGACACCGCGACCACGCCGACCACGCCCGTGCCGCGCAGCCGGACCGGGAACGCTCCGCCGTGGGCGGCATAGCGGTCCGGGTCGAGGCGGGAGGAGTCCTCGAAGGTGCGGCCCTTGGCGCGGAAGCGGGCGCCGACCAGGTAGGAGGACTCGCCGTAGCGGTCGACGACGGCGGACTTGCGGGCGATCCAGGCGTCGTTGTCGGCGGAGGTGCCCGCCAGGGCGCAGTGGAACAGTTGCTGGGCGCCGCGCCGGATCCCGACCGTCACCGCGGCGCCGCGCTCCCGCGCCAACTCCACCAGCAGCGAGCCCAGTTGCCAGGCGTCCTCGTTGCTGAAGGCGTCGAGGACCAGCCGGTCTTCCTGCGCCGCCAGTTCGCGGATCTCGTCGTTCGCCGCCCGCGGGCCGGCCGCGCTCGCGGGTGTGCCTCGGTCCGGACCGGCCGCGCTCATGCGCGCGCCTCGATGTGGACCGTACGGCCTTCGGCGGCGGAGAGCTTCGCGGCCTCCAGGACGCGCAGCGCGGCCGCGGCCTCGGTGGCGGTCACCGGCGGCCGGCCGCCCTCGCGCAGTGCCCGTGCGATCGCGGCGTAGTACGCGGGGTAGTCGCCCGGCAGCGTCGGTACCCGTTCGCCGCCGCCGCTCTGCGGGGAGGACCCGGCACCGAGCCGGCCCCAGCGGGACTCCGGCTCCACGCCCCATCCGCCCTCCTCGTCACCGGGCCGGCGGCCCTCGCGCAGCGCGGCCTCCTGCGGGTCCAGGCCGTGCTTCACATAGCCCGCCCGGCTGCCCAGCACCCGCAAGCGCGGGCCCAGCATGGCCGCGGTGGCGCTCATCCACAGGTGGGAGCGGACGCCGTTCGCGTGGGTGAGGGCGAGGAAGGAGTCGTCGTCGGCCTCCGCGCCCGGGCGGCGGACCACGGACTCGGCGTAGACGGCGACGGCCGGGCCGAAGAGGACCAGTGCCTGGTCGACGAGGTGGCTGCCGAGGTCGTAGAGCAGTCCGCCGATCTCCGCCGGGTCGCCGGACTCGCGCCAGCCGCCCTTGGGCTGCGGCCGCCAGCGCTCGAAGCGGGACTCGAAGCGGTAGATGTCGCCGAGTTCGCCCTGCTCGATCAGCTTGCGGGCGGTGCGGAAGTCGTTGTCCCAGCGGCGGTTCTGGAAGACGGAGAGCAGCAGGCCGCGGTCCTCGGCGAGCGCCCCGAGCTTCTCGGCCTCGGCGGCGGTCGCGGCCAGCGGCTTGTCGACCACCACCGGCAGACCGGCCTCCAGGGCGGCGGTGGCGAGCGGCACATGCGTCTTGTTCGGCGTCGCCAGCACGATCAGATCGAGGTCCGCGGCGCGGGCGAGCACGGCCTCGGGGGTGTCGACCGTACGGACCCCGGGATGCTCGGCGCGGGCCTGCGCCTGCCGCTCCGGGTTGGCGGTCGAGACGGTGTCGAGCTGCAGGCCCTCGGTGGCCGCGATCAGCGGGGCGTGGAAGACCGAGCCCGCCAGGCCGTAACCGATGAGGCCGACGCGGAGCGGGTCGTGGGGGGCAGCGGTGCCGGTGGAGTCGCTCTTCTCGCTCATGGCTCCCACTTAAGCAACGCTGTTGCCAAAGTGCAAGCGATGCGGACAATGGGTGGGTGACCAGCAACGACCTCTCCCCTGACGGCTCCGCCGCCGGCCCTCCGGGTGCCAATCTCCCCGCCCTGCGCGGCCACAATGCCGCACTGGTGCTCGGGCTGCTGCGCGCGGCCGGCGAGGAGGGCGTCAGCCGGCGGGAGCTCGCCGGCCGCACCGGGCTGACCCCGCAGGCCGTCAGCAAGATCACCGCCCGGCTGCGGGCCGACGGCCTGGTCGCCGAGGCGGGCCGCCGCGCCTCCACGGGCGGTAAGCCCGCCACCGTCCTGCGGCTGGTCCCCGGCTCCCGGCACGCCGTCGGACTGCAGCTGGACCGCGATGAGCTCACCGCCGTACTCGCCGACCTCGCGGGCGAAGCGGTCGGCGTACGCCGCGCCCCGCTCGCCTTCGAGGCGGGCGCCGAGCACGTGCTCGCCACCGCCGAACGGGAGGTCGCCGCGCTGCGTGCGCAGGCCGGCGGGCCGCCGGTACTGGGCGCCGGAGTGGCCTGCCCCGGCCCGCTGGACCACACCACCGGCGTCCTGCACCGGGTCACCGGCGCGCCCCGGTGGGACGGCTTCCCCTTGCGGGACGCGCTCGCCGGACGCCTCGGCCTGCCCGTCGTCCTCGACAAGGACACCAACGCGGCGGCACTCGGCCTTGCCCAGGGGATACCGGCGGGCGCGGGCTCGTTCGGATACCTCCACCTGGGCACCGGCCTCGGCGCCGGGCTCGTGCTGGGCGGCAGCCTCTACCGCGGTCCGCGCACCGGCGCCGGTGAATTCGGCCACCAGATCGTGCAGTGGGACGGTCCGCGCTGCAGCTGCGGACGGCGCGGCTGTATCGAGGCGCTGTGCCTGGCGGCGGTGGCCCGCGGCGATCTGCCGGGCGCGGCACGGGCGTTGGGCGTGGGCGCCGCCAACCTCGTCGAGCTGCTGGACATCGACCGGGTGCTGCTCGGCGGGCGCACCGTACTGGATCACCCCGACGCGTTCCTCGGGGGCGTGACCGAGGCACTCGCCGAGCAGGCGCGCACACGGGGCGGGGCCGGGGCCGGGGGGACGGTGCCGGTGGCGCTCGCCCGCGGCGGTGCACGGGTGGTCGCGGACGGCGCGGCGGAACTGGTGCTGGCGCCACTGTTCGGGGGGCGGCAGTCCGGCCTGGCGGCCGGGCGCGCCTCCTGAGCCGACGTGCCTCCCGGGCCGACGTGCCTCCTGGGCCGATGTGGCTCCTGGGCTGAGGCGCCTCATGGGCCGGGCGTGCTCCTGAGCCGACGTGCCTCCCGGGCTGACGTGCCTCCTGGGCCGGGCGTGCCTCCTGAGCCGACGTGCCTCCCGGGCCGACGTGGCTCCTGGGCCGGGCGCACGTCCTGAGCCGGGCGGACCCTCTTGGGTACCTCGCGGCCCTGGTCGCCGTGCACCGTCCGCGTACCGCCCGCGTGCCGTCCGTGCACCGTCCGCGTACCGCCCGCGCCCGTAGTGCGAGGATCACCGCGTGGAGTTCCCGTACGGCCAGGATCCTGGCGCACCCATCCGGTCCGGCGTCCCCGAGCACGGACGCATTCCCAAGTACTACGCGGCCAAGGTCGACATCGCCGCGCTGCTGGAGGAGTTGGGCGAGGGCGAGGTATTGCCCACCGAGCGCGAGCTGGCGCTGCGCTTCGAGGTCTCCCGCGAGACCCTGCGCCAGGCACTGCGTGAGCTGATCCTGGAGGGGCGGCTGCGACGGCTGGGGCGGGGCACGGTCGTCGCGGGCCCCAAGATGGAGCAGTCGCTGTCGCTCGCGAGCTATACGGAGGGCGTACGCAGCCAGGGTCGCAAGCCGGGCCGGCATCTCGTCAGCCTGGACCGGTTCCCGTGCCCGCCGCAGCTTGCCGCCGACCTGGGGCTCGAAGTGGGCGATGCCGTATGGCACATGGAACGGGTGCTGCTCGCCGACGACGAGCGGGTCGGGCTGGAGAGCACCTATGTCGCCGTCGAGCGGGTGCCGGACCTGGCCACCGATTTCGCACCGGACTCGTCCTTTTACGGCTATCTCCACCAGCGGCTGGGCATCGGCTTCGGCGACGCGGACGAGCGGCTGGAGACCGTCCTCGCCACTCCGCGCGAGGCGCTGCTGATCGGCACGCCGGGCGCACTGCCGATGCTGCTGATCCACCGGCTTTCGCGGGACACCCGGGGCCGCCCGCTGGAGCGGGTGCGCTCGCTCTACCGGGGGGACCGGTTCTCCTTCACCGCCCACTTGGGGAAGCCGGCCACGTCGGACTGAGGGGCGGGAGGGGCCGGCCGCCGGCCGCCGGCCGCCGGCCGAGGAGCCGAGCCCGGGGCGGGGGCTGGGCTCGAACCTGAAGCCCGACCCCCCAAAGGTCACGAGAAGATAACGGGTCTAGGCCAACTTTGGGACCCTGTTCACCGTCGCGTCGCCGGTACGCCCCCGCCGGGTCACCCACCGCCGCGACCGTCTGGGGCATGCGAGTCATAGTTGTCGGAGCCGGCGTACTGGGAACCATGCACGCCTGGCAGGCGGTCGAGCGGGGCCATGACGTCCTGCACATCGAGCGGGAGGACGAGGCCCGCGGCGCCTCGGTCCGTAACTTCGGACAGATCTGGATCAGCGGCCGGGCCGGTGGCGAGGAGCTGGCGACCGCCCTGCGCGCCCGCGAGCTGTGGGAGGGCATCGGCGCCCGCGTCCCCGAGCTCGGCTTCCGGGCCATCGGCTCGCTGACCGTCGTCAAGAACGCCGCCGAGCTGGCCGTCGCCGAGGCCGCCACCCGCCGCCCCGACGCGGCCGCCCGCGGCTACCGGCTGCTCGACGCCGGCGAGGCCCGTGCCCGCAACCCCGCCCTGCGCGGCGGGTTCGCCGGCGCGCTGTGGTGCGAGCGGGACGCAGCCGTCGAGCCCCGGATCGCCCAACGCGCACTGAAGGCGGCGTTGTTGGAGTCCGGCCGTTACACCTATCTCGGCGGCCGTGAGGTCCGCGAGGTGACCGGCGAGCGCGCCGTACGCGACGACCACGGCGACCTCCACCGCGGCGACGCCGTCATCCTGTGCACCGGTGCCTGGCTCGGCGGCCTGGTCCGTGAGCTGGTCCCCGATCTGCCGGTGCGCCGGGTGCGGCTGCAGATGATGCAGACCGAGCCGCTCGGCGAGCCACTGACCACCTCCGTCGCCGACGCCGACAGCTTCCGCTACTACCCCGCATACCGGAGTGCGGCCCTGGACGCGCTCAACGCGGGTCAGGCACAGGCGCCGGCCGCCGCCGCGCACAAGATGCAGCTGCTGATGGTCCAGCGCGCCGACGGCGGACTGACCATCGGCGACACCCACGAGTACGCGACGCCGTTCGCCTTCGACACCGTCGAGGAGCCCTACGAGCACCTGACCGGTGTCGTCGAATCGATCCTGGGCCGCCCGCTGCCCCGTATCCGCCACCGCTGGGCCGGGGTCTACGCGCAGTGCACCGACACCACCCGTGTGGTGCACCGCCAGCAGGTCCGCGACGGCGTCTGGCTGGTCACCGGGCCCGGCGGGCGCGGCATGACCTGTTCCCCGGCAATCGCCGAGACCACCGCGAACGAACTGGGCTGGTGAGTGAGTTGACCGATAGCAGCGAGATGACCGACAACACCGACAACACCGACGACACCGTTCACGCCGACGAAACCGACAAGGCCGGCGACACCGACAAGGTCGACAAGGCCGACAACAGCGACAACACCGCCATCGCCATCGACCTGATCGTCCTCGACATGGCCGGCACCACCGTCGCCGACGGCGGCCTGGTCGAGCAGGCCTTCGACGTCGCCGCCCGCCACCTGGGCGTCGAACCGGGCAGCCCCGGCCATGCCGAGAAGCTCGCCTACGTTCGGGCCACCATGGGCGAGTCCAAGATCTCCGTCTTCCGCCACCTCTTCGGCGACGAGGACGCCGCCCAGCGCGCCAACACCGCCTTCGAGACGGCCTACGGGGAACTGGTCGACGGCGGACGGATCGCGCCGATCCCCGGGGCCCGCGAGGCCATCGAGGCGCTGCAGGCGGCCGGCCGCACCGTCGTGCTCTCCACCGGCTTCGCCCGGGTCACCCAGGACGCCATCCTCGGCGCCCTCGGCTGGCAGGACCTGGCCGGGCTCACCCTCTGCCCGGCCGACGCGGGCGGTCGCGGCCGCCCCTACCCCGACATGGTCCTCACCGCGCTGCTGCGCACCCACGCCACCGACTCCGTCCAGCGGATCGCGGTGGCCGGAGACACCTCCTACGACATGCTCTCGGGTCGGCGGGCCGGTGCCTCGGTTGTCGCCGGTGTGCTCACCGGCGCGCACGGCAGGGCACAGCTGGAGTCCGCCGGCGCCACCCACGTCCTCGGCTCGGTCGCCGAACTGCCCGCGCTGCTGGGAGTGGTGTGAGATGGCCGCCCCAGCCGCCCCAGCCGCCACGACGCCCGGCCGGACCGCCGGCCCGTCCACCGCTCAGGCCGCGCCGCCCTCGGGCATCCGCTTCGACCACGTCTCGGTCGCCTACGGCAAGCACGCGGAACACACCGTCCTGGACTCCTTCGACCTGACCGTCGAACCGGGCGAGGTGATGGCCCTGCTCGGCCCGTCCGGCTCCGGGAAGACCACCGCGCTGCGGGCGGTCGCCGGATTCGTCCGGCCGGTCTCGGGACGGGTGCTGATCGGTGGCCGGGACGTGACCGGACTGCCGCCCCACCAGCGCGGCATCGGCATGGTCGTCCAGCAGTACGCGCTGTTCCCGCACATGAAGGTCGCCGAGAACGTCGCCTTCGGACTCAAGGCGCAGAAGACGCCGCGCGCCGAGATCCCCGGCCGGGTCGCCGAGGCACTGGAGATGACCGGGATGGCCGCCTACGCCGACCGGCACCCCAGGGAGCTGTCCGGCGGACAACAGCAGCGGGTCGCCATCGCACGGGCCCTGGCCATCCGCCCCGGCGTGCTGCTGCTGGACGAACCGCTGTCCGCACTCGACGCCCAGCTGCGCTCCGGCATGCTCGCCGAACTCGCCCGCCTGCACCGCGAACTGCCCGAGGTGTCGATCCTCTACGTCACCCACGACCAGGTCGAGGCGCTGACCCTGGCCGACCGGATCGCGGTGCTGGACAAGGCCCGGCTGCAGGACTGCGGCACCCCGCAGCAGCTCTACCGCCGCCCGCGCACCGAGTTCACCGCCTCCTTCGTCGGCACCGCCAATCTGCTGCCGGTGACGGTGCGCGGTGACGGGGTCGACTTCGCCGGCCGGACGCTGACCGTGCCCGTCGGCGACGGCGTGGCCGAGGGCGCCGCCGCAACTCTCTGTCTGCGCCCGCACCTCGTCGGCCTCGGCGAGAGCCCGCACGGCGGCGGCCACGGCACCACCCTGCGCGGCACGATCACCGAGGTGCAGTGGCGCGGCTCGACGCACCGTCTGTATGCGGCGGTCGACGGCCACCGCGTCCTGGCCGACGTGCGCGAACTGCGGGAGACACCGGCACTGGGCGACGAGGTCGCACTGCACTTCGCGCCCGAGGACGCGGTCCTCATCCCGGCGGGGCTCACCGAGGATGGTGCACCGCGGGCCGAGGACGGTGCGCCGCCTGTCGTGGGCGGTGTTCCGCATGCCGAGGACGGGGTCCCTCATGCCTAGGACGGATACGGCGGTGGTGGCCGGGACGGCCAGGACTGCCGGGACCACAGGGGCAACCGGAGCCACAGGGGCAGCCGGGGCCACCGGGGCCACTGGGACGGCCGGGACGGCCGCGGCGGCCCGGGCCACGGCGAGAGTCCGCCCTGCCACCCGCCCCCGCCGCACCGGGCCCGCCCTCTGGGCCCTGCCCCCGGTCGCCGCCCTCGCGCTGGTCTTCCTCTACCCCCTGGCCCTGGTGGTGTGGCAGTCCTTCAGCCCCGAGGACGGCGGCCACTCCACCGCCCCCTACGCCACGGTCCTCGCCGAGGCCTCCTTCCGCGAGGCGCTGACGAACACCGTGCTGATCGCCGTCGGCGCCACCGCCGGCGCCCTGCTCCTCGGACTGGCGCTCTCCCTCGTGATCGCCTTCGTCCCGCTCCCCGGAGGCAAGGCACTCGGCCGCTTCATCGACATCTTCCTCGCCTTCCCGTCCTTCCTGATCACCCTCGCCCTGCTGTTCCTCTACGGCACCGTCGGCATGGCCAACGGCCTGTGGACGGATGTGACCGGCGCCGCCCAGGGGCCGCTGGACTTCCTCCACACCCCCTGGGGCGTCCTGCTGGCCGAGGTCACCTACTTCACCCCGTTCGTGATGCGGCCGCTGCTCGCCGCCTTCTCACAGGTCGAGACCGGCCAGTTGGAGGCCGCTGCCTCGCTCGGTGCCCGGCCCTGGCGGATCGTACGGACGGTGATCCTGCCGGAGGCGCTGCCCTCGCTCGCGGCGGGCGGCGCACTCGTCCTCGTCCTCTGCCTCAACGAGTTCGGGATCGTGCTGTTCACCGGCGCCAAGGACGTCGTCACCCTGCCGATGCTCGTCTATACCAAGGCCATTCTCGACGGTGACTACACCGGAGCCTGCGTCGTCGCCGTCGTCAACATCGCGCTGTCCGTCGTGCTCTACGCCCTCTACCGGACCGTGCTCCACCGGACGGTGCTCCACCGGACCGTGCCCCGCAGGACCGTGATGTCCCGTACGGGCGGCGGCGCCAGATCACATACCGGAGGTGCCCCCGACCATGCTGGTGCATAGCAGGACCGCCCGCCGGGCCGTCCACGTCCTCTTCCTCGCCCTCTTCCTGCCCGTCTTCGCCCTGCCGCTGGTGGTGATCGTCGCCGCGTCCTTCGCGAGCAACTGGAGCGGGGCGCTGCCCTCCGGGGCGACCCTGACGCACTATCAGGACATCGCCCGTGGTGATGCGCTCGACGCCTTGCTCACCAGCGTCCTGACCGCACTGGCGGCGAGCGCCGGCGCCCTGACCGCCGGCACCTGGGCGGCCCTGGCCGCCGAACGGCTCGGCCGCCGCGCCCGCCGCCTCCTCGACGGCCTGTTCCTGCTGCCCGTCGCCGTCCCCTCCGTGGTCGTGGGCCTCTCCCTCCTCGTGGCCTTCTCCCGTCCCCCCTTCCTCCTCAACGGCACCCCGCAGATCGTGATCATCGCCCACACCGTGCTGGTCACCGCCTTCGCCTACCAGTCCGTGACGGCCGCGCTGGCCCGCCTCGACCCGGCGTACGAACAGAGCGCGGCCGGCCTCGGCGCCCGCCCCTCCTACGTCCTGTGGCGGGTCAAGCTCCCCCTGCTGCTGCCGTCCCTCACCGCCGCGGTGGGCCTGTGCTTCGCCCTGTCCATGGGCGAGCTGAGCGCCACGATGATGATCTATCCCCCGGACTGGCTGCCGCTGCCGGTCCAGATCTTCGCCGCCACCGACCGCGGCTCCCTCTTCGCCGGTGCCGCACTGGCGGTCGCCCTGATGGCCACCACCCTGCTCGTCCTCCTGGGCGTCTCCCGCATCCGCACCAAGGCCTCCTATCGCTGACCCCCGTTTCCGGACCAAGGCCTCCTACCGCTGACCCCCGTTTCCGGACCAAGGCCTCCTACCGCTGACCCCCGTATCCGCACCAAGGCCCTCCTGCCGCTCCCTCCCCCCCCGCAACAGCCTGGCCCTTCCGAGGAGTTATCGCGCCATGTCCCGTCCCCGCCCCCGTCCCTTCCGCAAGCCGCTCGCCGCCTGCTGCGGCGCCCTCGCCCTCGGCACCTCGCTCACCGCGTGCGGCGGCGCCTCCACCGCCGACCCCCACGCCAAGGAGATCACCGTCTACAGCGCCGACGGCCTCAAGAGCGAGAAGGGCGACGGTTTCTACGACACGGTCTTCAAGGACTTCGAGAAGAAGACCGGCATCAAGGTCAACTACGTCGAGTCCGGCTCCGGAGCCGCCGTCCAGCGCCTCGCCCGCGAACGGGCCAACACCAAGGCGGACGTGGTCGTCACCCTCCCGCCGTTCATCCAGCAGGCCGACGGCAAGGGCCTCCTGGACACCTACCGTCCCAAGGGGGCCGACCAGGTCGCCGCGGCGGACAAGGACCCGTCCGGCAAGTGGACCTCGATCGTGAACAACTACTTCTGCTTCATCTACAACAAGAAGGAGCTGAAGCAGCCCCCCGCCACCTGGCAGGACCTGCTGGACCCCAAGCTCAAGAACCACCTCCAGTACTCCACGCCCGGCGTCGCCGGCGACGGTACCGCCGTCCTCATCAAGGCCCTGCACGACTTCGGCGGCAAGGGCCCGGCCATGTCCTTCCTCAAGAAGCTCCAGGCCAACAACGTCGGCCCGTCCTCCTCCACCGGCCAGCTCGCCCCCAAGACCGACAAGGGCGAACTCCTGGTCGCCAACGGCGACGTCCAGATGAACTACGCCAACATGAAGTCGATGCCGCACCAGGGCATCTTCTTCCCCGCAGCCAAGCCCGGAGCGAAGCCCACCACCTTCGCGCTCCCGTACGCGGCCGGCCTGGTCAAGAACGCCCCGCACCGCGCCAACGCCCAGAAGTTCCTGGACTACCTGCTCTCCGCCCCCGTCCAGCGCCAGGTCTCCTCGGTGGGCGGCGGCTTCACCTCCCGTAAGGACATCAAGGCCACCGACGCCCACGCCACCGAACTCGCCAAGATCATGAAGAACGTCGAGATCTTCCAGCCGGACTGGAACGACATCGACAAGAACCTGGACTCGTACGTGGAGGCGTGGCGGGAGGCTACGGGGAGCTGATCCCCGGCGCGGGTGAGCGCCGGGTCGGGGCCTCGGCCCGCTGACTTAGGGTGGGTGTGTCGGCCGTATGTACGTTCCGTATGCAGGTTCCGTGGGCCATCCGCCGTGGACCACGACGGATGGCATACGGACGGAGACGGCCGGCGCCCCTGGTCAACACGCACGGCAGGAGTCCGGCAGTGGCAGAGCGCAAGCCGATCGAGTCATGGCTCACCGACATGGACGGCGTCCTGATGCACGAGGGCATTCCGGTCCCCGGGGCGGACGCCTTCATCAAGCGACTTCGCGAGTCGGGCAAGCCCTTTCTCGTGCTGACCAACAATTCCATCTACACCCCGCGTGACCTGCACGCCCGCCTGAACCGCATCGGGCTGGAGGTGCCGTGGGAGTCCATCTGGACCTCCGCGCTGGCCACCGCCCAGTTCCTGGACGACCAGCGGCCCGGCGGCACCGCGTACGTCATCGGGGAGGCGGGCCTGACCACCGCCCTGCACGACATCGGCTACGTCCTGACCGACCACTCCCCGGACTATGTCGTCCTCGGCGAGACCCGTACCTACAGCTTCGAGGCGCTGACAAAGGCGATCCGGCTGATCAACGAGGGGGCGCGGTTCATCGCCACCAACCCCGACGAGACCGGCCCCTCCCCGCAGGGCGCGCTGCCCGCGACCGGTTCGGTGGCCGCGCTGATCACCAAGGCCACGGGCGTCGATCCGTACTTCGTCGGCAAGCCCAACCCGCTGATGATGCGGCACGGGCTCAACGTCATCGGCGCCCACTCCGAGACCTCCGCGATGATCGGCGACCGGATGGACACCGATGTGCTGGCCGGGCTGGAGGCGGGCATGGAGACCTTCCTCGTACTGACCGGACTGACCCGCCCCGAGGAGGTCGACCGGCACCCGTTCCGGCCCTCCCGTGTGGTGGACTCGATCGCGGACCTCATCGACCTGGTGTGAGCGGTGTCGGGGGCCCATGAGCCCGGGTGAGCGGCGTCCGGCCTCCGGCGTGCTCAGTTGATCGACCTGGCCGGGCGGCCGTTTCCGGTCCGGCCAGGTTCGGGGCGTCCGGCCAGGTTCGGGGCGTCCGGCGTCCGGGAGCGTCCCGCGCCGCGGACCTCCGGAGCCCCGGCGTCCCGGAGCCCCGGCGTCCGGGAGCATCGGCGCGCCGCGGACGGCCCGGACCTCGGACGGCCCGGACCTCCGACCGGACCCCCACCCGAACGGCGCAGCCTCGGACCGCACCGGATGCGGCCGGGCCCGCGCGGGCGGACCTTCGGAGTTATCGGAGGTTCACCATGCGCTCACGGCAACTCGCTTTCTGCGCCGCGGTCGCGGCTTGCGCGGTGATGACGCCGCCCGTGTACGGCGGGGACGCACGCGCCACCGGGACCGGAACGGTCTCCGCCGCCGCTGCTTCGGCCGCCCCTGCCCCGGTCATCTCTGCCTCGGTCATCCTCGCCTCGGCCACTTCGGACGGCACCGGCCGCACGGCGATTCCTACGGCGGTCCTCAGGGGGACCCCCGCGGGGATCCCCGCAAGGGTCCCCACAGTCACCTCTACGGGGACGGCGCAGGTCGGCACGATCCCCGAGGCCGTTGCTGCCCACCCCGCGCCGGCCCTCCGCGCCGCGTCGGCCCTCCACCCCGCTCCCGCGGTCCGTCCCGCTCCGGCCCCCCACACCGGCGCGCCAGCCGAGGCCTCGCCGAGTCGCGAGCTGAGCAGCACCTCGGCCGTCGGCCTGGTGCTGGCCGGCGGCGCCATCCTGGTCATCGCGGGCCAACTGCTCCGGCTCCGGATGCGACTGCGCCGCGAGCGGCGGGGTGAGGCCGATGAGCACTGAGGAAGCGGTGAGCACTGAGGAAGTGGTGAGCACCGAAGAACAGATGAGTGCTGAGGGACAGGGGCAGGCCGGGGCAACGGTTGGGGTGCCTGCCCTGTGCGGCGCAGGTGGCAGGGGTGGTGTGCGTGGCAGGGACGGCGGCCATACCGCCGCCGGGCCGCCCGGCACGAGGGGCGCCTCCCTCTCTTCCGGCGCGCCCCGTGCCTCCGGGCCTCACGGCCCCGTCAGCCCCCATGATCCCCTCAGCCCCCATGGCCCCCTCAGCACCTTCGCCCCACCCGGCACCAACCTCGGCCCCACCCCTGGTCACAGCCGCGATCCCGGCACCAACCTCGGCCCCACCCCTGGTCACAGCCGCCACCCCGGCACCAACTCCGCCCCCGCACCCGCCCACAGCCCCGGTCACTGCCGCAGCCGCAGTCCCAGCCACCACCCCGGTCGTCATCCGGGCACCACTCCCGGAAAGGCCGGAAAGCCCGGAAAGCTCCTCGCCGGTGTGGCCTGGGCCGTGCTGCTGCTCGGCCTGTGGCTGTGGGGCCGCGACCTGGCGGGCGGGGTGGCCGCGCAGCTCGCCACGACCGGTGATGTTGCCGCCGTCGGGCGGCCGTTGGGCCGTCAGGCACCTCCTCATGCGCATGCGCCGTTGCCCGCCGCCGTGACCGCAGAGCCCGTTGGCATCACCATCGACGCCCTCGGTGTACGGGAGGGCGGCATCGCCGCACGAGGCCTCGACGAACACGGCATCCTCACCCCGCCCCCGGACACCTCCCCGGCCCTCGTCGGCTGGTACGCCGAAGGGCCGCAACCGGGCGAGGCGGGCGCGGCGCTGCTCGTGGGCCGGGCCGCCGGCGACCGCGACCCGCGTGCCCGGCAGACCCTCGTGCACCGTCTGGCCGCCCTCAAGCCGGGGGAGCGGGTGGACATCCAGCGCTCCGACGGCAGCACCGCACGCTTCACCGTCGAGGACGTCCAGCTCTACGACCATGACCGCTTCGACGCGCGCAGGGCCTACGCCGCCCGCGACCGGGGCCGCTCCGAACTCCGGCTGATCGTCGACGACGGCGGCCACGGGCCTGCTGCTGCCCCTCGCGCTCGTGGCGACGGTGTCTCGAACGTGGTCGTGGTATCGGCCTACTTGACGTCCCTTCAGGCGGCCGACGCACGGGGCGGCTGAACCATCACGAGCGCCATTCGTCAAGCGTCTTAGCAGCCTGTGGACAGCTCATCCACAGGCCGACCCCGGCGGATGGCCGTGTGCCACGATGGTGAGGTCGGCGGTCCCCGCCGGCCCTGTTCGATGTTCCGAGGGGGAGTGGATGTACGGCGATCTGCGACGGCCGGCCGGTGTCGGTCCGCCCGGCGGGCCTCGCGACGGCCGACGGCGGACCGCGCATGCCGGGGCGGCATCGACGACGGCGGCGGTGGGGGCACTGGCTCTGCTGCTGCTCGCCGGCTGCTCCTCGTCCGGCGACAAGGACGACAGCGTTCCCGGTAAACCGGGCCAACGCCCCAAGGCCGTCGCCCCGTTCTGGGTCAACCCGGACAGCAAGGCGGCCCGCCAGGTGTCCGATTACGGCAATGAGGGCAAGGCCGCGGACGCCCGCCTGGCCAACAAGATCGCGGCGCAGCCGGTCGCGGAATGGATAGGAGTCGACGACCCAGAGGGGGAGGCGCGCGGCTTCACTCAAGCGGCCGCCAAGGCCGACCGCGAGGCGCTGCTCGTCCTCTACAACATCCCGCACCGCGACTGCGGCCGCTACTCCCAGGGTGGTGCGGCCGACGGCAACGCGTACCGGGCCTGGCTGGACGGCGTACGCAAAGGCATCGGTGACCGCGCCACCACCGTCATCCTGGAGCCCGACGCGCTGCCGCACATCGCGGACAAGTGCACCCCGCAGCAGTTCCACGAGGAGCGCTACGCCCTGCTGACGGAAGCGGTCGGCAAGCTCAAGGCGCTGCCCCACACCAAGGTCTATCTGGACGCCGGCAATCCCCACTGGATCAAGGACCCGGGCCAGATGGTCGAACCCCTCAAGCGGGCCGGCATCGACCGCGCCGACGGCTTCGCACTGAACATCTCCAACTACCAGACCACCGCGGAGAACACGAAGTACGGCAAGCGGCTGTCCGCCATGGTCGGCGGCAAGCCCTTCGTCATCGACACCAGCCGCAACGGCAACGGTCCGGCCCCCGGCGGCGACGACCCGGAAAACTGGTGCAACCCGCCCGGCCGCGCCCTGGGCGCCCCACCGACCACCAAGACCGACGACCCCCGGATAGCCGCCTACCTGTGGATCAAGCGCCCGGGAGAGTCGGACGGCACCTGCAAGGGCGGACCCAAGGCGGGCAGCTGGTGGCCCAAGTACGCCCTGGAGCTGGCGCGTAGCGCGAAATAGCGGGCGCGGCGCGGCGCGGCGAGCGTCCGGCCTGGCCTGCGGCCACGTACGAACGCCTCGCCCCCCCCGCCCCATTCAGCAACTGACCGCCGCCCGAGCTGCCGTGGGACGTGTCGGGGGAGGTGCCGTCACGCTCACCGGCCCCGCGTCGCCGGCACCTTCACCCACACCGCCTTCGACGGGGTCCCCCGGCCGTCCACCGCGTTCATCATGTACCACCCGGGCGGCACCAGCGACGGGTCCTTGGGCAGGGTGACCGTCACTCCGTCCCCGCCCTTGGCCACCGTGAAGTCCAGTGCGATCGAGCGCTGTTCGACATTGGTGACATGGGTGAACGAGCCGGGGCGCATCAGCCGCATCTTCTTGATGCCGGCGGCGTGCGGGGAGTCGAATGTCGCGCTGCTGCCGAGCGAGACGGTCCTCGGCCCCTTCTCCGTCAGCTCGGGACGCGACTTCCGGTAGAGGTACGGCGGGGTGTAGAGGTCGATCTGCTGCTGGAAGACGCCCGGCTTGGTGTTGTCCTTGTCGGCGTAGAGAGAGTCGGAGCCGAAGGTCATCACCCGGCCGTCGGGCAGCAGCAGCGCACCCGAGTGGTAGTTACGGCCCACCAGCGGGTCGGCCACCTGACGGGCGGAGTTGGCCGCCGGGTCGTACAGCTCCGCCTTGAGGATGTTGGAGTCGCTGCGGCCGCGGTAGTCACCGGAGCCGTTCGTGGTCAGCACGGTGTCGTCCGGCATGATCACGCTGCTCGGGTAGCGGGCCTTCGCATACAGCGGAGGCCCGTCCTTGAAGCGCGGTGACGGGGCGTGCAGATCCACGATGCGGGTCTTGTCCGTGGCCTTCGGGTCCTCGCCGACCCCGCCTCCGCCCAGCACCATGTACCGCTGCTCCTGGGCCGGCGGCAGCAGCACCGACATCGAGGTCTCCAGGATCTTCGGATCGCTCATCCCGGGCACGACCTGGAACTTGTTGGACTTCAGGTCCCAGATGCCGGGAGTGCGGCCGATGTTGTCCGGGCCGTAGCCGGCGTTGGAGCCGGTGTAGAAGATCCGGCCCTGGTCGGTGAGGAAGAGCGCCGGGTAGGTCGGGAAGAAGCGCCGCTTGGGGAGATAGGTCCACTTCTTCGTCTTCGGGTCGTAGACCTCCTGCTTGCCGGGGACGACCTGCCCGATCTCGTCCAGCCCGGAGACGGAGAGGACCTTGCCGTCCTGCAGCGTGGTGAGCGTCGGATACCAGCGGGCCTCGTTCATCGGGTCGACGGGTATGTAGCGCTCCGCCACCGGGTCGAATTCGAAGGAGTCCTTGATCCCCTGGAAGTCCTTCTTGTCGAAGGACAACTTCTGCGCGATTCCGTAGAAGTTATGGGCGTCCGCGCCGGTCAGGCCGTGGATCCGGTAGTTGTCCTGGGAGCCGGTGGAGTAGCTGCGGCCGTCCTTGAGGGCCTCGACATAGACCCGGGCCTCGCTGTGCACCACGCTGACCTTGCCGGTCGCCCGGTCGGTGACCTTCTTCGCCCGCGGCACCACGACCGGGTCCTTGGAGGCGAAGGTCTTGCCGTTCTTCTTGCCGGTGAAGAGCGTGCCGGCCGGGAAGGTCTTCGGGGCGTCCGGATTCTCGTTGTAGAGGATCATGAGGCCGCCGGCCTTCTTCACATCGCCGTTCAGCTTCTCGTAGCGCTGGGTCCCGCCGGCCACCAGCAGCTTGCCGTCGGGGAGCTGGGTGTGCCCGGAGCAGAAGAGGTCCTTGGGCGTGGGGATGTTCTTGAAGGTGTTCTTCTCCGGATCCCACAGGACCGTACGGAACGACTTGGCCTTGAAATTGGCCGCATTGTTGCCGGAGCCGGCGACCAGCAGCACCTTCCCGGTGTGCAGCAGGGCCGCGTGGATGGTGTTGATGCGGTACTTGTCCGGGACGTTGACGACGTCCCAGTGGCCGTTCGCCGCCTTGTACTCGGGCTTGTTGATCTCGTACTGGTGGTACTGCTCCGAGGCGAAGCCGTAGAGGGCCGGCCCGTTCATCGCGGCCAGCGCGAGCACCACCGCCGCCGCTATCGCCACTCTGCGGGTGCGACGGTTCGGACGGTACTTCATGTGTGACGTCCCCCAAGGGCGATCTGCAGGGTCTGTTCGGCGGTAAGGGCCGGATCGGCGGCCTGGTCAGGGGCCTGGCCGATGGCCTGGTCAGGGGCCACAGGCGGGTCGGCGGCCGGGTCGGCCGACGGGCCGGGGGCCGGAACGGCGGTGGGCCCGGCCTCGGCCGAGGCCCCGGTGGCGGCACCCCCGGTGGCGGCACCCCCGGTGGCGGCACCCCCGGTGGCGGCCGCCTCCCTCCGTTTCCGCTGCTCGCCCCGTACGGTCAGCCGCCAGGCGATGATCGGCGCGGCGGTGATCAGCATCGCGAGCGTCGCCCAGGTGACCATCGCCGGGTGGCTGTGCCCCAGCACGAACGAGGCGGCCAGCGACCCCCCGAAGACGAGCAGGAAGAACAGGTGCACCCGGAACGTCCCGAAGAGCGTGTCCGGGCTGGAGGAGTCGCCCTTCGGCGTGACCACGAACTTGCTCTTGCGGCGCAGCACCGTATCGAACAACGACCGGGCGTAGATCGGCGCGGACAGCGCGGACATCACCATGCCGGCGACCCCGCCGGAGCCCTCCGGCTCGTGCGGCGAGACATTGTGCCGCCGGTTCCAGATGTACAGGCCGATCTGCAGCGCCGAGGCATTGCCGTAGAGCATCATCCACACCGCGGGATCGATCTGCACACCCGACGCCCCCAGGCCCAGGAACAGCGCACAACTGAGCGCCGCCAGGATCCAGTTCAGCGCCGACATCGGATAGAAGATCACCATCATGGTGTAGTTGAAGAGCCGGCCCGCCGGCAGCGTGAACGGCGCCTTCCAGAACTGCTTGAGGATCGTTTCGTACGTCCCGCGCGACCAGCGCAGCTGCTGGGTGAAGAAGTCGGTCCAGGCCGTGGGCCCCTCGCCGACCGCGAGCACGTCCGGGGTGTAGACCGAGCGCCATTTCTTCCCGGTCTGCGGGTTGCTGTGCCGGTGCATCTCGAAGCCGGTCGCCATGTCCTCGGTGATCGAGTCGTACAGCCCGCCGATCTGCTTCAGCGCGCTGATGCGTACGGCGTTGGACGTACCGACGAACATGGGGGCGCCATAGCGGTTGCCGGCCCGCTGGACCAGCGCATGGAAGAGGAACTGCTGGGACTCGGCGGCCTTGGTGACGAAGGTGTCGTAATTGCCGTACACCTGCGGGCCGATGACAAAGCCGACGTCCGGGTCGCGGAAGAAGCCCAGCATCCGCTCCAGGTAGTTGGGCAGCGGGACGTGGTCGGTGTCGACGGAGGCGAAGTAGTCGTAGGCGTCGCCGTGTGCCTGCAGCCAGGCGTTGTAGTTGCCGTGCTTGGTCTTCGCGCGGTGCGGGCCCTTGGCCTGGTTCCACTCCGGGACGCCCTTGCGGCTGAAGTGGTGAACGCCCAGGCGCCGGCAGACTTCCTTGACCTCGGGGTCGTCGCCCTCGTCCAGCAGCCAGATGTGCAGCAGACCGCGGTGGCGGATCTTGACCGCCGCCTCCAGCGTCTTCGTCACCATGGCGAGGGGTTCCTTGCCCGGCACGAACGAGGTGAGGAAGGCGACGCGGGTGCCGTTCTCGGGTATGACCGGCACGGGGTCGCGGGCGACCAGGGTGGCATGCGCGTTGGAGAGCACATTCATGCACCGGAACAACTCGATCAGCCCGATCGAGACCAGCATGACGACGTCCAGCGCCGGCAGGAAGTCATAGGCGGGGTAGTCGCGTTCGGTCCAGTGGTTCGGCTGCATCAGCCAGACCAGCAGCCCGAACGAGACCAGCGGCGCGGCGCCGAGCAGCAGCGCCGCCCGTATGCGGTGCGGTTCGTCCGCGAGCAGCGAGCGGTAGCGGACCTTGTAGGGCTTGTCCGGGTCGGGCCGGGTGAGCGGCCCGGCCAGCCGGCTGTAGTGCTCGTAGTCATAGCGCGGCAGCGGCTTGCGCTGGACCCGCCGCTGCCAGTGCTGGCGTGGCACGCGCAGGCGCGCCGTGGCCGACGGGTCGTACGGGCGCTGCGGCCGGGAGCCGTCAGGCGGCGACGTCATGAGTCCATCCCCCCGCACGCAACACTGGGCTGCGTGCCGTTTGCTGCTGGCCCGAGTCCGCGGTCCCCCGCGGCCGACTCGGGCGCTCTGATGTCGGCCGCCTGCACCGTCAGATGGTGGCAGCCATCTCCGGTTGCGTATGCAACGCTGCCGCGATCCTGCCAAGCGGCGATTTCCCCGTGTTCACATCACGCCAACCGGCGTGCCCGACTGTTCCCGCTCGGCTGGATGCGGCCCTCATTTCGCCGAGTGATCAGGTCAGGTTCCCTAAATGCCGTCGTGATGGCAAGAGTTGACCAGGGAATTGTGTACAAGAGTGCGCAAGGCGGGGCCGGGCGTGGCGCCGGGTCCATCACCTTGATACGGGACTGGTGCCAATCCTCCCGCTGTCAACGGATATCAGGGCAATCGCCGAGGTGTCCTTGCTCTGGGTGTTCGGCAGGATCCTGTGAGTAAAGGGTGCGCCCCGTACCGATATTGCCCCGGTCGATCCGCCATCAACCGGCAAAAGCAAGTGGCGCTTCAAGGGATTCTCGGGTGGGGTGCGGCGGAGGCGTGGAGGTCGCCACCTCCTGAACAAACCGCCTGTTCAGGGGACTTGAGGATCCGGATGTACGGCATGGGTCGGCGCCTGCGGGAATTCACCGGCCGGGCGGGCGAGGGGTGGATCCGTGACGTGTTCGGCCCGTTTGCCGACTCTGGTGAAGTTACCACCGAGTATGCCGATTTGGCTGAAGCTGTGGCTACTTCCCGGGAGGGGAGGCAGGGAAATCCCTGCCCTCTCGACCTATTGGCGACCGGCGACGGGGGAGCGCCGGAAGTGCCCTCCGCGGGTGACCGCGCCGCGATTTCCGGGGCCCTGTCGTTATGGCGCCGTCGCCGCCTTGGTCACCTCGGAGGCCGGGGTCGTAGCTGCCGGCCGCGAGCGGGTCTGTCGGGGGTGGGCGGCTCCGGAAAGATGCCGGCGGCAGGGTGGGGAGCCTGCGGAGAAAAGACGGCAGCCGCCGGCGGGCGAATCTGTGTGCGATCGGATAATTACCGTTTGTGATCGCAAGGGAATCGACTCGACTGCCGGGTCCAGGCGATCAGGGGAGCGGGCGGCCGGGTCGAGGTCGCGGACACCCGCGCATGGCGGCCATGGCCTCGATGGCGGTCATGGCGCGCGTGGCGGTCATGGCGTGCGTGGCGGTCATGGCTCTCATGGCGTCATGGGGGCGGGGGTGTCCGGGGCATGGCGTGCGCCGTCCGGCTTCGAAGGTCGACCGAGATGAGGGGGAGGGGGGAGGGCGGAGAGAGGGGGAGGGCGGGGGTGGTCATCCGTCCGGTCGACCCCATGACTGAGGCCCCCCGCATGGCGAGGGGCCTCAGTCTTACGTGCGCCGCCAGGGACTCGAACCCCGGACCCGCTGATTAAGAGTCAGCTGCTCTAACCAACTGAGCTAGCGGCGCGCGCTGACCTGGAGAACTTTACACGAACTCAAGACGTGCTCCGTACCCCCGACGGCTGTGCTCACGCGCTCGGCCCATGTGATCCGGGCCACTCGCGGTGACGTCCGGCAGGTCGGCCGTACCTCATCAGAGGGTCACCTCATAGGGGGCAAAAGGCCCTTGGTCCGGCGACCTTCGTCCTATGTTCCGCCCGCATTGTTCTGCATAGATCGATTTCATCGACTCCATGGCGGTAGGCCATCAGTTGCCCCGTCAACATGCGATATCTCCTGCCGATTGAGAGGCTGAAGCGAACGTCGGGACGAAAGAACGGAGCACGCCCGGAGGGTGTCGGCCATGGCGTCCGTCACTCCTCCTCTTCCTCTTGCAACCCCACCCTCCCCAGCAACGTCTGCCAGGACGCGCGCCCCGGACCGGGTCCCCGGGACTCGCCCCTCCGTCGGAAAGGTTGATCGTCGTGGTGTCGACAGCCAAGCGCACCCTTGAGATGCAGCTCCTCCTCGGGCCGGATGAAGCGGTTCCGGTGGCCGGTCGGTTCGGCTATCGCAGCGACCGCCCCTACGAGGTCGAGGTCGCGTTCATCAGCCGTGGCCAGAAGGTGGCCACCTGGCTGTTCGCCCGTGATCTGCTGCTGGCGGGGCTGTACGACGAAGCAGGTGAGGGGGACGTACGGGTGTGGCCCTTCCGCCGGCCGGGCGCATTGCGTCGCGTGCACATCGAGCTGTCCACCGATGACAGCGTCTGCGAGCTATCGGTGCGTGCGGTCGAGCTGACCGCCTGGCTGGAGCAGACCACGGCGATCGTTCCGCCCGGCCATGAGGACCGCTATCTCGACATGGACACTCACCTGGCCCGGCTGTTCGCCGGGAAGTGCTGAAGGGGGGCAGGGCGATCATGATCACGACTACGACTACCACTACGACTACGACTACGGCCGCGACTGCGAGTGTGGCTGCGAACACGGCCACGGCCACGGCCGCGACGACCAGCGCCGCCGAGGTCACGGCTGCAAGTACGGCCACGGCCACGGGCGCGGCCCGGACTGCGAGTGCGGGCACGGCTGCGAGTGCGCCGGGGGCGGTGGGCGCGACCCGGGCTGCGGGTGTGCCCGCGGCCAGGTCCGTGGCCACCGGCGGTGGCAGGTCGTCGACCGGACCTGCGGGCGGGGCGGCGACCGCGCCCGGCGCCGCTATACCGGCCGGTGTGTCCGGCCCGTCCGCCGTGCCGCCGGCGGGCTCCGGAACGCCGGCCCCGACATCGGACTCCGCCCCCGGCATACCGTCGGCCACCCCGGCCACCCCGGCCACCCCGGCCACCTCCGCCGCTCCCGCCGAACCTGCCGCCGTCTCCCCGCACGACCCCTGTGCCCACGGCTTTCTGCCCGAGCGGCCGCCCGTCCGTTCCATGATCGGAACCTGGACCCGGCTGGACGCCATGGCACGGGCGGCCGCGGTCGCGCCCGATCGTGCGGCTGCCATCGCGCTCGTCGAACGAGCTCACCGTGCCGAGGAGTTGTCCGCCCTGCGGCAACGCGTCTCCCGCCTCTCCCTGCGCAACGCGGAGGCCGCCGCCCTGCGGATCGCGGTGATCGCGGTCTCCTGCGGCTGGTGTGGTCTCGACCCGCAGGCTCCGGCCGCTCGTGAGGTCGCCGACGAGGCGTTCCTCGATCTGTGGGCGGCGATCGCCCACCGTATCGACCACGATCAGTTCGTCGCCCTGCCCACCCTCGCGCTCCACAACTGGGTCCCCGAGCGCAAACCCCGCCGCCATATCCCCATCGATCAACTGGCCCGCACCGAGGTGCTCGTGCCGATCGTCCGCTGGGCCCCGGAGGGCCAGCCGCTCAGCCGTCTGGACCGGTTGATGCTGGCTGCGACCCGTCTGGAGGCGCACGGGATCTGGCTCTTCCGGCTCGCCGAAACCCTTGCGGGCCGGTCACCCGACGACTCCTCCACCCCGACGGCGCTGCGCCGCCTGGTCCGTGTCCAGCATGCGCTGCGCGCCCAGCTCCTCGCCGAGGCGGCGGAACTGACGGCCGCACCGGCCACACCGCAGCAGCGTGCGGTGCTCGGTGCGCTCGTCGAACAGGGTGCCCTGGAGCCGCCGGTGCTCCAGGCGGCCGAGGCGGTGCTGGGTATCGGCGGACGCCGTATGGGCGAGGGCCGGCGCCAGTTGCTGCGACGCCATCTCCCGGCACAGCACCGTGCCTGGCTCAGCGCGATGGACCGCCACTGTGCACCCGTACGGACCCTCGCCCACCGCGGCGGCCCCGACGCCGCCGTCTACCGCGAGGCCCAGGAGTCACTGATCGCCCTCCGCCGCACCTATACGGCCCTCGTACAGGCCGCAGCCCGCCCCACCGCGGCCCCGCTCACGGCGGCAGCCTGACCTGACCAGACGCAAAAGCCCCGGCAAGGCCCGGTGCGGGGTGGCGCGCGCCCAGGCGTGCGCCCCGGCGTACGTGCCGGCGTGGCTCCCGGCACTGGGTCCGCTCCGCACCCGCACGGGTCCGCACCACACCGACCGGCACGGGTCCGCACCACACCGACTGATGCGGGTCCGCACCACACCGACTGATGCGGTGATTGGTCTGGACATGCCAATGGTGCAGTTCTACTCTGCTGCTTGGTCTAGACCGCAGAGTTCGGCACCGCAGTGCACTGCATTTCTCCCGGCATGGAACTCCCCCACGTTCTTCAGGAGCGAAGCATGCGCAAAAAGATCAGTACGGCCGTGATCGGCCTCGGTGTCCTCGGCGTCTCCCTCCTCTCGACGGGCAGCGCCTCCAGTCACGGCTACAGCGACGCACCCCCCAGCCGGCAGGCGCTCTGCGCCAAGGGCACCGTCAAGGACTGCGGCGCGATCCAGTACGAACCACAGAGCGTCGAGGGCCCCAAGGGCTTCCCGGCCGCCGGCCCGGCGGACGGCAGGATCTGTTCCGGTGGGCATCAGAACTTCGCCGAGCTGGACGATCCGCGCGGCGGCAACTGGCCCGGCACCAAGCTCTCGCCCGGGCAGGGCTACACCTTCACCTGGCGGCTGACGGCACGACATGCCACCACGGACTTCGAGTACTTCATCACCAAGGACGGGTACGACCCCACCAAGCCGCTCACCCGCGCCGACCTCGAATCCGAACCGTTCATGACGGTTCCCATGGGTGGCGCCCGGCCGGGCGAAACCGTCCAGCACCAGGGCACCGTCCCCACCCAGAAGTCCGGCCGCCACATCATCCTCGGCGTCTGGAACATCGCCGACACGGGCAACGCCTTCTACGCCTGCTCGGACGTCGACCTCTCCTGACGCCCTGACGCCCTGACGCCCCGACGCCCCGACGCCCTGATGTCCCGACGTCCTGGCGCCCCGACGTCCTGGCGTCCTGGCGCCCCGGCGAGCCGGCGGGGCCGCCGCACCACACCCCCCGCCGGGCCTCCCCACTCCCCCCGGGAAGGCCCACCCGCCGCCGCCCCTCCCCACCTGACGCAACGTCAGCTACCCTCCGACGCCATGGCAGCCAACGGCACCAGCGGTCAGACACGTTCCGGCGCCGTCACCGTCGCGGAGCTTGTGCAGGCGCAGTGGGGTGATCACCGGGTGGGAGCGAAGTACGGGGATCTGGTGCTCACCCATCACGAGCTGGCGGGTGGCGCCGCCGCGCGGGCGGCACTGCTGGGGGAGCTGCTGCCGCGTGGTGCCGAGCCGCACCTCGGGGTGCTGCTCGGCAATGTGCCCGAGTACCCGCTGTGGCTGAGTGCGGCGGCGCTCGCCGGGGCCGCGGTCGCCGGGATCAACCCCACGCGCCGCGGGCCGGAACTCGCCCGCGACATCAGCCATACCGACTGCGCGCTGCTGATCACCGAACGCGCCCAGCTGCCACTGCTCGCCGGCCTGGACCTCCCCGTCCCGCCCCGGCGGATCCTCGTCGTGGACGACCCGGCCTACCGGGACCTGCTCGGGCCGTACGAGGGCGCGACGCCCGGCGAGATCGCGACCGGCGGACGCGGCTCCACCCGCACCCCGACGCCCGCCTCCCGGATGCTGCTCTACTTCACCTCCGGCTCCACCGGCGCGCCCAAGGCCGCCCTGTGCACCCAGGGCCGGCTGGCCGCCGCCGGACACTCGCTGGCCGGGTATTTCGGGGTGCGCCGGGATGACGTCCACTACCTCTGTATGCCGATGTTCCACGGCAATGCCGTGATCGCCGGCTGGGCCCCGGCGCTCGCCGGAGGGGCCGCCGTGGCGCTGCGCCACCGCTTCTCGGCCTCCGCCTTCCTCCCCGATGTGCGCCGCTACGGGGCCACCTACTTCACCTACGTCGGCCGGGCCGTGCAGTACCTGCTCGCCACCCCGCCCGCCCCCGACGACCGGGACCATACGCTGCGCTGCGGCTTCGGTACCGAGGCGGGCGCCGTCGACGCCGCCCGCTTCGCCGAACGCTTCGGCGTCCGCCTGACCGAGGGGTACGGCTCCTCCGAGGGCGGCGCCGCGATCCAGCGCACCCCGGACACTCCGCCCGGCGCCATCGGCCGGCCGGCCCCCGGGGGCGATCTCGCCGTCGTCGATCCGGAGACCGGTGCCGAGCTGCCGCGCGCCCGCCTCGACCCGGCGGGCCGGCTGCTGAACGGGGACCGGGCGACAGGGGAACTGGTCAACCGCGGCCGCAGCTCCTTCGAGGGCTACTGGCGTAACCCCGAGGCGACCGCCGCCCGCACCCGCGGCCGGGGCGAAGGCCGGGTCGGCGCGGGCTGGTACTGGACCGGCGACCTCTTCTTCCGGGACGCCGCGGGGTTCTTCCACTTCGCCGGGCGCACGGATGACCGGCTGCGGGTCGACAGCGAGAATCTGGCCGCCGCGATGATCGAGAACATCCTCGCCCGGTACGCCCCGGCCGCCGGTGTGGCCGTGTACGCGGTACCCGACCCGGTCGCGGGGGACCAGGTCATGGCGGCCCTGGCGCTGCGGGACGGCGCCGTGTTCGACCCGGACGACTTCGTGGCCTTCCTCGCCGCCCAGCCCGATCTCGGGACGAAGATGGCTCCCCGGTTCGTACGGACCATGGACGCGCTGCCGGTGACCGCCACCCACAAGGTGCACCGGGCCGCCCTGCGACGGACCGGGTTCCGGTGCCCGGAGCCGGTCTGGTGGTCCCCGGTCTCCCCGGCCTTCCCGGTCTCCCCGGCGGACCCTGCCGAGCCCGTCGCGCCGGCCACGCCGGTCTCCCCGGTCGCATCAGTCGTCCCCGCCGTTCCGGCCGGCCGCACCTACCGCCGGTTCACCGCCGCGGACCGGACCGCACTGCTGACGCTGTACCGCGATCACGACCGGACCCAGCTCCTGGACCGGTGACTCCGGTCCCCCTCGACGGATGGCCCGGCCGGTGATGCGGCCCGGTGATCCGGACCGGGATGCGGCCCGGGATGCGGCCCGGTGATCCGGCCCACCCCGTCACGGCACAACAAAGTGGGCGTTCCCGGAGAACCGGAAACGCCCACTTGATACGTGCGCCGCCAGGGACTCGAACCCCGGACCCGCTGATTAAGAGTCAGCTGCTCTAACCAACTGAGCTAGCGGCGCGCGCTGACGAAAGAAATACTACCTGGTCGAGCGGGGTGCTGATGACCACGGCAGCGGGCCGGGGCGCAGGGGCTCAGATCGCCAGCGACAGCAGCACCGGCGCGGCCTGGCGGTTCAGGGTGTCGGCAGCCTGGCGCAGGCGGTGGGCGTGCTCCAGCGGCATGGAGAGGGCGAGGCAGCCGACCGTCGCACCGGCGGTGATCGGTACGGCCGCGCAGACCGTGCCGACGGCGTACTCCTGGAGATCGAGGACCGGGACCGTGGGCGGCTGGCTGTCGAGCTTGTGGAACAGGACCTTCTCGTTGGTGATCGTCCGGGAGGTGAGCCGGGCGGTCTTGTGGCGTGAGAGGTGATCCTTGCGGCCGTCGTGGTCGAGCTGCGCCAGCAGGCATTTACCGACCGCGCTGGCGTGCGCCGTGCGGTGGAATTCGGCCCACTCGTTGACCTTGGGGGCCAGCGGTCCGTCGGCGTAGTGGAGGATCTTCACCTCGCCGTCGATGTACCGGCTGATGTAGACCGCCGCGCCGACCGAATCACGCAGGTGGTCGAGGGTGAGCTGGAGCTTGTCGCGCAGCGCCTGGTTGCGGTCGCCGCCCGTTCCCAGGAGCAGGAGCGATTCGCCTACGACATAGGCGCCGTCGGTGACCTGTTCGACGTAGCCCTCGCGCCGGAGCATCGACAGCATGTGGGCGAGCTGGCCCGGGGGCAGTCCCGTTGCGCGGGCGATCTGCGCATCGGTCACACCGTCGGTGTGCCTGGAGATCGTTTCGAGCACGCGGAGGGCGTACTGCACCGAATGGAACGGCGCGGTCGGCTCGGGCTTCAGCGCCACGGTGTCCCCCTAGCAGGTTGTTACCGCTTGCGTCATGACGGTCGTTGGTGGTCTCGGCCGGCGCTTGTGCGGCCGATCCCGGACAACGGCGTTGCCCTCACGATAGCGGTCAACGGCCCTCAAGGGAGGGGGTCTTGACTGAAAAGAAGCGTGCCCGGCGTTTCTGGACTGGGGCTTGAGACTTCGGCATATGCCAAGGTCATGATGGCACCGGTGTCCTGGCGCTTTGCGCCCCACGGCACCCGGATACCCCGGGACGGGGGAGGGCGAGGACTCCGGAAGCGTACGGAACCGGCCACATCCGTGGCCGGTTCCGCGAGTCGGCCCGGAAACAGGGCGCTCGGTCCCTCGGTACCCGGGGAGCTGAATCCGGCCTCATGACGCCGAACAGCTCACGCCGTGGGAACCGCCCCTGACGCCGGGGCGGCTCCTGGCTGTCATGGCGCCGGTGTGCGGAAACGAGAAAGGGTGATGCGTTCCCCGCAGGGAACGCACCACCCGGACTCGGCGCCTAGCGGCTGCCGTTCACAGAACGGCGCTCAGGAATTCCCGGGTGCGCTCGTGTTCCGGCTCGCTGAAGATCTGCTCCGGCGGCCCGAATTCGATCACCCGCCCCTGGTCGAACATCATGACGCAGTCGGAGATGTCCCGGGCGAAGTTCATCTCGTGGGTGACACACAGCATGGTGATGTCCGTGGTGTGGGCGATGTCCCGCAGGACGTCCAGCACCCCGGCCACCAGCTCCGGGTCGAGGGCGGAGGTCACTTCGTCCAGCAGCAGCACCTGCGGGCGCATCGCCAGCGCCCGGGCGATGGCGACCCGCTGCTGCTGGCCGCCGGAGAGCTGGGTGGGGTACTTGTCGAGGTGCTCGGTCAGGCCCACCAGGTCGAGGAGTTCGCGGGCCCGTTCCTCGGCGGCGTCCTTGTCCAGCCCGAGGACGTGCACCGGCGCCTCGGTGATGTTCCGCAGCACCTTCATGTTCGGGAACAGGTTGAACTGCTGGAACACCATGCCGATGTTCTTGCGCACCTCGCGGCAGTGCTTCTCCCCGGCCGGTACGAGCTTGCCGCCCTTTTCCTCGTGGGTCAGATACTCGCCACCGACCTTGATGGTGCCCTCGTCCGGCTTCAGCAGCGTCATCAGCAGCCGCAGGATGGTGGTTTTGCCGGAACCGGACGGGCCGATGAGGGTGACGTGCTTGCCGGAGTAGACCTTCAGGTCCAGCGAGTCCAGGACCGTGTGGGTCCCGAACCGCTTGGTGACCTTGTCGAAGCGGATCAGCTCGGTGCCGTCCACCGCCGGGTTGGCCGATTCTTTCGAGGGGGTGTGGTCAGCGGACAAGGCGACGCTCCAGGGCTCGCAGGAGAAGGGAGGTGGGGTAGGAGATGACCACGAAGAGGATGCCGACGACGGTGATCGGCTCCAGGTAGTCGAAGGTGGTGGCGCTGATGCTGTTCGCCTGGAAGAGCATGTCGGCGACGGTGATACCGGCCAGCAGCGGCGTGTCCTTGAACATCGCGATGACGTAGTTGCCCAGCGCGGGCACCACCCGGCGGAACGCCTGCGGAAGGATCACCGCGGTCCAGGTGCGCCGGCGCGGCAGGCTCAGCGCCGTGGCGGCCTCCCACTGGCCGGGCGGCACCCCGTCGATCCCGGCGCGGTAGACCTCGGAGGTGTACGTCGAGTAGTGCAGGCCCAGGCCGATGACACCGGTGGTCAGCGGCGCGAAGGCCAGGCCCCAGCCCGGCAGGACGAAGAACAGGAAGAACAGCTGCACCAGCAGCGGGGTGTTGCGGATGAACTCGACGAAGATGCTGACCGGCCAGGTCACCCAGCGGCTCGGTGCGCGCAGGGCCAGTGCCCACACCAGCCCGAGCGCGAAGGACACCAGCGAGCCGTAGATCGTTGCCTGGACGGTGATCCACAGGCCTTTGAGGATGTCGGGCATGATCTCGCCGACGTAGCTCCATGACCAGTTGTTCACGGCTTTCCTCCGGTGGCCAGCGCCTCGGGGCCCTGCTTCTCGACGGGCAGTTTGCGGGAGAACCAGCCCTCACCCTTGGGTACCGCCCGGCCGACCGAGGCCTTGGCGCGGCGCTCCAGCACCCGCATGATCCGGGTCATCACAAACGCGACCACGAAGTACAGGACGAGGATGATGCCGTAGATCTGGGCGCTCTGGCCCGTGGACAGCCGGGCGAGCTTGGCCTGGAAGGTGAGTTCGCCGATGGACAGCAGCGACGCCAGCGCGGTGCCCTTGAGCAGTTCGATCAGCAGGTTGTTGAAGGGCGGCATCATCTCGGGGACGGCCTGCGGGAGTATCACCTTCCGCAGCCGCTGCCAGGGCGTGAAGCTCAGCGCGATGGCCGCCTCGAGCTGGGCGGGTGCCACCGCCTGTACGGCGCCTCGGACGATCTCGGAGCCGTACGCGCCGTACGACAGGCCCAGTGCCAGGGTGCCCGCCCAGATACCGACCAACTGCCAGCCCAGCAGCGGCAGCGCGAAGAACAGCCAGAACATCAGCACCAGGGCCGAGGTGCCGCGGAAGAACTCCACATAGGCCCCGGACAGGAAGCGGACGATCCAGAAGCGTGAGGTGCGGGCCAGGCCGATGCCGAAGGCGACGGCCGCGGCCAGGGCGGCGCTGTAGACCATCAGCTGGATGGTGATCCACAGTCCCTCGAAGAAAAGTCCCCACAGAGCGCCGGTCATTTCTTGCAGAGCTCCTTCGCCGTGAGGTCGGTCTGGAACTCCTTGGTGAACCCGTACGGCCGGGCGATGCGCAGGAGTTCGCCGCTCTTCTTCATCTTCTGCAGCTCGCGGTTGAAGGCGTCGCGCAGCTTGGTCTCGCCGATCCGGAAGCCGTAACCGCCGCCGTCGCGCTGGGGCTTGCCGTCGACCTCCGGCGTGAACGGCCGGGTCATCTCGACCTTGGGGTGGGCGCCGGTCTTCAGCGCCTCGATCATGGTCAGCGCGGTGCCGGCGAAGACGTCGATCCGGCCGGCCTCCAGGGCCTCCATCCCGGCGATCTGGTCGCCGTAGGTCTGGATGGTGCTCTTCTCGACGCCGTTGCCGACCGCGTAGTCGATCTCGGCATAGCCGATACCGGAACCCATCCGGTAGTGCCCCTTGGCGATATCTGCATAAGAGTGGATATTTTTCGGGTTGCCCTTGAGGACGAGAAAAGCGTCCTTGCTCTCGTAATCCGGGTCGGAGAAGAGGACGGCCGCACAGCGGGCCTTGTTGATGAACATGCCCGCGACGATCACGTCGTACTGAAAGGAGTGCAGTCCCGGCACCAGTGCGCCGAATTCGACCGGTACCGGCTCGAAGTTCTTGATTCCCAGCCGCCGGAAGATCGTCTTGGCGACCGCGGGGGCCTCGCCGGTCAGCTCGCCCTTGCTGTTGATGGAGGCATAGGGCGGCTCGCTGGCGATGCCCATGCGAACGGTGCCCTTTTTCCGCAGGTCCTCCAGTTGGTGTCCGCCCCCGGTCGCCCCGGAGACATCAACCCGGGAGCAGCCCGTGCCCGTTCCCATCGCACCCGCCGCGCCGAGCGCCGCCACCCCCGCGAGCAGCGTTCGCCGCCGGATGCCGCTTGCCGATTTTCTCTTGATCATTTTGTGTTCTCCTGTGGTGGAGCCATGGGCGCGCGGCTACCCGAACGCGTGACACCTATGCCAATCGTTTCCAGCCCTTGATAGAAGCGCCCCGGAGTTGTTCCGTACGCCGGTATTGCCCACCTACGATCGGGGCATGACCGATCGCTTCATCGAAGTCTCCCTGGACAAGCGCGGCGTGAGCTGCACGGCCAAGTTGCTCGACGACCGCGCGCCGATCACCTGCAATGCCGTATGGGACGCGCTCCCGCTGGGCGGCGACGTCTATCACGCCAAATACGCCCGCAACGAGATCTACGCCCTGCTCCCGCCGTTCGCTCCGGAGGAGCCGCCGCTGGAGAACCCGACGATCACCCCGATCCCCGGCGATCTGTGCTACTTCACCTTCACCGACACCCAACTGGGTACGAAGTCCTACGGTTACGAGTCCCAGGCCGAACACCAGGGCCGCGCCACCGTTGTCGACCTTGCGCTGTTCTACGAGCGCAACAATCTGCTGATCAACGGTGACGCGGGCTGGGTGCCGGGCATCGTGTGGGGCAGTGTCGTCGACGGCCTGGACCGGATGGCCGACGCCTGTCAGGACCTGTGGCGGGCCGGAGCCCTGGGGGAGACCCTCAACTTCCGGCGGGCCCGGTAGCGTGATCACTCTCCTGTCGTCCGCGTCGTCCGCGTCGTCCGCGTCGTCCGCGTCGTCCGCGTCGTCTGCGTCGTCCGCCCGCAGGCGGACGACGGGACGCCGTGGTCAGCCCCTGGGGGCAGGAGGTGCGGGGATCTCCGCGGTCCCCGCTTCGTAGAGGGCGTGCGCGGCGCGCAGCACCAGCGCGTCCGCGTGCCGCGCACCGACCAGCTGGACGCCGATCGGCATCCCGTCGCCGTCCACCCCGCAGGGCAGCGTCGCGGCCGGCTGCTGGGTGAGGTTGAACGGGTAGGTGAACGGCGTCCAGCCCGTCCAGCGGGTGTGGCCGGACCCGGGCGGTACCTCGACGCCCGCCGCGAAGGCGGTGATCGGCTCGGTCGGGGTCACCAGCAGGTCGTAGGCGCTGTGGAAGCGCCCCATGGCCTGACCGAGCGCCATACGGGTATCGACCGCGGCCAGATAGTCCAGCGCGCTGTAGCGGGCGCCCTGCTCGCAGATCTCCTGGAGCCCCGGATCGAGCAGCGCCCGGTCCGCGTCGTCCAGATGCTGCACCACCCGGGCCGCACCGCTGAACCACAGCGTGTGGAAGGCCTCCACCGGGTCCGCGATGCCCGGGTCGATCTCCTCGACGGACGCGCCGAGCCCGGCCAGCGTGTCGACGGCCCTCCGGACCGCCGCGGCGACCTCCGGGGCCACCGGCACCTCCCAGCCGAGTGACGGGCTGTAGGCCACCCGCAGCCCGGAGACCGGACCCGCCAGCGCCTCCCGGAACGACCCGCCGGCCGGGCCGAGCTGGGACCAGTCCCGCCAGTCCGCGCCGCAGATCACCTCCATCATCAGCGCCGCGTCCGCCGCGTCCCGGGTCATCGGCCCGACATGCGCCAGCGTCCCGAACGGGCTCGCCGGATACAGCGGCACCCGCCCGTAGGTCGCCTTGAGGGCGAAGATCCCGCAGAACGACGCCGGGATGCGGACCGAACCGCCGCCGTCCGTCCCCAGACTCAGCGGCCCGGCGCCCAGCGCCACCGCCGCCGCACTGCCGCCGCTGGAGCCGCCCGCGGTGCGCCCCGGGTCGTACGGATTGCCCGTCACCCCGTGCCGTGGACTGTCGGTGACGCCCTTCCAGCCGAACTCCGGGGTGGTGGTCTTGCCGACGAACACCGCCCCGGACTCCCGCAGCCGGGCGACCGACGGGGCATCCTCCTCCCACGGGCCCTCGGCCCGCACCGTCCGCGAACCGCGCAGCGTCGGGACGCCCCGGGTGAGGATCAGGTCCTTGACGGTGACGGGCACCCCGTCCACCGGTCCGGCAGGCGTACCGGCCCGCCAGCGTTCCTCCGCTTCCTTGGCGGCCGACAGCGCCTCGTCCGGGTCGATCCGGGTGAAGCAGTTCGTCGCGGCCTGTGCGGCCTCGGCGCGCTCCAGCACCGCCCGGACCGCTTCGACGGGAGAGAATTCGCCGGCCGCGTACCCGGCCGTGAGCCGGGTGGCGGTGAGGTCGGCGAGGTGGGTCGGTTCGGTGGTCATACGTCCTCCGAGCATCGGCCGCCCCGAGCGGGACGGCGGCGGGGGCGGGGTGCCGCGCCTGGGTCCGGCAGCCGGCGCCGTCACTTCACCGGTACGTACCCGAGCCGCTTGTCGACGAGGTTGTGCAGCGGCTTGCCGGCCGACCACTGGTCGAAGTTGTCCTGGAACTGCTCGGCGAGGGCGTCCCGCCAGCCCAGGGTGTCGCCACTCATATGGGGCGAGATGATCAGATGCGGGACGTCCCACAGCGGGCTGTCCGTGGCGAGCGGCTCCTGCTCGAAGACGTCCAGCGCCGCCGCCGCGATCCGCCACTCGCGCAGCGCCGCCACCAGGGCGTCCTCGACGACCAGCGGCCCGCGCCCGATGTTGATGAACCGGGCCCGCGGCGACATCCGGGAGAACGCCGCCTTGTCGAACAGGCCGCGGGTGGCCTCGGTCAGGGGCGCCGCGCAGACCACCCAATCCGCCTGGGGCAGGAGGCCGTTCAGTGCGTCACTCGCATGGACGAGGCCGAATTCCGGGTCGTCCGAGCGCTCCCGGCGGCCGACCAGATCGACCTTGACACCCAGTGCCAGGAGGGTGGTGCCGATGGCCCGGCCGATCGGCCCGGAGCCCACCACGACGGCCCGGCTGCCGGCCAGCCGCAGGGTCTCGCGGTGCTGCCAGCGCCGCTGCCGCTGCAGCTCCCAACTTCCGTAGAAGTCCTTGGCCATGGCGATCACCAGCCCGGCCACATACTCGGCGATCGGCTGCTCGAAAACCCCCCGGGCATTGGTCACCCACGTGTCGTCGGCGATCAGCGCCGGGCACAGCAGCTGGTCCACACCCGCGCTGGCGGTGTGCACCCAGCGGGGCCTGGGGCCCTTCTCCGGCCAGGCTCTGCGGATCGCATCGGAGGTGAAATCCCAGGCCAACAGCACGTCGGCGGAGGGGAGTCGGTCAGCGAGCGAGTCCTCATCGGTGAAGATCACCCGAGCCCGGCCGGCGAGCCGGTCGAGCTTCGGCGGCGGGTCGGAACCGAGGACGAGGACGGTGCTTTCGGACATAGCCAGAAACCGTTCTGAAACGTGAGTCCCTTTCCATGGAAAGGGGCGCCGACAGATGCCTGGGATGCGAGGATTGACCACGCTAAGAAGTCGTATCTACCGTGTCAACAACGGCACTGTTCCGACGTCCCGGCTTGATCCGGCTGCACCTCATCCCCGGCCACTGGCCTGGCCATCCCAGCCCTTCGTTTTTGTTCTAGGGGCCTTCATGGACGTCTCTTTTCTGGGTGGCCCACAGCCGCAGCTCGGCGTGGGCGTCGTCGCTCCCTTCGACTTCGCTCTCGACAGAGAGCTGTGGCGCTGGGTCCCCGACGACGTGTCCCTCCACCTCACCCGCACCCCTTTTGTGCCCGTCGAGGTCAGCCTCGATCTGGCCCGTCTGGTCAGCGAGCACGAAACGCTGCACGCCGCCGTCCAGGCGTTGTGCGCGGTATCACCGCAGGTCATCTCCTATGCCTGCACATCCGGCAGCTTTGTCGCCGGGGTGGCGGGCGAGCGGGCCATGTGCGCCGCCATGGCCCAGGCGGGGGAGGTTCCCTCCCTCACGACATCGGGCGCATTGATCGAAGCGCTGCGCGAGATCGGCGCACGGCGCATCGCCGTGGTCACGCCCTACACGAAATCGGTCACCGACTCCCTGGAGGACTACCTCGGTGAAGCAGGCATCACGGTCACCGGCCGCGCCTACCTCGGCCTGACCCGGCACATCTGGAAGGTGCCGTACCGCGACGTCGTCGACATGGCCCGCGCGGCCGTCGTCGGCTCCGCCGATGCCCTCTTCATCAGCTGTACGAATCTGCCGACCTACGACGTCATCCCACAGCTGGAGGCCGAACTGCGGATGCCGGTGCTGTCCGCCAATCAGGTCACGATGTGGGCGGCGCTGCGCGCCATCGGCGTCCAGGCGGTCGGCCCGTACCAGGCGCTGCTCGATCCGGTGGCGCGCCGCGGTCCGGCCGCGATGACCGGATCGGACCCTGTGGAACCGGGCGAAGGCCTTACGCGGGCGACCCCCGAGGCCGCCTTCGCCGGATCCGCCGCGGTACCGGACGGGGAGGCCCTCGACGGTCTGGAACCCCCGCCCTATCCACCCGAGGACACGGGAGGTCTGCCCCCGGTGTGAGGCGGGTCCGCACCCGCCCGCACCACCACGGATGCTGCCGGTGTGGTCCCACGCGCCGGCAGCGCCCCTTCCGCACCTCCCGGCACCACCCGGTGAAGGCACTCGCATTGCCGCATTCACCCGCATCGACGAATGCACCCGCATCGACGCATGCACTTGTTCCACGAGTGCACCCGTCTCCTCGAACGCACCCGTCTCCACGAACGCACCTGCTCTCCACGAACGCACCCGTCTCCAAAAACGCCCCTGCACCCGCAGCCGTACACGCAAGGGAGAACTGCATGGCATCGGTCGGCTTCCTCTACCCCGGCTACTCCGCGGAGGATGACTACCCCCGGCTCGAATCGCTCCTGGGCGGCGCGGTCCCTCTGCCGCTCGTCCACACCGACATCGGCGAGGACGCCCACCGGGTCGACGCGCTGCTGGAGATGGGCTCCGCCGGGCGGCTGGCGGCCGGTGTCGACGAGCTCAAGGAACGTGGCGCCGAGGCGGTCGTCTGGGCCTGTACGAGCGCCAGCTTCGTCTTCGGCTGGGAGGGCGCCCATGAACAGGTCCGGGAGCTGTCCGTCACGGCCGGCCTGCCCGCCTCCAGTACCTCCTTCGCCTTCGCCCATGCCATCCAGGCGCTCGGGGCCCGGCGGGTGGCGATCGCCGCCACCTACCCCGACGATGTGGCCGAGCGCTTCCACGCGTTCTTGAAGTCCGCCGGTACGGAGGTCGTCTCGACCCGCGGGAGCGGGATCATCACCGCCGCCGAGGTCGGCACCTGGGGCAGCGAGGAGGTGCTGGCGCTCGCCCGGGCGGGCGACCATCCCGACGCCGAGGTGGTGCTGCTGCCGGACACCGCACTGCACACCGCCGAACATCTGCCGGCCCTCGAAGCGGAGCTGCGCAAGCCGGTGCTCACCGCCAATCAGGTGACGGTCTGGGAAGGGCTGCGGCTGCTCGACCGCACGATGTCCTGCCCGGTGCTGGGCACCCTCTTCTCGCGGACGGCGCACGTCCAGGGAGCACCTCCGATCTGACCCGGGAATAAGTGGAGAACGTCTCCGGTTGTCCTCCTCGCAGACCACCGACGCGAGGAGGACCCGCACCGTGAGCGGCGAGAACGACCAGACCCGGGGCAGCGACGAGGCGGCCCGCGACAGCGGCGACGGGATACGGGGCGTGGCACCGGGCACCGCTCCGGTCCCCCTGTCGGTGCTCGACCTGGTGACGGTCGGCGCCGGCCACACCGCTTCCGATGCGGTCCGTACGGCCGTCGACATCGCCCGGACGGCCGAACGCCGCGGCTTCCACCGCTACTGGGTCGCCGAGCACCACTCCATGCCCGGCGTCGCCTCCTCCTCGCCCGCCGTGCTGCTCGCCCACCTCGCCGCCCACACCGAACGCATCCGTCTCGGGTCCGGCGGCGTCATGCTCCCCAACCACGCCCCGCTGGTGATCGCCGAGCAGTTCGGCACCCTGGAGGCGATGGCTCCCGGCCGGGTTGATCTGGGCCTGGGCCGCGCGCCGGGCACGGACGGCGCCACTGCCGCGGCGCTGCGCCGGACCGAGCGGCTGCACGAGGGCGCGGACGATTTCCCCCAGCAGTTGGCCGAGTTGACCCGCTTCCTCGACGACTCCTTCCCCGACGGCCACCCCTACGCCAGGATCCACGCGGTCCCCGGCCCGGTCCAGGCCACCTCGCCCGGCGGCGTCCAGTCCCGGCACCGGCCGCCTCTGTGGCTGCTGGGCTCCTCCGGCTTCAGCGCGCGGCTCGCCGGCTCCCTCGGTCTGCCGTTCGCCTTCGCGCACCACTTCTCCGCGGCCAACACCGTCCCGGCGCTGGACCTCTACCGCGCCTCCTTCCGCCCCTCCGAGGTGCTGTCGGAGCCGTATGCGCTGATCGGGGTCGCGGCGCTGGCCGCCGAGGAGGAGCGGGAGGCCCGCCGTCAGGTGCTGACCGGCGCGCTCTCCATGGTCCGGCTGCGCAGCGGCCGCCCCGGCCTGGTCCCGAGCCCCGAGGAGGCCGAGGCGTACCCCTTCAGCGAGGTGGAGCGGGGCTTTGTCGACAACTGGCTCGGCAATGTCGTCCACGGCACCCCGGACGCCGTCCGCCAGGGCCTGGACGATCTCGCCAAGCGCACCGGCGCCGACGAACTGATGATCACCGCCAATGCCCACGGCGGCCCGGCCCGGCTGCGCTCGTACGAGCTGATCGCGGACGCGTACGGGCTGCCGGGGTAGGGCTTCGTAGCTGGTGGTTGCGGCCGGACCGGCGAGCGCCTGCTCCGCGTACGCGGGGGCGCTCAGGCGCCGGTGTGCCGGCCCGCGTCGAGCAGGGCCTCGACCCGGTCGGGGGCCACGGGACGGGAGTAGAGCCAGCCCTGCCCGGTGTCGCAGCCGATCCGGCGGAGCCGCTCGGCCTGCTCGGCGCTCTCCACGCACTCGGCGGTGACCGTGAGGCCGAGCCGGTGCGCCAGCGCCACCAGCGCCTCCACGATCATCTCGTCCGCCGGGTTGGGGTGCTCCTGCGAGCGGAAGCCGCGGACGAAGGAGCCGTCCAGCTTCAGTACGGACACCGGGAGGCGGCTGAGGTAGGCGAGGTTGGAGTAGCCGGTGCCGAAGTCGTCGATGGCGATCCGTACGCCCATGTCGCTCAGCGCCTGGAGGGCCTGCAGCGGCCGGCCGGCCGAGCCCATCACGGCCGACTCGGTCAGCTCCAGCTGCAGCAGCCGCGGCGGTAGCCCGGTCTCGGCGAGGATCCCGGCGACGTCCGCGACCAGGTCGGAGTCCCACACCTGACGTACGGCCACATTGACGCTGACGAACAGCGGCTGGCCGGGGTGCGCCAGCTGCCAGGCCCGTGCCTGGTGGCAGGCCCGCTCCAGGACCCAGCGGCCCAGCTCGACGATCGCGCCGTTCTCCTCCGCCAGGGCGATGAACCGATTCGGCGACAGTGTCCCGAACTGCGGGTGCCGCCAGCGCACCAGCGCCTCCACCCCTTGCGCCCGGCCGTCGTCCAGCCCGACCAGCGGCTGGTACTCCAGGGTGAATTCGCCGCGGTCCACGGCCGGCCGCAGGGTGCTGGAGAGTGCCTGCCGGGTCATCCGGTGGGCGTTGCGCTCCGGGTCGAAGAGCGTCCAGCGGGCCTTGCCGTCCTCCTTCGCCCAGTACAGCGTGGTGTCCGCGGCCTGCATCAGGCCGGTCGCGGTGGTGCCGGTGGCGGTCCGCTCCACGACGCCGATGCTCGCCGACACCGACAGCCGCTGCCCCGCCAGGTCGAACGGGCGCTGCAGTGCGTCCAGGACGGACTGGGCCAGCTCGGCCAGCTGGTCGGTGCCGGTGGAGTCCTCCACCAAAAGAGCGAACTCGTCACCGCCCAGTCGCGCGACGAGATGCCCCGCCCGGCCCGCGCCGCGGTCCGCCGCGTTCTCCGCGCAGCGCGTCAGCCGCTGGGCCACCGCACTCAGCAGCCGGTCGCCGACGCGGTGCCCGAGGGTGTCGTTGACGGCCTTGAAGCCGTCCAGGTCGAGGTAGCACAGCCCGATCCGGCCGGTGCCGGACGGTGCGAAGGAGGCGGTCTCCAGCGCGGCGGAGACCCGCTCGAAGAACAGCGCCCGGTTGGGCAGCCGGGTCACCGGATCGTGCATCTGCAGATGCCGCAGCCGGGCCAGCAGATCGTGCCGGTCGCTGATGTCCGCCACCGACAGCAGCATCCGCTCCTCGCCGCTGAGCGGTTCCGGCGTCAGCGGCTCGACGGTGACTTCCACCCAGATGGAGTGCCCCTCGGGGTGCTTGAGGCGGCGGGTGCAGCGCAGCCGGTCGCTGCGGCCGCACAGCACCTCGCGGTAGGCGGTCCACACCAGCGGGTCGGCGCCGAGGTCGGTGAGGTCCGCCGCGGTGGCGGCGACCAGCTCGGCCGGGTCGGCGCCGACCAGTTCCCCGAAGGCGGAGTTGGCGGCGAGGACCAGGCCGTCGCGGTTGAGGACGGCCATCGCCAGCCGCGCGGCGTGGAAGGTGGCGCGGTAGTCGCCGAGCGAGGCCGCGGTGTCGTCGCAGCGGCCGCCGGCCGGGGTGTGCCGGGCGTCGGCCGATGCATTGGTCGTACCATTACGCTCCGTCACTGAGGGAAGCGTCGCTCCGGGCGTGCGGCCCGGACTGTCGGGGTGTCCGCTCACTGCTCGCTCCCGCATGGCGCTTGTCTCGTGATGAAGGGTGGATCTCGCGCTGGAAAGTGTGGCGATCATAGAGGCTGGCGCAACGGCCGAGCCAGCGACGCAGCCGTGATCGTCCGGCCGCATGACGGAACTTCAGCCATTTCTGCCCGGCTCTGTTCGTACCGAATGCCCCATTGGCTGTTTGTGACTTTCCGTTACGAAGCGATGAAGGCACGCCGATCACTCTTCCGGACCCGCAAAACAGGACGAATAGCATTAAATCGCCACAGGGTAGATGAGGTCTCCGAATCCGTCCCTGGAGGTAGATGTGCCGCGCGCCCGGACACCCGACGGGGTGGATCGCCGCCGTCTGCGGCGCGTCGCGGCCGTCGTCACCTCTCTGAGTGCGCTCATCGCGACCTCCATCGTCGCCGGACCCGCCACCGCCTCCGAGGCCGCCCTCTCCTGCGCCCTGGGGCGCACCGACGCGCACCACTCCGAGGGGCTCGACACCTGGAACGGCGCCTATCCGCGCCCGGACCGCCCGCTCAATGCCGTCATGATCTTCCTGTCCTTCCCGGACGCCCGGCCGTCCGCCGCCCCGCAGGAGCTCTCCCGGGCCTACTTCCCCGCCACCTCCGGCTTCTTCGACCGCGCCTCGTACGGAAAGTTCCGGCTGCGTCCGCACGTCCAGCGCCACTGGGTCCGGATGCCCCGCCCGTCCGTCTCCTACGGAATACGGCGCGACTGGGACGCCGGACGGCGCTCCGCCTACCTGCGCGACGCGGTCGCCGCCGCCGACCCTTCCGTGGACTTCGGCCGTTACGACGTGGTCTATTTCGTCGCCGACCCGGATGCCCCCGGCGTCGACTCGGACGCCACCAAGGTCGTCAACCTCGAACAGCCGATGCACGCCGACGACCGCGATCTGCGCCGGTTCGTCACCGTCTTCGAGCAGAGCCCGCCGGACCGCAATGTCCTCGCGCACGAAACCGGGCACGTCTTCGACCTGCCGGACCTCTATCACCGGCCGGAGAGCGGCAAGGGCGACTGGGACACCTACGTCGGTGACTGGGACCTCATGGGCAGCCAGTTCGGTCTGGCGCCCGACCCCTTCGCCTGGCACAAGTGGAAGCTGGGCTGGATCGCCGACAGCCAGGTTGACTGCGTCGATCTGACCAGCCCCGCCCCGCACTCGCTGCGTACCCTGTCCGCCCCCGAGGAGCCCCGGTCCCAGCGGCGGCCGCGGCTCCTGGTGGTCCGTACCGGGCCCGACAGCGCACTGGCCATCGAGGCACGCGGTGCCATGGGCAACGACCGCTCGCTGTGCACCGAAGGTGTCCTGGTCTACCGCGTGCGGAGCAAGACCCCTTCCGGATCGGGGCCGGTGCAGGTCCTCGACGGGCACCCGGGCAGCTCGGCCTGCGGGGGCACCTCCGTCTACCCGCCGCTCGCGGACGCGCCGCTGGGCGTGGGGGAGAGCATGGACGACGCCCAGGACGGCGTGCGCATCCAGGTCGCGGGACGGACGACCGACGGGGACTGGGCGGTCAAGGTCGGGCGCGGCTGACGCCCGACGGCGGACCGAAGCGAGGCGTACGGCAGGCGAGGCGTACGGCAGGCGGGAAACGGGCCGGGCCGGCATACGACGAAGGCCCCCACCGGAGTGGAGGCCTTCGACTGTCTGTGCGCCGCCAGGGACTCGAACCCCGGACCCGCTGATTAAGAGTCAGCTGCTCTAACCAACTGAGCTAGCGGCGCCTGCTGACGGGGAAAACATTAGCATCATGGTCGGGGAGGACAAAAATCGGTTTGTCTCAGCCCGCGGTCAGTGCCGAAACGGGGTGCTGAGCTGTGGTTTCCCGCCCGGGACCGGCCAAGGAGCGGGCGGCGCGCACACAGGCCCACAGCAGCACGTCCGGACCGGGCAGCCAGGGATTGCGGACGCCCGGAGCCACCAGCCAGCGGGAGACGGACGGGCCGGCCACGTCCTCGGCGCCCGGGAACGGGGTGGCGTCGGCAGGCACGTCCTCGGCGGCCGCCCGGCGGGGGTGCAGGGGCGGGACGGTCACCGCATCCCCGCTGCCGTGGCACAGCAGCGGGGGGACGGCGGCGGCCCACTCCTCCCAGACGAGCAGCGCAGGCAGCCGCTGGGCCGTCCCCGGGGCGGCGAACAGCAGGATGCGGCCGCGGTGTGCCGCCACCGGCCCCGAGCCGGGACCGTCGGACCATAAACGGTCGACCATGCGCCGCCCGAAGAGCGCCGGGGCGTTGATCACGTCGAAAGCGGTGCCGCACGGCAGTGCGCTGGGGGCGGCCGGACGGGTGGCCCACAGGGTGTGCATCTCGTCCGGGTGGGGGCTGGCGGAGGCGAGCCAGTCGGCGCCCGCGAGGGTGACGTACGCCGCGGTGGGAAAGGCCAGGGTGCGGGGGGTCTCAGGCAGCCAGTCGCTCATGGGGGACAGGTCTACCCATGCGGCGTGTACGGACTGAGCTGATTGGCGGAAAGCGGGACGGGACGGCGCGGGAGCCGGTATCTTGCGCCTCTTGCATATGCCAGCGGCTCATGATCATGGACCATGAGCCGTAGTTGGGGCGTGTGGTGCGGATGTGATTCCCGGGGCGGCCGGTGGGGCCGGGGCGCTCAGTCCATCTCGCCCGGCAGGGTGCTGCCGCTGCGCATCAGGCTGCGGCCGAACTCGATCATTTTCTGCGCGTAGTCCTCGGTCCACTCCGCCTGCTCGGCGAGCGTGGCCAGCGGCAGCCGGTCGAACCGGCTGGGGTCGGCGAGCTGGGCGGCGGCCAGCGCCTGGAACTCCGTGGCGCGGTCCGCCGCGGCACGGAAGGCGAGCGCCAGCTCCGTGGCGCGGCCGAGCAGCTCGCGCGGGTCCTCCATCGACTCCAGGTCGAAGAAGTGCTCGGGGTCGGCGACGGCCTCGGGCGGCTCGAAGAGCAGCTGCGCGGGCTTCATCCGCCGTGGTCCCGGCGCCGTACCGCGCGGGTCGGGAGCCGGTCGCGGCTCGGACATGTACCTACCTCCAGATCGTGTGCCGCATTCCATTGTCCCGCCCCGCGCAAGGGGGCAGGCGCGGATGTCCGCCGCCGCCTCCGTTCCACGGGCCGACGAGGGGAGGGGGACGCCCTGCCGTTGAGGACGCCATGCCTCCTCAAGGGCGGCACGCCTCCTCAAGGACGCCACGCCACCCGGTGTTCCGCCAGGTGAGCGAGGACGGCGTGGTGGGCCTCCCAGCCGTCCGGGAACTTGACCGTGACACCGAGGCGGACCGGATCGGTCGAGGGGTGCTCGTCCAGCAGGTCGGCGACGCCCGCCCGGCAGACCACGATGCAGGCGTGCCGGTGGCGGGAGGCGAGCACACACAGCCGGCCGGTCTCCAGATGGAACTCTGTGGCGTCGGGGCGGCCGGAGAGCGGGTGCAGGACGACCGTGACATCGAACTCGCGGCCCTGGAGGCGGTTGGCGGTATCCACCGCGACCCCGGCCACCCCCAGCTCGGCGAGCGCGGCGCGGACGGCCGCCGCCTGGTCGCGATGGGCCGTGCCGACCGCGATCCGGGCCGCCGTGAGCGGCACCGGGACGGCCCCGCCGTCCGGACCCCGCCGGGCCTCGCTGGTCGCGGCGCCCCCGCGGTCCAGGAGCCGGCGCACGACCTGCGCCACCGCCCGGACCGCCTCCGGGTCCGTGCGCGGCGTACGGCGGGCGGGGAGTTCCAGCAGGCCCCAGCCCGACTCCGCGGCCTCGTCCAGGACGCGGTCCACCCCCGAGCCGTCGCCCGGCACCCCGAACGCCAGCCGGCGGTCGCCGTGGCCGGTGCCGCTGCGGAACGGGGTGTACGGGTAGAACGCGGCGGAGACCAGCGGCGCGGCCGAAGCGGGCAGCCGCCAGGACACCGGCAGCCGGTGCTGCGGCAGATCGGGGTTGTGGGCCAGGAGGGTGGACACCGCGCTCGCGGACGGGTCGTACGCCAGCCCCGCCCACTGCTCCGCACCGACCACGCTGAACGGGTCCAGCTGACCGGGGTCGCCGACGAACAGCGCCCGCTCGAAGAGCCCGGCGACGCTCAGCAGGGCATCGGAGCGCATCTGGTAGGCCTCGTCCACGATGGCATGCCGCCACGGCTCGTCGACCTTGGTGTACGCCCATTTCGCCGCCGTCGAGACGACGATGTCCATCCCGGCCAGATCGGCGGCCTTCGCGGACGTACGGACCGCGGGCAGCTCGGCCAGCGCCGGGTCGAACGCGCCGGGCTCGCTGCTGTGCAGCCGGCCGACCGGCAGCGCGGGGTCCTTCTCGGCGAGTCGCAGCACGAGGTCGTCGACCTGGGCGTTGGTCTGCGCGACCACCATCAGCGGGCGTCCGGCGGCGGCCAGTTCGCGGGCCGCCCGCACCACGAGGGTGGACTTGCCGGCGCCGGGCGGGGAGTCGACGACCACACCGCGCCGGGAGCCGTGCAGCGTGTCGTGCAGGATCGCTTCGGTCGCCGCGGCGGCCGCGGCGGCCGGATCGAAGCTCTTGGCCCCGGGGGAGGGGGGCGGGGCGGGTGCGGGGGACTCCTGAGGGGCCGTCATACGGCAATGGTCTCCGGGGCGGCCGGGTGCCGGGGGCGGTTCACAGGAAGTCCTCCGTGGTCACGGGGTCGGGGGTGTCGTGCGGCAGGTCCCCGGGGCCGGGCGGCGGGCCGCCGTGGGTCCACGGGGTGTCCTCGGGGTCCGGGAGCTCCGGGCCGCCGCGCGGGGCGTGTTCGAACAGCGTCCAGCACACCGTCTCGTCCGGCTCCGGCACCGAACCGGGCTCGGGTGTCTTCCCGCGCCCCATCCCGCCCGTCAGCCGCACCACCAGGGCGCCGGGCTCCCCGGCCACGGGCGCGACGTAGGCGGCGGTCTGCGTCTTGCCGTCCGCCAGGGGGCGGTAGAGCTTGCTGCCCTCGGACAGCTGCGGGCGGTCGGCCGTCCGCAGCGTGACCAGCGGGCGCGGCATCGGCCGCTTGCCCTCGGAGAAGGCCATCTCGACGGCGGTGACCGTGCCCTGGAACGCCTCGCCGGCCAGCCGCCGCCCCGCCATCACCAACGGATCGTCCAGGGCCTCCTGGGCGTCCAGTTGGGCCTGGGCCGTCTCCCGCGCGGACAGTTTCTGCGCGGCGGTGACCGCGTCGTCCTGTTTGGGCTGCGGGGGCTCCCCGGCGCGCACCCGGTCGCGGTGCGCCGTGTACGACCAGCGGTCGCGCTTCCAGCGGTCGGCGACCCGGGCGCCCTCGGGGAGCGCCCGCAGCAGGTCGAGACCGTGCCATACGGCGTCCCAGGCCGGCCGCAACTGCCCCTCGACCAGGGCGCGGAGGGCGTCCTCGGCGCCCGGCAGGCCGGCGTCGTAGCGGGCCATCGCGGGGGCCAGCAGCCGGTTGTCGAACGCCGGGTCGGTGGCCGGGCCGGCCGGCGGGCACAGCAGCTGCCCCGCCGCGTCGCGTGCCGACTCCGCGCGCTCGGCCGCCTCCCGGCCCGGCATCCCCGGCGGCGGGTCGATCCAGGAGAGCAGCGCGCCCAGGTGCTGGTCCTCCAGCACGCTCTGGCCGGTCGCCCAGTGGCGGGTCAGCAGGCCCGTCATGGACAGCAGCAGGCTCGCGCCAGGGACCCGCGCCCGCTCGCCGAAGTGGGTGAGCCAGCGGCCCAGCAGCGGGACGTGCGGCGGCGCGGGGTACGGCGCCTGCGGATCCTGCTCGGCCGTGCGCCGAAACCGCATCGAGCGTCCCAGCAGCCGGACGAATTCGATGCCCGCGGCGCTCGGCACGATCAACTGCGGTGCGTCCGCGCACAGTTCGACCTGTACCGGGACCTTCTTGCCGGTCTCCGGGTCGGTCTCCTTGCGCTCCTCCCACTCGATGGCGTCCGCGTAGCCGTCCACATACGGCAGCACCGTCTCCGCCAGCTCGGCGAGGAAGGCGAACCGCAGATCGCGGTCGCGCGGCTGCGGAACGGCCAGCAGTACCGGCTTCTCGCGGTCCGTGCCGACCAGGGCGCCCAGCGGGGCGCCGGCCTCGCCCGCGGTCGTCAACGGGACGAAGACCAAAGGGCGCTCGGACAGATGGCGGTGCAAGGCCGTGCAGCGCGGCCGCGCCCGGCCCGCGGCGACCGCCTCCATCCGGGCCAGCGTCTCGATCAGCGACATCCCGGCTCCTCAGTTCGCGGTGCCGGCACGGCCGAGCCGGCCAGCGCCTCGGCGCGCAGCGCGGCGGCCCGGCGCAGCGCCACCACGGCCGGGTCCTCCGCTTCGCCCGGGTCCTCCGCTTCGCCCGGGTCCGCAGGTTCCGCCCCGCCGGGGCCGGCCGCCGTCAGCACCTCCTCGATGGTGCGCAGGCCGCCCAACTCGCCCCGTACGCCGCGCCCCAGCGCCTCCACCGCGCCGTCCTGACGGGCGTGCTCACGGCAGTGGAAGGCCAGCTCGCAGGTGGCCAGGCACTCGGGGGCGTAGGCCGCGCCGACCGCCTCGACGGCCGCGGCCAGTTCCTCGGGCGGGCGGGTCGCCGTCTTTCCGTCGTCCGCGAGCCGCAGGTCGAAGGTGGTCTGTGCGGGCAGGGCGGCGGCGATCTCCTCGATCCGGGTGAGCCGGGTCAGTTGCCGCCGGGTGGTGGCCAGTTGCTTGCGGACGTCGACGGCGGCGGCCGTGGGGAGGTTGGAGAAGTCCTTCGGGCACACCAGCAGCACCCGGTCGCGGACCCGGACCGTGCGGCCGGTGCGCGCGCCGGCGTGCCGGGCCACCGGTTCCAGGGCAAGGACGTACACCGCCGCCTGCCGCGCCGCGGCGCCCACCTTGGCGGCGTCCGCCGAACCGTCGATCATCGGGAAGGACTTGATCTCGACGACCGTCCAGCTGCCGTCCGGATGCACCACCACCGCATCCGGCTCCACATAGGCGGGCGAGCCGGCCACCTCGACGGCCAGCATCGGGTGGTCGAGCAGCGCCCAGCCGCCGGCCGCGGTCGCGTCGCGCAGCGCCAGTGCCGTACGCGCCGCCCGGCCCTCGGGCCCGGCCGCGGACAGATCCGGGGCGGCGACCTCCTCGGGCACGGGCGCCGGGGTGCCGGGCGCCAGCCGCTCGTGCAGCAGCCGCAGCAGTTCCGTGCCGCCGTCGGCCTTCACCCGGGCCTCGAAGGCATTGCCGCGGACGAGGGCGAACTGGGACTGGCCGTACGCCGCGGGGGAGCCCAGCGCCTGGGCCAGCGCGCCCTTGTCGATGCCCGCGCCGTCCAGCAGCGCACGGCGGTGGCAGCCGGGGTTGGCGGCCAGCGCGGCCAGCGCACGGGCGTCGAGGGGGCGGGGGTGTACGCCGGGGCCGCGCAGCTCGGTGAGCCTGGCCCGGCGCACGAGGGGAGCCGCCTCCGGCGGCAGGCTCGGCGGTGCCGTCGGCGGCTCGGCCGAGGGGACGGCCGGTGCGGGGCGGCTGTCGCGGAAAACGTTCACCCGCGGAAGTCTCGCATCCGGCACCGACATACGGGGGACCACCCACGGACCGGCCGCCGGCGGACACCGCTCCCGGCCGCCGCCCGTACGCTGTACGGCAGCGCGGTCCCGGCGTGTCCCTCGCCGCCCGCGGGCAGGTCCCGCGCAGCCCCCCGGCCCGGCCCCGGCCCGGACCCGGCCGGACGGCACTCCCGGCCGTGCACAGGACGCCGCCGCCGGTGCAGGGGCAGGGCGGCCTCCCCGGCCGGGGACAAAACGACCCGATGCGCGATGATGGAAGGCCCGCGGTCGACGCCGCCCGCACCGAGAACGACCAGCCGAGAAGCCGGCGAGAGGTACGACCATGGCACCGCGCATATTCCTGGCCAGGCACGGGCAGACCGAGTGGTCCCGGTCCGGCAGGCACACCGGCCGTACGGACGTCCCGCTGCTGGACGAGGGCCGGCGCGGCGCCAAGCTGCTGGGCGAGCGGCTGCACCGCGCCCCCTGGGACGGCCTGCCGGGCGTCGAGGTCCGCACCAGCCCCCTGGTGCGCGCCAAGGAGTCCTGCGAGCTGGCCGGTTTCGGCGACCGGGCCCGGCCGTGGGACGCGCTGATGGAGTTCGACTACGGCGCGTACGAAGGTCTGACGCCGGCCGAGATCAAGTCGGGGCGGCCGGACTGGCTCATCTGGCGCGACGGTGTGCCGGAGGGCGAGACGCTCGCCGAGGTCGCCGCGCGGGCGGACGACGTCGTCGACTGGGCGCGGTCGGCCGACCGCGACGTGCTGGTCTTCGCGCACGGCCACATCCTGCGCGCCCTGGGCGCCCGCTGGCTGGGCCTGGACGTCTCCTTCGCCGCCCGGATCCGGCTGGAGCCGACCTCCCTGTCGGCGCTCGGCTGGGCCTACGGAGAACCGGCGATCGAGCGCTGGAACGACACCGGGCACCTCGGCTGACGGTCGCGGCACCCGCACGGACCCCGCACGGACCCCGCACGGACCCCGCACGGGTGCCGCACGGCCCCGATCCCGTCCCGTGCAAAGCGCCTGACGGTCCCGTCGGCCCCGTCGGTCCCGTCGGTCCCGTCGGGCGCCGGGCCGGCCGCCGTCAGCGGGCGGAGTCCGGGGCCGGGGCAGCCGTCCCGTCCTCGGACGCGGCCGATGCCGCGTGCCGCTGCAGGAAGCCGGCGACCGCGCCGCAGTCGCGATGCGCCCGCAGCGTCCGGGCCGTGCCGTCGAGCATCGCCCGGATACGGGCCGAACGGACCTGCTCCAGCAGCGTCAGCACCCGGTCCCCGGCCGCGGCGGCCTCCTCGGGCTCCCCGCTGTCCGCGAGATCACCCGCGAGTTCCGCGGTGAACAGGGCGATATTGCGGGTGAAGTGGGGGTTTTGCAGCGCCACCGCCCGGCGCGCATGCTCCACCGCACGCCCCGCCTCACCCAAGGCCGACCAGCACTGCGCCTCCAGGCCCGCCAGTTCGGCCTCGCCGTAGAACGACATCCACTCCGGGTCGCCGTCCCGCGACCCGCCCGCGAAGTGCCGCTCCGCCCGGGCCAGCGCCTGCTCGCAGCCGGAGCGGTCCGCCAGCCCCGCCCAGCCGCCCGCTTCACGCAGCGCCAGCAGCGACAGCAGCCGCGGTGAGGCCAGATGCCTGGCGGCCTGCTGCGCGGCCTGCGCGGCGCGCACCGCCTCGCGCGGCCGGCCGGCGTCGCGGGCGAGAAAGGCCGTATTGCAGAAGGCGTGGGCCTCCAGGGCCGCATCGCCGCAGACCCGGGCGGTGGCCAGCGCCTCCGCGTAGTGCGAGCGGGCGTCGTCGAAGCGGCCCGAGTCATGCGCCAACCAGCCGACGGTGATGGCGAGTTCACCCGCCCCGGCGTGCAGCCGGTCGGACACCGAGCGGCGCTGTACGTCCGCGTCCAGCAGCTCGTAGGCGGCGCGCAGCGGCTGGGTGGCGCGGCGGTAGATGCCCTCCGCGCCGTGCCGGTCGTCCAGCAGCCGGATCCGCCGGACCGCCTCCTCGACGGCGGTGGCCTCGGCGGCACCGGCACGGCCGACGGCCGCGGCACGCGGGCCCGGCACATGGGCGGATGCGGCGGCGGCAGCGGCCTCGATGGGATGCAGTGCGGCAAAGCCCAGGGCTGCTGCCGGGCCGCCGGTGATGAACGCGCGACGCAGCACGTCGCTCTCCTCGTGGATCTGGATACAGGTATCGCGGTGGTCGGGGTCGGTTGCCAGGGGCGCGGCGCCGGCCGCCGCGGTACGCGCCCCCCGTCCGCGTACCGCCTCGCGCGGCGCGAAGCCCATGTCGGGCAGCGTGAGTCCCGGGAACATGTGCCGGAACACCCGCTCGTAGGCGTAGTTCGGACACCGGATCTCCCCGGACTCGACGCGGCCCACATAGCGGGCGTCGCACGAGACCTGTTCACCGATCTCACGGGCGGACCGGCGGACCGCCGCCGCGAACTCGCCTGGCGACAGCCGGCCGCGCAGCTGTCGGAAAGCGAGGTTCGGGCGGGCGGGTACGGTGCGGGACGACGCTGACCTTGCTGCTGGCGACGCCATGGCGGACCCTCTCCGTGCCCTCTCCGTGCCATCAGGTGGCGATGCCGCCTCCTGGCGGTGCGGCGGGTTGACCGTACCGGCTGTGATGGCTCCGATACGCAGAGTTTGGCCACAAATCGGATATCTCGCGTGCGATCTGCCATGAACTGCCATCCTTTGCAGCGTTACGCCGCCGTAGCTGTTGACACGCCTGACCGTTGAAGTCGGTGTAAAGGGTCGGGTGTGTGCAGGAGGAGGGGTTCTCCGTGTGGGAGACCGGCGTGAGCAGGGGCGGCAACGGTTCCGCGGGCCAGGCCGTCGCAGACGGGGCACCGGCCGAACCGGCGCAGGCGTGTGACCTCGTGACGGTGCCCGCCCGGCAGGGACTGGAAGCCGTGGACATCCTCCGGCTGCGGGACGGTGTCGGCCCGGTCCTGCACGACGGGGCCTGCGACACCCTCGGCTTTCTGGTGCCCGCGGGTACCGCCGCGGGCTGGGACGTGCCGGGCAGCGCGTGTACCCAGACCTCCGGGAGAGGGGTCGCGCTGGGTGCGCTGTGCGGGGAAGGGGCCGCGGCGGAGCCGCCGGTGACCGGCAGCGGCTGGCTGGTGCCCCCAGAGGGTGCGGGCGCCGCGGCCACCGATCCGGCCGTGCTGCGTGCGGCACTCGGCGAGGCGGCCCGCACGATCGAGGCCGTCGACCGCTGTCAGTGAGGCCGGCCGCTGCCGGTGATCAGGGCGGGACCGCCCGGCCGGTGCCGGACGGTCCCTTCGGACGCCGGATGCCGGATGCCGGATGCCGGATGCCGGATGGCCCGGTGGCGCCGGGCGTGCGCGCCTTACGTCCCTTGTGCGGCCGGTGCGCCGTCTCGCGCCGGGCGGGGGATGGTGGTGGCGCCGCGCCGGTCGCCGAGCCGGCGCTGTACACCGCGCAGCAGCCGCGTCGCGGTGAAGGCCGCGCCGTGGACGAAGCGCATCGACGGGCCGAACGACGGGGCGGTCAGCAGCCCCGCGAAGAACAGCCCGGGCCAGGACGACTCGAAGCAGGAGCTCAGTTCGGGCGCCCGGCTGCCGCCCACCGTCCGCAGTGTGGTGCGCACCGGGGGGACGAGCAGCCGCAGCCGCCCGAGGTCGGGGAGGAACCCGGTGGCCGCCACCACGTGCTGGGTGTCCAGGGTCTCGGTACCGCCTTCCGTATGGGTGAGATGGAGCCGCACCCCGTCGTTGCGAGCGGCCGCCGCCCGGATGCGGTGGTTCAGCAAGGCCGGCACCGCCTGCTCGAAGCGCTCCCGCAGCCACCAGGCGCCGGCCGGGCCCGGCGCGTTCTCGGCGATCCGTACCCGGGTCGCGGCGGGCAGTCGGCGCACCGCCCAGGGCGCCTGTGACCACAGCCGGTTCGGCCAGCCGGTGCCCAGCGCGGAGTGCGGGTCGCGCAGCGCGCGCAGCCGGCCGCGCTCCAGCGGCTGTGGCGGGGAGTTCCAGCGCAGCCGGTCGGCGCGGGCCACGATGCGGGGCCGGGCGCCCTGTTCGGCGAGCAGGGCCGCGGTCTCCAGCGCGGACTGGCCGGCGCCGATCACGGTGACGTCCTGGCCGCGGAAGCGGCGCAGGTCGCGGTGGTCACTGCTGTGCGAGGCGAGGTGCGGGGGGAGTTCGAGCAGCGGCCAGGGGCGGTGGACGAACGGCATCACACCGACGGCGAGTGCAACGGTCCGGGCCGCGATCCGCTCGCCGGTGTCCGTGTCGACGTGGAAGCCGTTGCCGTCCGGGCGTACGGAGGTGACGGTGACCTCCTCGATCTGCGGTACCGCCCGTTCGCCGAACCATCTGCCGTACGCGGTGAAGGCGTCGAGCGGCAGCGGGACGCCGTGCCCGGTGGTCAGGTCGCGGGCGGCGCCGTACGCGGCCAGGGTGTGGCTGCCGTCCGGGTCGGAGAGCGGGGAGGCCCAGGGCTCGGAGGTGAGGAACATGCCGTCGGGCATGTGGTCGCGCCAAGTGGCCATCGGCCTGCCCAGGACCCGCAGCCGCAGCCCGGCCGCCGCCGCATGTGCGGCGATCGAGAGTCCGTAGGGGCCGGCGCCCACCACCACGAGGTCGTACATGGAAGCTTCCTGCTCTTTCTCTTTGTGCGGCACGGACGGAAGCGACCGCGGGGGGCGGAGCGGGCACGAGGGGCGGCCACCGGGCCCGCGTCCGGCGCCCGGCGCCCGGCGTCCGGCGTCCGGCGTCCGGCGTCCGGCGCCCGGGGTGCGGGGTGCGGCGGTCGGGCGGTCGGGCGGTCGGGCGGTCCGCGGGCACGGCCGCCGGACGCAGTGGCGGAGTGGCGGAGGGGGCGGCCGGTCCGGACGTGCCTATCGGTTCGGGAGCGGGGACGGGTCGGGCGACCGGGACGGATCCGGCAGCGAGACGGCCGCCGCGGACCGCGCCGCCGCCCGGCCCTGTGGCGGAGGTACCGCCGAGGGGCTCCGGCGCCGGGCCGGGGCGGCGGCCACCGCCTGCTCGTACACGGACATCAGGGCCTCGGCGCTGCGGGTGATGTCGTAGCGCCGCACCACCGGCGGAACCGGCAGCCGGCCCGGTCCATGGCGCCTCAACTCCCGGAGTGAAGTGGCGAGTTCGTGTACGCCGAGGCTGAAGCGGCGGGCGCCGGGGGCCTGGTCGGCGGGTAGTTCGTCGACTGCCGGGCAGCTGCCGTAGAGCACATGCAGCCCGGATCCGAGCGCTTCCAGGACGGCCAGCCCGAACGCCTCGTCCGGGGAGGGCGAGACGAAGACGTCGATGGCCGAGAGCAGGCCGGGGATATCGGGGCCGTCGGCTCCCTGCCCGTCGGCTCTCCGTCCGTCGAACGCCCCGTCGCGCTCGCCGAGCAGATGGATCCGGTCGCCCGAGCCGAACTGCTCCGCCATCCGGCGCAGCATCTCCCGCTCCGGCCCCGCACCCGCCAACAGCAGATGCACGCCCGGAAGTTGGGTCACCGCCCGGACCAGCACATCGAACCGCTTGCCGGGCACCAGCCGGCCGGCCCCGCCGACCACGAACGCGTCCAGCGGCAGCCCCAGCCGGGTGCGGACCAGGGCCCGGGCGGCCGGATCGAATGCAAAACGGTGTGCCTCGATGCCGCCCGGCACCACATGGATCCGCTGCTCCGGTACGCCCCAGCGGCGCAGCCGGGCGGCGACGGTGTCCGAGACGGCGACCGTCGCCGTCCCCAGCCGTTCGGTGGCCCGGTAGAGCGTACGGACGCCCCGGGTCAGCCGGCGGCCCTCGATGACCGCATCGCCCAGCGAGTGCTCGGTGGCCACCACGGCCCGTACGCCGGCCATCCGGGCGGCGATCCGGCCGTAGACGCAGGCCCGGTAGAGGTGGGTGTGCACCAGGTCGTAGCCGCCCTCGCGGATCAGTCCGGCGAGGCGGGGGAGCGCGGTCAGATCCCGGTTGCCGGTCATTCCGAGGTGGGTGACGGGGGTGCCGTCGGCCTCGATGCCCTCGGCGACCGGGCCCGGACGGGTCAGGGTGACGACCTCGCAGTGCGCGGGCAGCCGGCGCAGCAGCAACCGCAGCTGCTGCTCGGCGCCGCCCACGTCGAGGCCCGTAATGACGTGCAGAACCTTCACCGGATGCCTCCTGGGGTAGCGGCCGGGGTGGTGGTCTCGTAGGGGGGCAGCGCACGGCGGCGCAGCGGGTGCGGCGCGGGTTTGCGGTGCGGCGCGGGTTTGCGGTGCCGCCGCCAGGGGGTGTCCCCGGCGCCGAGGCGGAGCCGCGGCAGGGCGTACCGGCCGGTCAGCGGGCCGGGGGCGGGGGCGGGGGAACAGCTGCTGGGGCCGGCCGCGCGGACCGCCGCGGTCGCCCGGACCCTGACGGCGCCGGCCGGCGCACCCGTGCTCATCCGCCCTCCCGCCGCACCAGCCGGGCCACGGTACGCAGCAGGATCCGGAGGTCCTGCCACGGCGACCAGCTGTCGATGTAGAGGTTGTCGAAGCGGGCCCGGTCCTCGACGGAGGTGCCGCCGCGCAGCCCGTGCACCTGGGCAAGTCCCGTGAGGCCCGGCCGCATCCGGTGCCGGGCGTCGTACTCCGGGCAGGCCTGGGTGAACTGCTGGACGACGGAGGGGCGCTCCGGGCGGGGACCCACCAGGCTCATGTCGCCGCGCAGCACGTTCCACAGCTGCGGCAGCCCGTCCAGCGCGGTACGCCGCAGCAGCCGCCCGACCCGGCTCATCTGCCCGACCCGGCTCATCCGCCCGACCCGGCTCATCCGGTCGTCGTCCGCCGCGCCCCGCCGGCTCGCCTCCTCGTGCGCCTCGCGCCCGCGCAGGGTGCGGAACGTCAGCAGGGTGAAGCTGCGCCCGCCCCGGCCGGTCCGTTCCTGCCGGCAGAGCACGCCGGGCCCGTCGGCGAGCCGTACCGCGAGCGCACAGCCCAGCAGCACCGGGGCCGCGATCACCAGCGCCGGACCGGCCAGCGCGAGATCCAGCGCCCGTTTGCGCCGGCTGCCGTGTCGTGGCGGGGTGGTGTCCAGCCGCCGGCAGGCGAAGCCCCACAGCTGGTCGGTGTCCGGATGCGGCGGGCGGCCCTCGCGGGCGGCCGCCGGGCCGGCCAGCCAGATCGCCGAGCCCTGGTCGATGAAGCGGCGCAGCAGCGCGGCGGTGTGCGGATCGCCGTAGGGCGGCAGCGTGAACACCACGTCCCGCACGGTGTGCTGGATGACGGCCCGGGTGATGTCCGGCGCGGAGGTGAGCCGCGGCAGCGGCAGCGCTTCGCGGGCCGGGGGAGCGGCGGGCCCGCCGGGCAGCAGCGACGCCGGCGGGACCAGGCCCACCGGGCGCATGCCGTACTCGGGGCGGGCGTGCAGCACGGCGGCCAGCTGCCGGGCGGCCGGGTCGGTGCCCACGATCAGGGCGGCGCGCGGCCGGCGGCGGGCGGCGTTGCGGCGCGCCCGGTAGACCATGGCCCGGCCGCTGCAGAGCAGCAGGGTGTGTGCCGCCACCGCGCCCGCCGACAAGGCCGGTGGCAGCGCCCGCCCGGGGTCTGCGGCGGCGAGCACCGCGGCCACCGCGCACCAGAAGACGGCGGCCCGTCCCAGCAGCTTCGGCAGGTCGTTCAGCGCGCTCGGGGCGGGGCCTGGACGGTAGAGACCGGCCCGGTGGTGGAGCAGCAGCGCGGCCGGCACCATGGCGGCGAGCTCCGTCGGCGTCGCAGCGGCGCCGAGGACGAGCAGCGCGGCGCCCGTGGTGGCCAGGCAGTCGGCGGCCAGCAGCGGGGCGAGCGTCCGACGCCGCAGGCCGCGGCCGGGCCGGGGCGGAGGCAGGGTCTTCGGGCCCGGCCCGAGGGGCGGACGGCCCGCGGCGGTCGTCGGCCGGGGCAGCGCCGGCGGGGGCAGGACCCGGGCGAAACGGGGGGCGTCCGCGTGCTCCGTCGTCATCGGCTGATCCGCTCCCTGCTCTCCGGGTACGCCGCACCGAGCAGTTCGCGGTACAGGCCGAGGACGGCCCCCGCGGTCTGCCGCACGTCGTACGCCGCCCGCATGTGCTCCAGGGCCCGGTGGCCCAGCGTGCTGCGCAGCTGAGGGCGGGTCAGCAGGCCGCATACGGCCTGGGCCAGGGCGGCCGGGTCCATGGGCGGCACCAGACAGTGCGGTGCGGCCCCGGGCGGCAGGCTCTCCCGGGCCCCGCCGACATCGGTGAGCACCACGGGGCGGCCGCAGGCCATCGCCTCCAGAGGGGCCAGCGCCATGCCTTCCCGGTGTGACGGGAGGACGACCAGATCCGCCGCCCGGTACCAGGGGACGGCGTCCCGTGCCGCGCCCGCGAACCGCACTCCGGGTGGTGCGGCGGCATGCAGCAGCTCCCGGTCCGGGCCGTCGCCGACCAGCACCAGCCGGGCGTCCGGGACGGCGGCGCGGACCGCGGGCCACGCCCGCAACAGCGACAGCTGGCCCTTTCGCGGACACAGCCGCCCCACGCACACCACCAGCGGCGCGTCCGGCGGCAGATCGCCGAGTGCGGGCAGGTCCCGGCGCAGCGCCCGCCGCACCGCGTCCGCACGGTATGCGGGCGCACAACGGTCCAGGTCCACCCCGTTGCGGATCACCGCCCACCGGGCCGGCACCCCCGCTTCGGCGCCCCGCAGCCGCTCCGCCTCGCTCACACACAGCACCCGGTCCGCCCAGCGCGCGGCGTACCGCTCCCAGCCGAGCGCCAGCCGCGCCGCCGGCCCGTCGGCCGTCTCGAAGGACCAGGTATACGGCTGATGGACCGTCGGAATCCGGCCCCGTACGGCCAGGCGGGCGGCGAGCCCGGCCCGGGCGCCGTGCGTATGGACGAGGTGCGGGCCGATCCGCCGGATCAGCCGGGCCGGCCGTCCGGTCTCACCGGCGAGCGCCGGGCCCGGGGCGCGGCGGGCCGGCCACGGGACCACCTCGGCGCCCGCCGCGGCGGCGTCCCGGTGCAGCACCCCACCGGGCGGTGCGGCGACCACGGCCCGCAGCCCCGCCGCCACCTGGGCCCGCACCAGGTCGGTGACGACCCGGGCGATGCCGCCGTCGACGGGACGGGAGACGTGGAGAACCGTTGGCCGCTCTTGGCACTGCAGGTCTTGCGGCAGCACGCACTGCTCCCCTGATGACCGAGCTGACAGAACTCTCTACGGGAATTGCCGGGGCGCGCCGCTCAGCGCCTGGTATCGGTCCGGAGGAAGAGCGCGCCGAGCAGATATCCCGGATTGCGGGTGGTGAAGCGGAAAGTGAGCCGATTGCCGCCGGGCCGCAGCGCCGGCGTGCTGCCGAATACGTCGGAATCAATTCCGGGAGTGTTGCGGCGGTCGGGTAGCCGCTTCGACTGCCGGCCGAATTCGGTGACCGTCGGGTTCATGGTGACCGTCGGTTTCATCACGTCACGAGCCGGCCGGGCGGCAGCCCGTACCGTGTGCGCGTGGTGTCGGCCCGCTGTCGGCCCGCCCGGACGGAGAGCGCGTCATTTCCGCGGACCCGGTGGAGGTCGGTGCGCATACGACGCCGCGCGTGGTGCGGTCCATCGATTTCCGCATGTCTTCCTCTCCGACTTCAATCAGTCAAACTGGAGAGCACTCTGACAGAAATCATGCTGGAATCCGCGGCAGGCACGCCGGACCCCCCTCGGGGATTCCGATCAACGGAATACCGGACTTCGCCGGGGGGCGCCTTACCACCGGACGGGCTAATACTTACTGCCATAAGAGCTAATATCGTCCCGGACGGGGGAACACCCGCACCCCTGACTCATTTCGTTCGTTGTGACCGGTTGCCCCATTCACGAACTGAAAGGAGAATGGGATGAAGCGCTTTGTCAAGGCCGCCGCGGTGAGTGCGGCCAGCTGCGCCGTAGTACTGAGTGGCGCAGGCATTGCCTCAGCCAGCGGGGACGGTCACCACGGCGGTCGTGGTCACAACCACTACCGCAGCGACCACCGTGGTCTCTACAACCACCGTTCCGGCGCCAACGCGGCGGGCTTTGCCGCAGGCTCCCCGGGCATCCTCAGTGGCAACAATGTCCAGGTTCCGATCAACATCCCGATCAACCTGTGCGGCAACAGCCTCAGCGTTGCCTCGTTGCTGAACCCGGCCTTCGGTAACGTCTGCCTGAACCGGTGACCCGGCGCCGGTCCGGAGGGATATCGGGCCGGCACGGGTCGTGATGTGCAGTTGGCGGATCACTCCGGCCTCGGTCGCGGGTGGTCCGCCACTCTGCCCGGTACGGCCGGGCGCCCCGCCGTACCGGCCGCCGGCACCTCGCCGACCCCCGGCAGTACCTCGCCGACCCCCGGCAGCACCCGGCTGACCAGCGGTTACGGCCTCCGGGGCAGGGGCCATACTGGTGGGCATGGCGAAGAGCAGACGCGGGCGCGGCGGGCCGGAGTCCGTCACCGGGACGGTGGACGGCGGGCTTGCCGAGCTACGGCCCGACCGGGACCGCACGCGCGGCTGGACGCTGCTGATCGACGGTGCCCCGCAGTCCCATGTGGACCTCGACGACCCGGCCTATCTGGACTTCTCCTATCAGCGGCGGCTCGGGCACGTCGCCGACCTGGCCGGACCCACGGGCAAACCGCTGCGCGCCGTCCATCTCGGCGGCGGCGCCCTGACCCTGGCCCGCTATGTCGCGGCCACCCGCCCGCGGTCCACCCAGCAGGTGGTGGAGATCGACGCACCGCTCGTCGACCTCGTACGCCGGCAGCTGCCGTGGGACAGCGGCTGGCGGATACGGGTGCGCGGCGGTGACGCCCGGGCCGGCCTGGCGAAGATCCCGGACGGCTGGGCGGACCTGATCATCGCCGATGTCTTCGGCGGTGCGCGCACCCCCGCGCACCTGACCAGCACCGAATTCCTGACGGAGATACACCGGGCGCTGCGGCCGGGCGGGTTCTACGCGGCGAACCTCGCGGACGGGCCGCCGCTGCGGTTTCTGCGCGGCCAGATCGCCACGGCCCATACGGTCTTCCCCGAGCTGTGCCTGACCGCCGACCCGGCCGTACTGCGCGGCAAACGCTTCGGCAACGCGGTCCTGCTGGCCGCCGACGGCCCGCTGCCGGTCGCCGAACTGACCCGGCGGGCGGCCACCGATCCGCAGGCCGGACGGGTCGAACACGGCCGGGCGCTGCTGGACTTCACCGGCGGCGCGGCACCGGTCACCGACGCCACGGCCCTCGCCTCACCCGCCCCGCCCGCCGCGGCCTTCGACTGATGCCGGCCGCGGCCTCCGGCTGACCCCGGGCAGCGCCGCGCGGCGGTGCCCGGACCGTGGGGCGCTACGCCGTGGGGCCGGTGGTCTGCACGACCGGTGGATGGCCGTTCCAGGTGCAGAACACGGACGTATGGGCGGTGCCGGCGGAGAAGTCGACCCGGATCCACCCGTCCTGCTTCCACACCTGCATCTCCCAGCCCGCGTTCGGGGTCGCCGACACCAACTCGGCCGCCCGGCTGCCCATGTCGAAGACCACCCGTCCGCCCGCCGTGGAGTAACTCCCGACCCGGCCGTCGCCGGCCGGTACGGAGTCGCCCGGTGCGGTGGTGTCCGGGTACCGCGACCGGGGGGCGGTGCCGTGGGACGGGGCGGACGGGTGGGACGGGTGGGACGGTGCGCCGTCGGCGGGCGCCGGGGCATGGGCGGGTGAACGGGACGGCTTGGGGCGGTGGGTGGCGGAGACGCGCGGTGCGACCTCGTCCTCCCCCGCCCGTGCGGAGGCCACCTGGTCGGAGATCGGCAGTGCGCGCGGTGCGTCGTACGCCGTGCCGGACAGCACGGTGTGCACGCCGAACCACGACAGGGTGACCGCGGCGCCGGTCGCCAGCGTCCAGGCCGCCGCATGAACCAGTCCTCGTTGCATCCGGCTCATACTGCCCCACCCGACCGCCCGGTTGCAGCCCGTCCCGCACGCCGGAGTGCGCCGCCCCGCCGTCAACCTCGGGCAAGGAACCCCGCCCGAATGGCGTACGGTGCCGCCCATGGCACGTGTGCTCGTCGTCGAGGACGACCAGTTCGTACGCTCGGCCCTGATCCGGCATCTGACCGAGGCCGCCCACACGGTACGCAGCGTCGGTACCGCTCTGGAGGCGCTCCGCGAGGTGGCGCACGTCGGCTTCGACGTCGTCATCCTCGACCTCGGCCTGCCCGATCTGGACGGGGGCGAGGCGCTGAAGATGCTCCGCGGCATCACCGATGTCCCGGTGATCATCGCCACCGCCCGCGACGACGAGGCCGACATCGTCCGGCTGTTGAACGACGGTGCCGACGACTACCTCACCAAGCCGTTCTCCGTCGAGCACCTCTCGGCCCGGATGACGGCCGTACTGCGCCGCTCCCGGGCCGCCGCGGCCGGCGCGGATGCGCCCTCACGAGTGATCAGGGTCGGCGGCCTGTCCATCGACCCGCTGCGCCGGCAGGCCGAACTGGACGGCGTCACCCTCGATCTGACCCGCCGGGAATTCGACCTGCTGGCCTTCCTCGCCGGGCGCCCCGGCGTCGTCGTCCCCCGCAGGGAACTCCTCGCCGAGGTCTGGCAGCAGTCCTACGGCGACGACCAGACCATCGACGTCCATCTGTCCTGGCTGCGCCGCAAGCTGGGCGAAACCGCGGCGAAGCCCCGGTACCTGCACACGCTGCGGGGCGTCGGCGTGAAGCTGGAGCCACCGCGGTGAGCCGGGGGTACCTCCCAGCGGTAGCGGGGGGAGCACGCGAGGCCGCCGGGCTGCCGACAACGGCACCTGCCGCACCCCTGCGCCTCGCGGGCGGAGACGGGGGTGCCCCCGGACGGCTTCCGGGGGAGAAGGGTGAGACGCGGTGAGATGGGCCCTGGTCAAGGTGGCACTGGCGGTCACCGCCATGGTCGTGGTCGCGTTCGCCGTTCCCCTCGCACTGGTCGTCAAGGAGCTGGCCCGCGACCGCGCCTACTCCAATGCCGAACGACAGGCCGCCACCATCGGACCGGTCCTCGCCATCACCACCGACCGCACCCAGCTCGAACGCGCCGTCGCCAGCGCCGAGACGGGCCCCGGCGGCCGGATCGGCGTCCATGTCCCGGCGAGCGGCCGGAACGGCAAGCCCGCCGAGATCGGCGCCCGGCGCGCGGCGGACGCGGAGGTGGCGGCCGCCGTCAAGCTCGGCCGGGCGTCCATCTCCCCGGTCCCCGGCGGCTCCTCGCTCCTCCAGCCGACCGCCGTCGCCTCCGGTATCGCCGTCGTCGAGGTCTTCGTCCCCGACGCGGCACTCACCAGGGGCGTCACCACCTCCTGGGTGGTGCTCGCCGGGGTCGGCCTCGCGCTGATCATCGGCTCGGTCGCCGTCGCCGACCGGCTCGGCACCCGTATGGTGCGGCCCGCGAAGCGGCTGGCCGGCGCCGCCCACGACCTCGGCATGGGCAAGCTCGGCGTCCGCGTTCCGGAGGACGGCCCCGAGGAGCTGCGGTCCGCGGCGAGCGCCTTCAACGCGATGGCCGACCAGGTCGTCCAACTGCTCGCCAACGAGCGCGAACTGGCCGCCGACCTCTCCCACCGGCTGCGCACCCCGCTGACCGTCCTCCGGCTGAACGCCGCCTCGCTCGGCGACACCTCGGCAGCCGAGCAGACCCGGGCCGCCGTCGAGCAGTTGGAGCGCGAGGTCGACCAGATCATCCGCACCGCCCGTGAGCAGAAGGCCCAGACCCGGCAGGCGGCCTCCGCGGCCGGCTGCGACGCCGCCGAGGTGATCCGCGAGCGGATGGACTTCTGGTCGGCGCTCGCCGAGGACGAGGGCCGCACCGTCCGCATCGCCGGTGCGGACCGCCCGGTACGCGTCCCCGTCGCCCGCCCCGAACTCGCCGCCGCCCTGGACGCGATGCTCGGCAACGTCTTCCGCCACACCCCCGAGGGCACCGCCTTCGCGATCGATGTCCACAACGCCGAGGACGCGGTGATCGTGCTGGTCTCGGACGCCGGCGGCGGCATCGACGACCCGGACGCGGCGCTGCGCCGCGGCTGGTCGGGCGGCGGTGGTGGCCGGGGGCACCGCCCAGCGGCAGCCGGGGGCGGCTCCACCGGCCTCGGACTGGACATCGTGCGGCGGCTGGCCGAGTCCACCGGCGGCGATGTGCGCATCGGCCGCTCCGTCCTCGGCGGCACCGAGGTCCGGGTCTGGCTGGCGCTGGACGACCGGCGCGCCCGCCCCGGCGCCCGCCGCGGCCACCGGCTGCGCCGCACGCTCGGCGTCCGGCGCCGGCGGACCGCGCGCACCGGCTCCTGAACGTCCGCCCGCCGGGCATCCGCCCCTGCTTCTTAACCACCCCCTTCCGCTTCCTTAAGGCGTTCATAAGTCCCCCAACCTCCGCACCATTACCGACATTTGTCCGTTTCCCTGGCGCTAGCGTGCGGGACGCACCACGGTGCACCCCACCCCCCATGTGACGACAGGCAGGCACGAGATGAGTTCCTCGGCACACCGCCGGCGCAAGAGCCGCACCGCCACGCTGATCGTGAGCGGTGCGGCCGCCCTGGTCGCGGCCGGCGGCGCCTTCGCCGTCGCCGGATCCGCCCTGGCCGCAAAGGCACCGCGGACCACCGGCGGCGGCGGGGCCCCGAAGGCCGCGGCCGGCTTCGCTCCGTACGTCGACACCTCGCTCGCCCCCGCCTACGACCTGGCCGGCACCGCCCGGAAGACCGGGGTGAAGAACTTCCACCTGGCCTTTGTCACCTCCGGCGGCGGCTGCACCCCCAAGTGGGGCGGCTCCGGCGAGCTCGGCACCGACCAGGTGGCCCGGCAGATACCCGCTCTGCGCAAGGCCGGTGGCGACGTCCGGGTCTCTTTCGGCGGCGCCACCGGCACCGAGCTCGGGGCGGCCTGCGGCTCCGCGGACGAGCTGGCCGCCGCCTACGGCAAGGTCATCGACCGGTTCCAGCTCACCAAGGCCGACTTCGACATCGAGGGCGGCGCCCTGCCCGACACCGCCGCCAACTCCCGCCGCGCCCGGGCCCTCACCCAGCTCCAGAAGAAGCACCCCGCTCTGGACGTCTCCTTCACCCTGCCGGTCATGCCCGAGGGCCTGACCCAGGACGGGGTGAACCTGGTCGCCGACGCTAAGAGGAACGGCGTCAAGATCTCCGCCGTCAACATCATGGCGATGGACTACGGTCCCTCCTACAACGGCGACATGGGCACCTACGCGATCCGGGCCGCCACCGCCACCCAGGGGCAGCTCAAGAAGGCGCTCGGCCTGAGCGACGCGGCCGCCTGGAAGGCCGTGGCCGTGACCCCGATGATCGGCGTCAACGACGTCCACAACGAGGTCTTCAGGACCAACGACGCCACGGAACTGGTGAGGTTCGCCAAGAGCAAGCACCTGGCCCGGCTGTCGATGTGGTCCGGGGCCCGCGACCAGGCCTGTCCGGGCGGCGCCGGCACCTCGGCACAGCCCACCTGCAGCTCCATCGAGCAGAGCCCGCTGGCCTTCACCAAGGCCTTCGCCGCGTACACCGGCTGACCCCCACCGGCGGTCCGCTCCCCCCCCCCGACCGGACCGCTCGCCCCCGGGCGGGGCGCAGCGGGAATCCCCCACCCGCTGCGCCCCGCCGCCTGCTGCCTGGCGCCTGCGCGTCCCGCCGCTCGCTGCCTGCGCGTCCCGCCGCCCGCCGCCCGCGCGTCCCGCTGCCGCGCGCCCCAACTCCCGTGCGCGGCCCGCGTCCTCAGGCCGCACCGCTCCGTACCGCCGTGCGGAAGGCGATCGGGGTGGTGCCCGTCTGCCGCTGGAAGAACTTGCTGAAGTTGGGGGCGTCGGCGAAGCCCAGCCGGTCCGCGATCCGGGCCGCGGAACGGTCGCCGTGCGCCAGCAGCCGCTTGGCCTCCAGCACCACCCGCCGGTCGATGAACTCCTTGGCACCCACCCCGGCAACGGCCTCGGTGGCCCGGGAGAGGGTGCGCGGCGCATAGCCCAGCGCGCGGGCGTAGTCGGCGACCCGGCGGCTGCGGGTGAAGTCCCGCTCCACCGCGTCCCGGAAGCGCAGGTAGGTCGCGCTCGCCGCACAGGACCCGTCCCCGGCACCGTCCGCCCCGGTGCCCGGATACGCGGCCCGCAGCACCAGTACGGCCAGCAGATGCCGCAGCACATCGAGATGGATCTCCAGCGGCAGCCCGCCCAGCGCCCCGAACTCCCCGTGCAACTGCCGCATCGCCTCGTCCACCGCCCGGGCCGCGGCGCCCTCGGGATGCCGTACGGGCGGCCCGTACCAGTCCTCGACCCGGGCCGCGGCCGCGGTCGCCGGCTCCAGGAAACCGGCCTCGAAGAGCACCAGCCGCCCCTCCGCACCCGTCAGATCACCGAAGTGCTGGACCTGTCCCGGGCGCGACCACAGCAGATCACCCGGCGCCAGGACGTGCTCGCGGAAGTCGACGCTGTGCACCAGCCGGCCGCCGTCCAGCACCAGCAGATGGTGGAAACCGGGGCGGTGCGGGGCGGACAGCTGACCGGCGTCCGCGCGCGCCCGCAGCTCCGCGAGCGTCAGCACCTCCACCCCCGTCGGCCGGCCGGCCGGCGCGGAGAACGCCACCTCCGGGATCTCGGGAGGCAGCTCCCGGCCCGCCTGTCGCTTTTTGACCATCACCGGTCCCCTCGCTACCCCGAAGTGTCCTGCTCCCGCCTCTAGCGTAGAAGGCGTCAGCGCAACAGCTGACGGAAAACGGAAGTCCTCACCCGGACCTACAGAACAGCTGGGAGACCACCATGTCCGCGATCGCGCTCTTCGGGGCCAACGGCACCATCGGCAGCCGCATCCTCCACGAGGCCCTCCGGCGCGGCCACCGGGTCACCGCGGTCGTCCGCGACCCCGCGAAGATCACCACGACCCACCCGGACCTGACCGTGACCACCGGCGACGCCCTCGACCCGGCCTCCGTCGCCCTCGCGGCCAAGGGGCAGGACGTCGTGGTCAGCGCGGTCGGCGGCGGTGACGGACCGGGCCATACCGCCACGATCAGGCCCGCCGCCGAGTCCCTCGTCGCCGGTCTGCGCACCCTCGGCGACACGGCACCCCGGCTGATCTCCGTCGGCGGCGCCGGCTCGCTGCGCACCCCGGACGGCAAGCAGGTCTGGGACGCGGAGGGCCTCCCCGAGTTCCTGCTGCAGATCATGCACGCCCACGGCGACGCGCTGGACTTCTACCGCTCCGTCTCCGATGTGCGCTGGACCAGCCTCAGCCCGGCCGCCACCATCGAGCCCGGCGAGCGCACCGGCAGCTACCGCACCGCCCTCGACGACCTGATCACCGACGACGGGGGCACCAGCCGGATCACCGCCGAGGACTACGCCGTCGCCGTCGCCGACGAAATAGAGCAGCCCCGCCACATCGGCGAGCGCTTCACCGTCGGCTACTGAGCCGCGGCACCCGGCTCCTCGACCGGCCGCACCGGCTGCCCGTCCACGCCCGCAGAAACGCCAAGGCCCCCGACCTGAGGTCGGGGGCCTTGATGTGGGGTGAGTAACGGGACTTGAACCCGCGACATCCTGGACCACAACCAGGTGCTCTACCAGCTGAGCTATACCCACCATGACCGGTGCTGTGTGGTTCTTTTTCCCCACCGGCTGAGAAAAAGTGTACAGGGTCCGAAGGGGTGCTCGCGCCCAGGTTTCGTGTGCCGGGGCCGAGGGCGTGTCGTGCGGGTCACGGCGGACCCGCCGGGGCCTGCACGACACGCGCCCGGTGGCTCACTTCGGCGTGGGCTGCGGCTCGGCAGGAAGGACGTGCTTGGCGGCAATGGCCTTCGCGGTGTCCGAGTCGGGGCCGGGCTGCGGCACGAAGACCGCCTCCCGGTAGTAGCGCAGTTCCGCGATGGATTCACGGATGTCCGCCAGCGCCCGGTGGTTGCCGCTCTTGTCCGGGCTGTTGAAGTAGGCCCGCGGATACCAGCGCCGGGCCAGCTCCTTCACGGACGAGACATCGACGATCCGGTAGTGGAGGTACTCCTCCAGCGTCGGCATGTCCCGCAGCAGGAAGCCGCGGTCGGTGCCGACGGAGTTGCCGCACAGCGGCGCCTTCCGCGGCTCCGGCACATGCTGCTTGATGTACGCAAGCACCTGTGCCTCGGCCGCCTCCAGCGTCGTGCCGCCGTCCAGTTCCTCCAGCAGCCCGGAGGTGGTGTGCATCCGGCGCACCACCTCCGGCATGGTGCCGAGTGCTTCGGCCGGGGGGCGGATCACCACATCCACCCCGTCGCCCAGCACATTCAGCTCCGAGTCGGTGACCAGTGCGGCCACCTCGATGAGCGCGTCATTCGCCAGCGAGAGTCCGGTCATCTCGCAGTCGATCCACACCATGCGATCGTTCATACATCTCACCCTACGGGGCGCTCGCGCTGTCCGGGCAGCACGGGGCGGACGGCTCCCCTCCCCACCGGGGATTCCGGCAGCCGGGAGGAGTACACATCCGACTGCGGTTTGCCCGCTTCGCCCGCTTCGGCGGAGGCCAGGCCGTGGCCGGCCAGCGCGGCGGCGGAGAACCGCTCCGCGCCCGCCCCCAGGGCCGCCCGCTCGCGCTCCGGCCGCTCGGCGCGCTCGGCCCGCTCCGGTCTGAGCGCGGGCTCGGCTGCCCCGTTCTGCGGCCGCCGTGCGCGGTAGGCCGCCCGGTAGGCGGCGGGCGAGGCGCCCAGCTGCCTGCGGAAGTGGCCGCGCAGGGCGACCGGCGAGCGGAATCCGCAGCGCCCCGCGACCTCGTCCACCGAATAGTCGGAGGTCTCCAGCAGCCGCTGGGCCTGCAGCACCCGCTGAGTGATCAGCCACTGCAGCGGAGCGCTCCCCGTCAGGGACCTGAAGCGCCGGTCGAAGGTGCGGCGGCTCATGTACGCACGCGCGGCCAGCGTCTCCACGTCGAACTGCTCGTGGAGGTGCTCCAGCGCCCAGGCGACGACCTCGGCCAGCGGGTCGGCGCCGATCTCTTCAGGTAATGACCTGTCGAGGTAGCGCTGGTGCCCCATATCGGAGGCGGTGCGGCGGGGCGGCACGACGAGCCGGCGGGCCAGCGCGTTCGCGGCGTCCGCGCCGTGGTCGGTGCGCACGATGTGCAGACACAGGTCGATGCCGGCCGCCGTTCCCGCGGACGTGAGCACATCGCCGTCGTCGACGAAGAGCTCGCGGGGATCCACATGGACGGACGGATAACGCTTGGCGAGCGTCGGCGCGTACATCCAGTGGGTCGTGGCCGGACGGCCATCGAGGAGTCCGGCTGCGGCGAGGACGAACGCCCCCGTGCACAACCCGACGATTCTGGCGCCTTCTTCATGCGCGCGGCGCAGCGCGTCGAGCGCCGCGGGCGGCGGCGCCTGGGTGATGGAACGCCAGGCCGGTACGACGACCGTCCCGGCACGGGAGATCGCCTCCAGCCCGTAGGGGGCGGATAGTTCGAGCCCCCCGGTCGTGCGCAAAGGCGCATCTTCGCCCGCGCACACAAGTAGCCGGTACCGCGGAACGCCTGCGTCCTGTCGGTCGATGCCGAAGACCGAGAGCGGAATGGAGCTCTCGAAAATGGGGCCGCCACTGAAGAGGAGCACCGCGACTATTTCGCGGCGTCGTCGGGCGGCGAGCTTGCGTGCGGCATCTGGTACGGCAGCGGAGTCCTGGCTCATGGCACTTAAGCCCCCCTCGGTCGTCTCGCCCTCTCGGTCCTGCACAGTTCCCCCGCCGTTACTACCAAGATCGAATCTACTGTGTTCCGTGAGGATGGAGTGCCAAGTTCACCACCCGCTGGTATGTCGATATGGCAACTTGGCGCGAAGCATTCGATCACGAAGCGTTCCACTCGTCGGGCCTACATGGGAAGTACGCGTCTCGGCTCTGCCCGTTCGCAGTAGGGCACAACCATGCCCAGCGGTCCTTTCCTCCCTGCTCACACCAGGGTTGAGGGGGGCTCGGGGCAAGGTGTGGACCTCGGCCGGAAGTTGGCTGAAAACGGTCGCGCGCAGACTTGCAAGTGCCTCAGTCGACCGGCGTACGCCCTTCGGAGTGCCGACCGCCTCCGTGCGCCGCCGACCCCAAATATGCCCTTCCGTCCCGGTGCCTTCCGGTCTCGCGTACCCGGATCCGTGCGGCGGTCCGTTCGGATTGCCGCAGCAGGGCGCGGCAGGCGCAGGTCACCGCGGCCAGACCGGCGGCGGTGCCGGCCGCGCCGGTCCAGGAAACGCCGCTGATGATCAGTACGAAGGGCACCAGGGCGCAACTGAAGGCGCCCCAGCGCATGACATCGCTCACTGGGTCGGGTGATCTGTCGGACGGCAACGGCACCGTGTGCTCCCCTCGGACGGGCTGCTACTACAACGCCGGCGACGATCATGGGTCACCGTGAGGGGTACGTACGGGGGCAGGCCGGGGCATTGCCATCCGGGCCACGCTCCGGCATGCTCCGGGGAACGTTCGAGGCCCCACCCCACCTCGCACGGGCGCCCCGCGTCCGCAGCGGGCTCTGGGCAGCGGGGGAGTGGCGCCGTACTCTTGGGGTATCGGGTTGGGAAGATGATTCCCAGTCGTATCGTTCCTCTTTGAACTATGGCTCCCGCACCTCGATAGAGCCAGCTCAGTCAACTGCCGGATCAAGTCAATCGCCGTTCCCCGTTCGCCCCTCCGCAAGAGGACGTCCTCGCCGAGACACCAATGGCCGGTCACGAAATCCCCGAACCCGCGGACCGCAAGCAGGTCGCCGATCCCATGGCGGACCTCGAAGCGGCGGAAAAGACGCGCCATTCCTGCGACCCCGCGTTCCGACACGGCGTCGTGGTCGGCTTCGACGGCTCCATGTCGAGCGAGCGCGCATTGGCGTATGCAATCGGTATGGCCCGGCGCCTCGGCTCCGGGCTGATCATCGTCCATGTGGCCAACCGGCTGCCGACGACCGTCTGGGCGGGCTGTGAGCCCCCGGTCTTCGTGGACGTACCGGATCACCGCACCGAAGTGCTCGGTCTGGAGCTGGCCTGCGCCGACCACCTCACCGAGGTCCCCTGGATCCTCGTCGAGCGCGGCGGCGACATCTGTCATGAGCTGGAGGAGGTCGGCCGGGAGTACGAGGCCGACGCGATCGTGGTCGGCTCCACCCACGGCATCGTCGGCCGGATCTTCGGCTCGGTGGCCGGCCGGCTCGCCCGCCGGGCGCAGCGCCCGGTGATCGTGATTCCCTGACGCCTCCTCGCCGTGCCCCCAACTCCCCGGATCGCGCGGCCCCTTCACCCCGGATGGCCGTCTCTCCGCGGCTTGCGCACAGGTGAGGGGGCGTCATGAGGAGGGTGTGCAGTTGTGTTTCCCCTGACCTGCGCAGGTGAATTGTGCGCCGACGAGGGGTAGAAAACGGTCACGTGGGCGCGCCGCATCACGGGCCCGGCGGCCGCGCGCACGGCAACTGCGTGCTGCCGGCCGGGAAGTGACGGTTCCCGGGGCGGCGGCATCCCGCCGGCGTATGGGCGACGCCGGCAAAGGGGAGGCAGCGGCTCCGCGCGCGTATGGTGGCACGCTCGCGGAGCCGCGGGCCCCTCGTTGCGCCTGAGCCGGCGCGGCTCTCGCGCGACCCCCGTGTGCGCGGGTTCTACTCCACCGTGACGGACTTGGCGAGGTTGCGGGGCTTGTCGATGTCCCGGCCCAGGGCCAGCGCCGTGTGGTAGGCGAGCAGTTGCAGCGGGATGCCCATCAGGATCGGGTCCAGCTCGGGCTCGTTCTTCGGGACGATGATGGTGTGGTCGGCCTTCTCCTGCTCCTGGTGCGCGACGGCCAGGATGCGGCCGCTGCGGGCCTTGATCTCCTCCAGCGCGGCGCGGTTCTTCTCCAGCAGGTCGTCGTCGGGGACGATCGCCACGGTCGGCATCGCGGGCTCGATGAGGGCGAGGGGGCCGTGCTTGAGCTCCGAGGCCGGGTAGGCCTCGGCGTGGATGTAGGAGATCTCCTTGAGCTTCAGGGAGGCCTCGCGGGCCACGGGGTAGCCGCGCACCCGGCCGATGAACATCATCGACTTGGCGTCCGAGTAGACGGCCGACAGCTCCTTGATCTCTTCCTCGCTCTTGAGGATCTCGTCGATCTGGGCGGGCAGCTTGCGCAGGCCCTCGATGATCCGCTTGCCGTCCGCGACGGACAGGTCACGGATGCGGCCGAGGTGCAGGGCGAGCAGCGCGAAGGAGACCACCATGTTGGTGAAGCACTTCGTGGAGACCACGCAGACCTCGGGGCCCGCGTGCACGTAGATGCCGCCGTCGGTCTCCCGGGCGATCGCCGAGCCGACCACGTTCACCAGGCCCAGGACCCGGGCGCCCTTGCGCTTGAGCTCCTGGACGGCCGCCAGGACGTCGTAGGTCTCGCCGGACTGGGAGACCGCCACGTACAGCGTGTCGGGGTCCACGACCGGGTTGCGGTAGCGGAACTCGGAGGCCGGCTCGGCGTCCGAGGGGATCCGGGCCAGCTCCTCGATCATCTGCGCGCCGATCTGGCCCGCGTGGTACGAGGTGCCGCAGCCCAGGATCTTCACCCGGCGCACCCCGCGCGCCTCACGGGCGTCGAGGTTCAGGCCGCCGAGGTGCACGGTCGAGAAGCGGTCGTCGATCCGTCCGCGCAGCGCGCGGTCCACCGCGTCCGCCTGCTCGGAGATCTCCTTGTGCATGTACGTGTCGTGGCCGCCCATGTCGTACGACTCGGCCGCGTACTCGACGGTCTCCGGAGCGGACGTGGTCCGCGAGCCCTCGGTGGTGTACGTGCGGTAGTCGTCGGCCTTGAGGGTGGCCATCTCGCCGTCGTCGAGGGTGACGACCTGGCGGGTGTGCGAGACCAGCGCGGCGACGTCCGAGGAGACGAACATCTCGTGCTCGCCGATGCCCAGGACGACCGGGGAGCCGTTGCGGGCGACGACGATGCGGTCGGGGAAGTCGGCGTGCAGCACGGCGATGCCGTAGGTGCCCTCGATGTGCCGCAGCGCCTCGCGGACCCGCTCCTCCAGCTTCTCGGCCGTCGAGCGGCCGATCAGGTGGGCCAGCACCTCGGTGTCGGTCTCGGAGGCGAAGACGACGCCCTCGGCGGTCAGGCGGGCGCGCAGGTCGGCGGCGTTGTCGATGATGCCGTTGTGGACGACCGCGACCTTGCCCTCGGTGTCGAGGTGCGGGTGGGCGTTCTCGTCGGTGGGCGCGCCATGGGTGGCCCAGCGGGTGTGCGCGATGCCCGTGGTGCCGGCGAACCGCTTCGGCACCCGTGACTCCAGCTCCCGGACCCGGCCCTTGGCCTTGGCGGTCTTCAGGCCGCCCGCGGCCTTGCCGGTGCCCTTGGCGTGGATGGCGATGCCCGCCGAGTCGTAGCCGCGGTACTCCAGGCGCTGCAGGCCCTCCAGGAGCAGCGGAGCAACATCACGTTTGCCGATATAGCCGACGATCCCGCACATACAGTGACCCTCCGAGAAGAACGTTGTGGCAATGGTTCGTGCCGCCCGGCGCCCCGGGCGTGGCCGTCAGCCGTAGACGAGGCGGCGCAGCTGGCGGGTCGAGAGATCGGGCGGGGCCACGGCGCGGTGCGGCACCTCGTGGCGGATCCGTTCGAAGATCTCCTCGTTGCGCAGTCCCTGGGACTGCAGCTCCCGATGGCGCCGCCGGACGAATTCCTCCGTCGTCTCGTCGAAGTACGCCAGCACATCGAGCACCACCCGGGCGGCCTCCCCGCGCTGCAGCGGTGTGCTGCGCACCAGGTGGTCCACCAGGTCTTCGTGCGGCGCCTCAGCGCTGCGGTTACGGCGTTCGAGCACCTGTCGATATTGCGGGGCGCCGCGCGGATACGCAAGAAATCTGCCCGATATCGGGCACGTCACTGAATCGGCGGCCGGAAAGTGGTCTACACCTTGACCGGAATCGAGGCTCGCGGTACGCATGGTCACCGTTCGGTCGCTCCATGCCATGCACGACGTCATGCACAAGGTTCGCCGAAGGGACCGTCGATGAGACGACGCAGACTGCTGTTCTCGCTGCTGCTGGTCGCGGCGGCGGGGCTGGGAACCGCCGCCGTACCGCCACCGGGCGCCGCGCACGCCGCCGCCCCGGCCGCCACCCCACTGGACCAGGTGATCCCCGCGCCCGCGTCCGTGCACAGCACCGGGGACGCGTACACCCTCGGTGACCGCACTCGGATCCGCGTGCCCGGCGGCTCCGGCGAGGCCCGGAGGGTGGCCGGCTATCTGGCGGGGCTGCTGCGGCCCGCCACCGGCTTCGGCCTCCCGGTGACCACCAAGGACGGCCGGGACGGCATCGTCCTCCGGCTCGGCGGCAGCGGCACCAAGGGGCTGGGGGCCGAGGGCTACCGGCTCACCTCCGGCGGCCGTGGTGTCACGATCAGCGCCGCCCGCCCGGCCGGGCTCTTCCACGGTGTGCAGACGCTGCGCCAGCTGCTGCCGGCCGACGTGGAGCGGGAAGGCGCCCGGCGCGGGACCTGGCGGATCGCCGGGGGCACCATCGCCGACTCCCCGCGCTACGCCTACCGGGGCGCGATGCTCGACGTCTCCCGGCACTTCTTCACCGTCGCGCAGGTCAAGCGGTATATCGACCAGCTCGCCATGTACAAGATCAACAAGCTGCATCTGCACCTCTCCGACGACCAGGGCTGGCGGATCGCCATCAAGTCCTGGCCGCGGCTGGCGACCTACGGCGGCTCCACCCAGGTCGGCGGCGGCGCCGGCGGCTACTACACCAAGGACGACTACCGCGAGATCATCCGCTATGCCGCGGCCCGCTATCTGACCGTCGTCCCCGAGATCGACATGCCGGGCCACACCAACGCCGCGCTGGCCTCCTACGCCCCGCTCAACTGCAACGGCCAGGCGCCACCGCTCTACACCGGCACCCAGGTCGGCTTCAGCTCCCTGTGCGTCCCCAAGAAGGAGACGTACGACTTCATCGACGACGTCATCCGCGAGCTCGCGGCCATGACACCCGGCCGCTACCTCCACATCGGCGGTGACGAGGCGCACTCCACCAGCCATGAGGACTACGTGACCTTCATGGACAAGGTGCAGCCGGTGGTCGCCAAGTACGGCAAGACCGTGCTCGGCTGGCACCAGCTGACCGGAGCGCACCCGGCGAAGGGCGCCGTCGCCCAGTACTGGGGCTACGACAAGACGGGCGCGGCCGAGCGCCGGCAGGTCGCCGACGCCGCCAGGAACGGCACCCGGCTGATCCTCTCGCCCGCCGACCGCGCCTACCTCGACATGAAGTACGACAAGAACACGCCGCTGGGCCTGGCCTGGGCCGGCTATGTCGACACCAGGCGCTCCTACGACTGGGACCCCGGCAGCTACCTCCAGGACGCTCCCGCGCAGTCCGTCCTCGGCGTCGAGGCGCCCCTGTGGTCGGAGACGCTCTCCACCACCGCCCACATCGAGTACATGGCCTTCCCCCGGCTGCCGGGCATCGCCGAGCTGGGCTGGTCGCCGGCGTCCACGCACGACTGGGACGACTACAAGGTGCGGCTGGCCGCCCAGGGGCCGCGCTGGGACGCGCTGGGCATCGGTTACTACCGTGCGCCGGAGGTGCCGTGGCCCGCGAAGTGAGCGGGTGAGCGGGTGAGCGGGGGAGCGGAACGGCACCGCTCCCGCACGCCCTACGGCCGGCCCCGCCATGCAGGGCCGGCCGTAGGGCTGTCCGTAGGACCGGCCGTAGGGCGCCGGATCAGGCGCTCAGGCCCAACTCCCGGGCGATCAGCATCCGCTGGACCTCGCTGGTGCCCTCGCCGATCTCCAGGATCTTGGCATCCCGCCACATCCGGGCGACCGGGTACTCGTTCATGAAGCCGTACCCGCCGTGGATCTGGGTGGCCTCACGGGCGTTGTCCACCGCGATCTCGGAGGAGTAGAGCTTGGCGAGCGCGGCCTCCTTCTTGAAGGACTCGCCGTGCACCAGCCGGGACGCGGCATCGCGCCAGGCCAGCCGGGAGGTGTGGGCACGCATCTCCATGTCGGCGAGCTTGAACTGGATGGCCTGGTTGGTGCCGATCGCGCGGCCGAAGGCCTGCCGCTCCTTGGCGTAGCGCACCGACTCGTCCACACAGCCCTGGGCCAGGCCGGTGGCCAGTGCCGCGATCGCGATCCGGCCCTCGTCGAGGATGCGCAGGAACTGTGCGTAGCCGCGGCCCTCCTCGCCCACCAGGTTGGCGGCCGGGACCCGGACATCGGAGAAGGACAGTTCACGGGTGTCGGACGCGCTCCAGCCGACCTTGGAGTACGGGGCGCCGACGGTGAAGCCCGGGGTGCCGGAGGGCACGATGATCGAGGAGATCAGCGGGGCGCCATTGTCCTTGCGGCCGGTGACGGCGGTGACCGTGACCAGGCCGGTGAGGTCCGTACCGGAGTTGGTGATGAAGCACTTGCTGCCGTTGATCACCCAGTCCCCGCCCTCGCGGACCGCGGTCGTCCGCGTCGCGCCGGCGTCCGAGCCGCCGTCCGGCTCGGTGAGGCCGAACGCGCCGAGCACCTCCCCGCTGCACAGCTTCGGCAGCCACTCGCGCTTCTGCTCTTCCGTGCCGAAGTGGTAAATGGGCATGGCGCCCAGCGAGACGCCGGCCTCCAGGGTGATGGCCACCGAGGAGTCGACCCGGGCCAGCTCTTCCAGGGCGATGCCGAGCGCGAGGTAGTCGCCGCCCATCCCGCCGTACTCCTCGGGGAACGGCAGACCGAACAGGCCCATCCGGCCCATCTCCTGCACGATCTCGTACGGGAACGCATGCTGCTCGTAGTACTCGCCGATCTTCGGGGCGACGACGTCGTGCGCGAAGGCCTCGACCGTACGCCGGAGTTCTTCCAGCTCGGCGGGCAGACGGTGGTCAAGGGACATGAGGGTCACTCCTTGTGGGAGAGGGCGCGAAGGGTGCGGGAGGGGCTCGGCCGGCCCAGGACGTCCGCCATCCACACGCTGGTGGCGGCCAGTCGGTCCAGGTCGACCCCGGTCTCGATGCCGAGGCCGTGCAGCATCCACACCAGGTCTTCGGTGGCGAGGTTGCCGGTGGCGCTCTTGGCGTAGGGGCAGCCGCCGAGGCCGCCCGCCGAGGCGTCGATGGTGGTGATGCCGTGCTGCAGCGCGGCATAGGTGTTGGCGAGGGCCTGCCCGTAGGTGTCGTGGAAGTGCACACCGATACGGGGCGTGGGCACGCCGGCCTCGTTGAGGGAGGCCAGCAGGGCCTGTACATGGCCGGGGGTGGCCACGCCGATGGTGTCGCCCAGGCTCAGCTCGTCGCAGCCCAGGTCGAGCAGCGCCCGGCAGACCCGGACGGTCTGCGCGATGGGCACCGGGCCTTCCCAGGGGTCGCCGAAGCACATCGAGAGATAGCCGCGGACCTGCACCTTGGCGTCCTTGGCACGCGCGACGACCGGCGCGAACATCGCCAGTGCCTCGTCGACCGTGCGGTTGAGGTTGGCCTTGGCGAAGGATTCGGTGGCGCTGCCGAACACCGCGATCCGGCGGGCGCCCAGGGCGAGCGCGCGGTCCAGACCGCGTTCGTTGGGCACCAGCACGGGCAGCCGGTGCGGATCGATGCCGTCCAGCTGCGGGAACAGCTGCTCCGCATCGGCGAGTTGGGGCACCCACTTGGGGTGGACGAAGCTGGTGGCCTCGACGGTGGGCAGTCCGGCGTCGGCGAGCCGGCGGATGAACTCGGCCTTGATCTCCGTGGGCACGACGGTCTGCTCGTTCTGCAGGCCGTCGCGCGCGCCGACCTCATGGATGCGCACGCGGGTGGGCAGCCCCTCCGCGGCGATCTCCATCGGCAGTCCGGCGGCGGTCATCGGGCGCTCCCCTGCTCGTCCGCGGGCGCCGTCGCGGAAGCGGCGGCCCCGTCGGCGGCCCCGTCGGCGGCCCCGTCCGCGGCCCCGTCGGGGGTCTCGTGCGGGGCGATCACGGCCAGGATCTGGTCCATGGCGACGGTGGCGCCCGCGGTGACGTCGAGTTCGGTGACGGTCCCGGCGTGCGGTGCGGAGATGACGTGCTCCATCTTCATCGCCTCGACCACCAGCAGGCCCTGGCCCGCGGCCACCTCGTCGCCGACCGCCACCTTCACGACGGTGACGGTGCCCGGCATCGGGGCGGCCAGGGTGTCCGCGCCATGCGCCCCGGCGGCCCCGCGCAGCGCCGCGGCCACCGGGTCGTACGAGGTCACCTGCCAGGAGTCGCCGTCCCGGCCGAGCCAGTCGCCGCTGCGGTGGAAGGTGTGCAGCACCCCGTCGACGGTGACCCGTACGCGGTCCGGTGTGACCTGCCCGGCCGCCTCCGCGCCCGGCCGTACGTCGTGGGCGACCGGGTCGTGGCCCGGGACGCGCAGCCAGTGGCGGACCGGGGCGGGCTCGCCGCCGAGGCGGAAGCCGTTCGGCGCCGCGAACGGGTCGCGCCAGCCGCCCCCGTCCACCGCGGGCTCCAGAACGGCCTGCCGCACCGCGGCCGCCGCCGCATACACCTCGTCCGGCACCCCGCCGTCGACCAGCCCGGCCGCCTCGCGCTCCACCAGCCCGGTGTCCAGCTCGCCGGAGACCACGTCCGGATGGGCCAGCAGCCGCCGCAGGAAACCGGCGTTGGTGGTCACCCCGAGGGTGACCGTCCCGGCCAGTGCGGCCCGCAGCCGGCGCAGCGCACTCGCCCGGTCCGGGCCGTGGGCGATGACCTTGGACAGCATCGGGTCGTAGCGGCTGCCGACCTCCACCCCCTGGGACAGACCGGAGTCCGTACGCAGCCCGTCGCCCTGCACCTCGTGCAGCGCCAGCACCGTGCCGCCGGTCGGCAGGAAGTCCCGGGCCGGGTCCTCGGCGCAGATCCGGGCCTCGACGGCGTGCCCGGTGAGGGTGATGTCCTCCTGGGTGTGATGCAGCTGCTCGCCGGCCGCGACCCGCAGCTGCCACTCCACCAGGTCGATACCGGTGACGAGCTCGGTGACCGGGTGCTCGACCTGGAGGCGGGTGTTCATCTCCATGAAGAAGTACGAGGCCGGGTCCTTGCCCGGGACGATGAACTCGACGGTGCCGGCGCCGCGGTAGCCGCACGAGCGGGCCGCCTGGACGGCCGCCTCGCCCATCGCGGCGCGGGTCGCCTCGTCCAGCAGGACCGAGGGGGCCTCCTCGATGACCTTCTGGTGGCGGCGCTGCAGGGAGCACTCGCGCTCGCCGAGGTGGATGACGTTGCCGTGGCCGTCCGCCAGCACCTGGATCTCGATGTGCCGGGGCCGGTCGATCCAGCGCTCGACGAGCAGGGTGTCGTCGCCGAAGGAGGAGCGGGCCTCCCGGCGCGCGGAGGCGATCTCGTCGGCCAGCAGCGCCTCCTCGCGGACCAGCCGCATGCCCTTGCCGCCGCCGCCCGCGGACGGCTTGAGCAGCACCGGCATGCCGATCTCCCGGGCCGCGGCGGCCAGTTGGCCGTCGTCCAGCCCGCTGCCCGAGGAGCCGGGGACGACCGGGACACCGGCCTCCCGCACCGTCTCCTTGGCCCGGATCTTGTCGCCCATCAGCTCGATGGCGTCCGCGGACGGGCCGATGAAGACCAGCCCGGCGTCCGCGCAGGCGCGGGCGAAGCCGGCGTTCTCCGCGAGAAAGCCATAGCCGGGGTGGACGGCCTGCGCACCGGTCCGGGCGGCCGCGTCCAGCAGCCGCTCCACCGACAGATAGCTCTCGGCGGCCGGGGCCGGGCCGATCCGTACGGCGGTGTCGGCCTCGCGGACATGGCGGGCGTCGGCGTCCGCATCGCTGAAGACGGCGACCGAGCGGATGCCGAGGGCGCGCAGCGTACGGATGACACGGACCGCGATCTCGCCGCGGTTGGCGATCAGCACGGTGTCGAAATTGGTGGCCATTGCTGGGGACATCCCTCTCACATCCGGAAGACGCCGTAGCCGGGCGCGGTGCTGTCCTTCTGGGGCAGTGGCGCATTGGCGCAGGCGGTCAGCGCCAGGCCCAGCACCTGCCGGGTCTCCAGCGGGTCGATCACGCCGTCGTCCCACAGCCGCGCGGTCGCGTAGTAGGCGTTGCCCTGGGTCTCGTACTGCTCGCGGACCGGCGCCTTGAAGGCGGCCTCCTCCTCGGCGCTCCACTCCTCGCCGTGCGCCTCCAACTGGTCGCGCTTGACGGTCGCGAGGACGGAGGCGGCCTGTTCGCCGCCCATCACCGAGATCTTGGCGTTCGGCCACATCCACAGGAAGCGGGGGGAGTAGGCCCGGCCGCACATGGAGTAGTTGCCCGCCCCGTAGGAGCCGCCGATGACGACCGTCAGCTTGGGCACGCGGGTGCAGGCCACCGCCGTCACCATCTTCGCGCCGTGCTTGGCGATGCCGCCGGCCTCGTACGAGCGGCCGACCATGAAGCCGGAGATGTTCTGGAGGAACAGCAGCGGGATACCGCGCTGGTCGCACAGCTCGATGAAGTGGGCGCCCTTCTGGGCGGATTCGGAGAACAGGATGCCGTTGTTGGCGACGATGCCGACCGGGTGGCCGTGGAGATGGGCGAAGCCGGTGACCAGGGTCGTGCCGTACTCCGCCTTGAACTCCGCGAAGCGCGAGCCGTCCACGAGCCGGGCGATCACCTCCCGGACGTCGTAGGGCGTACGGGAGTCCGCGGGCACCACGCCGTACAGCCCGGCCGGGTCGGCCTTGGGCTCCTCGACGGGCCGCACGGTCCACGGGAGCGGTTCGCGCTCGCCGAGGGTGCCGACGATGCCGCGCACCAGGCGCAGCGCATGGGCGTCGTCCTCGGCGAGGTGGTCGGTGACCCCGGAGGTCCTGGAGTGCACCTCGCCGCCGCCCAGCTCCTCGGCGGTGACCACCTCGCCGGTGGCGGCCTTCACCAGCGGCGGACCGCCCAGGAAGATCGTGCCCTGGTTGCGGACGATCACGGCCTCGTCGCTCATCGCGGGGACGTAGGCGCCGCCCGCCGTGCAGGACCCGAGGACGGCGGCGATCTGCGGAATCCCCGCACCCGACATCCGGGCCTGGTTGTAGAAGATCCGCCCGAAGTGCTCCCGGTCGGGGAAGACCTCGTCCTGCATCGGCAGGAAGGCGCCGCCGGAGTCCACGAGGTAGAGACAGGGCAGGCGGTTCTCCAGGGCGATCTCCTGCGCCCGCAGGTGCTTCTTGACCGTCATCGGGTAGTACGTGCCGCCCTTGACCGTGGCGTCATTGGCGACGATCACCGTCTCGCGGCCGGAGACCCGGCCGATGCCGGCGATCACGCCGGCGGCCGGCGCGGCCCCGCCGTACATCCCCTCCGCGGCCAGCGGCGCCAGCTCCAGGAACGGCGAGCCGGGGTCCAGCACGGCGTCCACCCGGTCGCGGGGCAGCAGTTTGCCGCGGGCGGTGTGCCGTGCCCTGGCCTTCGCGCCGCCGCCCAGCCGGGCCGACGCGAGCTTCTCGCGCAGCTCTGCGGCCAGCTCGCGGTGCGCGGCCTCGTTGGCCCGCCAGGAGTCGGACGCCGGGTCGGCGGTACTCCCCAGCACCGGTGCCTGCTCCATCAGTACGAGCCCCCTTGCTCGGTCGACTGTCCCGGAGCCGCGACCGCGGCTGCCGGGCCATCCGGGTTAATGGGCGTTAACCACGTCTGCTGTCAGGTTAACGAGCACTAACCCGGCTGTCTACAATCGACGGCATGAGTAATGCGCAGTCCTCCGCCCCGACCAGCCGCCGCGAGCAGATCCTCAAGGAGGCGGCCCGGCTCTTCGCGGAGCGCGGCTTCCACGGCGTCGGCGTGGACGAGATAGGGGCGGCCGTGGGCATCTCGGGACCCGGCCTCTACCGGCATTTCGCCGGCAAGGAAGCGATGCTCGCCGAGCTGCTGGTCGGGATCAGCGAGCGGTTGCTGGAGGGCGGCCGGATGCGGGTGGCCGAGGGCGGCGAGAGTCCGGAGGCGGTGCTGGACGCGCTGATCGAGGGCCATATCGACTTCGCGCTGGACGACCGGCCGCTGATCACCCTGCACGACCGTGAGCTGGACCGGCTGCGGGAGGCCGACCGCAAGCGGGTCCGCCGGCTCCAGCGGGAGTATGTGGAGCTGTGGGTGGAGGTCGTCCGCCGGGTCCACCCGGTCCCCTCCGAATCCCAGGCCCGCGCCGGGGTGCACGCCGTCTTCGGCCTGCTCAACTCCACCCCGCACCTCGGTCGTCCGGGTGCCCTCCCGGGCCGTACGGAGATGGCGGAACTGCTGCACCGGCTGGCGCTGGGGGCGTTCGGCGCGGTGGCCGGGGAGCCGGCGGGCGGGGAGCCGGTGGCGGGGGAGTCGATCGCGGTGGGTGTGCCGGGGGCGTAGCGCGCACGGGGCGGGGTGTGGCGCGTGCGCAGGCGGGGGGTGTGGCGCGTACGGGGCGGGGATGTGGCGTCGCCCACCGGGTTTCGTTCACCCCTGGACAGCTTTAGTGACTGGCCGGTAGCTTTCGCTTCAGAGAAGCTGAGCAAGCGCTTAGCCAGACGCGGCGGTCTAAGGAGGCCATGGCATGCGCCGTACGGTGTTCAACGAGGATCACGAGGCGTTCCGGGAGACCCTGCGGGCCTTCATCGAGGCCGAGGTCGTGCCGGTGTACGACGAGTGGTTCGCCGCGGGCCAGACGCCGCGCGACTTCTACTACAAGCTCGCCGAGCTGGGCATATTCGGTATTCGCGTCGACGAGGAGTACGGCGGCGCGGGCATCGACTCGTACAAGTTCGAGGCCGTGATGTACGAGGAGACCTCGCGCGCGGGCGTCTCCTTCGGCGGCTCCGGCGTGCACGTCCTGCTCGGGCTGCCGTACCTCAAGATGCTCGCCACCGACGAGCAGAAGAAGCGCTTCCTGCCGAAGTTCGTCTCCGGCGAGGAGATGTGGGCCCTCGCGATGACCGAGCCGGGCACCGGCTCCGACCTCGCGGGCATGAAGACCACCGCGAAGCTCTCCGAGGACGGCACGCACTACGTGCTCAACGGCGCCAAGACCTTCATCACCGGCGGCGTGCACGCCGACCGCGTGATCGTCTGCGCCCGTACCGCCCCGCCGAAGGAGGACGACCGCCGCTTCGGCATCTCGCTCTTCGCCGTCGACACCAAGAGCGAGGGCTACTCCGTCGGCCGCAAGCTGGACAAGCTCGGCCTGAAGGTCTCCGACACCGCCGAGCTGGCCTTCGTCGACGTCAAGGTCCCGGTCGAGGACCTGCTGGGCGAGGAGAACAAGGGCTTCGGCTACCTGGGCCTGAACCTCGCCTCGGAGCGCTGGGGCATCGCCTTCGGTGCGTACGCGCAGGCCGCCGCGGCCGTCCGGTTCGCCAAGGAGTACGTGCAGGAGCGCACCATCTTCGGCAAGACCGTCGCCTCCTTCCAGAACACCAAGTTCGAGCTGGCCGCCTGCCAGGCCGAGGTGGACGCCGCGCAGGCCGTCGCCGACCGCACCCTGGAGGCCCTCGACGCCGGCGAGCTGTCCCCGGCCGAGGCCGCCAGCGCCAAGCTGTTCTGCACCGAGGTCGCGCACCGCGTGATCGACAAGTGCCTCCAGCTGCACGGCGGGTACGGCTACATGAACGAGTACCCGATCGCCCGCCTCTACGCCGACAACCGCGTCAACCGGATCTACGGCGGCACCAGCGAGGTCATGAAGTCGATCATCGCCAAGTCCATGGGCCTCTAGGCCGTAAGGGCACCGTGCACGTGAACGACGCACTGAGGTCCCTGCTCGATCTGCTCGCTCTGGAGCGGATCGAGCAGGACATCTTCCGCGGCGAGAGCCGCGCCTCGGTCGTGCCCCGGGTCTTCGGCGGCCAGGTCGCCGCCCAGGCCCTGGTCGCGGCCGGCCGCACGGTCCCCGAGGACCGGCCGCCGCACTCCCTGCACGCGTACTTCCTGCGCCCCGGGGACCCCGGCGCCCCCATCGTCTACACCGTCGACCGGATCCGCGACGGCCGCTCCTTCACCACCCGGCGGATCGTCGCCGTCCAGCACGGCCAGCCGATCTTCCACCTCTCGGCCTCCTTCCAGGTAGCCGAAGAGGGGCTGGAGCACCAGGAACCGATGCCGCCGGCGCCGGACCCGCTGGAGCTGCCCAGCCCGGCCGAGATCCTGCCGCAGCACGCCGGACGGTTCCTCACCCCGGCCGTCGCCGACCGCCTGCTGGAGGCCCGGGCCGCGATCGACCTGCGCTACGTCGACGCGCCGCCCTACGCCACCGTCGGCGAGGTGCGCGAGCCCCGCTCGCAGGTCTGGTTCCGCACCAACGGCGACCTGGACAAGGCCCTCGCCGACGGCGCCGACTGCGGCGACACCGTCACCCGCCCCCTGCTGGACATCTGCCTGGTCACCTACGTCTCCGACATGACCCTGCTGGACTCGATCCTGCTCGCGCACGGCCGCGGCGGCTGGGCGGTCGGCGACGTGGTCGGCGCCAGCCTGGACCACGCGATGTGGTTCCACCGCCCGCTGCGCGCCGACGACTGGCTGCTCTACGACCAGGAGTCCCCCACCGCCCAGGCCGGCCGGGGCCTGGGCAAGGGCCGGATCTTCACGGCCGACGGGCAGCTGGCGGTGTCGGTGATCCAGGAGGGGGTCATCCGGGTGCCGCGGGGGTAAGTGGGGCGTTCACGGGCGCTGCTGTGGCGCTTGTGGAGGTCGTACTGCGGCCACCCGTCACGGAGGCCCCGGCAGCGGAACTCGTTCTTCTGCAAGACCCGGCCCGAGGCGGTGTTGTCGGGGTGATGGCGAGCACTGACGCTCGTGATCCCGGTAGCGCTGAAGGCGTGGCGCAGCATGCCGGCGACGGCTTGCGTGGCGTAGCCGCGGCCCCAGGAGTCCTCGCGCAGGAGGTAACTGAGGGTGGCGTGCCGCTCGGTGCGGCATCGCAGCCGGACCATCCCGAGCAGGTCGCCGTCCGCCGCGATGCCGCATGCCCATCGGGTGCGGGGCTGGGCGTGAGTGCAGGCAAGTGTGGCCGTCACCAGGTCGACGGCCTCCTCGATGCTGAGTGCCCGGCGCTCGATGTACGTCAAGGACGCACCGCTGTAGATGCGTTGGAGAGCGGGAGCGTCCTCCATGGTGAGTTCCCGGAGCTCGATCACTGGGCCAACCTCCCCAGGTTTCCGGCGAGTTCGGCGGCCGTCGGCCGGTCACTCGCCCTGCCGAGGAGCACCGGCCGCAGGATGTCGTGGAACGCGGGCCAAGGGGCTGCCGCGTCGAGAGGGATGCGACGGCCCGCGATGTGGGCTCGGACGTCTGCCGGAGTGAGCTGGACGGGGTCGATCCCAGCCGCGGCGTAGTCCAGTGGCCAGCGGCCGGTGACGCACGTCCACAGGGCTCCGGCGAGGGCGTACACGTCGGCGGCGGCACTCGGGGTGACCGGCAGGATGCCGACGTCGATGGACGCGGCCAGTTCCGGGGCTACGAGGTGGGTGATGCCGCCGCGGAAATCACTGGTCGGCTCCAGGCCGTGGCGCCAGGACCAGGAGCAGTCGAGCAGCCGTACGCCGTGGTCGGTGTGGATGCCATGGGCGGGCTGGAGGTCGGAGTGGATCCAGCCGGAGGAGTGGAGTTCAGCCACGGCCCGACAGAGGTCGACGGAGGCCGACAGGGCGCCGTCCTTTCCGGCCGGGCCGGAGCGCACGGGAGCGAAAGCCTGCCAGGTCGACGGCCCCGTGAACCATTGGGTCACCAACCACGCAACGCCCTCGTCCTCACCGGAGGCCAACAGGTAGTCGGGCCAGCCGATCGCCTCGAGGACCGCTGCCTCCCGCTGAGTGACGGCCGCCCCTTCGCCGTCACCGGCCTTGACCGCGACCGCCCCATCCGGGCCGGTCGCCTTCCACACCGCTGCGCCACGCCGGCAGGAGATCTCCTTCAGCTCGATCGGCGGGCCGCAGACCGCTTCGGTGGTGGTGCGGGCCGCTGCGGGGAAGGGCGGGAACTCGCCCATTTCTTCACTGCCTTCCACTCGTACGGGAGCCCTTGAAACACCTCGCGTCCGTCGTCCACAGCTGTGGAGAGCGACAGGGCGAGGTCAGGGGTGCCGGCAAGGAACCGGGGGTCGACAGGCCGGACGGCACAGCGCACGGCGAGGAACGAGAAGGGCGGCGCGGGGAGGGGATCGCCTCGGCGGTCGGTGCCCTCTTCGCCAGTCCAGAACTTGCCGAACATCAGCCCCACCGGTCCGTAGAGGTGCTTCAGTGCCCAGTGCGGCCACGCCATCAGTTCGCGATGGGTGGTGGCCCGGCCTCCCAGGAGCACGATGTTCTCGCAAGTGAGCGCGCCGTGCCGCCGAGCCGTCAACGGGCGTATCCACTCCGCGGCCTGTACTCCCGCGTGGAAGATCTCGGCCTCAACTTCGGTCGCCTGGGCGCTCTCGGCGATCTCGTACACCGTCCAGCCCGTCAGTCCCCGTGCCACCGACGGCATGAGGAACGGACAGTGGGAGGCCACCGCACGGACGTAGTCGCTGATGTCCGCCGTCCGGGGTTCGCCGGTTCGGCCCTCGACGAGGCGGAGCGCCCCGGCGCTGGGCCGGGACGCTCCGCCAGTGTTCGGGGTGGTCACGGGGTGGCGACCTTTCGCCGCCTGGACGTTGTTTCGGGGTCTCCCGGTGTGGGCGAGCAGTTCCACTCGGCCCATACCTCGCCGGTCGACCGGTAGCGGTCCGCGGCCTGCTGGTCGACCGTGCCGTCCGTGCCCGTGAACCAGATGTCAGGAAGCGGGCCGAACATTTCCTCGTACGTGCGGATCCAGGACACCCGTCCCGTCCCGTGGTCGGTTACGTGGCCGAAGACCTGCCCGGCGTGCCTGCTGCTGAACTCGGCGTACTCGGGGGAGCCCAGTGCCCGGTGCCATTCGGCATCGACGGCGGTGGAGAACATCTCCGGAGCGGTGTTGCCTGCCTCGAATTCCCGGGCGCTGACCTCAAAGAACTTTCCCAGCTCTACTCGCTCCAGGGTTTGTGCGGGACTCATGCCGTGTTCCTCTCGATGGGTAAGTGATGTGGTGTGACGGCCCCTGTGTCGGCTTTTGCGATCCCATGGAGCGGGGCGCGCGCCTCGGCAGGGAGGTCTGGGGGCAGTGGTCGGGGCGGGAACCCAGGACCCGTGGCCTCGTCAGAAGTCGTCGGCCGCGATCCGCTCGGCCCGAGTCCGCTTCACCGTCAAAGCCGTGGGGTCCTGCACCGGCCATTCCGTGATGCCCGGGCTCCGCAAGTAGGGGGTGCCCTTGCGGACGTCGGTCACGACAGCCAGTCGCCCGGGGGCGTACTCGACCTCATCGCCCACCTCCGGCAGCTTGCTGGAACTCACCGCGCGGCCTCCGCTCCCGTGGAGACACCGAGCAGGACGGTGCAGGGCCGGCAGGTGTGCCGACCGTCCGGACCTGCGACCTTCTCCCGTGCCAGGCTGTAGACGGAGTGGCAGCACGGGCAGGCCTGGCCCGTGATCTCGTGGACCGTCCATGTCTTCAGGGCGGGAACGGCGTCCCACCCTGTGGTCATGACGCGCCTCCGAGACGGAGGCAGGCGGCCCATTCACGGGAGTCCCAGCCGACGGGGTCGCCGTGTCGGCGGCGGAACGCATGAGCTTCGGGCGGCAGGCGCTTGGTGCCGGCCTGTACGGAGCAGGCCGATCGGGAGCGCGGAGCGGCATCGGCGGGTGGATGGCGAGTGGTTGATGCAGTCGGCATCTTGGTGGTCCTCCAGTTCGCTGCGGAGGCGGGCGGTGCACAACCGGAGTGCGAGGGCCCGCAGAGGTCGCCGCGTTGTCCCGGAAACCCGAGGGGTGCGTGTCGCGGCCACCCGGGCATCGGAGCTTCGCAGTCGGCTCATGACCAGCTAACGCGTTGCCAGGGCAAGGTGATTAGGGAGATCAGGTGACCTCTTATCCACCGTCCCTAGGGCGATTTGGCGGCCCCTTTAGCTGACGACGCGGTGAGCGCGGCGCTACCTTCCGTACATGGCCACCTTGCGGAACGCGACGCTCGAAGCATGGATGAAGGAGCACGGATATAGCTCCAATTCGCTTGCCGAAGCCGTGAATTCGGCAGTCGGTGACCTCACCGGGAGAGTCGGAGGGCTGGACGGCTCATCGGTCCGGGACTGGAAAGCGGGCCGGGTGCGGTGGCCGAAGTCGGCGACGCGGGTCGCCCTGGAGAACGTCACCGGGCTGCCCGCCACCGCCTTAGGGTTCGTGCCGCGGGGCCGTGCCCCGTCGTCCGCCCCCGCACCACCGCCGGAGGACCCTGTGGAACGCCGTCGTTTCCTCACCGCCGGGACGGCCTTGGCCGCTGCCGCGGCCACACCTGCTTCCGCCTCCGGCCGTCGGGTCGGGAAGAGTGACGTCGACCGACTCCAACAACGGTTCGCCGAGATCATCGCGAGCGATCACCGGCACGGCGGCCGGCTTGGCATCGAGCAGAAAGCCGCAGTGCTCGCCGACGAAGCGCTGGCCCTGCAGAATTCCGGGAGTGCCAGCCAGCGGGTGCGTGCCTACGTGTACGCATGCGCGGCGGCATTCCGGTCCTCGGCGATGTGGGCTTCAATCGACGGACGGCGTTACGAAGACGCGATGGTCCATATGCGGGAAGCTCAAGCACTCGCCGAATTAGCAGCTGACCCGGCCATCAAATTCCGTATTTGGTCACATGCCGGGACGCTGTACCGGCACATGGGGCGCCCCGCTGAGGCAATGGCCGCGAATGACGTTGCCCGAGGCCTCTCCATCACACGGCGCGATCCACTCTTCGCATCCCTCGGTCTTGCCAGACAGGCCGCCATTCACGGCGTTGCCGGAAATGTCACAGCTGCCCGGCGCAGCTTCGGCCAGGCCCAGGAAGCGATGGACCGCGCAGATCCGGGCGTCAACCGCCCCGTGTGGATGACCTCGTTCTACGACCAGGCGGAGTTGGATTCCCTCGCACTCACCGGATACCTCGCACTCGGCGACTACGAGACGGCGGAAGCGCACGCGCACCGATGCTTGGCGGCCCTCCGTCCCCACATGCAACGGTCGAAGGCCATCGCCACCACTCGGCTGGCGTGCGCTCAACTCTGCCAGGGGGATGTGGGGCCTGCTGTCGCCACCGCCATGTCGGTCCCCGCCGATGCTGCTGCACATCACCCGCGGGTCGCCCGGATGCTCCGCAACTTCCACATCAGGATTCACGACATGGCGCCGAACAGTCCGACCACCCGCATGTGGAATGAGTACGTACACACCACCTGGAAGGAATCGGTATGACGCCCAGCATCGATCTGCGCACGTTCCACTCGCTCGAACCGGCCCGGCGACACCTCCTGGACGTGTACACCGATGTCCGCGCAGACCTCTTGTACCTTCCGAACTATGCGGTCAGTACCTTCGCCGAGCGACTCGAGCGTCATTTCAAGGAACCAGGTTGGGTAGCGGTCCTTGCCTACGAGCAGGACGAGCCCATCGGCTATGCATACGCCAACACTGTTGATTCCGAAGACCGTTGGTGGAAGCGCATCACACCCGCTCCGTCACATGAATACACCGACCGGCACGCCGTAGCCCTCAAAGAAATCGGCGTTCGCATCCCCTGGCGCGGCACCGGAATCGCCCGGCGCATCCATGACACCCTCCTCGCCGACCGCAGCGAGCCGTACGTCACGCTCATGGTCAACCCGCTCGCCGGAGACGGAAAGGTGCACCGCCTCTATGAGTCCTGGGGATACGAAGACCTCGGCCAGAGCCGGCCCTCGGCCGCCTCGCCGGTCCTGACAGCGATGGTCAGGTCCGTTGGCTGAGCCCTGCGCCATCGAGGCTGCGGCGAGCCGGGCCACACCCGGCTCGGTCTCACCGTCACTGCGGAGGGGCAGCGGGTGTGGCTGGATGACCCGGTCGGCTCCTGGGCCGTATGAGGAATGAGACCGGCCCCGTGCGTGCGCCACGGCCCAGTGGACGGGGCTTTCAGCGCAGCCCCGCCGCGTCCAGCAGATAAGCCGTCAGCGGGTCGTAGTGGCGCGGGCTCAGGACGTGGTCGTCCAGCGGGATCGTCACCTGGAGGGTGCCCTCGGACTCGGCGAGGAAGAGGGCCGGGTCGTTGGAGTCGGCGAAGCCGATCGCGTCGAGGCCGCGTTGGGCGGCGCAGCCGGCCCAGCCGTGGTCGGCCATCACCAGGTCCGGCAGCGGCCGCCCGTCCCGCTCCAGGCCGTCCAGGATTGCGGCCATCGGCTCGGGGGAGTGGGTGTGCCAGAGCGTCGCGCCGCGCTCCAGCATCGCCACGTCGCCGAACTGGAAGACCATCCCGTCGTCCGCCTGCAGCCCGTCAGGGATGACCATGATCTCGCAGCCCTGGGCGCGCAGCGCCTCGGCCGTCGCCCGGTGCACGTCGAGCAGCCCGCCCGGGTGGCCGGTCGCGAACAGCACCCGCTGCCCGTCGGCGGCCGCCTTGCGCAGTACCGCGGCCGCCCGGTCCAGAGCATCCACCGTCAGCTCGGGGTCGATGGTGTCCTGCCCCTGCCGGTGGTGCGGGTCGTCGATCACCCCACAGCGCTCCGCCATCACGGCCAGCACATCCTGCTCGTCCGTCCAGCGGTCGCCGAACTCCAGGCCGAACCAGTAGTGGCGCTCGCCGTTGGCGAGTCTGCGGTAGTGGGAGAGGTTGTTCTCGCGGGGGGTGGCGACCTCACCGGCGATCCGGGTGCGGACGAGATGGTCGACGAGTTCGGCGCGGGAGGGGGCGGCGGCTGCGGAGGCTATCGGCATAGCGCCCATTGTGCCCGTACACCTGATCCGGGGCGGCGGAGTTCCGCAGCCCGGACACCGGGGTGCGGATGCCGGAGCGGCGGCACCGCGGTGCGGACAGTGGTGGGGGCGTGGTGGGGGAAGGGGGTGGACGGTCGTGTGGGCGGTGGTGTGGATGCCGGGGTGGGGCCTGGTCGCTGGTCGGCCGCGGTGGTCCGCCTGGCCAAAACGTCCAGTGCTGTCGGCCGCATCTCCGCAAATGTCCATGTGCCCCGGGCGCGGTCCTCCCTAGTCTCGCCTCATGACCACCGCAGCCAGCGCATCCAACGGGCCCGTGGGCCCCGTCGACTCCTCCCGTATTCCGCGTTACGCCGGGCCCGCGACCTTCGCCCGGCTGCCCCGCCTCGACGAGGTCGGCGGCCGGGCCGATGTGGCCGTCGTCGGTGTCCCCTTCGACACCGGTGTCTCCTACCGCCCCGGCGCCCGCTTCGGTGGCAACGCCATCCGCGAGGCGTCCCGCCTGCTGCGCCCCTACAACCCGGCCCAGGACGCGTCCCCCTTCGCGCTGGCGCAGGTCGCCGACGCCGGTGACATCGCCGCCAACCCGTTCAACATCAACGAGGCCGTGGAGACGGTCGAGGCCGCGGCGGACGACCTGCTCGCCTCCGGCGCCCGCATGATGACCCTCGGCGGCGACCACACCATCGCCCTCCCGCTCCTCCGCTCGGTCGCCAAGAAGCACGGCCCGGTCGCGCTGCTGCACTTCGACGCCCACCTGGACACCTGGGACACCTACTTCGGCGCCGAGTACACCCACGGCACCCCGTTCCGCCGCGCCGTCGAGGAGGGCATCCTCGACACCTCCGCGCTCTCCCACGTCGGCACCCGCGGTCCGCTCTACGGCAAGAAGGACCTCGACGAGGACGAGAAGATGGGCTTCGGCATCGTCACGTCGGCGGATGTCATGCGGCGCGGGGTGGACGAGGTCGCCGACCAGCTGCGCCAGCGCATCGGCGACCGTCCGCTGTACATCTCCATCGACATCGATGTGCTGGACCCGGCGCACGCGCCCGGCACCGGCACCCCCGAGGCCGGCGGCCTCACCTCCCGCGAGCTGCTGGAGATCGTGCGCGGGCTGTCGTCGTGCAACCTGGTCTCGGCGGACGTCGTCGAGGTCGCCCCGGCGTACGACCACGCGGAGATCACCTGTGTGGCCGCCTCCCACACGGCGTACGAGCTGACGACGATCATGTCGCGGCAGATCGCGGCGGGGCGGCAGGAGCAGTAGGCGCGGCAGGGGAGTAGGCGCTGCCCGGCCCCGCCGTCGCGGTATCGGCCGACGGCGCCCGGTCCGCCACGGACACCGTGGCGGGCCGGGCGGCGCTGCTCACGTGCGTGAGCGCGGCGGCGCCGTGCACGCCCACAGCGCGAGCCCGAGGCAGCTGAAAACGGCTCCCAGTGCGCAGACGGCGCCCCAGCCGGCCACCGTGTAGAGGGAGGTCGCGGCGAGGGCGCCGGTGGCGCTGCCGGCCGAGTAGAAGACCATGTAGCCGCCGATCAGCCGGCTGCCCGCTTCCGGGTGCAGCGCGTAGATCAGGCTCTGGTTGGTGACATGGACCGCCTGCACGGCGAGGTCGAGCAGGATCACCCCGACCACCAGGGCCCAGAGCGAGCTGCGGGTGAAGGCCAGGGGCAGCCACGAGGCGGCGAGCAGGGCCAGGGCGATGCCGGTGGTCCGCCGGGAGAGTCCGCGGTCGTTCAGGCGGCCCGCCGCGGTCGCGGCCAGGGCGCCGGCGACACCGATCAGCCCCAGCGCCCCGATCGCGCCGTGGGGCAGGAAGTACGGGGCCTCGCTGAGCGGCAGCGCGACGCTGCTCCACAGCGTGCTGAAGGCGGCGAAGACCAGCAGGCCGAACAGCGCCCGGAGCCGCAGCAGTCGTTCCCGTGCGAACAGAGTGATCGTGGAGCGCAGGAGCTGTCCGTAGCGCAGGGTTGCCGGTGGAGCGGCGCGGTGGCGCGGCAGCACCCGGTACAGGACCAGCGCGAGCAGAGCGGTGAGCGACGCCGAGGCGAGGTAGACGGAGCGCCAGCCCGCGAGGTCGGCCAGGAGGCCGGACGCGGTGCGGGCGAGCAGAATTCCGGTGACCACGCCGCTGGTGACCAGTCCGACGACCCGTCCGCGCCCGGCGGGAGGGGCCAGTGAGGCCGCGAAGGCCACCAGCGTCTGGGTGACGACCGCGAGAAGCCCGGTCGCCGCCATGCCCGCCAGCAGGACCGCCGCCGTGCGGGCGGCGGCCACCACGGCCAGCGCCGCCACCAGGAGCAGTAACTGGGCCACGATCAGCCGCCTGCGGTCGGTCACGTCGCCCAGCGGCACGAGGAAGAAGAGCCCGAGTCCGTAGCCGATGTGGGTGAGGGTGACCACGCTGCCGACGAGTGCCGGGCTCATGGCGAGGTCATGGCCCATGGTCACCAGGAGCGGCTGGGAGAAGTACACGGTGGCCACCGCCGTCCCGCAGGCGACGGCGAAGAGGGTGACGACGCCACGGGAGAGGACGGGCGGACCCGCATCGGATCCCGCCCCGGTTCGGGGCCCGGGGCGGGGAAGGCGGCGTCGGTGCCGGTGCCGTGTCACCGCCTCGCCGTTGCCGGGACCGTTGCCGGTCCGGTTGCCGGTTCGGTTGCCGGGCATCGGCGCCCCTCCGTAAGTCTGGTTTCATCTTGCTACTAATGGCGACGGGGGAACGGTAGGGCTTTTGGTAGCATGTTGCAACCGTTGTGCGGGTGAAGGGGAGGGTGAGGGACGCCATGGTGACCAGGACGCGTTTCGACGACAGTGCATGCCCCGTCGCCCGGTCGGTGGACGCGATCGGTGACTGGTGGTCCCTGCTGATCGTGCGGGACGCCTTCGATGGAAGCCGGCGCTTCGGGGAGTTCCAGCGCAGCCTCGGCGTGGCGAAGAACATCCTCACCGCGCGCCTGCGCACCCTGGTCGCCGGCGGCGTCCTCGCATCCGTCCCCGCCTCGGACGGCAGCGCCTACCGCGAGTACGTACTGACGCCGAAGGGCAAGGCGCTCTTCCCCGTCATCGTGGCGCTGCGGCAGTGGGGCGAAGAGCACTTCTTCGCCCCCGGTGAGGCGCACTCCCAGTTGGTCGACCGCCGGGAGGGGCGTCAACTCCGCGCGCTGGAAGTGCGGTCCGCGGACGGGCGGCGGCTGGACCCGGACGACACCACCGTCCACAAGGTCTCCACCCGGTGAGGTGAGGTTGGCCGTCAGCCCGGTGCCGCGCCCCGGTCGAGCGAACGCAGGGCGAACCACAGCTCCATACGGACGTCGGGGTCGTCCAGATCGGTGTCGAGGAGGCCGGCGATACGGGTGATGCGCTGGCGGACGGTGTTGCGGTGGATGCCGAGGGCGGTCGCGGTGCGGTCCCAACTGCCGTGAAGGGAGAGCCAGTTGTGGAGGGTGGAGAGGAGGGGCGGGGAGCCGGCCAGCGGGGCGAGCAGGGCCTGGGCGTGCTGCCGGGCGTCCGTGGGGGCGACGAGTGAGGCGATGCTGTGGGGGCCAGGGGTGCGGTGACGCACCAGGGCGGCGCGGCCCGCGCGGGCGCGGCGCAGGGCGGAGGCGGCATGCCGGTCGGCGGCCGGCAGCTCCGCGACGGGGACGGGTTCGCTGACGCCGAGTGTCCAGCCGGGATGCGCGGTGATCTCCTGGCCGGCGGGGATCAGGGCGCGCAGGGCGGGCGCGGCGCCGGGGGCGGCCGCCGCCTCGGGGCCGGCGTCCGGGTGCGTCTCAGGGGCCGTGGCCGGCCTGCTTCCGGGGTCCGGGGCGACGAGCGGGGTGCCCAGAGCGGCGGCCAGCGAGGCTGCCGACTCCGTGGTGTCACGGCGGCGTTCGGCGTGGACGACGGTCCAGAGGGGAGGGCCGAGGAGCGGGGCGACCTCGGCCGGGCGGGCGCCGAGGAGCAGCCGGACCAGGGCCGCCGAATGCCCGGCGGCGGCCGGGCCGTGGTCGGTGGGCGGGCCGGTGATCAGTGAGAGGAGTACGGCGGCGACACTCGCGATGGCGTGCGCGGGCGGGTCGTGCGGATCCGCGGCGACCACCAGGGCGAGCGCCTGGCTGCCGCGGGTGCGTCCCGTCAGGGCGTAGGCGGACAGCGAGCTGCCGGGGAGGGTGTCGGTCGCCGAGGACGGGCCGCCCGCGCCGACGACCTGTGCGAGACGGCCGGCCGCGGCCCGGACGGAGGTGGTGGGGCGGGGTCCGGCGGAACCGCCTACCGTGCCGTCCGGGGCGAGCAGCGCGGTCCAGCCGTGCACATGGCGGGCCAGTGCGCGCAGCACGGCGCTTGCCGGATCGGGGCGGGCGGCGGCCGCGGCCAGCGCGCGCTGCGCTTCGCTGAGCCGGGTCAACTCGCGGTGCCGGGCCTGTGTCACCGCCTGCCACACGGCGCTCTCGACGGCGGTGAACGGAGTGCCCGCCGGGACCTCGACGAGCGGCAGGCCGTGCCGGTCGCAGGCCGCCACCAGGGCGCGGGGGACGGTGTCGTGCACCGGCGCGATCCCGAACCCGAGGGCTGCGGCACCGGCCGCGACGGTCCGGGCGGCATAACCGTCGAGGTATGCGTCGAGGGCGGCGGCGGACTCCTCGCCCGCGCCCCTCGTCACCTCGGCCAGATGCATGCCCGCCGTCAGCAGCATCTCGCCGCCCAGGAGGTACGGCACCGGGTCGGCCATCTCGGAGGTGTGCACCCAGTGGATCGCGACGCCCTCGCGCGGGCCGGCGATCTGGCGCAGGCCCAGATCCGTACGGGCAAGGAGATCCGCCAGCGGCACGGGTGGGGTGGACGGCGGCGGGAGGCGGTGCGGCGGCATGTGCGAACCATCCACATCGGAGGGTGGTGAATGGAGGAAAACTACACTTCAGCGTTGCCTTCGCGCCTCCTAGGGTCAACCCCCGAGGCGAGGCGCTTGGACGAGACCCCCGCTCGCCAAGCGCCCGCCGCCTCGACGCCACCCCCCGCATCTCCAACCCCCCGCACCCCCACACCCCTCGCTCCTCCCCTCTCCCCCCGGCGCAGTTGGAAGGGATGGCCCATGGCTGTCGACTATGCGGTGATCGTGCTCTATTTGGCCGGAATGCTCGCCATGGGCTGGTGGGGGATGCGGCGCGCCACATCCAAGAGCGACTTCCTGGTCGCGGGCCGCCGCCTCGGCCCCGTGATGTATTCGGGAACCATGGCGGCGATCGTCCTCGGCGGCGCCTCCACCATCGGCGGCGTGGGGCTCGGCTACCAGTACGGCCTGTCCGGCGCCTGGATGGTCTTCACCATCGGCCTGGGGCTGCTCGCACTGAGCGTCTTCTTCTCGGCCCGGATCGCCCGGCTGAAGGTCTACACGGTCTCCGAGATGCTGGACCTGCGCTACGGCGGCTCCGCCGGGATCATCTCCGGCGTCGTGATGTGGGCCTACACGCTGATGCTGGCGGTGACCTCGACCATCGCCTACGCGACCATCTTCGACGTGCTCTTCGGCATGGACCGCACGCTGTCGATCATCCTCGGCGGGGCCATCGTCGTCGCCTACTCGACGCTCGGCGGCATGTGGTCGATCACCCTCACCGACATGGTCCAGTTCGTCGTCAAGACGATCGGTGTGCTGCTGCTCCTGCTGCCCCTCGCCGTCGTCAAGGCGGGCGGCTTCGCGGCGATGAAGGCGCAGCTGCCGGACGACTACTTCGCCCCGCTCGGCATCGGCGGCCAGACGGTCTTCACCTACGTCCTGATCTACTCCTTCGGCATGCTGATCGGACAGGACATCTGGCAGCGGGTGTTCACCGCGCGCGGCGACAAGGTGGCGCGCCTCGGCGGCACCGCGGCCGGTACGTACTGCCTGGCCTACGCGCTGGCCGGTGCGGTCATCGGCACCGCGGCCAAGGTGCTCTACCCGCACCTGGGCAGCCCGGACGACGCCTTCGCGACGATCGTCAAGGACGCGCTGCCGGTGGGCGTGCGCGGGCTGGTGCTGGCGGCGGCGCTGTCCGCGGTGATGTCCACGTCCTCGGGCGCGCTGATCGCCTGCGCCACGGTCGCCAACAACGACATCTGGGCGCGGGTGAAGCGCGTCGCCCCGGTGCGGCGCCGGCCGTCCGCGGGGGAGTCCGCCGACGGCGGCCGGGCGCCCGGGACGGAGCACGCCGGGGACGAGAGCGGTACCGAGGCGCACGACGAGGCGCACGACGAGGTGCGCGGCAACCGCGTCTTCATCCTCCTCATGGGCCTCGCGGTCATCGTCATCGCGATCGCACTGAACAACGTCGTCGAGGCGCTCACCCTCGCCTACAACGTCCTCGTCGGCGGCCTGCTGGTGCCGATCCTCGGCGGACTGCTGTGGAAGCGGGGCAACGCCGCCGGCGCGCTCGCCGCGGTCGCGGTCGGCGGCCTGACCGTCATCGGCCTGATGGTCTCGCTCGGCGTCCTCGCCAACGAGCCGATCTACTACGGGCTGATCGCCTCGCTCGTGGCGTATGTGGCGGTCAGCCTGACCACCGAGCCGACGGACCCGCAGGTGCTGGCGGCTTGGCGGGTGCGGCTGTCCGGCCGGCCGGAGGGTGCCGCGGACGGGGACGATCCGGAGGAGGACGCGGCCGGCGACACGTCCGTGACGGTGGCCCGGGTACTGGCCCCCTTCCCTGCCACCGGGCGAGCCTGACCCGCACACCGGCCCGCCCGCACGCCCCCTCGCAGCTCCCGCAGCTCCCGCAGCTCCCACAGATCCCCCGCCAAGGAAGGCAGCACGCATCCCCATGAGCACCACCACCCCCCTGCCCCCGGCCACGCAGCACCGGCGCAACGGCGGTGACCTGGTCGTCGAGTCGCTGGCCGCACTCGGTGCCGACACCGTCTTCGGGCTGCCGGGGCAGCATGCGCTCGGGGTGTTCGACGCGCTGCGCCGCTCCGCGCTGCGCTACATAGGGCTGCGGGTGGAGAACAACGCGGGCTTCGCCGCCGATGCGTACGCCAGAACCACGCACGGGGTCGCGCCCCTGCTGGTCTCCACCGGCCCGGGCGCGCTGATGACGCTGGCCGCGCTGCAGGAGGCGGCGGCCGGTTCGGCCGCCGTACTGGCCATCGGCAGTCAGGTGCCGCTGGCCGGGATCGGCGGCGGACGCCATGGCTACCTCCATGAACTCACCGATCAGAGCGCTTCGTTCCGCGGCGTGGTCAAGTCGGTCCACACGGCGCGTACGGCCTCGCAGATCCCCTCGGCGGTGGCCGCCGCCTGGGAGTCGGCGCTGAGCGCCCCGCACGGACCGGTGTGGCTGGAGATCCCGCAGGACGTGCTGCTGGCGGCGGCCGACGTACCGCCGGTGGCCCAACTCTCCGCCACACCGAAGGAGTTGCTGCCGCGGTCGGAGCTGATCGCGGCGGCGGCGGACCGGCTCACCCGGGCCCGGCGGCCGGTGATCCTGGCCGGCGGCGGAGTCGTACGGGCCGGGGCCGAGGCGGAGCTGCTGGCGCTGGCCGAGCAGTTGCGGGCGCCGGTGGCCACCACCTTCGGCGGCAAGGGCGCCTTCCCGTGGGAGCACCCGCTCTCCCTCCAATCCTGGCTGGAGGACCGCTACACCACGGCCTTCCTGGAGGACGCGGACACCCTCCTGGTCGTCGGCTCGGGGCTGGGCGAACTCTCGTCGAACTACCACACGTTCCGGCCGCTCGGCCGCGTCATACAGATCGAGGCGGACCTCGGCAAGCTGGAGTCGAACCATGCCGCGCTGGGCATCCACGCGGATGCCCGGGCGGCGCTGGCCGCGCTGGCCAAGGAGGTGGGGGAGCGGGAGGCCCGGGAGGCCGGCCCCACCGAGGGCGACGAGGCGCCCACCTCCAAGGAGAGCGGGACAGCCGCGCCCGGGTCCGGCCAGGCGCCCTCCCCCGAGGCCGCCGTGTCCGATCTCCTGGCCCGCGTCCGCGACCGGATCGCCGGGCAGCATCTCGACCTGGAGCAGCAGGTGCTGGCCTCGGTGCGGGACGCGCTTCCCGACGGCGCGGTCAGCTGCTGGGACATGACGATCCTCGCCTACTGGGCCTGGTCCGCCTTCGACCCGCGGCGCACCAACGCGCTGCATTCCGCCCAGGGCGCCGGCGGTCTGGGCTACGGCTTCCCGGCGGCGCTGGGCGCGGCCGTCGCCGACCCGGCGCGGCCGGTGCTGGCGGTGTCCGGCGACGGCGGCGCGATGTACTCGATCGCCGAGCTGGCCACCGCCCGGCAGTACGACCTGCCGGTGACCTGGCTCATCGTGGACGACGGCGGATACGGCATCCTGCGCGCATACATGACCGACGCCTTCGGCGCGCCCACCGCCACCGAACTCACCCGGCCGGACTTCGTGGCGCTGGCCGAGTCGTTCGGAGTCCCCGCGGTCCGTACGGCCCCGGACCGGCTCCGTGCGGACCTGGCGGCGGCGCTCGCGGCCCCCGGCCCTTCGGTCGTCGTACTCCCGGCCCACCTGCGGATGTTCGCGCCGACGCATCTGGACTCCTGAAGGCTCCACCGGACCCTGACGAGTCCACCGGCCCCCTGGAGGTTTCGCCGCCTTGCCGGGTGGGCATAGAGCGCTTACCGAACCAAACGGGCTGCCCATCCCTCCTCGGGGTGCGCAGCCCGCCGTGTTGTGGTGACCCGCGGTCTGTCGTGGTGGTTTGTGGTGCCCCGGACAGGGACCGAAGGACGTGTGCTGCTCCCCGCGCGGGGGCGTGCCGGGTCCGGGGTGGCTCCCCACCGAAGGGGTCCACATGAGTACCAGCGTTCAGTCACCGCTGCAGGAGCTGTTGGCGACAGCTCAACTCCCCGGTCAGGTGCCGCCGACCGCCGGGGCGGGAGGGGCGAGCCGGGCGGCAGCCCCGGCGCACCTCTTTCTGGCCGTCACGTCGATCCCCGTCGGCAACAACCCGGTCGGGGTGGCCATCGCCCCCAACAGCAACCTCTACGTCGCCAACTCCGGGTCGGCCAACGTGTCGGTGATCGACACCACCATGGACACCGTCGTCGGCGGCCCGATCGGCGTCGGCGGTACGCCGGTCTGGCTGGCGGTCGCCCCCAACGGCAACGCCTACGTCCCCAACAGCGGGTCGAACACCGTGTCGGTGATCGACACCGCCACCAACACCGTTGTCGGCGGCCCGATCGCCGTCGGCGGCCAGCCGGCCGTGGTGACGATCGCGCCCAACGGCAACGCCTACGTCACCAACTTCGCCGCGAACACCGTGACGGTGATCGACACCACCACCAACATGGTCGTCGGCGGCCCGATCGCCGTCGGCGCCCAGCCGGTCGGGATCGCGGTCGCCCCCAACGGCAACGCCTACGTCGCCAACCGGGGATCGAACACCGTGACGGTGATCGACACCGCCACCAACCTGGTCATCGGTGCCCCGATCCCCGTCGGCAACCAGCCGAACTTCGTGGCGATCGCACCCAACGGCAACGCCTACGTCGCCAACATCGGGTCGAACACCGTGACGGTGATCAACACCATCAGCAACACCGTCGTCGGCGCCCCGATCGCCGTCGGCAACCAGCCGTGGGGAATCGCGGTCGGCGCCGACGGGATGGCCTACACGGCCAACCGGGCGGCGAACAGCGTGACGGTGTTCGACACCGCCACCAACACCGTCGTCGGCGCCCCGATCCCCGTCGGCACCGGACCGATCGCCGTGACGGTCGCCCCCAACAACAAGGTCTACGTCAGCAACATCAACGGGAGCAACGTCAGCGTCATCCAATTCGACCCGACGCTGACCAGCATCGTCCCCAACCAAGGGCCCATCGCGGGCGGCACGATGGTGACGATCACCGGCACCAACCTGACCGGGGCGAGTGTCGACGTCGGCGGCAACCCCGCCACCGGGGTGACCGTCAACGCAACCGGCACCCAGCTCACCTTCGTCACCCCGCCCGGAGCGGCCGGTCCCGCGGACGTCACCGTCACCACGCCCGGTGGCAGCGCCACGCTGGTGGGTGGCTTCACCTACCTGCTCCCCGTCCACGCCACCACGCTGACCGCGACCCCGGCGCTGTCGAAGCTGTTCCCGCCGCACGTGTACTACCCGTTCCTGACCGCCACGCTGACCGACCAGGCCACCGGTCTGCCGGTGCCCGGCCAGACCATCGTGTTCAGCGTCGGCGGCAACCTCATGGGCACCGCCGTCACCGACGCCCAGGGCGTCGCCCGGTTCAACGAGACGTTCATCCTGGTGTACATCCTCGCCAACGGCGGCTACGACGCCTCCTTCGCCGGCGCGACCACCCCGACCGCCATCCTGTCACCGTCCAGCGCGCACGCGGGCGTCATCGAACCCTGACCCCCGTCCGGCCACCGGCCGGCTGAGCCGGTATGCGGGAGAGCGGTACGCGTGAGGCCGGCCCGGTCGTGGACAACTGTCCACGACCGGGCCGGCCTTCGTGCGGCAGCCGTGCCGCGGGGGAGCGCCCTACCGCGCACCCGCCCCCACCCGCCCCTGCAGCAGCCGCGACAGCGCGGCGTGCACGTCCTCGACCGAGCGGTCCGGCTGGAAGGACTGCCAGTCCAGGGCGGCCACCAGGACCATGCCCAGGAGCGCGGAGGCGGTGAGGGGGATGTCGAGCTCGTCGGAGAGTTCGCCGGTGTCCACGGCGTCGCGCAGGACGGACTCGACGACGGACTGGGCGCGGCCGCGTACGGAGGTGAGGGTGTCGCGCCAGGTGCGGTTGGTGCGCCACAGTTCGGCGACGTAGAGCTGGATGAGGGCGGGGGAGCAGGCGATGAAGTCCAGGCCCGCGCGGATCATGGCGTCCAGGGCGTCGACCCGGGTGCCGCCGCGGGCCGCTGTGGTGTCGGCGGCCCGGCGCAGCGAGTCGGCCAGCAGGTCGATGCCGTCCCGCAGCAGCTCTTCGTAGAGGACGTTCTTGCTGGCGAAGTTGTAGTAGACGGTGCCCTTGGCGACGCCGGCCCGGTCGGCGATCTCGTCGACGGTGGTGGCGGAGAAGCCCTGTTCCGCGATGAGGGTCACGGCGGCGTCGAAGAGCCGACGGCGCGTCGAGGTGCGGCGGGTGACGGGGGAAGCCCCCGGGGCGGTGCCGTCGACGGCACCGCCCCGGGGCCCCGGGAGCACGCTCACAGGCTGAGTTCCGGGTGCAGATCCTTCATCCGTACGACCTGCCGGCTGCGCGCCGCGAGGGCGGTGAGCGCCAGCGCGCCGACGGTGAAGACCACGAGGACCACACAGCCCTGCTGCACGATGGCGAGGTCACCACCGGTGATCAGCCGGCGCAGGCCGTCGACCACGTAACTCATCGGCAGGAACGGGTGGATGGCGGCGAAGAACCCGGGGCTGGTCTGCACCGGGTAGGTGCCGCCCGCCGAGGTCAGCTGGAGCATCAGCACGACCAGGGTCAGCACCCGGCCGGCCGGGCCGAAGAACGCGCCCAGCAGCTGGATGATGGCGGTGAAGCAGGCGGTGGCCAGCAGCAGGAAACCGACGGTGCCGGCCGAGCGGACCATCTCCAGGCCCAGGCCCCAGTGCAGGACGGCCATCAGGGCCAGCACCTGTACGACGCCGACGGCGTAGGCGGGCAGCCAGGAGCCGAGGGTGATCCGCCAGCCCGGGGCGCCCGCGGCCAGGGCCCGCTTGCTCAGCGCCGGGAGCAGCATGAACGCGACCATCGCGCCGACCCAGAGGGAGAGCGGGATGAAGTACGGCGCCAGGCCGGTGCCGTAGTTGGGCGCCTTGTGCATCGACTTGGCGGCCAGCTCGACCGGGTCGGACATCACGTCGGTGCGGGCGTCGCGGTCCTTCTTGTTGTAGTCCGGGATCTTGGCGACGCCGTCGTGCAGGCCGTCGGCCAGCTGGTTGGTGCCGTCCTTGAGCTTGAAGAGGCCGCCGGTGAGCTTGTCGGCACCGTCCTTGGCGACGCCCAGGCCGCTGTGGAGCTTGCCGGCGCCGTCGGCGAGCGAGCCGATGCCGTCGGCGAACAGCCCGGCGCCCTGGGAGACCTTGTGCGCACCGGTGTTGAGCTGGTCGATCTGGCCGATCGCCTTGTCCGCGCGGTTCGCGATGCCCGGCGCCTCGTTGGCCACCCGCACCGCGCCCTCGTGCAGTTCCCGCACCTTGGTGCGCAGCTGCCCGAAGTCCGTGTGGGCGACGGTGTCGTTGACCTTCTCCGCCGCATCGGCGGCGAGGGCGCTGCCGTCCGCGAGCGCCTTGAGCTTGGGGCAGTCGGGGTCGGTGGAGAGCAGGCCGTCGCAGCGTTCGTGGTAGAGGTCCGCGGCGTTGTCGGCGTTCTTCCGTGCCTGTTCGGCGGCCTTGGCGGAGTCCCCGGGCAGCTTGCCGAGGTCCTCGTCGAGCTTCTGGCTGAGGTCGGCGACGATCTGTGCCTTCTCGCCGATCTCCTTGCCGTGCTCCCTGAGGTAGGGGAGGTCCTTCCGGGCGATGCCGTGGACCTTCTGGGCGAGCATCTGGGTGCCGTCCGCGACCTGACCCGCGCCCTGGCTGAGCTGCCTGGCCTTCGCGGCCGCTTCCGTGGCACCCTTGCTGATCTTGCCTGCGCCCTGGTTCAGCTTGCCCAGGCCGTCGGCCAGTTCACCGGTCTTGTCCTTGGCGGTGCCGAGCCCGTCGTCGACCTTCCCGGCCCCGTCCGCCGCCTCGGCGGTCTTGTCGTGCAGATCGGAGAACGAGATGAAGATCTTGTCGAGCATGGCCCGCGCCGAGGTGGCCGAGGTCTTGGCACGGACCTCGGAGAAGACCGTCTTGGAGATCGAGCCGACGACGTAGTTGTTGGCGTCGTTCGTACGGACCTGGAGCGCGCCCGTCTGCGGGGTGTCCCCGGAGCTGGAGGCGATCCGCTTGCTGAAGTCCTTCGGGACGGTCAGCGAGAGGTAGTACGTGCCGTTCTCGACGCCCTTGGCGGCGTCCGCGGAGCTGACGTCCTCCCAGTGGAACTTCTTGCTGTCCTTGAGGTTCTCGGACAGGTCGTCGCCCGCGGTGATCTTCTTGCCGCCGGTGGTGGTGCCCGTGTCCTCGTTGACGAGGGCTACCGGGATCTTGTCCAGGCGGCTGTAGGGGTCCCAGAAGGAGCACAGGTACAGGGCCCCGTAGAGCAGCGGGATCAGCATCAGGGCGACCAGGCCCAGACGGGGAAGCTTTCCCCTGCCGAAACGCTTGAGCTCAAGCGCGGCCAGTCTCGGCGAACGCATGCGCTGCTTCCTCCTCGGTGGTGTGGGGCTCGTCCTGGACGGTGGTGCGGGGCTCGTCCTCGACGGGGACGGAGGCGGGGGCGGCGGCTGCGGGCTTCGCCCGCGTGGTGCGGACGATCAGTGCGTCCGCCGGTGCGTCGCTGCCGGCCGCCACGACGGTGGTGCCCGCCAGCGCGATGTCCCGCAACAGCTGCCAGGCCTGGGCGCGTTCGGCCTCGGAGAGCTTGAGGTCCACATCGTCGACGGCCAGCAACTGCGGGCCGTGCATGATCCCGAGCGCGACGGAGAGCCGCAGCGCCTCGATCCGCTCCAGATCGCGTACGGCCGTCCGCAGTCCCTTGGGCAGAGTGGCGGGATCGAGCCGGACGGCCGCGAGGGCGGCGTCGACCCGGGCCCGGGTGGCCTCCTGGTGGCGCTTGCCCCAGGGGAGCGAGGCGCCGAGGCCCTGGAAGCGGTGGCCCAGCAGGGCCTGTTCCTTGAGGTGTTCGCCGACGGTGAGGGCCGGTTCGAGGTCGACGACGCCCGGTACATGGGCGATGGCGGTACGGCTGCGCACCGTACCCATCCGCTGGGGCAGCGGGAGTCCGGCGACCGTCGCCGTGCCCTCGGTGATCCGCATCCGGCCGGTGAGGGCCAGCAGCAGGCAGGTGCGGCCGGAGCCCGAGGAGCCCTCGACCGCGATCAGGGTGCCCGGTTCCGCGGAGATGTCGATGCCTTGGAAGGCCCACCCTCTCGGGCCCTCCACTCCGATCCCCCTGGCGTCGACCGCCGCCCCCTGGCGGGTGGTGTTCACAAACACCCCTCCCCTTTTGATCTGACTGGTCAGTCTAAAAGTGTAGCCGCATCCAGGGCTCTCCCGACCCATCGGGGTGGGGCGGCGGGGGCGCTCGGACAATTTCGTGCCGGGAAGGCCGTGACCCGAACGGGGGAATCGGCCTAGGGTGCCGTGCAGGCGGGGGCCTGATGATGTTCAAGGTGATGTCCGTGTCGCGGTAGTGCGGCACGGGCCGCGCACATACGACGGAGAACCATGGAACATTCGGCACAGCACCCCGTGGACCCGCCCCCGCAGCCCCCGGCGGAGCACTCTCCTGCGGCCGGGCAACGGTCCGGGCCGGTGGCGCCCCGCTCCCGCAAGCTCGTCGCCCCGCTGCTCGCCACGGCCCTGGTCGCGATCCTCGCGCCCGTCTCGGCCTCTGCCTCCGCACCCGCACCGGCGCCCGCACCACCGTCGGCCGGCGGCGCGCAGGGCCCCTGCATGAAGGGCGACGACGGCGACGGCTGGACCGCCACCAGCACCAAGATCGACCCCAAGGACAGCCATCACGCCTTCGTCGGCAACGGCTACCTGGGACAGCGGGTGCCGCCCAACGGCACCGGCTACGCCGCGCCCGGCGGCACGACCGGCTGGCCGCTGAAGACGCCGGAGTACGACGGCTCCTTCGTCTCCGGCCTGTACGCCAAGGGACCCAAGAGCGTGAAGGGCCGGCAGGCCGTCGCCGCCCTGCCCACCTGGACCACCCTCGACGTCGCCACCGGCGGTGCACACCCCGACACCTTCTCCTCCGCCACCGCACCCGGCCGGATCTCGCACTACCGCCAGACGCTCTCCCTGCGCTGCGGATTCGTCCGTACCTCGCTGACCTGGACGGCCGCCGACGGCCGCGCCACCGACCTGGTCTACGACGTGCTCGCCGACCGCAACGACGCCCACACCGGCGCCGTACGCCTGCGGATGACGCCCCACTGGAGCGGCGCCGCCACCGTCACCGACGGTCTCGACGGCCGCGGCGCCCGCCGGATGACGCCGTCCGCCACCGGGTCCGCCACCGGCGGCAAGGAGTCCGGCGGCAAGGGATCCGGCGGCCGGGATTCCGGCCGCACCATGGACGTCGGGTTCCGCACGGACGGGACGAAGACCGAGGGCGCGGTGGCCTCGACCCTGCGCACCGGGCCCGGGGTGCGCGCGGGCCGCCCCGGACCGGCGCCGCAGGCGGACAAGCTCAGCAACCGGCAGCGGGTGTCCTTCCCGGTCCGCAGCGGCCGCTCGTACGAGCTGACCAAGTACGTCGGCGTGGACACCGCACTCACCTCCCGCTCCCCGCGCGCCGCCGCCGACGCGGCCTCGCGCCGGGCCGCCGGCCGCGGCTGGGACGCCCTCTTCGCCCGGCACACCGCCGCCTGGAAGCGGCTGTGGCGCAGCGACATCGAGGTGAAGGGCAAGCGCGATCTGCAGTCCTGGGTGCGCTCGGCGCAGTACGGACTGCTGTCCTCCACCCGCGCCGGCAGCGACAACAGCATCGGCCCCACCGGCCTGACCAGCGACAACTACGCCGGTGAGGTCTTCTGGGACGCCGAGACCTGGATGTACCCGGGCCTGCTCGCCGCCCACCCCGAACTCGCCAAGTCGATCGTCGACTACCGCTACAAGACCCGGGCCGGTGCCCGCGCCAACGCCGAGAAGCTGGGCTACAAGGGGCTGTTCTACCCCTGGACCAGCGGCAGCAAGGGCGACCTGTGGAACGAGTGCCACAGCTGGGACCCGCCGCACTGCAAGACCCAGAACCACCTCATGGGCGATATCTCCCTCGCCACCTGGCAGTACTACCTCGCCACCAAGGACACCGCCTGGCTGAAGTCCCGCGGCTGGCCGGTCCTCAAGGGCATCGCCGAATTCTGGGCCTCGCGGGCCACCCACAACGCCGACGGCAGCTACTCCGTCAAGAACGTCGCCGGGCCGGACGAGTACAGCAACGGCGTCAACGACGGGGTGTTCACCAACGCCGGCGCCGCCACCGCGCTGCGCCACGCCACCCGCGTCGCCGCCCTCCTCGGCGAGAAGGCACCGGCCTCCTGGAAGACCATCGCCGACAAGCTGCGCATCCCCTACGACAGCAAGAAGAAGATCTTCGAGCAGTACGCCGGGTACAAGGGCACGACCATCAAGCAGGCCGACACGGTGCTGCTGATGTACCCGCTGGAATGGCCGATGTCGCAGGCCAAGGCGGCCCGCACACTGGACTTCTACGCCGGGCACACCGACCCGGACGGCCCGGCCATGACGGACTCGGTGCACGCCATCGACGCCGCCGGGATCGGTGAGGCCGGCTGCTCGACCTACACCTACCTCAGGCGCTCCATCCAGCCGTTCGTCCGCGGGCCGTTCGACCAGTTCTCCGAGGCGCGCGGCAACAAGGCCGGCGCCGACGACCCGCACGCCGGCAAGCCCGCACAGGACTTCCTCACCGGCAAGGGCGGCTTCCTGCAGACCTTCACCCACGGGCTGACCGGGCTGCGGCTGCGGGAGAACGCGGTACGCCTCGACCCGATGCTGCCGCCGCAGCTGTCCCAGGGCGTCACCCTGCGCGGCCTGCACTGGCAGGGGCGGACCTACGACATCGCGATCGGCGCCCACCAGACCACCGTGCGGCTGACCGCCGGCGCGCCGATGCGGATCGAGACGCCGGAGGGCGACAAGATCGTCAGCCGCGGGGCGCCGGCCGTCCTGAAGACCCGCCGCCCGGACCTGGCGGCGACCTCGAATGCGGCCCGCTGCACGTCCGCCACGGCGACCTCCGAGGAGCCCGGTCTGTACGCGGCCGCCGCGGTGGACGGCAACGGCACCACCGCCTGGGTGCCCGACTCCGCGAACGGCACCCTCACCGTCGACCTCGGCCGGACCACCCGCGTCGGGCAGATCACCCCGCACTGGAACACGACCCGGCCCACGTCCTACAACGTCCAGGTCTCCCGGGACGGAAAGCACTGGTCAGGAACCGGATACGCGGGCCGGACGCCGGCCCGGTACGTACGGGTCGTGGTGCACGGTGACCAGGCCACGGCGGATGGCGGGAAGCCGAAGCCGCATCCGGGGATCTCGGAGCTGACGGTGCAGCGGGTGAAGTAGCCCGCCCGGCCCCGTCGGGTACGGCTCCGCCGGAAACGGCCACGTCGGGTACGGCCCCGTCGGGTACGGGCCCCTCGGGTACGGCCCCGCCGGAGACGGCCCCTCCCGGACCACCCGGGGCGGGGCCGTCTGCCGTGCGGGCGCACGCTTCCCGTCCGGGGATGCGGGGGTGCGCTCCCCGCCCGGAGACGCGGGGCGTGCGCTCCCCGCCCGGAGAATTGTTGCGGCGGGATGAAATCCGCCCCGCGCGGTGTTGGTGCCAGGCGTCGAGAGTCGAGGCGCGGGAGGCACCGGGTGGCGGGGACGGATAGGAAACGAGCGAGCTGGGCGCGGCGGCTGATCCGCGACTGCTGGCAGTACAAAAAGGACGTGCTGCTCGCCCTCGGCTCCTCGCTCGCCGGGATGGCCGTGCTGGCCCTGGTCCCGCTCGTCCCGAAGCTGATCATCGACGATGTCATCGTCAAGCACGAGCGCGCCATCGGCCCCTGGGCCGGTCTGCTGGTCGTCGCCGCGGTCGTGGTCTACGTCCTCACCTACATCCGCCGCTTCTACGGCGGCCGGCTCGCCCTGGACGCCCAGCACGACCTGCGGACCCGGATGTTCGGCGCGATCTCCCGGCTCGACGGCCGGCGACAGGACGAGCTGAGCACCGGCCAGGTCGTCGGCCGCGCCACCAGCGACCTCCAGCTGATCCAGAGCCTGCTGTTCATGCTCCCGATGATGATCGGGAACGTCCTGCTGTTCCTGATCTCGCTGGTGGTGATGGCGGTGCTCTCACCGCTGCTCACCGTCATCGCGCTGGCCGTCGCCCCCGCCCTGTGGTTCATCGCCCAGCGCAGCCGCGCCCGGCTCTTCCCCGCCACCTGGTACGCCCAGGGGCAGGCCGCCGCCGTCGCCGGGGTCGTGGACGGCGCGGTCTCCGGCGTGCGGGTCGTCAAGGGCTTCGGACAGGAGGAGCAGGAAACCGGCAAGCTGCGCGAGGTCAGCCGCCGGCTGTTCGCCGGACGCCTGCGCACGGTCCGGCTCAACGCCCGCTACACCCCCGCACTGCAGGCCGTCCCGGCGCTCGGCCAGGTCGCGATGCTGGCCCTCGGCGGCTGGATGGCCACCCAGGGCCAGGTCACCCTCGGCACGTTCGTCGCCTTCTCCACCTACCTCGCCCAGTTGGTCGGACCGGTCCGGATGCTGGCGATGATGCTGACCGTCGGCCAGCAGGCGCGGGCCGGCGTGGAGCGGGTCTACGAGCTGATCGACACCGAGCCGTCGATCAAGGAACGGGCCGATGCGCACGAGCTGCCCGCCGACGCCCCCGCCACCGTCGAGTTCGACCGGGTGACCTTCGGGTACGCGCCGCTGCACGAGGACGCGGACGGCGCCGCCCCGGGCGCCCCGGCCCCCCGCCCCGTTCTGGAGGACTTCTCCCTGCGCATCGAGGCCGGGGAGACCGTCGCCGTGGTCGGCACGTCCGGCAGCGGCAAGTCCACGGTCTCGCTGCTGCTGCCGCGCTTCTACGACGTCACCGCGGGCCGGGTCCTGGTCGGCGGCCAGGACGTGCGCGACCTGACCCTGGAGTCGCTGCGGGCCGCCATCGGACTGGTCCCGGAGAGCAGCTTCCTGTTCTCCGACTCCGTCCGCGACAACCTCGCCTACGGCCACCCGGACGCCACCGACGCACAGATCCGCGCCGCCGCCCGCGCCGCCCAGGCCGACGGCTTCATCTCCGAGCTCCCCGAGGGCTACGACACCAAGGTCGGCGAGCAGGGGCTGACCCTGTCCGGCGGCCAGCGCCAGCGCGTCGCCCTGGCCCGCGCCATCCTCGCCGACCCCCGGCTGCTGGTCCTGGACGACGCGACCTCGGCGGTCGACGCCCGGGTCGAACACGAGATCCACGACGCGCTGCGCGGCGTCATGGCGGGCCGTACGACCCTGCTCATCGCGCACCGCGCCTCCACCCTGGCGCTCGCCGACCGGGTCGCCGTCCTCGACGGCGGGCGGCTGGTCGACCTCGGCACCCAGGAGGAGCTGGCGGACCGCTGTCCGCTCTACCGCAAGCTGCTGACCGACCCGGAGGAGCTGGGCGGGGTCGAACGGGACCCGGTCGGTGAACTGGAGGGCGCCTTCGACGGCGAGTTCGCCGCCGGGCTGCCGGCGCCGGACGCGGCAGCGGACACCGACGGGCCCACCGGGGCGGACGGCACGGTCACCCCCGAACTCTGGGTCCGCCGCGAGCAGGAGGCCGAGGCGGGCGGAGCCGGGATGGCGGCCCGCGCGGCCGCCGCGGCCGGCCCCGGCATCGGCGCCGCGATGGCCGGACTCCCTGCTACTCCCGAACTCCTCGCCCAGGTCGCAGCCTTGCCGCCCGCCACGGACACCCCCGACGTCGACGAGGACCGGGCGGTGCGCCCCGAGCGCTCCTACGGTCTGCGCCGGCTGCTGCACAGCTTCGGCGGGCCGCTGGCCTTCGCGCTGGCGCTGGTCGCCGTGGACGCGCTGGCCGGGCTGCTGCTGCCGGTGATGATCCGGCAGGGCATCGACGAGGGCGTCCGCCGCGGCGCGCTGATCGGCGTCTGGACCGCCGCTGCCATCGCCCTGGCCGTGGTCCTCGCCCAGTGGGCCGCGCAGATCGGTGGCAACCGCATGACCGGACGCATCGGCGAACGGATTCTGTACTCCCTCCGCCTCAAGATCTTCGCCCAGCTCCAGCGCCTCGGACTCGACTACTACGAGCGGGAACTGACCGGCAAGATCATGACCCGGATGACCACGGACGTGGACGCCCTGTCCACGTTCCTTCAGACCGGTCTGGTCACCGCCCTCGTCTCGCTGCTGACCTTCCTCGGGATATTCGTCGCACTGCTGGCCATCGACCTCCAGCTGGCCCTGGTCGTCTTCGCCACCCTCCCGCCGCTGATCATCGGCACGTACTTCTTCCGCAAGCAGAGCGTGAAGGCGTACGAGCTGGCCCGCGAGCGGATCAGCGTCGTCAACGGCGACCTCCAGGAGAGCGTGGCCGGACTGCGGATCGTCCAGGCGTTCCGGCGCGAGCGGCGCGGCGCGGAGCGGTTCGCCGCCCGCAGCGACGCCTATCGCCGGGCGCGGGTCCGCGGCCAGTTCCTGATATCCGTCTACTTCCCGTTCGTCCAGCTGCTGTCGTCCGTGGCGGCGGCGCTGGTGCTGATCGTCGGAGCCGACCGGGTCGGCTCCCACACCCTCACCGCCGGTGCGCTGGTCGCCTACCTGCTCTACATCGACCTGTTCTTCGCCCCCGTCCAGCAGCTCTCCCAGGTCTTCGACGGCTACCAGCAGGCATCCGTCTCGCTCGGCCGGATACAGGAACTGCTGCGCGAGCCGGCCTTCCCCGAGTTCTCAGCTTCGTTCGAGCAGGGGAGCCCCCCGTTCCCGGCCGTCGCGCGGCCCCGCGAGGTGCCCGCGCTGCGCGGCGCCATCACCTTCGACGATGTGCACTTCCACTACGGCGGGGGCGGCGGACCGGCGCTGGCCGGTATCGCGCTGACCATCCCGGCCGGCCAGACCGTGGCCTTCGTCGGCGAGACCGGCGCCGGCAAGTCCACCCTGGTCAAGCTGGTCGCGCGGTACTACGACCCGTCCTCGGGCGCCGTCCGGGTCGACGGCACCGACCTGCGCGAGCTGGACCTGACCGGCTACCGCCGGCGCCTCGGCGTGGTCCCCCAGGAGTCCTATCTCTTCGCCGGCACGGTCCGCGACGCCATCGCCTACGGCCGTCCGGACGCCACCGACGCCGAGGTGGAGGCCGCCGCGCGGGCCGTCGGCGCCCACGCGATGATTGCCACCCTCGACGGCGGCTACCTCCACGAGGTCGCCGAGCGCGGCCGCAACCTCTCGGCCGGCCAGCGCCAGCTGCTGGCCCTGGCCCGCGCCGAACTCGTCGACCCGGACGTGCTGTTGCTCGACGAGGCCACCGCGTCCCTGGACCTGGCCACCGAAGCGGTCGTCAACCAGGCCACCGACCGGCTCGGCGGGCGCCGTACCGCCCTTCCCTCGCCCGACCACCACCCCTCATCGAGCGCCGGCGCGCGCACCGTCTTGATCGTCGCGCACCGGCTGACCACCGCGGCCCGCGCCGACCGGGTGGTGGTGCTCGACCAGGGCCGGATCATCGAGGACGGCAGCCATGCGCAGCTCCTGGCCCGCGACGGCCGCTATGCGGAACTGTGGCGGACCTTCACGGGCGAGGAGGAGGAACTCGCGGCGTGAGACCTGCGCGCCGAGGCGTGCAGTGTGCGGTCTGCGGTCTGCGGTCTGCGGTCTGCGGTCTGCGGTCTGCGACGTGGCGTGGGATGTCTCGGGTGACGTCCCGGGTGCCGTCCTCATGAGGTCGGCGCCCCGCCTGCCACCTGCGCCGACGGAGTTTTCGACAAGCCCCCCGGCCCCCCGGCCCCACGCCCGAGGCCGCTCCGCCGGGCCGCGCACCGGCCGTAGCCGCGGCCTGCCGATCCGCCGAACGGCGCCAGGGGCTGGTGGCACCCCGGTCGCGCCGATAGGTTCAGCCCGACCTTTGCTATCCCAAGGGGAGGGTGCATGCGCAAGGCCACCAGATGGCTGCTGTCGCTCGCGGTGCTCATAGGCACGGCGGGAGCCGGCAGTGCGTCGGCAGGAGCGGCCACCGCCGCCGAGCCGAAGACCGGGGACATCAAGGACCGGATCCTCGCGATCCCGGGAATGAGCCTCATCGAGGAGAAGCCGGTCGACGGCTACCGCTACTTCGTACTGAATTACACCCAGCCGGTTGACCACCGGCACCCCGCCAAGGGGACCTTCCAGCAGCGGCTGACGCTGCTGCACAAGTCGGTGGACCGGCCGACGGTGTTCTTCACCTCCGGGTACAACGTGAACACCACACCGTCCCGCAGCGAGCCCACCAAGATCATCGACGGTAATCAGGTCTCCCTGGAATACCGGTACTTCACCCCGTCGCGGCCCGCGCCCACCGACTGGAAGAAGCTGGACATCCGGCAGGCCGCCGACGACCAGCACCGCATCTTCCAGGCGCTGCACCGGATCTACGGCAAGAACTGGATCGACACCGGCGGCAGCAAGGGCGGCATGACCGCCACGTACTACCGCCGCTTCTTCCCGCACGACATGGACGGCACCGTCGCCTACGTCGCGCCCAACGACGTACGCAACGACGAGGACTCGGCGTACGACCGGTTCTTCAAGACCGTCGGGACCGCGCAGTGCCGCACCGACCTCGCCGCCATCGAGCGTGAGGCCCTGCTGCGCCGCGGGGAGATGGTCAAGCGCTTCCAGGACTGGGCCGACAAGGAGAAGCAGACCTTCAAGACCGTCGGCAGCGCCGACCGGGCCTATGAAGTCATGGTCACGGACCTGGTGTTCGGGTTCTGGCAGTACCAGCCGGCCGAGACCGCCTGTGCCGAGGTGCCCAAGCCGACCGTCTCCACGGACGACCTGTGGAAGTGGATGGACAAGGTCGGCGGCTTTGACAGCTACACCGACCAGGGCATGGAGCCGTACACGCCGTACTACTACCAGGCGGGAACCCAGCTCGGTGAGCCCGGCTACGGCTATCCGCAGCTGGCCGGCCTGCTGAAGTACCCCGGGATCAACAACTCCCGGTCGTTCGTGCCGAAGGACATCCCGATGCGTTTCGACAAGCGCGCGATTCCCGACGTCGATCACTGGGTGCGGCACCACGCCAACCGGATGATGTTCGTCAACGGCCAGTACGACCCGTGGAGTTCGGAGCACTTCGAGGTCGGCAAGGGGGCCCGGGACTCGTACGTCTTCACCGTGCCCGGTGGCAACCACGGCTCGAACATCGCGAAGCTGGCGGAAGCCGACCGCACCAAGGCCACCGCCGAGCTGCTCGACTGGGCCGGAGTCCAGGCCCCGGCCGGCCAGGCCACACCGCTGGCGCCGTACGACAAGCAGCTGGACAAGCAGGAGGTCCGGCGGATGCCGATGCTGAGGCCGTGAGCCGTGAGCCGTGAGCCGTGAGCCGTGAGGCTGTGAGGCGTGAGGCGTGAGGCCGCACGCCGCCGCGCCACAGCGCCCGGCGGCCGCGGTGCGATGACCGGAACGGCGCGCTCCCCGGGGACAGGGGGAGCGCGCCGTGTCCGTCTCCCGGTCAGTACGCCAGGCCGTGGCCGATCCGGTAGAGCTCTTGCGCCGGGGCGTCGGCGCGCATTATCGCGACGGGCAGTCTGCCTGCCGGGTCCCGCCGGCCGGCAATCACCCGGGCTGCCGCCCGGAGCTCGACATCCGTCCAGGAGTAGCTCGCCAGGGCCGCCTTGACGCCGTCCAACTGGGCGATGTCATAAGGGTTGCGGACCGCCAGCTGCACCACCGGCTTGCCCGTGGCCAGCAGCGCTGCCACCAGCTTCCGCTGGCGCGAGTCCGCGGTCACGTTGTACGTCGCCACCACCACCGCGTCCCGCTCGCCGAGCGCCGCCACCGCCTCGTCGATCTGCTGCTGGGTCGGCGCCATGCCCGTGGAGAGCGCGGTGGCCGTGAAGCCCAGCTCGGTGAGGGTCTTCGCCAGAACCGTGGTGGGCGGCCCGCCGGTGCCGGACGGCGCTGCCGCGTCGACGCCCGCCACCAGCACCCGCCGCTCCCGTCGCCGGGAGAGCGGCAGCATCCCGGCATCGTTGCGCAGCAGCGTGGTGGTACGGTCCGCGATCCGGTCCGCGGTCGCGAGATGACTGCGGATGCCCACCACCCGGTCGACCGCGCGGTGGGTGGTGTACGGGTCCTTGAACAGTCCGCGCCGCTCCTTGAGCAGCAGGATGCGCATCAGTTTGGCGTCGAGCTCCCGCTCGGTCAGCTCGCCGTCCCGCAGCGCCTTGAGGACGGCGGCGTGTGCGACGGCGAGGTCCGGCGGGTTCAGCAATTGGTCGACACCGGCCTTCAGGGCGAGCACCGGCACCCGGGCGTCGCCGTACTTCTTCCGTACCCCCTCCATGCCGAGCGAGTCCGTCACCACCACACCGTCGTAGCCGAGGCGTTCGCGCAGGATGCCGGTGAGGATCGGACGGGAGAGGGTGGCCGGGTCCTCGCTCGGGTCGAAGGCGGGCACGACGATATGCGCCGTCATGATCGAATCGATCCCGGCGGCGATCGCGGCCTTGAAGGGCGGCGCGTCCAGCCGCTCCCACTCCTCGGCGGTGTGGTGGATGTAGGGCAGCCCGATATGGCTGTCGGTGTCGGTGTCGCCGTGCCCGGGGAAGTGCTTGGCGCAGGAGGCGATCCCGGCGCCCTGATAGCCCTTCACCTCGGCGGTGACCATACGGGCCACGGCCTGCGGGTCCGCGCCGAAGGACCGTACGCCGATGACCGGGTTGGCGGGGTTGATATTGACGTCGGCGTCCGGTGCGTAGTCCTGCCGGATGCCCATGGCGTACAGCTCCTCGCCGGCGATCCTGGCCGCCGTGTGCGCATCGTCGCGGGAGCCGCCCGCGCCGAGCGCCATCGCCCCGGGGAAGAGCGTCGCGGGCGCGCCGACCCGGGCCACTATGCCGTGTTCCTGGTCCGTGGAGATCAGCAGCGGAACGGGGACCCGCTGGGCGGCGGCGGCCTTCTGGATGCCATTGGACAGGTCGGCGATCTGGTGCGGCTCACGGGTGTTGTGCGCCCAGCCGAAGTAGATGATGCCGCCGACGTGGTACTTGGCGATCAGCTCGGCGGCGTTGGCGACCCCGATCTCCTTCTGGTTCGCGGCGGCGTCGGCCGGGTCGGGGTCGGTGGCGGAGTGCCCGTAGACCCGCATGACGAAGAGCTGGCCGGCCTTCTCCTGCGGTGTCATACGGGAAATGAGGCGGCGCAGCCGGGCCCGGGTGGCGGGGGCGGGGGCGGATACGGGGGCGGATACGAGGGAGGGGGGCTGGTGTCCGATGGAGGGCGTCGCGCCGCCCGCGGCAGCGGCTGCCGCGGCTGCCGCGGTGGTCAGGACGGTACGTCTGGAGTGCATGTGCGCTCCTTCCGGAGGGCTTCCTCGAATCGTTGAAGGAAACTTCCAAGGAGACACGGATAGCCGGAAAACTATTGTCGGTCAATGACTCGATTCGTGATGGCGCCCAGGTATTGCGGGGCGGGCGCGAATATGTGATGGGGCGTCGGTAGGGAGGCAGAGAGGCGGAGAGGCGGAGAGGCGGAGAGGCGGAGAGGTAGGGAGGTAGGGAGGTAGGGAGGCGGAGAGGTAGGGGTGCGGGGGCGCGGAGAGGCGGAGGCGCGGGTAGGCGGGTAGGCGGGTAGGGGCCGGCGGACGGGCTGACAGGACAGGCGGGCAGGACAGGCGGGCGGGGCAGGCGGGCGGGCAGGCCCGGGGGCAAGAGGGGACGGGCTCGGCCCGGGGTCAGGAGGGGGCGCCTTCGCCGAGGAGTCGCTGGAGGTATGCGCGGCCCGGCGCCAGCAGGGCGGGGAGGTCGGCCGCCTCCGGATACCAGCGCTTCTCGTACTCCCAGCAGAGCCAGCCTCCCGAGCCCTGGTCGTAGGTGCCCTCGGGAGCCGGCACCGGGCCGTGGGCGCCTTCGGGCTCCCGGGTGAGGGTGCCCAGGGCGGCCGCCAGCGGCAGGGTGCCGGCACCGAGCGGGAGGGGGGTGCGTTCCTCGGCCGAGGCGACGTCCTTGACCTGCACATAACCCAGATGCGGCGCGAGCGCGGCATGGGTGTCGACGGGCTCCTCGCCGCCGAGCCAGCTGTGCTGCACATCCCACAGCGCTCCGATCCGGCGATGACCCACAAGGCCCAGCACACGGGCGGCGGCCGCGCCGGTCCGGTGCGAGTCATGGGTCTCCAGCAGGACCCGGACGCCCCGCTCGGCAGCGAGCGGCGCCACCGCGGCGAGCCGGCGGGCGGCGTCCGCGTCCGCCTCGGCCGCCGGGCGGTCGCCACCGCCGGGGAAGACCCGGACGTACGGCGCCCCCAGATCGGCGGCGAGGTCCACCAGCTCCGCCAGCTCGTGTGCCAGTTCCGCCTCGCCCGCCGCATCGCGGGCGGCGGCGACCTGGGCATATCCGGCAACGGCCAGGATCTCCACACCGGCGTCCGCGAACTGCCCCCGCACCGCGGACCGTTCCCGCGCCCCGGTCAGCGGATGCACCGGCTCCTCCGGATGGGCCCGCAGTTCGACCCCCTGATACCCGGCATCGGTGGCCAGCCGCAGCACCTCGGCCACCGGCATCCCCGGCACACCGAGGGTCGAAAACGCGTAGCGCATCGCAGGGACTCTGCCGTCCGTGGTCCTGCCGTCCGTGGTCCTGCTGTCCGTGTGCCTGTCGTCCGTGTGCCTGTCATCCGTGGTCCTGCTGTCTGTGGTCCTCCTGCCCGTGGACCTGCTGTCCGTGCGTTTGTCGTCCGTGTGCCTGCTGTCCGGGTGCCTGCCGTCCGTGCGCTTGCCGTCCGTGCGCTTGCCGTCCGTGCGATCCGTGGGGGCCATGCCTGCGCTCCTTCGTGTCGCTCATGTCGCCTACGCCGTCATCGCTGTCCTTCCCGTCCCCCCCGTCCCCCCGTCCTTCCGTCCTTCCGTCCTTCCCGCCCTCCCCGTCTTCATCGCCCGCCGGCCCGCTCCGTCACCCGTGGACTCACAGCGTCACCGTGTCACCGTGGACTCACAGCGTCAGCCGCCAGTCCTGGCCGACCAGGTCCTGCCCGAAGCTGTGGTGCGCCGACTCGGCGACCAGCTCGAATCCGGCCCGCTGGTAGAGGGCGCGGGCCGCGCCGAGGACGGAGTTGGTCCACAGCGCCATCTCGCCGTACCCGGCCTCCTGCGCGAACTCGATACAGGAGTCGACGAGTTGCCGCCCCACCCCGTGCCCCCGGGCGCCCGGCTCCATGAGCAGCAGTCGCAGCCGGGCGACCCCCGGTCTGCCGTCCCGTACACACATCACCGCGCCCACGCGCTCCCCGCCCAGCTCCGCTATCCAGGTGCGGTCCCACCGCGGGTCGAAGTTCTCGGCGTACTCCGCGACGATCCGGGCCACCAGCGCCTCATAGCTCAGATCGAAGCCGTACTCGGCGGCGTAGAGGGCGGCGTTGCGCTCCACCATCCAGCCGAGGTCACCGGGGCGGGAGGTGCGCAGCGTGACCTCGGGCGCGCGCTCCCCGGGCGGCTGCCGCGTCCCCTCACCGGGCTGTTCCGCCCCCGCACCGGGCTGTTCCGTCCCCTCACCGGGCTGTGCCTCGCCTTTGCCTGGCTGTTCCGCGCCGTCGTCGAGCAGGGCGCGGACGGTGCGCATCGCCTCCACCAGGCGGGCGCGGTCCGCGGCCGGCAGCCGCCGCAGCAGCGTCCCTGCGGCGTCCTGGGAGCGCTCCTCCAGCAGGCCGGCCGCCTCCCGGCCGTCCTCGGTCAGCGTGATGCGCTGCCGCCGGGGGTCCTGCTCGGACCTGCCGCGGGTGATCAGCTCGCGGTCCTCGAACTTGCCGAGCAGCCGGCTGAGATAGCCGGCGTCCAGTGACAGCGAGGTGCGCAGATCCGCGGCGTCCACCCGCGGATGGTTGGCGACCTCGTAGAGCACCCGCGCCTCGGTGAGGGTGAACGGGGTGTACAGCTGCCGCCCGTAGTCGAGCGCGCCGATCAGATTCGTATAGAAGCGGTTGAATCTGCGCAGCTCGCGGACGTCGGCCGGGGCATCGGGCAATGCCCCGCACGGTGCGTCGGGTGGTGCATCGGGTGGTGCATCGGGCGGTGCGTCGGATGGTGCGTCGGGCGGTGCATCGGGTGGTGCATCGGGCGGTGCGTCGGATGGTGCGTCGGGCGGTGCATCGGATGGTGTCCTGGTGGTCATGGCCGACCCCTCACCTTTGACTGAGTCAAGAATAAGCCGCCAGGGCCGCTCCGCACATCCCTCTTTCGTGTCATCCGTTCCTTCATTCGTCCGTCCGTGCCTCTGTGCCGGCACCCGCCCCTTCGTTCGTGTCCCGCTGTTCGTGTCCCGCCATGCGGTCTGGCGCCCGCCGCCCGGAAGGCGCTTACTGGAGCGGGACTGCCACCAGCTGTGCGCGAGAGGGGCCGGGCCGTGACACGCACGACCGTACGCATCGCCATGAACGGCGTGACCGGGCGCATGGGGCAGCGCCAGCACCTGGTGCGCTCCCTCCTCGCCCTGCGGGAACAGGGCGGCCTCGAACTGGCCGACGGCACGGTGATCTGGCCCGAACCGGTGCTCGTCGGCCGCACCGCGCACAAGCTGCGAGCCCTGGCCGCACGACACGGCCTGGAGCACTGGAGCTGCGACCTCGACGCCGTACTGGGCGACGACACCATCGGCATCTACTTCGACGCCCAGGTCACCGCCGCCCGCGAGGCGGCCGTGAAGAAGGCGATCGCCGCCGGAAAACACCTCTACATCGAAAAACCCACCGCGAGCAGTCACGCGGGCGCGCTGGAACTGGCCCGGCTGGCGCAGGAAGCGGGTGTCAAGAACGGCGTCGTCCAGGACAAACTCTTCCTGCCCGGCCTGCGCAAGCTCCGCCGCCTCGTCGAGGGCGGCTTCTTCGGCCGCATCCTGTCCGTACGGGGCGAGTTCGGCTACTGGGTCTTCGAAGGTGACTGGCAGCAGGCGCAGCGCCCCTCCTGGAACTACCGCGCCGAGGACGGCGGCGGTATCGCGGCCGATATGTTCCCGCACTGGGAGTACGTCCTGCACGAGCTGTTCGGGCCGGTCCGCACCGTCCAGGCGCAGCTGGCCACCCACCTCCCGCACCGCCGGGACGAGTCGGGCACCCCGTACGAGGCCACCGCCGACGACGCCGCATACGGCATCTTCGAGCTGTCCGGTGGCATCGTCGCCCAGATCAACTCCTCCTGGGCGGTCCGGGTGCACCGCGACGAACTCGTCGAGTTCCAGGTCGACGGCACCGAAGGGTCGGCCGTCGCGGGGCTCCGCCACTGCCGCGTCCAGCACCGCGCCCACACCCCCAAGCCGGTCTGGAACCCCGACCTCCCGGCAACCGAGCCGTTCCGCGCACAGTGGCAGGAGGTCCCCGACAACGCCGTCTTCGACAACGCGTTCAAGGCGCAGTGGGAACTGTTCCTGCGGCATGTCGTCCGCGATGAGCCCTGGCGCTGGGACCTGGCGGCGGGCGCCCGCGGAGTCCAGCTCGCCGAACTGGCGCGGCGGTCCTCGGCGGAGGGCCGCCGCCTGGACGTACCGGAGCCGGGCCGGTGAACGCGCCCGCCGACCCCCGCCCGCCCGGGGCGGACTCCGACCCCCGCCCGCCCGGGGCGGACTCCGACCCCCGCCCGCCCGGGGCGGACTCCGCCACCCGCCCGCCAGGGAAGGACCCCGCCACCCGCCCGGCATCCGCGTGGCCCCCGCTGCGCTCCCGTACGGTCTTCGCCGCCGCCCATGTGGTCGCCGATCCCCGGGCCGACACCACCCCGGACGGCCCGGCCGCCGTCGACTGGGACGCCACCCTCGCCTTCCGGCACCACCTGTGGTCACACGGCCTGGGCGTGGCCGAGGCGATGGACACCGCACAGCGCGGTGCGGGCCTGGACTGGAGCGCCGCCGCCGAGCTGATCCGGCGCACCGCCGCCGAGGCCGCGGCGGTCGGCGGCCTGCTCGCCTGTGGCGTCGGCGCCGACCAACTGCCGCCGCACCCGGCGTCCTTGCCGGACATCCGGCACGCGTACGAGGAACAGCTCGGGCTCGTCGAGGACGCCGGCGGCCGCCCGGTCCTGATGGCCTCCCGTCAGCTGGCCAGGGCCGCCACCGGCCCGGACGACTACCGCGAGCTCTACGGCCACCTCCTGCGCCAGGCCACCCGGCCGGTGATCCTGCACTGGCTCGGCCCGATGTTCGACCCGGCGCTGGCGGGCTACTGGGGCAGCGCCCAACTCGATGCGGCCACCGAGACGTTCCTCGCGATCATCACCGACCACCCCACCAAGGTGCACGGTGTCAAGGTCTCCCTGCTGGACGCCGCCCGGGAGGTGGCGCTGCGCCGCCGGCTGCCCACGACGGTGCGCTGCTACACCGGCGATGACTTCCACTACCCGGAGCTGATCGCGGGCGACGACCACGGCCACAGCCATGCGCTACTGGGCATCTTCGACCCTCTCGCCGCGCCCGCCGCCGCAGCCGTACGCCTCCTGGACAGCGGGGACACCACCGGGTTCCGGGCCGTCCTGGACCCCACCCTCGCGCTCTCCCGGCACCTGTTCCAGGCACCCACCCGCCACTACAAGACCGGCGTCGTCCTGCTGGCCTGGCTGGCGGGCCACCAGTCCCACTTCACCATGCTCGGCGGTCTGCAGTCGGCCCGCTCACTGCCGCACCTGCGGCACGCCCACGAACTGGCCGACGGACTCGGCCTGTTCCCCGACCCGGAGCTAGCCGCCCGCCGGATGCGGCAACTCCTCGCGGTATACGGGGCGGAGGACGCATGAGCGGCAGTCCTCCTTGCCTCCTCGACCGTCTCAGCCTCAACCAGGAGACCGTCCGGCAGTGGTCGCTGCCCGAACTGGCCGACGGCTGTGCGCGGGCCGGCGTACGGGGCGTGGGGCTGTGGCGCGCCCCGGTACAGGAGTACGGGGTGGCCGCGGCCGCCCGGCTCGTACGGGACGCCGGACTGCGGGTCACCAGCCTGTGCCGGGGCGGTTTCCTCACCGCGCCGGACCCGGGCGGGCGCGCGGCCGCCCTGGACGACAACCGGGCGGCCGTCGACGAGGCGGCCGCCCTCGGGACGGACACCCTGGTCCTCGTCTCCGGCGGACTGCCGCCCGGCAGCCGGGACCTGCCCGGCGCCCGGGAGCGGGTCGCCGACGCACTGGGCGAGTTGGGCCCGTACGCCGCACAGCGGGGCGTCCGGCTGGCCCTCGAACCCCTGCACCCGATGTACGCGGCGGACCGCTGTGTAGTCTCCACGCTCGCCCAGGCGCTGGACCTCGCCGAGCGGTTTCCCGCCGGGCAGGTGGGCGTCGTCGTGGACACCTACCACCTGTGGTGGGACGACACCGTCGGCACGCAGATCGCCCGCGCGGGCGGCCCGGATGAGGAGGCCGCCTCCCGCATCGCCGCCTTCCAGCTCGCCGACTGGGTCACCCCGCTGCCCGAGGGCGCACTGCTGGGGCGCGGGCAACTAGGGGACGGCGCGGTGGATCTGCGGTGGTTCCGGGAACGGGTCGACGCGGCCGGCTACCGCGGGCCGATCGAGGTGGAGATCTTCAACCCGGCGCTGTGGGCACGCAACGGCACGGAAGTACTGGCCGAGATCGTCGACCGCTTCCGTACGCACGTCGGATGACGCCCGCACGTCGTGTGACGCGCCCGCACGTCGTACGAAGCACGCATGCCGGACGACGCACGCATGCCGGACGACGAGAGCGTGGACCGCTTCCTCACGCATGCCGGATGACGAGGGAAAGCGCACAGCGGGTGCCGGAGAAATAACTCAGCGGATGCGCGCAACCGTTGGCCGTCCACGAAGGTCATAGCTGACGCTGGTCCCGAAAGGGGAGGGGCCCGGGGGGGGAACCCGGGGCCGGCGTGGAGGGGGAATCGAGGGGCCCGACCATCGGACGGGCCCCTCGATGGTGATCCGGTGATCCGGAGGGCGATGGGTGGTCCGGTGATCCGGAGGGTGATCGGCGTCCGGTGGTGATCCGGTGCCCGGAGACGCCCCGGTGATCCGGACGGCGACCCGGATGTCCCGCCTCCCGGCGCGCTGTCAGACCCCGGCGGTACGGTCGGTCCATGGTCAACGCAGCCGTGATCGAAGGGGTCCTGGAGCGGATCACCTACGCCAACGAGGAAAACGGCTATACGGTCGCGCGGGTCGACACCGGCCGTGGCGCGGGCGATCTGCTGACCGTCGTCGGCGCGCTGCTCGGGGCGCAGCCGGGGGAATCGCTGCGCATGGAAGGCCGCTGGGGCTCCCACCCCCAGTACGGCAAACAGTTCACCGTCGAGAACTACACCACCGTCCTGCCCGCCACGATCCAGGGCATCCGCCGCTACCTGGGCTCCGGCCTGATCAAGGGCATCGGCCCGCGGATCGCCGACCGCATCGTCGGCCACTTCGGCACGGACACCCTCGACGTCATCGAGAGCGACCCCGGGCGTCTGGTCGAGGTACCGGGCCTGGGCCCCAAGCGGACGAAGATGATCGGCGCGGCCTGGGAGGAGCAGAAGGCCATCAAGGAGGTCATGGTCTTCCTCCAGGGCGTCGGCGTCTCCACCTCCATCGCGGTGCGGATCTACAAGAAGTACGGCGACGCCTCCATCTCCGTCGTCCGCAACCAGCCCTACCGCCTGGCCGCCGACGTCTGGGGCATCGGCTTCCTGACCGCCGACCGCATCGCCCAGTCCGTGGGCATTCCGCACGACAGCCCGGACCGGGTCAAGGCGGGCCTGCAATATGCGCTGTCGCAGTCCACGGACCAGGGCCACTGCTTCCTCCCCGAGGAACAACTGATCGCCGACGCGGTGAAGTTGCTCCAGGTGGACACCGGCCTGGTCATCGACTGCCTGGGCGAGCTGGCCGCGGACCCGGAGGGCGTGGTCCGCGAACAGGTGCCGGGCGACGGAGACGGCGCGCCGCCGGTCACCGCCGTCTACCTGGTGCCCTTCCACCGCGCCGAGATCTCCCTGGCCGGCCGGCTGACCCGGCTGCTGCGCACCCGTGAGGACCGGATGCCGGCGTTCCGGGACGTCGACTGGGACAAGGCGCTTGCCTGGCTGGTGCGGCGGACGGGCGCCGAGCTGGCCCCCGAGCAGCAGCAGGCGGTGCGACTGGCGCTGACCGAGAAGGTCGCGGTACTCACCGGCGGACCGGGCTGTGGCAAGTCCTTTACGGTCCGTTCCGTCGTCGAGCTGGCCCGCGCCAAGAAAGCCAAGGTGGTGCTGGCGGCGCCCACGGGCCGGGCGGCCAAGCGGCTCTCCGAGCTGACCGGCGCGGAGGCCTCCACGGTCCACCGGCTCCTGGAGCTCAAGCCCGGCGGGGACGCCGCCTACGACGCGGACCGGCCGCTGGACGCCGATCTGGTGGTCGTCGACGAGGCCTCGATGCTGGATCTGCTGCTCGCGAACAAGCTGGTCAAGGCGGTGCCGCCGGGCGCCCATCTGCTCCTGGTCGGGGATGTCGACCAGCTGCCGTCGGTGGGGGCGGGCGAGGTGCTGCGCGATCTGCTCGACGGGGGAGGGGCCGCGCGAGGAGGGTCCGCCGGGACGGAGTCCGGGGGAGCGTCGGACGGGGGTGGTGGTCGGGTGGCGGGTGGGACCGTGCCCGCCGTCCGGCTGACCCGGATCTTCCGGCAGGCCCAGCAGTCCGGGGTGGTCACCAACGCCCACCGCATCAACTCCGGCGTCCTGCCCCTGACCACCGGACTGACGGACTTCTTCCTGTTCGCCGAGGAGGACGCCGAGCAGGCCGGGCAGTTGGCGGTGGACGTCGCGGCCCGCCGGATCCCGGAAAAGTTCGGTCTCGACCCGCGCCGGGACGTCCAGGTGCTCACCCCGATGCACCGCGGCCCGGCCGGTGCGGGCGCCCTGAACGGCCTGCTCCAGCAGGCCGTCACCCCCGCCCGCCCCGATCTGCCCGAGCGCCGCTTCGGCGGCCGGGTCTTCCGCGTCGGCGACAAGGTCACCCAGATCAGAAACAACTATGAAAAAGGCCGCAACGGCGTCTTCAACGGCACGGTCGGCGTGGTCACCGCTCTGGACTCCGACGAGCAGCGGCTGACCGTGCGCACCGACGAGGACGAGGAGGTCCCCTACGACTTCGACGAACTCGACGAACTCGCGCACGCCTATGCCGTGACGATCCACCGCTCGCAGGGTAGTGAGTATCCAGCGGTGGTGATTCCGGTCACCACCAGTGCCTGGATGATGCTGCAGCGCAATTTGCTCTATACCGCTGTGACCCGGGCAAAGCGCTTGGTGGTGCTCGTCGGCTCCCGCAAGGCCTTGGGGCAGGCCGTCCGCACGGTATCCGCCGGTCGGCGGTGTACGGCGCTCGATCACCGGCTCGCCGGTGCGATGTGAGAGGTCCTCCCTCTTTCCCATTCGGGGCGAAGGGGGGCAGGATGGGCACTCAGGCGGCACTGAGTGCCGCAGACAGGCCCTATGGCCGACCCCGAGTGCACGACCAAGGCCCAAATGGGGGAAGGTATAGGCAGTCAGGGCACCTCGAAGAAGAGGCACAACGTCGGTGAGGGATGACGTGAGCGACAACTCTGTAGTACTGCGTTACGGGGACGGCGAATACAGCTACCCGGTCGTCGACAGCACCGTTGGCGACAAGGGCTTCGATATCTCGAAGCTTCGCGCCCAGACCGGTCTGGTGACCCTGGATTCCGGTTACGGCAACACCGCGGCGTATAAATCCGCGATCACCTATCTCGACGGTGAGAACGGGATTCTTCGTTACCGCGGCTACCCGATCGAGCAGCTCGCAGAGCGCAGCACGTTCGTCGAGACCGCGTACCTCCTCATCCACGGCGAGCTGCCCACCGTTGATGAGCTGGCGAACTTCAAGCAGGACATCACTTACCACACGCTGCTCCACGAGGACGTCAAGCGCTTCTACGACGGCTTCCCCCGGGACGCCCACCCGATGGCGATGCTGTCCTCGGTCGTCAGCGCGCTGTCGACCTTCTACCAGGACAGCCACAACCCGTTCGACGAGCAGCAGCGCCATATCTCCACGATCCGGCTGCTGGCCAAGCTCCCGACGATCGCGGCCTACGCGTTCAAGAAGTCGGTCGGCCACCCGGTCGTCTACCCGAGCAACGACCTCGGGTACGTCGAGAACTTCCTGCGCATGACCTTCTCGGTGCCCGCCGCGGACTACGACCTCGACCCGGTGGTGGTCAGCGCCCTCGACAAGCTGCTGATCCTGCACGCCGACCACGAGCAGAACTGCTCCACCTCCACGGTCCGCCTGGTCGGCTCCTCGCAGGCGAACCTCTTCGCCTCGATCTCCGCCGGCATCAACGCGCTGTGGGGCCCTCTCCACGGCGGTGCCAACCAGTCCGTGCTGGAGATGCTGGAGGGCATCCAGGCCAGCGGCGGCGACGTCGACTCCTTCATCCGCAAGGTGAAGAACAAGGAAGACGGCGTGAAGCTCATGGGCTTCGGGCACCGCGTCTACAAGAACTTCGACCCTCGCGCGAAGATCATCAAGGCGGCGGCGCACGACGTCCTCTCCGCGCTCGGCAAGTCCGACGAGCTGCTGGACATCGCCCTCAAGCTGGAGGAGCACGCGCTGTCCGACGACTACTTCGTCGAGCGCAAGCTCTACCCGAACGTCGACTTCTACACCGGCCTGATCTACCGGGCCATGGGCTTCCCGACCGAGATGTTCACCGTGCTCTTCGCGCTCGGCCGGCTGCCCGGCTGGATCGCCCAGTGGCACGAGATGATCAAGGAGCCCGGCTCCCGCATCGGCCGCCCGCGGCAGATCTACACCGGCGTCGTCGAGCGCGACTTCGTGCCGGTCCAGGAGCGCTGACCCCTTCGAGGCCGGCTCACCGCGCGCAGAAAAGAAAGCGCCCCGCCTCCGGATCCCCCCACGGGTCCAGAGTGCGGGGCGCTTCCCGTGTCCCGGTTGGATTCCCCCCACGGGATCCGTCCGGGCGTTCCGGGTTGCACCGCGATCTGCCGGGACGCGCACCTTCGGGAGGGCCGCTCAAAGCTCCCCGCGCACGTCGCCCCGGCCACGCGTAGCCGGGCACGATCCCCCAAGATCAGCACGGCTGTTGCAGTGCAAGCCCCGCCGGGGTGCCTGCACTGCCCGGTTAGACTCACGACCCCCCTCAATGGTTACGTTCGGATGAGTGTGATCTGGGTCTCTTGCCATATGGGGGCGAATGCGGTCAAGGGCCTCCATCTGGAGATCGAGGCCCTTGGGTATGGGTGTTGTGTCAGTTGTAAGGGCCGTGTGAAGTTGCTTGGGCGCAGGCTGGTGACGGCGACGCGGCAGCACGGTGGCGCGGCAGCACGGCAGCACGGCAGCACGGCAGCACGGCGGCGCGGCGGTGCGACGGCGGTCGATGGGAGTGCCTTCGCGACGGCCGCGGCACATGGGGTGCCCGCGACGTGTGAGGTGCCCGCGAGGTGCGCGAGGCGCATGAGGTGCGTGAGGTGCACGAGGTGCAGGTCCGCCGGTCGATGACGAGCTGGGCCCGCGCCCCTGCCCGTGTCCCTGCGCGCGCCCGTGCCCGTGCCCGTGTGGTGCAAGGGCTGCCGGGAATCAGGCGGCCTGTCCCGTGAGTTCGTAGCCGGCCTCGTCGACGGCCGCACGCACGGCGTCCTCGTCCAGCGGGGCCTTGGAGGTGACGGTCACCAGGCCGGTGGCCGCGACCGCCTGTACCGAACTCACCCCGGCGAGCTCGCCGATCTCGGACGACACCGCCCCCTCGCAGTGGCCGCAGGTCATGCCGGTGACCCGGTACGTGGTGGTCACCTCGCCGACCTGGATGTCGGTGCCGCCGGAGTGGCAGGAGCCTTCGGGGGTGCAGCAGGAGCTGTTCTCGGTCATGGGGGATTCTCCTTGTGGTGCTGGTGTGTTCGGTGTGGTTGCGGTGTGTTCCGGGTGGTGCTGGTGTGTTCGACGTGGTGCCGATGTGTTCGGTGCGGTGTCGCGTGCCGGGGAGGTGCGGCGCACCGCGCGTGGCTGACTCCGGCGACTGCAGGCGTCTCCCGACCCCGGCACTTTATACCCCTAGGGGGTACCATTCCAGCTTCCGGGCGCGCCCATCACGTTGCCGCACGCCCCGCCACGCGTCAGCCTTGGGATACGGGCTCGGGGTGGATCCGAGGAGGCGGCCGTATGGACGTACTCGCCCTCTACGGCCTGCTGGTGCTCACCACGCTGCCACCCCTGATCCCCAACTCGGCACTCCTTGTCACGACCGGAGTACTCGCCTCCCGGGGCGAGGTCTTCCTCCCCCTCGTCCTGCTGACCGTCGGGGGCAGCGCACTGCTCGGGGATCTCCTCATGTACCTCGCCGCACGGCGGTTCGGCGAGCCCGTACGGACCTGGATGCGCCGCAACCCCCGCCGCCGGGCACTGCTGGAATGGACCTCCGGCCACATCCAGCGCTACGGCCTGCCCTTTGTGGTCGCCGTACGGTTCCTGCCCAGCGGCCGGATCGTCGGCGCCCTGGCATCCGGGGTCCTGCGCTACCCGCTGCGCAAATACGTGCTCGGCGCCGCCGTCGCCGAAGCAACCTGGGCCACATACTCGGTCGGCCTCGGCTACGTGGGCACCGCCACCACCGGTCGCCCGCTCTACGCCGTCGGCATCGGCTTCGGCGTCTCCTGTGTGGTCGCCGCGGCCGGTGCCGCGATCCAGTGGGCCGCCCGCCGCCGCACCCTGCGCGACCCGCCCAAGGGGAGCGGTGAGGGCGAGAGCGGCGGGACCTCCGAAGGGGGCGACGGCGGCCGGGATGAGGGGTGGGGCGGCCGGGCCTCGTCCACGGCGTCGGCGCGATTGTCAGTGGGCGCCCCTACAGTGCAGACATGACGATGATTACGCAGAGTGACTTACCGGGTGGCTTACGGAGTGGCCTGCAGAGCGACTTGACTGCCGGCTCCGCTGCGGGTGTGGGTGCGGGTGCGGGCGGAGACTTCGGGCGGCGGGGGAAACGGACGCCGGTGACGGAACACCGGCCCCGGATGCTCAGCCGCGCGGAGCCGCACCACCTGCGGTGGCCCGGACATCCGCCACGGCGACCGGCCCGCCGGTGCGCCGCGAACGCTCACACGCCTCGGCGATATAGAGCGCCTCCAACGCCTCCGCCGGCGAGCACGGGCTCGGCGCACGCCCCGCCACGACCTCGGCGAAGACACCCAGCTCGGTGACGTAGGCGTCGTGGAAACGCTCCATGAACGTGGCGTACGGGTCGGCCGCCCGCTGCCACGACAGCTTCGGCTCCGCGGACGGCAGCGGCGCACGGTCGTCGAGGCCGACGAAGCGGGCGCCCTCGGAGCCGCAGACCTCCAGCCGGACATCGTGGCCCGCGCCGTTGTAGCGGGTCGCCGTGACGGTGGCCAAGGTGTCGTCGTCGAAGCGCAGCAGCGCCGCGCAGGTGTCCACATCATCACCGTCGGCGAAGAAGGACGCGCCGCGGTTGGCGCCCTGGGCGTAGACCGAGACCACCTCACGGCCGGTGAGCCAGCGCAGGATGTCGAAGTCATGGATGCTGCAGTCCCGGAACAGCCCGCCGGAGGTGGGGATGTAGCCGGCGGGCGGCGGCGTCCGGTCGCTGGTGCAGGCGCGCAGGGTGTGCAGCCAGCCCAGCTCGCCGGAGTGCAGCGCCTCACGGGCGGCGCGGTAACCCGCGTCGAAGCGGCGCTGGAAGCCGATCTGTACCGGCACGGAACCGGCCTGCGCCCGCTCCACCACACCGACGGTTCCCGGCACGTCCAGGGCGACCGGCTTCTCGCAGAACACCGGCACCCCGGCGTCCAGGGCCTGGTGGATCAGCGTGGCGTGTGCGCTGGTCGCGGCGGTGATCACCACGCCGTCGAGGCCGTCCGCGTACATCTCCTCGATGCTCGCGGCGGACCGTACGCCCAGGGTCTTTGCCAGCGACGCGGCGCGCGCGGTGTCCACATCCGCGACGGCGATACCGGTGACGCCCGGGACGCTCAGCAGGGTGCGGGCATGGAACGCGCCGATGCGCCCGGTGCCGATCAGACCGATCTTCATGCCTCGGTTCCTTTCCGGGGAGGGGCTGGGGAGGAGGAGGTGGGAGGTGGTGGTGGGAGGGGAGGGGGAGGCGAGGGGAGGGGAGGGGGACGGGCTGGGTGGGGGAGAGAGCGGGGTGGGAGAGGGGCCCGCGCTCATCGCTCGTTGCTCGTTGCTCGTTCCGCGTTGCGCTTTTCCGTGTGCTTTGGAACGGTCCAATCGCCACGGTCACGGGCACCCTGCATGTCCTGATGTCCGCATGTCAACCCTTCTGCGAGAGCGCATGGATGTGCGTTGACGCCGATCTGACCCGATGGGAGGCTTCGGCCTATGGAACGGTCCAATCAGCGCGGCGACGGACGGTCCGAAGAGCGGGACGGAGGGCGAGTCGGAGAGGGACTCGGCGAGCTGTCCGGAGTACGTTCCGGTGCGCGGCCGGGAGCGGACCGGCACCCGACGATCCGCGGTGTGGCCGAGCGCGCGGGCGTCTCCAAGTCGCTGGTCTCGCTCGTGCTGCAGGGCTCACCACGGGTCAGTGAGGTTAGGCGGCAGGCCGTACTGGCGGCGATCGAGGAGCTGGGCTACCGGCCGAACGCCGCGGCCCGCAGCCTGGCCGCACGCCGTACCCACACGGTCGGCGTGCTGCTGCACGATATGCGCAATCCCTGGTTCGTCGAGGTGCTCGACGGCCTGAACTCTCTGCTGCAGGCGCACGGTCTGCGGATGCTGATGATCGACGCCCGGCTGGACCGGCGGGCCGGCCAGGACTTCGCCCGCACCTTCCAGGAGCTGCGGGTCGACGGCATCGTCATCGTCGGCACGCTCCCGGACACCGACGGCCTCGCCGAGGTCGCGGAGCGGCTGCCGACCGTCATCGCGGGCAACCACGAACCGCGGCTGGCGCGCGTCGACCTCGTCGCCAACGACGATGAGCGCGGCGCCCGGCTCGCCACCGAGCACCTCATCGGCCTCGGCCACCGCCGCATCGCCCATATCGCCGGGCAGGGACGGGTCGGCGAGCTGCGCCGCCGCGGCTTCGAGGCCGCCGTACGGTCCCACGGCCTGTCGGCGAGCGCCGTCGTGGCGAGCGGCGACGGAACCGAGGAGGGCGGCTACCGTGCAGCCGTCCGGCTGCTCCACCCCTCGCGCGGCACCGGACGTTCTGCCGCCGGAGATCCCACGGCCGGAGATCCCAGTGCCGTTCGCCCCACCACCGGAGATCCCACGGCCGGAGATCCCACCGCCGAACGCCCCATCGCCGAACGTCCCACGGCCGAACGTCCCACCGCCGAACGTCCCACCGCTGTCTTCGCGTTCAATGACATCTCCGGCGTCGGCGCGCTGTCCGCCGCCCAGGAGTTGGGCCTGGACGTCCCCGCCGATCTGTCCCTCGTCGGCTACGACAACACTTACCTCGCCCGCATCCGCCACCTCTGGCTCGATTCGGTGGACAACGCCAGCCACGAGGTCGGCCGACGGGCGGCACGCTGCCTCCTGGACCGCATGGAGCGTCCGGACACCCCGGCCGGGCAGCAACTCGTGGCCCCGGACCTGGAGATCAGGGGCTCAACGGCACCACCCCGGGCCGTCTGACCCGCCCTACGCCTTCGCCCCCCGCAGTTCGCGCGCCTTCGCGCCCCGAAGTTCGCGGTCCACCGCCCGCAGCAGAGTCAGCAGCATCTTGTTCAACGGAGTGGCGATACCGTGCCGTTCACCGGCCCTGACCACTGCGCCGGTGATGAACTCATGCTCCAGCGGACGGCCGGCCAGGCGGTCGTAGAGCATCGAGGAGCCGCCGTCCCGAGGAGCGGTGGCGTACAGCTCAAGCGTCCGGGAGATGTCCGCTTCGCCGATGTCCGCGCCCTCGGCGCGCGCGACGACGGCGGCCTCGCGCAGCAGGTCACGGGTGAGCGCGGCCATCTCCGGGTCGGCGAAGATCCCTGTCCGCTGTTGGAGAAGAGCGGTGATCGGATTGGCCGCGAGGTTGGTGAACAACTTGCGCCAGGAGGCCGTGGTGAAGTCGGGCACCCGGTGCACCCGCAGCTCGCTGCCGTCCAGCAGGGCGGCGAACCGGTCCGCCAACGGGCCCTCGGGCACATGCAGTTCACTGGCGACGTGATGCAGGATCCGGCCGGGCGCGGTGCGCTCCGCCGAGATGTAGACCACGGTGGGGAGGACGCGGGTGCCCCGGGGAACGAGCGGAGCGACGCGCTCCGCCAGGCCGATGCCGTTCTGCAGCACCGCGACAGCGGTATCCCGGCCGCACAGCCGCCGCAGCCAGCCCTCGGCGCCCGCGGTGTCCTGTGCCTTGGTGGTCAGCAGGACCCAGTCGACCGGCCCCACCAGCGCCGGATCGGTGACGATACGCACCGCCGCGGGCCGGATCGTGCCGCCGCTCTCGATGCTCAGACCGTCCAGCGGGCTGCGCACGCACAGTGTGACGTCGAGCCCGGCCCACCGCGCAAGGGCGGCGGTGTAGCCACCGATCGCGCCCCCGCCGATCACCGCGATCCGGGCGGGTGCCGCTGCTGGGGATGTCCGGGGCATACCTCGATCGTAGAGCCGGGGAGGCCTGACGGGTGGGTGACGCCCGGGCCCCGGCGTCGCCCGGGAGCCGGGGCCCGGGGCCGTGCCGGTGGCTCTCAGCGCCGGCCGCGTTGGCCCGGCCGCTGCGCCACCCACGCTCTGACCGTGTCGGCGAACCAGTACGGTTTCCCGCCCTCCACCAGATCCGGTTCGGGTAGCAGCCCGTGCTTGCGGTAGGAGCGCACGGTGTCCGGCTGCACCTGGATGTGCGCGGCGATCTCCTTGTACGACCAGAGCTTGCGGTCGGTCATCTCTGCCACCTCCTGAGCGCCGTACGCAGGGTCGGCCCGGAGGAGCCGGCAGGGGGCTGCGTACGGCCTGGTGATCACTCACCCTGTGCCTGGACAACGACACCGAGTAACCATGGGGGAGGGGCTGTTGATCGGCTGTGACGGAAGCCGCGCGTAACGGTGACAGCCGTGACGCGAGCCGGATGGCTGTGACGGCGGCGGGACGGTCCGGAATGGCGGCGAGACGGGGCAGGTCGCTGGGCGGGTCGGTCCGGAACGGGTCCGGAAACGGGTCCGGAACGGGGGCGGTGTGGGGGCGGAACGGGGCCGGTACGCCCGCGGGTCGGTTCGGAACGGCGTCGGCTGCGTGACAAACGCCCCGACCGGGGCGGGGGCAGCGCAAACGGCAGTGTGGCCCGCCACACGTACACCGGCGGCCCGGACGGCCGGCCGGCCCGAGCGCAGTGGATCAGGCGTAGAGCGCCCGCCAGGTCTTCTTGTCGACCTTGCCGTTGGCGGTCAGATGATGCCGGGACTGGAACTTCTTCACCGCGGCCCGGGTCTTGGGACCGAAGTACCCGGTCACATCTCCCCACGGGAGATAGCGGCGGTTCGCCAGCAGGCACTGCACCTGTGAGACGCGGTCGCCACGCTGACCGTAGACGGTGAGGGCGTTTCCGTTGTAGTAGGCGCAGGCGGCCAGCGTGCCGGGCCGGCCGCCGGCCTGACTGTCGGCGGCCTGACTGTCGGCGGTCGCCGGGCCGGTGAGCAGTCCGGCGGTCAGCAGCCCCGCGGTCGCGGTCAGGACGGCCGTGCGCTTGACGGCTTGGGTGAGAGCATGGGCATTCACGAATTCCACCGTTTCCCCCGTTGGATGTGATTCCACCCGTTCTGACGCCGGGGGAGCGGTTCGCGGTTCCGGCAACGCCTCGGCACTTCGCGCCCGCCGCCGTCCGCTCTCGTCCGCCGCGGTCCACCCTCCCCCGCCCTCCGCCGCTTTCGTCCGCGGCCGTCAGCTCCGGATCGGCCTCCCGCTCGGGCTTCCGCTCGGGCTCCCGCTCGGGCTCCCGCCAGGCCTCCCGCTCTCGTTCGCCGCCGTCAGTTCTGGCTCGGGCTCCCGCTCGGGCTCCCGCCGGGGCTCCCGTTGGTGGCCGCCTTGCGCAGCTCGTGCTCCAGATCCTCCAGGGCCAGCCCCTTCGTCTCCGGTGCGTACCGCTTACAGAAGACCAGGGACAGCACACACATCACGCCGAAGAACCAGAACGTGGTGCCGGCGCCGACCGCATCGAGCAGGAGTGGGAAGGCGAGCGCGACCCCGAAGTTGACCAGCCACATCATGAACACCGCGGCGCCCATGGCCAGTCCGCGCACCTTGAGCGGGAACATCTCGGCGAGCAGCAGCCAGACACCGGTGTTGAGGGTGGCCTGCATGAACGCCATGTAGAGAACCATCAGACCGAGCACGAGGGCGCTGACGGCGGTGGAGTGCGGCAGGCGGAAGGCGGCACCGAGCAGGGCGAGCGAGGCGGCCATACCGGCCAGCCCCGAAAGCAGCATGGGCCGCCGGCCGACCCGGTCGATCAGGGACATCCCGATCGCCGTGGCCAGGACGGAGACCGCGCCGACGGCGATGGTGGCGGTGATCGAGGCGCCGGTGCCCAGACCGGTCGACGCCAGGATCTTGGGCGCGAAGTAGACCACGGCGTTGACACCGGTGATCTGCTGGACGGCCGCCAGACCGATGCCGACCAGCAGCAGCCGCCGCACCCACGGTGTGCGCAGCTGCTGCCAGGCGCCGCGCCGGGCGTCGGCCTCCAGGGCGCGGGCCTGATCGATACGGGCCAGTTCGGCGGGTACGTCCTCGGCGGGCAGCGTACGGTGCAGCACCCGGGCCGCCTCGTCCGGACGGCCCTTGCTGATGTACCAGCGTGGCGTGTCGGGCAGGAAGAACAGCCCGATGAACAGCGCCACGGCGGGCAGCGCCGCAAGGCCCAGCATCCAGCGCCAGGCCGCCCAGTGCGCCAGAACGGCATTGATCAGGTAGGCGAGCAGCTGACCGCTGACGATCATCAGCGAATTGAAGGAGACCAGCCGGCCGCGGATGTGCGGGGGCGCGATCTCGGACAGGTAGAGCGGGGTGATGACGGAGGCGCTGCCGACGGCGAGCCCGAGGACGAAGCGCGCCACGGTCATGAAGGGAACGCTCGGCGAGAGCGCGACGGCCAGCGCACCGCCGATGAACACGGAGCCCGCCCACAGCAGGGAATTGCGCCGGCCCAGCGCATCGGACATCCGGCCGCCGATCAGCGAACCGAAGGCCGCGCCGATCAGCAGCGCGCTGGTGATGATGCCCTCGCCCAGAGAGGTGAGGCCGAAATGGCCCTCCAGGAAGGGGAGGGCGCCGGAGATCACTCCGGTGTCGTAGCCGAACAGGGCGCCGCCGAGGGCGGCAATGGCAGCGATGCCGACGATGAAGCGCTTGGCGCTGCGGGCCTGCACGCTCTCGCGCGGGCCGGCGGGCGCGATCTGGCCGGTCGGGGCGGCCATCCTCAGCTCCGGTACGCCGTGCCGGCCCACCCGGCGGCCGGGGTCGGTGCCGGTGCGGGCGTCGGCGTCGGCGGGGCCGGAGAGGGGCGGGCGGGCGAGGGGCGCAGGGGTATGGACCCGGTGCGGAGCGGGTCGGCGTCAGGAGCGACGTACATGGTGCGGGGCCTTTCGGTGGAACGGGCCTTGCGGTGGGGCGGGCCTTGCGGTGGGACGGGCCTATTGGTGGGGCCGGCCTTTTGGACGGGGCGGGCCTTTTTGGCGGGACGGTCCTTCGGTGGGACACACCTCCGCGGCACAGTGCGGCCACTTGGCAGCACAGCGCGGCCACTTGGTGGTGCGGCGACGGTCGCCGGCGGTGCAGCGACGGCTGCTAGCGGTAGAGCGCCGGCCGCTCGATCAGTTCGACGGCCACCCGCTCGCCGGTGGTCTGGGCCCGTACCCCCGCCTCGCACACCGCGGCCGCGGCGTAGCCGTCCCAGCAACTGGGGCCCTCTACCTCGCCGCGCCGGGTGGCGTTCACCCAGCGCTGCACCTGCCGGTCGTAGGCCTCCTCGAAGCGCTCCACGAAACCGGGGGTGATGGTGCCGCCCCAGCGCCCCGAGGTGTTGCTGAACACTCCGTGGTCGTCGCCGATCCTGGCGGTGCCGCCCTCGCAGACCGCCTCGCAGCTGACCTGGTAGCCGAAGCCGCAGTTGACGAAGAGTTCGGTGTCCACGACCTGGCCGCCCGCGGTCTCGAAGAGGATCAGCTGCGGGTCGCTGAGGCCCTCCGGCGCGTTGCCGGTGGGGGCCGGGCGCAGCACCCGGACCGCGGTGATCTCCTCCCCCAGGAGCCAGCGGGTCACATCGATCTCATGCACCACCGAGTCATTGATCATCATCGCGTTGGTGAAGCCGGGCGGGGTGTCGGCGTTGCGGTGCTTGTTGTGCAGCATCAGCGGACGACCGTAAGTGCCCTGTTCCAGAAGGGACTTGAGGGTGCGGTAGTCGGCGTCGTAACGGCGCATGAAACCGACCTGGACGCGGCGGTGCCCCAGCGCCTGCTCGGCCTCCAGGACGCGCAGCGCGGAGGCCGCGTCCGGCGTCAGCGGCTTCTCGCAGAGCACGGGCAGATCCCGCGCGAAGGCATCCAGCAGCGCCGCCTCGTGCGCGGGCCCCGGCGAGGCGATCAGTACGGCGTCCACCGCGGGGTCGTCCATGGCGGCGGCCGGGTCGGTGTAGGGGGTACAGCCCTCGATGCCGTCGGCGAGGTGTTTGATGCGGTCCGCGTCGATGTCGACCACGGCCGCCACCCGGGCACCGCTGATCACCTCATTGATCCGGCGTACGTGGTCGGCGCCCATCCGGCCGGTGCCGATGACCGCCACACCGAGCGTTTCGTGCGAAGTCATATCGTCCTCAAGTCCTTACGTACGTGCTACAGAGTGTGATGTACCCTGGGAACTGATTACTCTCCGTAATCGTTGCCGGAGGGTGAGGAGGCGTCGTGAGGCATGCGCATGCGAGACATACCTCTATAGGGCGCGCGCCTCAAGCCGCCCGGCCTTGGGGCTTGTGTACGGCTTGAGGCGGTGTGCGGCCTCAAGGTGCAAGACATCGAGCCGCACGGGTGCAACGTGTGCAGCCTCAATGCGGCGCGCGGCCTCGCGGCGGCGGATGGCGCGCGGCCTCACAGTGTCGGATGGCATGCGGATGGCGCGCGGCCTCGCGGCGGCGGATGGCTCAGGCGCCGCAGGAGCGGAGGAAGCGGCGGGTGCGCTCGGCGATGGGGAACGGCTGGTCGGGCGGGCAGGGGTACATGTCCTGCTCGACGATGGCGAAGAGGTCGACATTCAGCTCCTGGGCGGCCTGCAGGACGGGCGGCAGCGCGGGCACACCGAGCGGCGGTTCGCACATCACGCCCTGCTTGACGGCCGGGCCGAACGGGGTGCCCTTGGCGACGACCTCGCCGAGGATGTCCGGGTCGACCTGCTTGAGGTGGAGGTAGCCGATCCGCTCGCCGTAGGTGCGGATCAGCTTGACGCTGTCGCCGCCGCAGTAGGCGTAATGGCCGGTGTCCAGGCAGAGGTTGACCAGGTCGGAGTCGGTGGTGTGCAGGAGCCGCTCGACGTGTTCCTCGGTGTCGATATGAGTGTCGGCGTGCGGGTGGACGACGATGTCCAGCCCGAACTCGTCCCGTACGCGCTTGCCCAGCCGTTCCATGCCGGTGGTCAGATGCTTCCACTGCTCCACGGTCAGCTCGCGCGGCTCGATCTCCTCGGCGGTCTTGTCGTCCCGCCAGAAGGACGGGATGACGACGAGGTGTCCCGCGCCCATCGCCTGGGTGAGGGTGGCGACCTCGGAGACGTGCGCCCAGGTCTTGTCCCATACGGGCGGGCCGTGGTGCAGCGAGGTGAAGATCGTGCCGGCCGAGACCTGCAGGCTGCGGCGGGTGATCTCGTCGCGCAGGACGGCGGGGTCGGTGGGCAGGTAGCCGTACGGGCCGAGCTCGATCCACTCGTAGCCGGCTTCGGCGACCTCGTCCAGGAAGCGCTGCCAGGGCACCTGCTGATCGTCGTCGGGGAACCAGACTCCCCAGGAGTCGGGTGCGGAACCGACGCGAAGGCGGTCCAGGACGGGCGGGGCGGCATGGGGAACGGACATGCTGCGGCTCTCCTCTCGCCGGTCGGCGGTGACCGGGAGGCGCTGGGGTGGGTCGTGGGGCACAGCCTCTCTGTCGCCCCGGGGAGTGTCAAGACTTCGTCCTGACATTAGGACTTAAGGACTTTGGGGCTGTGGATTGCCTCCAGGGGTTGCACTCGGGGTGTGCCCCGGGATGGCCCAATGCCCTGGCCTCCGTCGTGCCCCGCCTGGCCTCTGGCCTCCGTCGCGCCCCCTGACTCCTGGCCTCCGCCGTCCCGCCCGTAGTCCCTGGCTCCGGCCCCTCGTCGTGCCCCGCTGGGCGCCCCGGCCCCTCGTCGTGCCCCGCTGGGCGCCCCGGCCTCCGTCGTGCCCCGCTGGGCGCCCCGGCCTCCGTCGTGCCCCGCTGGGCGCCCCGGCCTCCGTCGTGCCCCGCCTGGCCTCTGGGTTGCGTCGTCCCGGCCGTCCTTCGTGGGCTTCCGGCTCTGTGTCCGGTTCCGTGTCCCGGTCCCGCGCTATCCTCGACGTCAGTATGTAAGGACAAAGTATTGACAGGGTCTGACTCTCCCCGTTAGACCTTTCCTCAGAGCCGAACCTGTCGAACCTGCCGAATCCGCCGCGCCGGCCGACCCGAAGGGGCGCACATGACCGAGCCGTACGACCTGATCACCATGGGCCGCATCGGAGTCGACATCTACCCGCTGCAGACCGGCGTGCCGCTGGCGCAGGTGGAGACGTTCGGGAAGTTCCTCGGTGGCTCGGCCACCAATGTGGCGGTCGCCGCGGCCCGGCTCGGCCGGCGGAGTGCGGTCATCAGCCGTACCGGAAGCGACCCGTTCGGCGACTACGTCCACCAGGCGCTGCGCGACTTCGGTGTGGACGACCGCTGGGTGACCCCCGTCGACGCCTATCCGACACCGGTCACCTTCTGCGAGATCTTCCCGCCGGACGACTTCCCGCTCTACTTCTACCGCCGCCCGAAGGCCCCCGACCTGGTTATCCACCCCGAGGAGCTCGACCAGGACGCCATCGTGGGCGCCCGGATTTTCTGGGTCACCGGCACGGGGCTGTGCGAGGAGCCCAGCCGCAGCGCCACCCTTGCCGCGCTGGAGGCCCGCGCCAAGACGGGAACGACCGTCTTCGACCTCGACTGGCGGCCGATGTTCTGGGGCGGCGAGGGCGGCGCCTCCGGGGACGGCGGCGCGAGCGGCGCCGCGGCGATGGCCACCGCGCGCCCGTATTACGAAGCGGCCCTCCGGCACGCCACCGTGGCGGTCGGCAATGTCGACGAGGCCGAGGTTGCCACCGGACTGCGCGATCCCAAGGCCTGCGCCCAGGCGCTGCTGGACATGGGCGTCGAACTCGCCGTCATCAAGCAGGGCCCCGAGGGTGTCCTCGCCGTGCACCGCGACGGCCGCACCGCCGAGGTTCCGCCCACCCCTGTCGAGGTCGTCAACGGCCTGGGCGCCGGCGACTCCTTCGGCGGCTCGCTCTGCCACGGCCTCCTGGCCGGGTGGGACCTGGAGCCGATGATGCGCTACGCCAACGCCGCCGGTGCGATCGTCGCCTCCCGCCTCGCCTGCTCGTCCGCGATGCCCACGGCCGACGAGGTCGACGCGTTCCTCGCGGGGCGGTGATCCCGTGGCCGCAATCCCCGTAATCCCTGCAATCCCCGCAATCGCCGTAACTGTGCCTGTCGCCTCTGCCGCCGCAACTGTGCCTGTCCTCTCTGTGGCCGCGCCCGCCCCCTTTACCTCTGGGGCTGCGCCCGCCGCTGCGGCCCCCAAAGTCGCCCCCGCACCCGCCCCCGTCCCCGCCCCCGTCCCCCCCGGGTCGCACCCGCAGTCGCCCCCGCCCCACCTGTGCACTCAAGAAGGTGAGTTGAGCCTTGAACCCTCGGATCAGTGACCTTGCGACGCTGCGGGCCCGGCACCCCGAAGCCGTCGCGGAGGCCGCCGCCCGTCGCACTCGTCGCCCGCTCATCGGCGACAGCGGCCGGCTGATGATCGTCGCGGCCGATCACCCGGCCCGTGGCGCGCTCGCCGTCGGAGACCGGCAGCTCGCCATGGCCAACCGCCTCGATCTGCTGGAACGCCTGGTCCTTGCGCTGTCCCGGCCCGGTGTGGACGGAGTGCTCGCCACCGCCGACATCCTGGAGGACCTGCTGCTGCTCGGGGCGCTCGAAGGCAAGGTCGTCATGGGCTCCATGAACCGCGGCGGTATCGCGGGCGCGTCGTTCGAGATGGACGACCGGTTCACCGGGCACCGCCCCCAGGATCTCGCCCGGCTCCGCTTCGACGCCGGCAAACTGCTGCTGCGCATCGACTACGGCGACCCCGGCTCGCTGACCACCCTGGAGACCACCGCCCGTGCCATCGACGCGATGGCCGAGCGGCAACTGCCCGTCTTCGTGGAGCCGTTCCTCTCCTCCCGGATAGAAGGCGCGGTCCGCAACGACCTCAGCGCCGACGCCGTCACCCGCTCGGTGGCCATCGCCTCCGGCCTCGGCGGTACCTCCGCCTACACCTGGCTGAAGCTGCCGGTCACCGACGACCCCGACGCCATGGCCCGGGTCTGCGAGACCACCACCCTGCCGACCGTGCTGCTCGGCGGCGACATCGGCAGCACCGTCCAGGACCAGGAAGCCGCTTACGAGAAGTGGCGCAAGGCGCTGCGGCTGCCGACGGTGCAGGGCCTGGTCGTCGGCCGCTCGCTGCTCTACCCGGCCGACGGCGATGTCGCGGCGGCCGTGGACACCGCCGTCGGCCTGCTGTGAACACCGCCATAGGGGGCCTGTGAACACCGGGAAGGCCGCCGTAGGGCGACTGCGAACACCGTGAACACCACCGAAGGCCTGCTGTGAAGACCGCGATTTCCGCAGGAGACTCGATATATGAGCACTGAATTCCACCTGAAGGCCACGACCGCGGCCGACGGCCCGTATGCGCTGGACATCGATCCGAAGCGGGCGGGCTGGGACCACTCCTCGCTGCGCGTCCTCGACCTGCCGCCCGGTGGCCGGCACTCCTTCGCCACCGGCGACAGCGAGTGGATCGTGCTGCCGCTGTCCGGCGGCTGCACGGTGCTGACCGGCAGCGGTGAGGCCGGTGAGATCGGTGAGACCAGTGAGACCGGTGAGATCGGCAAGACCAGTGAGACCGGTGAGACGGGTGAGACATTCGAACTGACCGGCCGGGAGAGCGTGTTCAGCGGGGTCACCGATTTCGTGTACGTACCGCGCGACGCGCATGTGCAGATCGTGAGCGGCGCCGGCGGCCGCTTCGCGCTCACCGGCGCCCGCTGTGAGCGCCGTCTCCCCGCCCGCTACGGTGCCGCGTCCGACGTCCCCGTGGAGCTGCGCGGCACCGGCAACTGCTCCCGTCAGGTCAACAACTTCGGCGCCGCGGGCACCTTCGAGTGCGACAAGCTCATCGCGGTGGAGGTGCTCACCCCCGGCGGCAACTGGTCCTCCTACCCGCCGCACAAGCACGACGAGTGCCGCCCCGGCGAGGAGTCCGAGCTGGAGGAGATCTACTACTTCGAGGTCGAGCCCGCCCACGGGACGGAAGGTGTCGGCTACCAGCGCGTCACCCCCTCGGGGCACGGCCGTGGCACCGACGTCCTGGCCGAGATCCGCAGCGGCGACGCGGTCCTGATCCCCGACGGCTGGCACGGCCCGTCGATCGCCGCGCCCGGCCACGCCCTGTACTACCTCAATGTGATGGCCGGGCCCGGGGAGACCCGTGAGTGGCTGATCTGTGATCACCCCGACCACGGCTGGATCCGCTCCACCTGGCCCGGTCAGCCCGTCGACCCCCGCCTTCCCCTCTACGAAGCGCCCGCAGGAGACGCCCGATGAACGCTCCGACGACCCGCCGTCTTACGGTCGCGCAGGCCCTGGTCGAGTTCCTCGCCCACCAGTACACCGAGCGGGACGGCCGCCGGCACCGCCTGATCAACGCCTGCTGGGGCATCTTCGGCCACGGCAATGTCGCCGGTCTCGGCCAGGCCCTCCTGGAGTCCGGCGACGCGCTGCCCTATCTCCAGGGCCGCAACGAACAGGCCATGGTGCATGCCGCCGTCGGCTACGCCCGGCAGCGCGACCGGCTCGGCGCACAGGCCGTCACCACCTCCATCGGCCCCGGCGCCACCAACCTCGTCACCGGCGCGGCGCTCGCCACCGTCAACCGGCTCCCGGTCCTGCTGCTGCCCGGCGACACCTTCGCCACCCGGCCCGCCGACCCCGTCCTCCAGCAGCTCGAAGTGCCCTTCGCCGGCGATGTCTCGGTCAATGACGCGCTGCGCCCGGTCTCCCGCTACTTCGACCGGGTCACCCGGCCCGAGGCGCTGATCCCCGCGGCCCTGCAGGCCATGCGGGTGCTCGCCGACCCCGTCGACACCGGCGCCGTCACCCTCGCGCTGCCGCAGGACGTGCAGGCCGAGGCGTACGACTGGCCGGAGGAGTTCTTCGCCGACCGGGTCTGGCGCATCCCCCGGCCCGCCCCCGACGCCGACGCCCTCGCCGAGGCCGTACGGGCCCTGCGCGGCGCCCGCCGGCCGTTGGTCATCGCGGGCGGCGGGGTCCACCACAGCGAGGCCGAGGACGCGCTGTGCGCCTTCGCCGACGCCACCGGCATTCCGGTCGCGTCCACCCAGGCCGGCAAGGGCTCGCTGCGTCACGACCACCCCGCCGACGTGGGCGGTATCGGCCACACCGGTACCGCCACCGCCGACGCCCTCGCCCGCGAGGCCGACCTGGTCCTCGGGGTCGGTACCCGCTACACCGACTTCACCACCGCCTCCTCGACCCTGTTCGCCGCGCCCGGAGTCCGCTTCGTCAACCTCAACATCGCGTCCTTCGACGCCCACAAGCTCGGCGCGCTCTCCCTGGTCGCCGACGCCCGCGCCGGACTCGAGGCGCTCACCAAGGAGCTGTCCGGCGAGCGCGTCGACACGGAGTACGAGGCCGCCTACCGGGCGGCGAAGGCCGACTGGGAGCGCCGGGTGGACGCCGCGTACGGGGCAGCGGACCCGTCGGTGCGGCCCTCGCAGACGCAGGTCCTCGGCGCGCTGGACGCCCTCGTCGACGACACCGACGTGATCATCAATGCGGCCGGTTCTCTCCCCGGTGACCTGCACAAACTCTGGCGCGCCCGGTCCCGCAGGCAGTACCACCTCGAATACGGCTACTCCTGCATGGGCTATGAGATCCCCGCCGCGATCGGCGTCCGGCTCGCCGCCCCCGACCGGCCGGTGTGGGCGCTGGTCGGCGACGGTACCTATCTGATGAACCCCACCGAACTGGTCACCGCGGTCCAGGAGGGCATCCACATCAACGTCGTCCTCGTGCAGAACCACGGCTATGCCTCCATCGGCGGGCTGTCCCAGGCCACCGGCGGTGAGCGCTTCGGCACCGACTACCGCTTCCGCGCCGGGGACGGCACGTACACCGGTGCGCCGCTGCCGGTCGATCTGGCGGCCAACGCCGCCTCGCTGGGCATGCAGGTGCTGCGGGCGGCCACCGTCGGCGAGCTGCGTGCCGCGCTCGCCGAGGCGCGGGGCGCGAACCGGCCCACATGTGTCTATGTCGAGACCGAAACGGCCGACACTGTGCCGGGCGCGCCCGAGGCTCAGGCCTGGTGGGATGTTCCTGTTGCCGAGACCGCGACACGTCCGGCGGCGGTGGCTGCCCGGGAGGCGTACGACCGGCACACCGCCGGGCGCCGCCGCCACCTCTGACTCCCGCTCGCATGACTCCTGCTCGCATGACTGCCGCTCGAAGTCGTCACCCAGAAAGGCCCTCCGCATGAAGACCCTCAGCCACTGGATCGGCGGGAAGCCCGTCGAGGGTGTCTCCGGCAACTACGGCCCGGTCTACAACCCGGCCACCGGCGCCCAGGAGAAGCAGGTCGCCTTCGCCTCGGTCGACGAGGTCGACGCCGCTGTGAGCGCGGCCAAGGAAGCCTTCCGGACCTGGGGCACCAGCTCCCTGGCCAAGCGCACCTCGGTGCTGTTCAAGTACCGCGAGCTGCTCGATGCGCACCGCGAGGAAATCGCCCGGCTGATCACCGCCGAGCACGGCAAGGTGCACTCCGACGCGCTCGGCGAGGTCGCCCGCGGTCTGGAGATCGTCGAGCTGGCCTGCGGTATCCCCGAGAAGCTCAAGGGCGAGCTGTCCACCCAGGTCTCCACCCGGGTCGATGTCTCCTCGATCCGCCAGTCGCTCGGTGTGGTCGCCGGCATCACGCCGTTCAACTTCCCGGCGATGGTGCCGATGTGGATGTTCCCGCTCGCCATCGCCTGCGGGAACACCTTCGTCCTCAAGCCCAGCGAGAAGGTGCCCAGCGCCGCGTTCAAGCTCGCCGAGCTGGCCGCCGAGGCGGGGCTGCCCGACGGTGTGCTGAACGTCGTCAACGGCGACAAGGTGGCCGTCGACGCCATCCTGGAGCACCCGGACATCGCCGCGGTCTCCTTCGTCGGCTCCACTCCCATCGCCCGCTACATCCACACCACCGGCACCGCCAACGGCAAGCGCGTCCAGGCGCTGGGCGGCGCCAAGAACCACATGCTGGTCCTGCCGGACGCCGACCTCGACCTGGCCGCCGACTCCGCGATCAACGCGGCGTACGGCTCGGCCGGCGAGCGCTGCATGGCGATCTCCGTCGTGGTGGCCGTCGGCGAGACCGCCGACCCGCTGATCGGCAAGATCAAGGAGCGCGCCGACCAGCTGCGGATCGGCCCCGGCGACGACCCGGCCTCCGAGATGGGCCCGCTGATCACCAAGGTCCACCGCGACAAGGTCGCCTCCTATGTCTCCGGCGCCGCGGCCCAGGGCGCGGACGTCGTCATCGACGGCACCGGCTACACCGTCCAGGGCTACGAGGACGGCCACTGGATCGGTGTGTCCCTCCTGGACCACGTCACGCCCGAGATGGACGCCTACCGCGACGAGATCTTCGGCCCGGTGCTGTCCGTGGTCCGCGTCGAGACCTACGACGAGGCCATCGCGCTGATGAACAACTCGCCGTGGGGCAACGGCACCGCGATCTTCACCCGGGACGGCGGCGCGGCCCGCCGCTTCCAGATGGAGGTCGAGGCCGGCATGGTCGGCGTGAACGTGCCGATCCCGGTGCCGGTCGGCTACCACTCCTTCGGCGGCTGGAAGGACTCGCTCTTCGGCGACCACCACATCTACGGCAACGACGGGGTGCACTTCTACACCCGCGGCAAGGTCGTCACCACCCGCTGGCCCGACCCGTCCGACGGCGGTATCAACCTGGGCTTCCCCAGCAACCACTGAGGACGTTCCGACGGACCCACCGACAGGCCTCTGACGGACCCACTGGCGGGCCCTTTGACGGACCTTCTGACGGGGCCCTCTGACAAGACCCTCTGACGGACCCCCTGCCGGCCCCCGCCTGCAGGGGGTCCGTCATATCGGCGTTGCTACGGTGCTTCTTCGCTGAGCATCGACACAACCGGGGGACGAAATGCCGCAATCCATGGCGCTCGCCAAGGGCGCCCGTATCACCGGCGGAATCTTCTGCCTGTTGTTCTTCCTGTTCACGGCCTACTGGCTGGCCGCGGACCTCAGCGAGTTCGGCATCGACGGCCTCTGGGAGGCCTGGGCCCGTCAACGTGCCGGCACGAACCAGGCCACCGCCCCCTTCCATGTCGGCCTGGCCGCGGTCCAGTTGGCGGCGGCGTTCGCGGCCTTCGCCGGCCAGCGGGTGGCCGGCGGACTGCTGGCCGTCGCCACCACCGTCACCTTCGCCACCGCCCTGCAGGCCGCCCTCAGCACCGGCCTCCACACCAGCGACAACCGCTGGTACGTGCACGCCGACATCGACACCACGACCTTCGAAGGCGTCTTCATCAGCAGCCTGTGGCTGCTCCTGCTGTCCTTCGTCGCCTGCATCGTGCTGCTCGCCGGTATGCGCTCCTGGCCGCGCCGGACCCCCACCGACCCGCCGCTGCGCCCGAACCCGAAGGCCGGCCTGGCGGGCGGTCTGCTGCTCGGCGTGATGGTGCTGTGGAACCTGGCCTGGCAGGGCTACATCCTGGTGCAGAGCGACACCGAGTCCCTCCCCATGTTCTACCTCGGCAAGGGCATCCTCGGCGAGCTGCTGAGCATGGCTCCCGGCTGGTCCGCCCTGGTCTTCCTCGTGCTGACCGCGGTGGCCGCGCTGAGCAGCCTGATGCGCGGTGCCGCGGCCCGCGGCCTGGCCTTCGGGCTGGCGATCCAGGCGCTGCCCGGCGCCCTGGTGACGGTGATCGGGCTGGCCGGCAACGGCACCCTCTTCGAGGGCGCCTCCACGCCGGGCCTGACCGTCATCGGTGACATCGGGCTGCTGCTCGACCTGTTCGGCTCGGCGGCGCTGCTCGTTTTGATGGGCCGCGGTGAGCCGGTCGCCCCCGCCTGGTACCCGCCGTCCCCGGCTCCGCAGTTCGCCGCCCCCGGATTCGTCCCGCCGCCCGGTCCGCAGGCCCCGGTGCCCGGTCCGCCGGCCTGGCAGCCGCCCGCCGGCCCGGTGCCGCCGGTCAGCGGTCCGCCGATGCCGCCGGCCGGTGCCCCGCCGATGCCGCCCGGCACCCCGCCGCCCCCGCAGGGCGCGTTCGGACCGCCGCAGTACTGACCGGCGGGCGGGGCCCCCGGACCGACCGGCGGACAGTGGCCCCCGGCTCCCGGGCCGCGGGCCGGGGCCCCCGCCGTTGCCGTACGGCATCCGCAGTACGGCATCCGCGCTACGGCATCCGCAGTACGGCATCCGCGGTACAAAAGCGCGAACCCTACTCCCCGGGGAGGCCACGGGGGTCGGCCCGGGGTACCGGCCGCCCGCTGCGGCCCGTACCTAGGATTCACGGTATGGATCTCCGAGGCCTCAGACTGCGCGGCCGGCGCCTCGCCGCCGCCGCGGGTGCGCTGGCCGTCCTCATAGGAGGCGGCACCTGGGCGGCCGCCTCCTCGGACGCCACGCCCGCCGTCCACCGCGCGGACCGGGTGATGACCATGCCCGACCGGCCGGGCAGCAAGAAGGAGGTGCGGATCGACACCTCCTTCTTCACGGCGGGGAGCGCCGCGCGGCGGCGGCCCGCGGTGCTGCTCGCCCACGGCTTCGGCGCCACCAAGGACACCCTCCGCCCCCAGGCCGAGAAGCTGGCCCGGGACGGGTACGCCGTCATGACCTGGTCGGCGCGCGGCTTCGGCAAGTCCACCGGCAAGATCGGCCTCAACGACCCGCACGGCGAGGTCGCCGACGTCCGCCGGCTGATCGACTGGCTGGCCAAGCGCCCCGAAGTCCGGCTCGACAAGGCCGGCGATCCCCGGGTGGGCGTCGCCGGCGGCTCCTACGGAGGCGCGATCTCGCTGCTGGCGGCCGGCTACGACCGGCGCGTCGACGCCATCGCCCCCCAGATCACCTACTGGAACCTCGCCGACGCCCTCTTCCCCCACGGGGTCTTCAAGAAGCTGTGGGCGGGGATCTTCTTCACCACCGGCCCGGCGGGCACGTCCTCCGCCCCGGCGGGCGCCGGGACCAAGGCTCCCGGCGGCTGCGTCCGGTTCGAGCCGGAGCTGTGCCGGACGTACGAGCGGGTCGCCGAAAACGGCAGGCCCGACGACGCGGCCCGTCGGCTCCTGGAGTCCCGCAGCCCGTCCGCCGTCGGCGACCGCATCAAGGTGCCGACCCTGATCATGCAGGGCCAGACCGATTCGCTGTTCACGCTCGACCAGGCCGACGCCATGCACCGGGCGATCCGCAAGAACGGCGCACCGTCCGAGGTCGACTGGATCGCCGGCGGGCACGACGGCGGGGACCGGGAGCTCGGCCGTCTCGAAGCCCGTACGAAGGGCTGGTTCGACCGCTACCTGAAGGGCGACAAGCACGCCGCCACCGGGCCCGCGTTCCGGATCAGCCGCACCGGGGGAGTGGACTCCACCGACGGCGCGGTGCGGCTGCGCGGCGCGAGCGGGGGCAGCTACCCCGGCCTGGACAACGATCCCCGGCGGGTCCGGCTCGCGGGCCGCGCCCAGACCTTCGGCAACCCGGCCGGTGCCGGACCGCCCGCGATCTCCGCGGTGCCCGGTGTCGGCGCGCTCGGCAACCTCTCCTCGCTGGGCGCCGGCGGCCTGTCCGTGGACTTCCCCGGCCAGTACGCCGCCTTCGCCTCGGCGCCGCTGCGCACCCCGCTGCACCTCACCGGCAGCCCCACCGCCACCGTGCACGTGCGGTCCAGCTCCCGGGACGCGGTGTTCTTCGCCAAGGTCTACGACGTCGCCCCGGACGGCCGCCGCCAGGTCCTGCCGTCCCAGCTCGTCACGCCCTACCGGGTCAAGGACGCCCGCGACGGCAAGACCGTGCGGCTGCACCTGCCCGCCGTCGACCACGACCTCGCGGCCGGCCACCGGCTGCGGCTGGTGCTCTCCGCGACCGACCTCGGCTATGCCTCACCGGTCGAACCCGCCACCTACCACGTCGCGCTGCAGGGCGGCGCCCTGAGTGTGCCCACCGCGCCCCGGGTGCGCAGCGCGGCCGCCCCGCTGCCCGCCTGGACCTGGCAGCTGCCCGCCGCAGCCGCTGCGGTGGCCGCGCTGCTGCTGCTCACCGCCCGCCGCCGGTCCGCGGCGCCCGCCCCCGATCCGGCGTTCGCCGAAGTCCCGCTGCAGATCAGTGACCTGAGCAAGCGCTACGCCCACTCCACCGAAAGGTATGCCGTACGGGACCTCACCTTCCGTGTCGAGAAGGGACAGGTGCTCGGCCTGCTGGGGCCCAACGGCGCCGGCAAGACCACCACTCTGCGCATGCTGATGGGGCTGATCGGGCCCGACGAGGGGGAGATCAGGGTCTTCGGGCAGGCCGTCCGGCCGGGCGCCGAGGTGCTGTCCCGGGTCGGGGCGTTCGTCGAGGGCGCCGGCTTCCTGCCGCATCTGTCCGGCCGCGCCAACCTGGAGCTGTACTGGCAGGCCACCGGCCGGCCCGCCGCCGATGCACATCTCGACGAGGCACTGGAGATCGCCGGCCTCGGCGACGCCCTGCAGCGCGCCGTACGCACCTACTCCCAGGGCATGCGGCAGCGGCTCGCGATCGCCCAGGCCATGCTCGGCCTGCCGGAGCTGCTGATCCTCGACGAGCCGACCAACGGGCTCGACCCGCCGCAGATCCGTGCGATGCGCGAGGTGATGATCCGCTACGCCGCCGCCGGACGCACCGTCATCGTCTCCAGCCATCTGCTGTCCGAGGTCGAACAGAGCTGTACGCATCTGGTCGTGATGGACCGCGGGCGGCTGGTGCAGGCCGGTCCGGTCGCCGAGATCGTCGGCTCCGGTGACACCGTGCTCGTCGGTGTCGCGGAAGCGGTCGGCGACGCCGTGGTGGAGAAGGTGGCCGCACTGCCGGGTGTGGTCTCGGCGGTGCGCGCCGAGGGGGGCCTGCTCGTGCAGCTGGGCAGCGGCCTCACCACCACCCAGCTGCTCACCGAACTGCTCCGGCTGGAGGTCGCGGTGGACCGCATCGGACCGCACCGCCGCCTGGAGGACGCCTTCCTCACCCTGATCGGAGGTGACCGATGACCGCGCACGCCACGGCGCGGGCGCCGGGTTACCGTCCGCGCCGCACCCTCCCGCTGCGTGTCGAGGCACGGCGCCAGCTGCGGCGGCGCCGCACCCTGGTGATCGCCGCCGTCCTGGCGCTGCTGCCGTTCGTGCTGGTGGCGGCGTTCGCGATCGGCGGCGACCCGCACGGCCGCGGCAACGGCCGGATCACCCTGATGGACACCGCCACCGCCTCCGGCGCCAACTTCGCCGCCACCGCCCTGTTCGTCTCCGCGGGCTTTGTGCTGGTGGTCCCGGTGGCCCTGTTCTGCGGTGACACCGTCGCCTCCGAGGCGAGCTGGTCCTCGCTGCGCTATCTGCTGGCCGCGCCGGTCCCACGGGCCCGGCTGCTGCTGAGCAAGCTCACCGTCGGGCTGCTGTTCAGCGCCGCCGCGATGCTGCTGCTGCCGCTGGTGGCGCTGGGCGTGGGCACCGCGGCGTACGGCTGGGGCCCGCTGCAACTGCCCGCCGGCGGTGCGCTGTCCGCACCCGAGGCGCTGCCGCGGCTGGCGGTCGTGGTCGGCTACCTCTTCGTCAGCCAGCTGGTCACCGCGGCCCTGGCGTTCTGGCTGTCGACGGTGACCGACGCGCCGCTGGGCGCGGTCGGCGGCGCCGTCGGGCTGACCATCGTCGGCAATGTCCTCGACCAGGTCACCGCGCTGGGCACCTGGCGCGAGGTGCTGCCCGCCCACTGGCAGTACTCCTGGGCGGATGCGCTGCAGCCCGGGTGGGAGTGGTCCGGGATGATCCAGGGCTCGGCGGTCTCGGTGGCGTATGCGCTGGTGCTGTGCGCGCTGGCGTTCCGGGGGTTCGCGCGCAAGGATGTGGTGTCGTGACGACGGCGTGACGGCGTGACGGCGTGACGGCGTGACGGGGGACGGGGGACGGTGTGACGCGACGGGGTACGGCGTGACGGGGACGGCTTGCTGGAGCACGGCTTGCTGGAGCACGGTTTGCCGGAGCACGGCGTGACGGTGCGGCCAGGCGGCGGGGGACGCAGCTCCTTCACCGCCGGTGGGGGCCCTGTCAGGCGGTCGGCCCCTGCATGCGGGCACTGACCCAGCGCATCGTGCCCTCGCCCAGCCCCTGCACATACGTCTCTGCGCTGTGCGTGCCGCCGGGCACGATCTGCAGCCGGGTGTGCACCGGCCCGTGCCCGTAGCGCGCGATGAACTTCCGCACCTTCGGCAGCACCGTGTGCTCCTGGGAGCCGTCCTGGAAGGCGAGGTAGACCGGCGGTCCGCCGCGCGCGATCAGCCGGCGGGCCAGCACCTCCGGGTTGTTCTCCCGCTCCTCCTTGGCGTGGCCGTTCCACAGGGGCGAGTCGGGCACGATGTCCGGCCCGTTGGGTATCGCCATCTTGAACGTCTCCGGGTTCTGCAGCACGTTCTTCAGCGCCGCGAACCCGCCCGACGAGGAGCCCATGATCGCCCAGGCGTCGCGGGTCTTGAGGGTGCGGAAGTTCTGCCGTACGAGATCGGGCACGTCCTGGCTGAGCCAGGTGCCGATCTTCGGCTGGCCCGGTATGTCGCTGCCGTCGTAGTACTGCTTGTCATTGGGGTTGAGCACCGGCATGACGACGATGAAGGGCAGGCTGGTGCCGTTCTTGGACCACCGGGCCAGGTTCTCCTCCAGTTTGAGGTCGGAGCCGATCCAGTAGTTGGTGGGGAAGCCGTACGCGCCGGGCAGCGCCTCCATCACCGGGAAGCCCTTGTGCGCGTTCCGCTTCTCGTAGTACTCCGGCGGTGCCCACACCCATACCTTCCCGGTGAAGCCCGACTTGGGGCCGTGCAGGGTGGTGACGCCGATCGGGGTGTTCTCGCCGGCCCCGCCGACCCGGCTCTCCTCCTCGAAGCTGATCGGACGGGTGGGCCACTGCACCAGCGACCGCTTTCCCGGGGGTGTGGCATGCAGCGCGGCACCCGCCGGGCTGCCGAACCGCACGGGGGAGGCCTGGGTGGCGCCGCTGCCGCAGCCGGCCGTACCGAAGAGAACGGTCAGGGTGATCAGCGCGATCACCGGAGGGAACAGGGCTTTGCGCACGGGGCCTTCTCCTTGCCGAACATCCGGGAGCTGTCCCCGGCTGGCCAGCAAGAGGGGGCGGTGCGGGCCCGGGTTTCCGTTCCGGGGTGTCGGCTTGCTCGCACTGCCCGGCGGAATCCGGACCTCCCCTTCGTGACCTGGGAAGTTTTCCGCAGGCAGGGAGGGGGTTTACCGGGATTTTCCCGGTGGGCGGGCGGCGGGACGCGCGGAAACCACGCCTGCTCCCGACAGTCCGGAACGTCCGTCTTCGGCCCGTATCCTCTCGCTATGACCTGGTCGCGTGCGCTCAAGGAAGCGGCTCGTTCGGGGCTGACCATCGAGCGGACCAAGCTCACCCCGCTGATCGCCCTGCGCGGCGCGGCCGGCGTCGCCCTCGTCATCGGCCTGTGCCTGTGGCGCGGCGATGCGACCCTCGCGGTCTCCTCCGCCTTCGGCGCGTACGCCTCCGGGATCGTCACCTTCCAGCGCAGCATGCGGCCGCGCCCGGTGCTCGCGCTCGCCGTCGCCGGCGCGTTGGCGGTCTCCACCTTCCTCGGCTATCTGGCCGCCGCCCGTCTCGCCTCCTTCGTCCTGCTCCTGGCCGGCTGGACCCTGCTGGCCGGGATGGCCTGGGCGATTGGGCCGGTCGCCGGGCTGGTCGGCACCCAGACCGTGGCGATCATGCTGGTCACCGTCACCCTGCCGACGTCCGTCCTCGGCGCACTGGAGCACGCCGCCCTGATGTTCTTCGGCGGTCTGGTCCAGGCCGCTCTCATCGTGGTCCTCCCGGTCCGGCCCTGGGGCGTCCAGCGTGATGCGCTGGCCGACGCGCTGGCCGACGAGGCGGACTACGCCCGGCGGCTGCGGCACGACCCGGTCGCCCCGTTCGACCCGTCGCCCCTGATGGACGCCCGGCTCGCCTCCGCCGTCACCGCTCGCCAGGCCAGGCGCCGCCCCGTACAGCTGCACGGTCCCCGGGGACTTGCCGAACGTGTCCGGCCGGTCCTCGCCTCCCTCGCCGACCCGGTCGTCGGCGCCCCCCTGGAAGGGCCCGAACGCGACCGGGCCCGTGATCTGCTGGGCGCCGCGGCCACCGTCCTGGACGCCGTCGCCCACGCGGTACGGCACGCCAGACCGGTCCGGCTGCCCCCGGAGGCGATGGCCGTCCTCGAAGTGCCCGCCACCGGCCCGATGCTGCACGGGGCCGCCCGGCGCTCCGCGTACCGCCTGATCTCGCTGCTCGCCGACGCCGTCGAGCTCACCGACGAGCCGGTCCGGTCCACCCGCCCCACCACCGAGGCCGAACGCGGCCATCTGCTGCGCCCCAGCGTCCCCCGGCTGGTCCCCGGCGCGCTGCGCTCCCTGCACCGCGAGGCCCGCTGGTCCTCGCACATCTTCCGGCACGCCCTGCGGGTCTGTGCGGTCGCCGTCGCCGGCTATCTGCTGGGCACCGTGCTCCCGTTCGGCCACGGCTACTGGGCGCCGCTGGCCTCCGTCATGGTGATGCGCCCCGACTTCGCCCAGACCTACTCCCGCGGCATCGCCCGCTTCATCGGCACCCTCGTCGGTGTCACCGTCGCGGGCGCGCTGATGGCCCTGGCGCATCCGGGCAGCTATGTCAGCGCCGGGCTCGCCGTGGTCTGCGTGGGGCTGATGTACCTGCTGATGCGCACCGGGGTCTCGGTGACCTCGGCGTGCGGGGCCGCGTATGTCGTCTTCCTGCTCGGCCTCGCCGGGGCGGGCTGGGAGCAGACCGTCCAGGAACGCCTGGTGCTCACCCTCCTGGGCGGGCTGCTCGCGATGCTGTCGTACGCGCTGTTCCCCGCCTGGGAGACCCCCAAGCTCCGCGACCGGCTCGCCGCATGGCTGGCGGCCAACGGGCGCTACGCCCTGGCCGTGTTCGACCTCTACGCCACGCCCGCCGAACGCCGTCCCCGGCAGATCCGCGACGCCCTGCTGGACTCCCGCGCCGCCCGCCTCGCCTGGGAAGAGAGCGAGGCCCGCGCCGAGAAGGAACCCGTACGCCACCGCGGCCTGTCCCTCGCCGCGGCGCAGGCGGCCAGCGCCGCGCTCGCCACGATGGGCCGGGTCACCATGATCCTGGAGGTCCACCTCCCCGAACGCGATGCCGCGGCCTCGCCCGGTGCCACCGCGTTCGCCTTCGAGCTGCGCGCCTGCCTGGAGGAGGCCACGCACGCGGTGCGGGAGCGGGGCGAACTGAACTGGAGTGACCTGCGGGCCGTATGGGAGAGGTGGGACGCGGAGGACGAGAGCCGTGGTGTCGCCCTGCGCGTCGCGGATCTGCAGCTCGATGCTCTCGACGACCTGGCGGAGGCGCTGTCCCGGGAGCCGCGCGCGGACCACGGGTGAGGGAACCATTCCGGTCCCCCGGTAGTCTTATTGGTTGCCCGCAATGAACGCCATTGCTCGCCCATGGGGTTGTCTGCGGCGCAATGCCCCAGGACCCCCACTCCGTCGCGAGAGAGCACACGAACCCCCCATGGCGTCCAGCACTTCGTCCGGTACGTACGACATAGGCATCGACCTCGGCACGGCCAACACCCTGGTGTACGCCCGCGGCAAGGGCGTGGTGCTGAACGAACCGTCCGTCGTCGCGGTCAACGCCGCCGGCGAGGTGATCGCCGTGGGCGCGGACGCCAAGCGGACCATCGGCCGTACGCCCTCCGGGATCACCGCGATGCGCCCCCTGCGGGACGGTGTCATCGCCGACTTCGACGCCGCCGAGCGGATGCTGCGGGCCCTGATGAAGAAGGCCCTGCCCAGCCGCCGGTTCTCCCGGCCGCGGGTGGTCATCTGCGTCCCCTCCGGTGTCACGGGCGTCGAACGGCGCGCGGTCATCGACTCCGCCCGGGGCGCCGGCGCCCGCGAAGTGCACCTCATCGAGGAGCCGATGGCCGCCGCGATCGGCGCCGGCCTGCCCGTGGACGAGCCGGTCGGCTGCATGGTGGTGGACATCGGCGGCGGTACGACCGAGGTCGCCGTCATCTCCATGGGCGGCCTGGTCACCGCCCAGTCCGTACGGGTCGCCGGCGATGCCCTGGATGCCGCCGTCACCGCCCACATCAAGAAGAAGCACTCCCTGTCCATCGGCGAGCGCACCGCCGAGGACATCAAGATCGCGATCGGCTCGGCGGTCTGGACCCCGATCGACGTCGACGAGGAAGGCGCACCCGACCGCCCCTTCTCCTACACGGTCCGCGGCCGCGACCACGTCAGCGGTCTGCCCCGGGTCCAGGAGATCAGCGAGGAGGAGATCCGCGACGCGCTGGCCGAACCGGTCGACGCGATCGTCCGCGCCGTCCACCGCACCCTCGACGAATGCCCCCCGGAGCTGTCCGGCGACATCGTCGAGCGCGGGATCGCCCTGACCGGGGGCGGCGCCCTGCTCCGCGGCCTGGACCTGCGGCTGCGCGAGGAGATGGGCGTCCCCGTGACGGTCGCCGACGATCCCCTGGACTGTGTGGTCAACGGCACCGCGAAGTGCGTCGACGAATTCGCGTCGCTGCACGGCCTGTTGACGGGCGCCAAGGAACAACCGAGGCGGACGGTGCGGTTGTAGGGGGAGCCGGCGGGCGCAGGGCCGGTATCGGGCGGCGTTTTGCCGTCCCGGCAAGAATCCTCGTGTGCGCCCCGGTGGTCCGGTCATGATCGTGGGGGAGTGGTCGCGGGGACCGCGCGGGCCGCGCCGGTCCATGGCCCCGCGCGCCCTTTGCCGTCGCCCGCAGGCCACCGCCACCACCGGCGCCGCCGAACTCCTCAAGGAGGATGTATGCCGCAGTCCGCCAAGACCCCGCCCACGCCGCCCGCTTCCCCGGGTGCCCCGGCCCCGCAGCCGCCCGCCGGCCCGCCGGCGGCGATCCACCGCTCGGTGGAGGTCCCCGGCGGCCGCATCCACCTCGTGGAGCAGGGCAGCGGCCCCCTCGTCCTCATGGTCCACGGCTTCCCCGAGTCGTGGTACTCCTGGCGTCACCAGCTCCCCGCGCTCGCCGCGGCGGGCTACCGGGCGGTCGCCATCGACGTCCGGGGCTACGGCCGTTCCTCGAAACCCCGTGACGTGGCCGCCTACCGGATGCTGGCCCATGTCGCCGACAACGTCGCGGTGGTGCGCGCCCTCGGTGAGGAGACCGCGACCATCGTGGGCCACGACTGGGGCTCACCCATCGCCGCCAACACGGCGCTGCTGCGGCCCGACCTCTTCACCGCCGTGGCGCTGCTGAGCGTGCCGTACACGCCCCGCGGCGGGGGCCGGCCCAGCGAGGCCTTCGCGCGGCTCGGCGGCGGCGGGGAGTTCTACGTCAGCTACTTCCAGGAGCCGGGCCGGGCGGAGGCGGAGATCGACCCCGATGTCCGCGGCTGGCTCGCCGGGTTCTACGCCGTGGCCTCGGGCGATGCCAAGCCCCCGGCCGGCGGGGACTACGTCGGAGGGTTCTCGGTCCGGCCGGGCGGCAAACTGTCCGACCGCTTCCCCGCCGACAACCCCCTGCCCCTGCCCTGGCTCACCGACGCCGATCTCGACTTCTACGCGGGCGAATTCGAGCGCACCGGCCTGACCGGCGGGCTCAACCGCTACCGCAACGTCGACCGGGACTGGGAGGACCTCGCCGCCTGGGACGGGGCGCCCCTGCGGCAGCCGTCCCTCTTCATCGGCGGGGAACGCGACGCCCCCACCAACTGGATGGCCGACGCCATCAAGGCGTTCCCCCACACCCTCCCCGGCCTGTCCGCCTCCCACATCCTCGAAGGCTGCGGCCACTGGGTCCAGCAGGAACGCGCCGAGGAGGTCAACCAGCTCCTCCTCGGCTGGCTGGGTTCCCTGCCCGCGCCCGCCGCGCGGACGGCCCGCTAGGCGCCGCCCCGCTAGGCGCCGCCCCGCGCCCTGCCCATATAGGCCTCCAGGCCGTCCAGGATCCGCTCCAGGCCGAACTCCCACGCCTGGTCGCGGGACGTGGTGTGGGCGGCGGTGTCGGCGGCGGCCGCGGCGGCCGCGGGAAAGCGGTCGGCGCGGCCGGCGAGCAGTTCGTTCAGCGCGGCGCTCATGACCTCCTCCGGCCCCTTGGCCCGCGCGCTGCCCAGCCCCATCGCGGCCGACACCTGGGCGATGGTCCGGATATGGCCGTGCACCACGACCACGGCGTCGAGCTGTTCGCCGCCGGTCAGGCCGGTGTCCGCGAGCGCGGCGAGGGCGCGCTCGGTCCAGCCGAGTTCGTTGGGGCCCATGACGCGGGGGCCGACGGCCGCCTCCAGGAGCCAGGGATGGCGGTGGTGGACCGCCGCAAGCGCCGCTGCCCATGCGCGCAGCGCCACCCGCCACCCCCCGCGGTCGTCCCGGCCGGAGCCGGCCGGCGCGGGTGCGCCCGGCGGCTCGCCCATCGCCGTATCGATCATCAGCGCGACCAGCTCGCTCTTCCCCGGCACATAGCGGTACAGGGACATCTTGGTGAAGTCCAGTTCGGCCGCGACCCGTTGCATGGAGACCGCGGTGAGCCCGCCGGCGTCGGCGAGGGCCATGGCCGTACGTGTGATCCGCTCCAGGCTCAGTGCCGGCTTGGGGCCACGGCTGGGCCGCTCCCGCCCGCCCCACAGCAGCTCGACGCTGCCCGCCTGATCTCCGAACACGCTGCGCTTGCCGCCGTCTCCCGCCATCCCCGCATCCTAAAACTGTGTCCGGGGTACACAGAGCAGTGTCCATCGGATACAGTTTCTTTCATCGGTTCGACGGATCGGTTCGACGGATCGGATTGAGGGGTCGGATTGAGGGGTCGGATCGAGGGGGGAGTATGCAATGGCGTACGAGACGACGTGCGAAACGGCAACGGGGCGCGAGGAGGCAGCCCGGCCGGGCGGGGCGCGGGAGCGGCGAAAGGCACCGCCAGGGCGCTCGGTTCTGATCTCCGGCGCCAGCGTGGCCGGCCCGGCCCTGGCCTACTGGCTCGGCCGCTACGGCTTTCGGCCCACCGTGATCGAGGTGGCGCCCGCCCTGCGCGGCGGCGGCTTCGCGGTCGACTTCCGCGGGGCGACGCAGCTGACGGTCCTGGAGCGCATGGGCGTCCTGGACGACATCAAGGCTCACAGCGCGGGCGGCGGTGAGCCCCTCACCTTCATCGACGGCCGGGGGCGCCCGCTGGCCGCGATGCCTCCCGAATTCAGCGGCGGCGAGGTCGAGATACTCCGCTCGGAGCTCTCCCGCATCCTTCACCGGCACAGCCTGACCCCACCCGGCCTCCACCACACCCGCGGCCGCCCGCCCGGGGACCCCGTCACGCCCGGGGACCCCGTCACGCCCGAGTACCTCTTCGGCGATTCCGTCTCCGCTCTCACCCCCACCGCCGACGGGGTCCATGTCGCCTTCGAACGGGGTGCGCCGCGCACCTTCGACCTGGTGATCGGCGCCGATGGTCTGCACTCCACCGTGCGCCGGCTCGCCTTCGGCCCCGAAAGGGACTTCGTCCGGCACCTCGGCTACTACGTCGCCGCCTGGGACCTGCCCGAAGGTGCCGGAGACCTCGGCGCCCGCCCGGTCGGCTACGGCGAACCCGGCCGCCTGGCGACCGTCGGCCGCACACCCCGCCGCAGTGGGGAACGGGGCTATGCCGGGGAAGCCTTCTGTGTCTTCGCCTCCGAGGAGGAGTTGATGCCCGACCGGCGCGACCCCCGGGCCCGGAAGCAGGCGATAGCCCGGGCCTACGAAGGCGCCGGCTGGCGGACGCCGGAACTCATCGCCACCCTCGGCGAGGCCGGCGACTGCTACTTCGACTCCATCAGCCGCGCCGATGTTCCGAGGTGGTCCACGGGCCGCATCGCGCTCCTCGGAGACGCCGCCCACGGCGCCACGGTCGGCGGCATGGGCACCGGCTCCGCGATCATCGGCGCGTACGTCCTTGCCGGAGAACTCGCCCTCGCCGACGGCGACCACCGCACGGCCTTCGCCCGCTATGAGGAGAAACTGCGCCCCTATGTGACCCGGTGCCAGCAGGGCGGCCGCGGCGCCGGTGAATTCCTCGCCCCGGCCACCCAGGAAGCGATGGACGCCCGCAACGCCGCCCTGAACTCCCCGGCCGCCGTTGCCGCCATGCTGCAGCAAGGCCACGACATCTCTGCAGCCCTCGCACTGGACGACTACCCCGCACTGGTCGCCGCCGCGGTCCGCGCCCGGTGGTGAATCTGCTGGCTTCACGCTGAGCCGGATGGGTGTTCCGGCGTCAACGTGATTGTCCGGTGCCACCTCTTCTGGGTTACTGGTGGTGCCTGGTCGGTGGGCCGTCCATCCCCCTCGGGCTTCCGCGGTCGGCCCACCCTCCAGCCCTCTTCGCTGTGGGGCCCGAAGGACGGCCGGCAGCACGACGGCCCCGTCGCACCGCGCGGTGCGACCGGCCACTGTGCGCCGTGTGTGCCGTCCTCCTATGCGGCCGGCCGCTGCCAGTGCTCGGGTCCCGGATCGTGAGCCATGTCCGTCGCGAACGGGCCCGGCAGCGAGCTCACACAGCAGGAGGACCTCCATGTCCACACCCACCCATCAGCCGGCCCTGCCGGCCTCCGCGTCGTCTCTGGGACCCGTGCTGCTCGGCGTACTGCCGAACTCGGGGCCGACCGCGGGCGGCAATACCGTGCAGCTCGTCGGTCTCGGCCTCGGTGGCGCCACCAGTGTCCTCTTCGGGACGTCGACGGCGACGATCGTCGGGCAGGACCCGCTGGGGCTGACCGTGACGGTCGTGGCCCCGGCACACGCCGCGGGCGCCGTGCAGGTCACCGTCACCACCAGTGGCGGTACCAGCAACCCGGCCACGTACGTGTACGTGGCGCCCGTCCCGCCGACGGCCGCGGTCATCACCCCCCATTCGGGGCCGACGGCGGGGGGCACCTCGTTCGTCATCGTCGGTTCCGGCCTGCAGGGTGCCACCGTCACCATCGGGGGCAATGCCGCGAGCATCGTGGGCACGGACCTCACCGGCAGCACCCTGGTCGGTGTCACCCCCGCGGGACCCCCCGCAGGAGGCAACGTCCCGGTCGTGGTGACCACCCCGGGCGGCACCACGAACGTCCCCGGCGGATACACCTACCTGTCGGCGCCTCCGACGGTCACCGGAACGGTGTCGCCGTCCTCGGCGGCGGCGGGCGCCACCTTCACCCTCGTCGGGACCGGCCTCCTCGGAGCGACCGTGCTCTTCGGGGCCGCCCCGGCCACCGGCGTGGTGGTCAACGCGGGCGGCACGTCCCTGACCGGGACCGTCCCGCCGGGCACGGTCGGCTCGACCGTGCAGGTGACCGTCCAGACGCCGGCCGGCAGCGCCAACGCCGGGTCGTTCACCTACCTGTGACGGCCCGCCCCACCGGGTGACGGCCCCGGGTCCGGCCGTGGCCCGCAGGCCGCATCCGGCCCGGGGACCGGGCCCTGGCCTGCAGGCTGCACCCGACCCGCCCGGGCAGTCCGGCGCCGTCACCCCGCGGGGGGACGCCGGAAAGCGGTTCGGCCCCCGCCCGTCGTACGGGCGGGGGCCGAACTCGCCGGTGGCTCCCCATGGCTCTCCCCGGACCGCACCGGTCCGTCGGGGGGCAGGTAGCGCCGGGCGTCCTGCGGAGGGCGCCCGGCGGCGCCGCACAGCAAGGGCAACGGAAGCCCTGCGTCCGCCATCCATGTCAGCCCGGTGTGGCGCAGATCCTGGCGTCGGAGGTACTCGTGACCGAGTTCGGCAACCACATCGTCCCAGCGGGTCGAGTCCCGCAGCACCGCGGCGGTGAACCGGCGCCGGTGCGGACCGGTGAACAGCCGGGCCGCGGGGGTGTGACGCGCCGCCTCCAGCCGGCCGGCGGCCAGTTCCCGCGCGGCGGGCCGCAGCGGCACCACCCGGTGGTGCCTGCCCCGGCAGGCACGGTCGTCCAGGCCCTCCGGCTCGGAGACGGTGAAACGCTGGACCTGCCAGGTCCAGGTGCTCATATCGATGTCCTGGGCCTGCAGGGCGGACACTTCGCTGAAGCGGGTACCGGTCCAGGCGGCGAACCTGACGATGTCGCCCCACCCCTCGTAGCCGTCCGAGGACCGCTGGACGAGAGTGGCCGCCAGCCGCTCCAGCGTCTGCACGTCGGGCAGGGCCAGCGCCCTGGGAGCGGTGCGTTCGCTCTGTGCACGCTGGTACTCCTGCTGCCAGCCGGCCACCCGGGCCGGATTGGCGTCGAGCACTCCGTCCCGCACGGCCTGTTCCAGGACCCGCACGAGCACGGCGAGGCTGTTCTTCACCGTCGACAGGCCGCATTCGTCGGCGATCCAGCAGTGCAGGGCGCGGTTGACGACGCGGCGGGTGACCTTCCGGACCAGGACGTGCCCGATGCTGGGAACGACACGCAGCCGCCATCCGGCCTGGTAGGGGGACATGGTCAGGGATTCCAGACCGTGCATCGCGGCCGGCCACCTCCGTTCCCCGTAGTCGGCGAGCGACATCGTGTGGGTGTCGGCCTCCCAGGGAAACCGGCACCCGGCGTTATTGTTCATTATCGAATCACCCTTGTCTGCTGGGGAGTTATTCGGCCGTCCGGAACTGATGGCATGATGCGCTCTTGAGCGTGAAAGCGGCTCCCGGGGAATCGTGGTGACTTCATGCCGGTGGGCGTGCGGTGAACTGCGGTCCCCGGCGCAGAGCGCTTTGGCGTGCGGTCCGCCGAGGGCGAGGGGACAACAGTCGGCCAAGGTCGAAAAAGGGGCCGAACTCGCCGGTGCGGACGGCCCGTAAGGCGATCTCCCATGACTCCGCGCCGCTACGGGAGAATGTTGGACGCCTCTCCAACTGGACTATGAAGGAGGGGAGTTGCGCGTGCCGGGCTGAACGTTGCCGAGGCCGCGGCGACTTCCGGCGCCTCCCGCCGTCGCCGGTCGGTTCCGCTGCCTATGGGCAGCACGTCAGTTGTCGCTGCGCTCCCCATACAAGAATGACAAGCGACGAGCTTGCTGCTGCGCACGGTTCTACTGCGCCACCGAGCAGGAGCAGTGAGCAATCAAACGCTTCATCAGTCATGAGTGGAATAAAGGCATCTCCTCGTGTCATTGCGCAAGTTGGTACGGCTTTGTTCTTTTCGCGCTGCTCCGAACGGGTGGCCTTATCGGTTGACTGTTGTAGCCCGGCGAGCCGCATGAATAACTAGTCGCATCCAACCGGTGGGCCGCCCATCCTCTCCGGGGAGCGGCACCTGGCCTACCCGTTGGCCCGGCTCAGCGCCTGGTTGCGGTCAGACCGAGATGCCGTATGGGCGTCCCCGGTAGAGGGTTTTGGATCCGTCAGCCGGTGCCGATACGTCGGCACCGGCTGATCGGCCCCCACTTTCGGTCAGGGGGCTTCATGCGAACCATTTCCATCCTTCGCTGGGTCAACGGTCTACGCGCCTTGACCCCGGGCCTCACCGTGACAGCACCGGTATCTGCCCGTTCCTGCACCACCCTCACGACCCCGGCTCCCGGCAGGGAGCACGCCGCCCCCGCCCCTGATGACCGTGCGAGGTCCCTCGACGTCCCCGATCGCCAGGGGAGTTCCCCGGTCCGCGGCACCGCTCCCACCACCGGAAACGGCACCGTACCGACCGCCACGCGCGGCGTCGCCGGCCACGCCGCCGGCCCCGTGGGAGACCTCCGTACCCGCACCCGTCCGGCCGTCGCCGCGGACGCAGCGGTCCGGGACGGTGCCCCGCACGCCGCCCCCGGCCCGGCAGGCGCCCCCCTTCCCGGCTTCCGCCACGAGGCGCAGCAGGCCCGCTGAGTCCGGCCGGCCACCTTCGGCCGCACCCCCGGGGCAACCCGGGGCAACCCGGTCCCCTTCCCGTAGCCGTCCGGCCCCGTCCGGCTCCGGCCGTCGCCCCGCGGTGAGCTGCATCCGGCTCCCCCGACCGCACAACTGAAGCCTGCCCCCACCTACCCACTCCGAAAGAACACCGGAGGACAGCATGGCGCAAAGAAGAATGGTGATCCTGGTCGACGGGCCGGAGGGAAACGGCCTGCCGCAGCATGCGCGCGACAATGCGGGCGACCCGATAAGGATCCTGCGCGGCAACGGGTACGAACGCTTCGAATTCTACGGCGAATACGCGGACTTGGGCGGAGAGCCGGTTCCCGTGTATCGCTGGTGCTACCGCACAAGAATCGCCGAATAGGCGCTGTGCGTCCCGAAGAAGCAAGCGATGCGCAGAGGAGAACGATCATGTTGAACCTCGTGAGGGACGGAGTCCTGTCGTGAACCGAGAATCTGGTAAAGACGCAAGCTCAAGTGACGGCCGGAATGTCGTGGTGACCGGTGTCGGGTTCTGCCTGCCCGGGCGTACGGAGCCGGTTTTCACCGCCGATGACATGTGGGACGTCGTCTCCAACGGCCAATCCTGCCTCAAGCGTGACGAGGTCTACTACGGCTCGGTCGAGCTCACCCAGGCGATGTTCGACGAACGCCTCCCGGACGTCCCGCCGTTCTTCTCCCAGCATTACACCCCGGCGCACCGGTTCGGGCTGGTGTCGATGGCGGAAGCCACCACCGATGCCGGGCTGGCTTTCTGTGGCGGCGCATTGAGTGAAGCCGCCATTCTGGTCGGGCGCGGAGGTGTGGACTCCAATGTCGAAAGCTATCTTTCGGTGCTGAGTGCCGATCCCGGAAAGACCTCCGCAGCGGACGCCATGGAATTGTTCGTCGCGGCCCAGCAAGCCGTGACCCCCTCCGATGTCGCCCTCGTCCAAGCCGCGCTGACGCAGTCCAACGGGCCCTGCTACACCGTCTCGTGCGGCTGCGCCTCGTCCGCCGTACAGATCGGCAACGCCCGGCGGATGATCGCCCACGGCGAGGTCGATGTCGCGGTGGTGACCGGGGTCGACGTCTTCAACGTCCACCTCATCCAGAACATCCAGCGGCTGCTGGGCGGGGCCCAGCAGACCTACGACGCCCTCCGCACGACCGACATGCCGGAACTGCTGCCGTCCTTCACCTCTCTCATGCGGCCCTACGACCGCCGGGCGGACTGCATCAACCACGGCGAGGGCGCGGCCACCGTGATCATGGAAAGCCGGGAGCACGCCGCCCGGCGCGGGGCGCACGTCTACGGCCAGGTGCTGGCCACCGCCATGACCCGCGACGGGCTGGCCAACCCCCTCGCATGTGACGAGACCGGCGCGGAACTCGTCACCGCCGTCCGCCGCTGCCTCGGCGACCGGTGGCGGCTCCGCGATGTGCCGTACGTCCACGGCGGCAGCGACGGCAACGTCGTCGTCACCGCCTTCGAGGCGAACGCCATCAAGGAGCTGTACGGAGCCGACAACGACGTCCTGATGACGTCCCAGGAAGGCTGCTTCGGCCACAACGGCGCACCGGCCGGCTGCCTGGGCGTCGCCATGACGCTGATGATGATGGAGCGAGGGCAGGTCTGCCCCACCGCCAACTGCGAGCAGCCGGCCGACGGACTGCCCTTCGACCCGGTCCCCGGAGTGCGGCCGCGGCCGCTCGACTTCGACTACGCGCTGAGCTTCAACTACCAGGTCGGCGGCGTGAAGAACGCCATTCTCCTCGGCAGTCCGGAAGCCGTGTGACCACGGGCAGACCACCCCCCACGTACGGAGACCCGATGAGCAACGATATGCACGGCCCCACAGCCGAGATGCGCCCCACCCACGAGACAGACCGGATCGCCGTGATCGGCATGGGCTGCCGGCTCCCCGGCGACACCGACTCGCCCGCGGCCCTGTGGCGGCTGCTGGTCGAGGAGCGGGACGCGGTGGGCGAACTGCCCGCGGAGCGCCGGCGCCTCGTCCCGGAGGACTCCCCGGGCCCGGGGGGCAGGGCACCGACACCCCGTCAAGGCGGCTTCCTGCGCGAGGTGACGGGCTTCGACGCCGCCTTCTTCGGCGTCGCGGGCCGGGAGGCCGACGTCCTGGACCCTCAGCACCGTCTGCTGCTGGAAGTCACCTGGGAGGCACTGGAACACGCCGGCCTGCCACCGGACCGGATGAACGGCACCCCCACGGGCGTCTTCGCAGGCATCAGCTACAGCGACTACATGGACCGGCTGGCCGGGCAGCCCCAGGAACTGGAGGGGTCGATCCTGACCAACGGCCACTGCGTGGCCGCCGGCCGGATCTCCTACCTGCTCGGTCTGCAGGGGCCGTGCGTGGCGCTGGACACCGCCTGTTCCTCCTCGCTGGTGGCCGTGCACCTGGCCCGCCGGGCGCTGATGGCCGGTGAGTGCGATCTCGCGCTCGCCGGCGGCGTCACCCTGAGCTTCCAGCCCCGCATCACCCGGTCCTTCGACAGGATGGGCATGCTGTCGGCCGGCGGGCACTGCCGGACGTTCGATGCCGGGGCCGACGGTTTCGTACGGGGCGAGGGCTGCGGCGTCGTGGTGCTGAAACGTCTCTCCGACGCCGTACGGGACGGTGACCGGGTCCTGGCGGTGCTGCGCGGCTCGGCCACCAACCAGGACGGCTCCTCCGAAGGGCTGGCCGCCCCGTCGGTGACCGCCCAGACGGCGCTCTACCAGGAGGCCCTGGCACAGGCCGGCGTCGACCCGCGCGATGTGGGCATGGTGGAGGCGCACGGCACGGGCACCCCGGTGGGGGACCCGATCGAGTTCGCCAGCCTCGCCGAGGTCTACGGCAACGGGCCCGGCCGCTGCGCCCTGACGTCGGTGAAGACCAACGTGGGGCATCTGGAACCGGCCGCCGGCGTCACCGGACTGATCAAAAGCGTGCTGTGCCTGCAACGCGGCACCATCCCCGCGAACCTGCACTTCCGGCGCTGGAACCCGGCCATCTCCGCGGCGGGCACCCGCTTCTTCGTCCCCACCGAGCTGTCCGCCTGGCCCCTGCGGACACCCACCCGGCTGGCCGCCGTGTCCTCCTTCGGCTTCTCGGGAACCAACGCCCACGTCGTGCTGGAACAGGCTCCCGAACATCCCTCCGCCCGGCACCAGGACTCCGGGCGGCCGGACCGGGGCGCGTCCGAGGTCTTCCTCGTGCCGGCCGGCTCTCCCGACGTCCTGCCGGCCGCGGCCACCCGGCTCGCGGACTGGATGGAGGGCGACGGCTCGAACGTCCCGCTGCGCGATCTCGCGCACACCCTGGCCCTGCGGCGCTGCGCGGGCCACGGCCGGCTGGGCGTGGTGGCCTCCGGCCGCCGGGAACTCCTCACGGCACTGCGGTCCTTCGCGGCCGGGCAGCGGCACCCGGCGGTCGTGACCGGCTCCGTGGGCGCCGCCGTGGCGCGGCAGCCGGTGTGGGTGTTCTCCGGCCAGGGCTCCCAGTGGCCCGGCATGGGACGCCGGCTGCTGAAGACCGAACCGGCCTTCCTCGACGCACTGACCGAGGTCGACGAGCTCATCAGGGCGCAGAGCGAGGTCGGTGTCCTCGATGTGGTGCGGGGCGGCCGGCCCGTCCACGGCTGCGGCACGGTCCAGCCGGTCCTCTTCGCCCTCCAGATCGCCCTCGCCGCCACCTGGCGCTCGTACGGCGTCGAACCCGCCGCGGTGATCGGGCACTCCATGGGCGAGGTCGCGGCGGCGGTGGTGGCCGGCGCGCTGACCCTGGCCGACGGCGTCCGGGTGATCTGCCGTCGCTCCGGGCTGCTGAGCGATATCGCGGGCTCCGGCAGCATGCTGAGCGTCGGCCTGGACGCCGACACGGTGCGGGCCGAACTCGCCGACGGCCCGGCCGGCACCGTGTCGGTCGCCGTCCTGTCCGCACCCGACTCCACCGTCGTGGCCGGAAGGACCACGGAGGTGAGCCGGCTGGCCGCCGCCTGGGAGGCCCGTCAGATCCCCGTGTTCCCGATCGCCGTGGACGTCGCCTCGCACTGCCCCCTGGTGGACCCGGTGCTGCCGGCCCTGCGGTCGGCCCTGGCCGGTCTCGACCCCCGGTCGCCCAAGGTGCCGTTCTATTCGACGGTCGTCGACGCCGGCCGGACGCCGGCCTTCGACGCGGACTACTGGTGCGACAACCTGCGCCGCCCGGTGCGCTTCGCCGAGGCGGTGGCGGCCGCGGCGGCCGACCGGCACGTGGTCTACACCGAGATCTCGCCCCACCCCGTGGTCACCCACTCCGTCGAGCGCAGCCTGGCCGGTCTCGTCACGGACCCCGTCGTGCTGCCCACCCTGCGCCGTGAGGAGGACGAACAGGCCACGTTCCGCACCCAGCTCGCCGCGCTGCACTGCGCCGCGGTGCCGGTGGACTGGCGGCGTCTCTACGGCGACGGCAGCCTCGTGGACGCCCCCACCGTCACCTTCGACCGCCGCCACCACTGGGCCGACACCGGCGCCCCGCCCGCGGAGGCGGCCGAAGCCCCCACGGACCGGCTGCCCGGCCACCACACCGAATTCCCCGGCGACCCCGTACGGCACTGCTGGCGTGCCGACGCCGGCACCGGTGCGCTGCCCTGGCTCGGGGACCACCGGGTGCACGGCAACGCGGTCCTCCCCGGGGCGGCGCACTGCGGGCTGGCGCTCGCCGCCGCCTGTGAGGTCTTCGGCGCGGCCCCGCACGAAGTGGAGGTCACCGACGTCCACTTCACCCAGCTGCTGCGGCTGGACGAGGCCACCGAGGTCTCCACCGTCGTCACCCTGACCGCACCGGACCGGGCACGGTGCGAGATCCTCGCCCGGAACGAGAACGGCGACTGGGAGGTGCAGGCCGACGCGGTACTGCACCGGCTGACCGTACGGCCCGAGCTGCGGCCGAGATCCGTCGACGCGATGAGCCTGCGCCACCCGGTGCCCCTGGAACCGGCGGCCCTCTACGACAGCCTGCGGCGGCGCGGCCTGGAGCACGGCCCGGCGTTCACCGGTGTCCTCGAACTGCACACCGGCCGCCACAACGACAGTTTCTGGGCCAAGGTCGGGGTGCCGCCCGAGGCCGGCACCCCGCCGTCCGGCCTGCCGGTCCACCCCGTCCTCCTCGATGTCTGCGCCCAGCTCGCCGTGGCGCCGCTGATCAACGAGGACGACCAGGCACTGGTGCTGCCGGTGAGCATGCAGGCGGTACGCATCCTCGGTGATCCCGCGCATGCCGTGTACTGCCACGCCCACGTCAGCGAGATCACCGCACAGGCCATCGTGGCCAACGTCCGGCTCCTGGACGACAGCGGCGCCGTGGTCCTCGTCGTCAACGGCCTGCGCTTCGCCCGGCGGGCCGCCCGCGACACCCCGGCGGTCGACGACTGGCTCCTCGGCATCGGCTGGCAGTCGGCACCCCGGGCGGCACCGGACGGTGGCCACGCCCCGGGGAGCTGGGTCGTCGTGGGCGAAGCGGACGGCTCGGCCCAGGCGCTGGCCGCCGCGCTGCGCTCCCGCTGTGCCCGCACGGTGGTCTGGGACCGCCCGCTGGACGACACCTCGCTCGCCGCGTTCCGCGATGCCCTCACCGGCCGCCTGTCCGCCACCCTCGAAACCCCGCGCGGGGTGGTGCTGGTGTGCGGACGCGCCGAGGGCGGGGAGCCGACCGTGCAGTCCTTGTGGCGCACCCGCCGGCTGCTCGGCGCCGTGCAGGCGATCACTGCCACCTCCTCGGCACCGCGCCTGTACGTCGTCACGCGGGGCGCCCGCAGCGTACTGCCCGACGACGAGGTCGACCTCGGGCAGAGCGCGCTGCGCGGACTGCTGCGGGTCGCCGCGCTGGAACACCCCGAGATCCGGCCGGTGCTGGTGGACGCCGACCCGCACGACGCCGATCCCGAGGACGTGGCCCTGGAACTCCTGGCGGACGCGGACGACGACGAGGTCGCGCTGCGTACGGGCAGCCGGCACGTCGCCCGCCTGGAACATGCCGTGCCGGACGGCGGGCAGGACCAGGCCGCCACCCCGTGCACCGTGCGGTACGGCCGGGACGGCTTCCGGCTGCGCGCGAGCCGGCTGGGCGATCTGTCGAGCCTGGAGTACGCCGCCACCGGCCGGCGCGCACCGGGGCCGGGCGAGGTCGAGGTGCGGGTCACCGCCGCCGGCCTGAACTTCCGCGATGTGCTCACGGCCATGGGCCTGCTCCCCGGCGACCTGGACGTCCGCTACCGGATCGGATTCGAATGCTCCGGTGTGGTGAGCGCGGTCGGCGCCGGGGTGGAGCGCCCCCAGGTCGGGGACGAGGTGATCGCCGTCGATCTGCGCGGCGGGGCCTTCGGCTCCTTCCTCACCCTCCCCGCCGACGCGGTCGCCCCCATTCCCTTCGGCATCGAACCGGTGGCCGCGGCCGGGCTGCCGATCGCCTTCCTGACCGCCTGGTACGCGCTGCGCTCGGTCGGCCGGCTCGCCGCCGGGGAGCGGGTGCTGATCCACTCGGCCACCGGCGGCACCGGCCTGGCGGCGATCGCGGTGGCCCGGCTGCTGGGCGCGGAGGTGCTGGCCACGGCCGGCAGCGAGGACAAGCGCCGCTATCTGCGGAGCATGGGCGTCCGCCATGTCATGGACTCCCGCACGCTGGAGTTCGGCGAACGCACCCGCGAGGCGACGGGCGGGGAAGGCGTCGACGTCGTCCTCAACTCGCTGTCCGGAGCGGCCATCCGCACCGGCCTGGAGGCGCTGCGCCCCTTCGGCCGGTTCGTGGAGCTGGGGGTGCGCGACATCATGGCGGATGCCCCCCTGGGGATGCTGCCGCTGCGGCACAACGTCACCCTGAGCACCGTCGACCTGATCGAGCTGCACCGCAACCGCCCCGACACCTTCGCCTCGGTGTGGAAGGAGGTGCTCGGTGCGTTCGAGGAGGGGCGGCTCAAGCCCCTGCACTGCACGGAGTATCCGCTCGCGGAGGCCACCACGGCCTTCCGCACCATGGCGGCCGCCGACCACATCGGCAAGCTGGTGCTGACCGTGCCCGATGAGGGGGACGCCCCCGCGGTGCTGCCCGAAAGGGACCTGCCCGTGGAGGAGGGCTGCGCCTACATCGTCACCGGCGGACTGCGCGGCCTGGGCCTGGCCACGGCGAAATGGCTGGCCGCGCACGGCGCCGGCCACGTGGTGCTCAACGGCCGCAGCGCCCCGGAGCCCGAGGTCGCGCAGCTGCTCGCCACGGTGATCGGCAGGACCGCGAAGGTATCGGTGGTCCTGGGTGACATCGCCGATCCGGATGTCGCCCGGCGGCTGGTGTCCACGGCGGTGACCGGGGGATTCCGGCTGCGCGGGGTGGTGCACTGCGCCATGGTGCTGGACGACGCCGTGATCACCAACGCGTCCGACGAGCAGCTGGAACGGGTCTGGATGCCGAAGGTCGTCGGCGCCTGGCATCTCCACCACGCCACTCGGGACCACCCGTTGGACTGGTTCGCGGCGTTCTCCTCGATGGCCTCACTGCTGGGCAACCCCGGCCAGGGCACCTATGCGGCGGCCAACTCCTGGCTCGACGGGTTCGCGGCCTGGCGCTCCGCACAGGGAATGCCCACCGTGGCGGTCAACTGGGGCCCGTGGGGCGAGATCGGTGTCGCCACCGACTTCAGCCGCCGCGGCTACCGCACCATTCCCACGGACCACGGTCTGGCGGCTCTGCGGACGCTGCTGGCCCGCCGGTGGGTGCAGACCGGGGTGATTCCCGGCCCGCCGGACACCTGGGTTCCGCCCGCCGGCCGTCATCTCCCGTTCTTCAGCGGGATGTCGGATCAGGCACCGGCGGACCGGACCCCGCCGCCCGAGGAGACCGAGGACATGCGTGCCCGGCTCACCGCACTGCCTCCCGGCCTGGCCAGGAGAGCCGCGCTGGAAGGGCATCTGGCGGGCCACGTCCGTGACGTGCTGCGGCTGGGGGAGAGCTCTCTCGACCCGCAGACCCCGCTGAAGTCGCTGGGATTCGACTCCCTCCTGGCCATGGAGCTGCGCGTCCGCATCGACCGCTCCTTCGCCATCTCCCTGCCGAGAAACTTCGTCTGGGAACACCCGACCCTCGCCGCCCTCGCCGCCGGTATCGCCGAGCATCTGGGCCTGGAACTGACGGCGAACCAGCACCTGGCCCCGTAGGCCATCGGGGACCGCACACGCCCGGCGGGCTGCACACCGGCCCGCCGGGCGTCGGCCTGCCGGGCGTCGGCCTGCCCGGGGCCGGGGCCGGGGCCGGGGCGTCCGGGGCCGGGTCAGGGGCGTCCGGGGCGGGCACGTCCGCTCCTCTCTCTCCGGCCCGGGCCCACCCCCAGGCCGCACGCCCCGGACCGCACAAGAAAACCCGCGAATCACCCACGAAATCACCCACCTCACCTCTCTCCTCATTTCACGTAAACGGATGCCACAATTCCGAACCGCCGTGATTTCTGGTAGATTCTTGCCGCCCGGACTCCGGCACTCCTCCGCGCATTACCGTCAATTCCAATGACGGTAATGCGCAACCGTTTTTTTGTGGTGATATTATTTCGCGTCGCCATATCCCCGCCCCGCTCCCGTCGCTGCACTGCGCGCCTTCCGGGCGGACTCCCGGAATGCTTGAATTATCGGGAAGGAGTGAGGTCGGAAAGCGGCCCGGTACGCACCGGAGGCGGCGCGGCGCACTGCGAAGGCCGCCGCCAGGGCAGATCGAGCGATGGCGCTGGCCGTGTTTCATGAGGCGAAAGCGGCATCGAGGTCCATGAGGCACGTACGAAAGGGGTAGTCATGTTACCCACCACAACGCATTCGGCCGAAGTCATGGTGACCGCGCGGCATATCGCGAGCTGGCCCCAGGGAAGGGGCGCCTTGATTCCCGCCGACTGCTGGCGTTCCGTGCAGTGTGTGGTATTTCGTCTGCCGGCGGTGAAGCGGGCGGTGCCGGTCTGCCGGAACCTGGCCCGCGCCTGGCTCGACGGGCAAAACATCCATGACGACGACACACGCTATCCGGCGTTGCTCGTTCTGTCGGAACTCTTCTCCAACGCCATTCAGTATTCCGCCAGCAGACACATCACCTGCCGGATATGGAGGTCCGAGAGTCTGCTGCACATCGAGGTGCACGACCGCGGTGGGACACCGTCGGTGCCCCGGATGCGACGCCCGGGCCAGGCCCAGGAGCACGGCCGCGGCCTGGAACTGGTCGCCAAGTCCTCCTCGCGATGGGGCCGCAGAACCGAGGCCGACAACGGCTGCACCGTATGGGCGGCGATACCGCTGACAACCGGTGTGCGCAGCGGCATGGCGCCGTAACGCACCCGCCCCGACGGCCGGCCGGACCCCCACCCGGTGACGCGTCCTTCCGGCGGGCCGGAAGCCCGCGCCCCGCCGAAGCCCGCACACCGCACCTCACCCCAGGCGGCCGGCCGGACCGCCACCGGCGACCGGTACGCATCCGCCGCTGCACGGCCCCTTCCGGGGTGGCTCCCTACCGCCGACGGCCAGGCAGGCACCGGCTCCGCACCACCTCCCCGCGGGACGGAACCAGCAGGCCGGCCGTCGGCACCCGTACGAAGCGGCGGCCCGCCCGCTCCTCCGCCCTGCGCAGGGCGTGCGTCACCGGGGCACCCGCACGCCGCTCTCCTGGACCAGGGCGTCGAATTCGCGCACCGGCTGCGCGTCACCGTACGGCCTCAGCTCATCCCGGAAGCTCTGCAAGTACCGCTCGCCGAGCGCCGACTTCAGCCGGCCGAGCAACGCCACCGCCTGCACGGCGGCCCGGCACGCCTCCTCGACGTCACCGGCCTGCACCAACGCCGAAGCGAGCAGCAGCAGATCGATGGCCCGGCGGCGCACCCGGGTCCGCGGGTGCCGGGCGAGCGCCTCCTCGGCCCGGCGGGCGGCCGGACGCGGCTGCTTCAGATCCCGGTAGCAGTGGGCCAGTTCATCCGCCAGATAGGCCCGGTCGAAGTGCGCGATCCACTCGGGACTGTCCCCCGGAACGACATGCGCCATGGCGTCCGTGGCCTTGTCCACCAGTATTTTGCACATCCGCGCGTCCCCGAGCATCGCGTAGCCGCGGGCCTCGGTCGCGTAGAACATGGCCTGTGCGGCCAGCGGGGCCCGCCCCCGGGTGCCCTCCTGCGCGGCCCGTGCGAGCTGCACCGCTTCCCTGGCGCAGCCGGCGCCGACGGCGAGATGGCTCAGACCGGCCGCCAGCACATAACCGCCGTAGCAACGGTCATCCGCGGCCTGCGCGAGCCGCAGCGCCTGGATGTAATACCGCTGCGCCAGGCCCGGTTGCCCGGTGTCCAGGGCCGTGTACCCGGCGAACTCCGTCAGCCGGGCCGCCGCCGCGAACAACTGCCGCCCCGTGGTCTCGCCGTAACTCCCCTCCATCAGCCCGGACAGCACACTGCTGAGACACGAGACCACCACCGGCCGCACATACCCGCTGCCGACCCGGTGGTCGAGTTCGGCCAGCGCCTGGGTGGTCGCCCGCACCAGCTCCACATCGGTCATCCCCACCCGCGGCCCCAGCCGCCAACTGCGCGCCACCTGCGGGTCCGGGGAGCTGATCAGCCAGTCCCTGCTGGGTTCCACCAACGCCGAGGCGGTCATGGCGGAACGGGACAGCAGCCCCCGGGATTCGGCGTCCATATGCCATAGTTCACGGACCTGCTCCAGCGCGTCCTCCACGGTCGCCGCGAAGTGGAGCCCGACCCCACACGTCACGCTGTTGCCGTTGGCCATGCCGATCTCTTCCGTCGAGACCGTACGGCCCAGCCGGCCGCTCAGCGCCTCGGCGATGATGGCGGGAACCCGGCCGCGGGGCCGCTGACCGCCCAGCCACCGGCTCACGGAAGTCTTGTCGTACCGCAGGTCCAGGCCCTGTGCCTCTCCCAGGACGTTCACCTGGCGGGCCAGAGCGGAGTTGGACAGCGAGGCTTCCTGGATGAGGGACCGCAGTCGCTGGTTGGTCTGACGCGCGACGAGTGGTCGGGCGGCCATGGTTCGCCTCCAAGCACATGCCGCCAACGGTTCACGTTGGCATATCCAGAGAGAACGGGATGGAACAGTCAATACCCAACAAGCGGGACTGAATCGCGATGACCAAAGTCAAGTAGTCACCTGGACGTTGCGCGCAGTAGCGCAGGCGCACCCGAGGGCTCCGGTCATCCCCCGCTCGCGCCGGGCTGTCCCCTGCGCCCTTGCCGGCCCCTCCGGCGCCCACCACTCCACACGGCGCACAACCTCTCCCGTCGAGCGCCGGCGGGTGGATCGCCGGCCACTGCGAGCGGAGCGAAGTATGTGGTGCCGTGCGACAAGGTGTCCCGTGCACCGCATTTCGGCCATCTGGCGCCAGTTGCGGACGGCTTCGGCGTTGCCCCCGGAGTCTCGGCGGCCGACTTGGTTGCCGCTGCCGGCCGGGACGGGCGCAAAGCGACGGCCTTGGCTGTGAACTGCGACGGGATGGTGTTTCACCGGCCTCCGCACGGGCCTCCGGAGCTGCTCCGGCGCTCAAGATCAAAGTGGTTTTGGTGATCCACGGCGGAGATCGAATTCCCTTGTGCCGTGTGAACGATCTATGTATGGTCCGTCACCGAACGGGGGAGGTTCGGTGATCAACGAGATTCACCAGCGTGTTGCTGCGCGCAAAAAAAGCATCGACCGGTATGAGGCGCCGGCGAGGTCCGATGGGGGATCGGCAAGCCCGCCCGGTCCTCTTGCGGTCGTCTACGACTCGGGCGCAGCCTCTGCTGAGGAGATCGGCGCCGCAGTCCGGAAGATCGGCCCGGCGGTTCTGGTGGCGGCGCCCTCTGCAGCGGCCACGGCCGCCCGCCCTCTGCTGGCTCAGGCGGGTCACCTGGTGACGCTCGATCATGGTTTTGACCACGCAGTGCACGAGATGAAAACCCACAATGTCGCCGGAATCGTCACGTTCAGCGAGGCTGCGCTACCGCTGACCGGTGCTTTGGCCGCTGCACTCGATTTGCCTTTCCATGACGCTCCCACCCTCACCAGGCTGACCGAGAAGTATGCGCAACGTATGGCGCTTTCCGGTGCAGACGTGTCGCCGGTGCGCTGTCGGCGCATCGGTGACGCTTCCGAGTGGGCCGAAGCGGTGACCGCTGTCGGCCTGCCGGCGGTCGTCAAGCCGATGCGCGGTGCGGCGAGCCGAAATACCTTTCACATCACGGACGATGCACAGGGCACGGCACTGGTGGCGCAGCTACTGGACGGCGCCGAGGACTCTTTGGTGGTGGAGGAGTACCTGGTCGGCCAACCGAACGGACGATTCGGTGACTACGTGTCCGTCGAATGTCTCGTCATCGACGGAGCCGTGGATGTCCTCATGATCTCGGGGAAATTTCCCCAGCTGCCGCCGTTTCGGGAGACGGGCCAGTTCTGGCCGGCCAATCTGACCGACTCCCAGGCCGACCAAGTCCGCTCCCTTGCCATTGCCGCGGTCGGTGCCGTCGGGATCCGGTCAGGATTCGCGCATGTCGAGGTGAAACTCACCCGGAGTGGCCCGCGCATCATCGAGGTCAACGGCCGTCTCGGCGGCTTGCAGGCGGAACTGGCGCAACGTGCCGCCGGGCTCGACCTCGTGGAGCTGGGCGGGCGCGTCGCTGCCGGCCGGCCCGTCACGGTCGAAGCGCTTGAGCTGGATCGGGTGTATTTCCAGTATTACTGCCCCGCGCCGCTCTGTCCCAGCAGACTCGTGCGGGTACGAGGCCTCCGCGAGGTTGCCAAGGTTCCCGATATCACGGCCTATCGCGCGTTCGTCGGAGTGGGAACGGGCCTCGCCGGCGGCGTCGCGACCATGAATCTCGGTGGTTTCTTCGGCGACGCCGCCAACCCTGAGTCCATGGTGACTGCCGTGGATCGAGCGCTGGACCTGCTCGTCTTCGAATTCGAGACGGCCCACGGCGTGGTGGGAATCCCCGCCCGTGAACTCGGGCATGCACACGAACTGTTAAGCGGCCCTCGGGACAGCGGGGAAGAGCATCGTGACTGAGCTGAGCGCGGATCGGGGTATTCGGGCTGCGGCGATTCCCCGATTATGGATCTTTTGGGCAGCTTTTGCCGCGTCATCCATCGGTACCGGGCTCGCGTTACCCCTCCTCGGTTACTACCTTCACACGGTCCTGGGACACAGTTCGGCGGTCACCGGCGCTCTACTGAGCTTGCTGGCCCTGGCCAATCTCGGCAGCGCCCTTTCCGTCGCCCGCGTCATCGACCGGTTCGGCAGCCGCATCGTTGTTGTCGTCGGGACCGTGCTCCAACTGGGCGGCTATGTGCTGCTCGCCGGTCGCACGACATTCGTCGCGCTTCCGCTGGTGATCATCGGGGCCGGCAATGGAGTGTTCAACGCCGCGTTACCGGGCCTGATGCGAGGGTTCGGTCCGGCCGCCGAGCGGCCTCGCTTGTTCAGCGTCAATTACATGATCATCAACCTTGGCCTCGGAGTGGGCGCGCTGCTGGGCGCATGGGCCACGCATACCCATCAGGCGAGTGGTTACCAGTTGGCGTTCACGCTCAACGGGCTGTCGTACGCAGTGCTCGGCCTGACGGTGTTGCTGGTCACCCGGGCCGAGGCAGCGGGGTCTTCGGACAGTTCGTCGTCCAGAGGAATCGTGGGCGCACTGGGCGATCGACGGCTGCGTCTGCTGCTCACCGCGGCCAGCATTGCCATGATTGCCGGCTTCGCCCAGTTGGAGACGGCCGCGCCGCTCCTGCTGCTCAACACACTTCATGCGGCCTCGTGGACGGTCGGTGCTTTCGTCGCTGTCAACACCGCCGTGATCGTCGGCGCCCAGCTGGCGATCACACGGGTCGCCCGTCGCCTCACTGTGCAGAAGCTGCCGCTGGTGATGTGTGCGCTCTGGGCAGTAGCCGCGCTGATCGCTGCCGTGTGTGGCCTCGGCGGTTACGGGGTCGTGGGAATGTTCCTTTTCGCCGCGCTCTTCGGGCTGGGTGAATGCCTGTTCAGCCCGGCCTTTCCGGTCCTGTTGCTCGACATCTCACCGCCCTCGGGACGCGGTGCGTACAGTTCCGCATTCAGCGCCGCCTTCACCGGCAGCAGCACCGTCGGCAGTGCCGCGGCCGCGTTCGCCGCCGGATATCTGTCGTTCACCGGGTACTGGGTGGCGATGCTCGTGGTGATCCTCGTCTTGGGGCTGGTCTGCGCCCGGCTGCGCGCAGCCATGGACGCCACGGCCGGGGAGGTGACGGAGTGACCTCGGCACTGCCACAGCTCGGCCGAGCGGCAACCTTGGGCGAGTTCTGCCTGGACTGGGCAGACGACCTGATCCCACCCGCGACCCATCCACGACGGCGTGCGGCGGTGCTGGAACACGCACGCGATCAACTTTCCCGTCTGGGGCTGCCGGCCGGCGCCTCGGTGACGCTGTACCGGCACGCTTTCTTCCGATTGCCGCACCCCACGCCACCGGCCGACGATGCCGCTTGCGTCGAGGTCTTCGGCAACGGAATCCTGCTGGCTCGCGCGGTCTGTGCGGAAGGAGCCGGCTGCCCGGTCCGCATCGAGGTCACCGATTGGACCGACGACGACGGCCGCGACACCCGGGCGCGTTTCCTGCTCGGCACCAAGGCACAGACTCTCGGCCGGCTCGTCGACAAGCTGACCAGCGGGCACACCCTGCCCCAGCTGACCGTCACCGATGTCCGCTGGCGGTGGGCGAAACCCGAGGTGGTCGAGGAGATCGCCACGCAGTTCGCCGGCGTTCCGCTCATCGTGGTGCGTAGCTCGGCCGCTTCCGAGGACACCTGGCTGGAGTCCAAAGCCGGCGCATACGAGTCGGTCATCGGCATCGACCCCCGCGACCGGGAGGCCGTCGAAGCCGCCTGCACCCGGGTCTGGTCCTCCTACCTCCAGCCCGGGCCGGGCGACGAGATCCTCATCCAGCCGGCCCTCACTTCGGTGCAGGCTGCAGGCGTCATCACCACCCGAGAGCTCCTGACGAAGGCGCCGTACTACGTCATCGAATGTGATGACTCATCCGGCCGAACCGACACGGTGACCGGAGGCAGCGGCAACAGCCGGACCTTCTATGTCGCCCGGGACGCTCCCGCCGTGACCGACCTGCCGGCTTGGGTGACCTCGGCCACCTCACTCGCCCGGGAGCTCGAAGAACTCATCGGCTGTGACGAGCTGGACATCGAGTTCGCGTTGACAGCCGAGTATGACGGCATCGTTCTGCTACAGGTGCGCCGGCTCGGTGGCAGGTCACCTCACGAGGCCATGCCGGACACCTCCTACGCCATCGGTGTGCACACCGCGAAACGCGGCATGGCCGGCGTCCGCGCGGCCCGGACGCTCGGTGCCGGAGTGCAACTCAGCGGGATGTCGGACTGGAACCCCGCGGAGATGATCGGGTTTCGCCCCAAACCGCTGGCTCGGTCGCTGTACGAGTACCTCATCACCGATGAGGTGTGGGCGCAGAGCCGGCGTCGCCTCGGATACCGGGACCTGCGGGGCGTTCCCTTGATGGTGGATGTCGCCGGGTACGCGTTCGTCGATGTGCGGGCCTCCCTGAGCTCCTTCATACCGGCGACCGTCGACGACGCTCTCGCGGAGCGCCTCGTCCGGCACTACACGGACACCCTCCGGCGAGCACCGCACCTGCACGACAAGATCGAATTCGATATCGCGGCGACCTGCCTCGACTTCCGATGGTCCGAGAACGCCGCCCGGCTCGGCGCCGCCGGGTTCACCGCCGATCAGGTGGAAGCGCTCCGTCGTGGTCTGCTTTCGGTCACCCTCCGGGCCCTCGACATTCCGCAACAGGCGGCGACTTACTTCGAGCGCTCGGCCAGGATCGACTCCGATGTACCGGATCTGGCCACCGCCGAGCGCAAGCTGGCCTTCATCCGGTGTGACGGGACTCCGACGTTCGCGGACGCCGCCCGTGCCGGCTTCGTCGCGATGTCCTTCGTACGCACCCTCGTCGATGTCGGCCTGAGCACGTCCGATCACCTCGATACGTTCATGACCAGCTTGCACACCGTGTCCAACGAGCTGGTCAGTGACGGTCAGCAGGTGGCGGCAGGGCGGCTGCCGTGGTCGGAGTTCCTGTCGCGCTATCGTCACCTCCGACCCGGGACCTACGACATCGAGTCGCCCACGTACGGCAGTGATCCCGACAGCTTCCTGGCGCACTTCGCCCAGCCCCGTCCGCACGCCGCGGTAGCCAGTACATTGCCCTGGCCGACCGCGAGCACCGGCCAGGTTTCCGATGCGCTGCGAAGCCTCGGAGTCGACCTGCCGGCGGTCGAACTCGCACGGTTCATCAGTGCCGCCATCGAATTGCGCGAGCGGGTGAAGTTCGACTTCACCAGGCATCTCTCCGATGCCCTGGAGACGATCGCCGGTCACTATGAGGCGCTGGGCGTCTCCCGCGCAGAACTGGCGTACCTGCGCATCGGCGATCTGTGGGTGCCGCCCGGTGAGTGGGCCGCCGACGTCGGGCAGCTCCGGGCAGTGGCCGCTGCCCGACGCCGGGCCTTCGAGCACAGCGCGCACGTCCGGTTACCCGAATACTGCGACGGCCCCGACCGCCTGCGCTGGTTCGAGGTGGGTCCGGCAGCACCGAACTTCATCGGACACGGCCGTGTACGGGCGCCGATCACCGTCATCGACGGAAGTGTCACCGACCCCAGCGGATCGGTGGTCGTCATCGAGGCGGCCGACCCCGGCCACGACTGGATCTTCGGTTATCCGATCGCCGGGCTCGTCACGCGCTACGGCGGCGCCAACTCCCACATGGCCATCCGGGCCGCGGAGCTGTCCGTTCCCGCTGCGATCGGCGTCGGCGAGAAACTGTTCCACAGCATCGTGCGGGAGACGGCGATCGATCTGGACTGCGGCGCACGCCGGGTCATGCCGCTATGACCGGCCCGACGCCACTCCCGGTCTTCATCACCCAACGCCTCGTCTCCGCAGGCCCGGACGCGGCCGGACACGACGGGCTCGACCGTCGATGGCATGACGGGGCGCAGCGATGGGGAATCCGCTTGGTCCCCCTGCCAAATGACCCCGACGCAGCCGAGCTCGCCCTGCGCCACGGCACCTCCTCGGCCGGGATCGTCCTGTCAGGTGGTGGTGACCTCTCCGGCACACCCGGTGGTCAAGCACCGGACCCCGTCCGCGAGCAGGTCGAGCGGATCGGCCTCGACTGGGCGCGATCACTGGGCCGCGCCGTCCTCGGGGTATGCCGCGGAGCACAGCTGCTCTGGCGGGACGCCGGCGGAAGCCTCGCCTCGGTCACCGGCCACACATCCGGGACGCATGAACTCGTTCCCACCGCCGACGGGATCACCGCAGGCATATGCCCCGGAGTGGTGAACTCCTTTCACGCCTACCGATGCACCGGAGAGCCGGAGGGCCTCGTGACCCTCGCGTGTGCCGGTGATGGCACGGTCGAGGCGTTCAGCTCCCGGGCCGCGCGTGAAGTGGGAGTTCTGTGGCATCCGGAGCGGCCCGGCAACACCGTGTCACTCGATCTTCTCTTGGTTCGTCTATTCGCGAGGAATTCTTGATGGATGCACTGGTTCTGGCCGCCGGCGAAGGCACCCGCCTTGGACGGTACGCCGCCGATCGCCCCAAGTGCCTGGTGGAGCTGGCCGGCACCAGCCTTCTGGAGCGCTCCCTTCGTGTGCTTGCCGCGTTTCCGGCGGTGTCGGCAACGGTCGTGGGCGGCACCCGGTCCGGCCAGCTCCGCCCGCCGGCCGACAGGGTGATAGTCAACGAACGGGCGACCAGCACGAATATCGTGGGCAGCTTGTGCGTCGGCCTCGATGCTCTCGGCTGGCCGGACGACGTCCTGGTCGTCTACGGAGACATCGTCTTCGAGCAGAAGGTGATAGCGGCCGCCCTCGCACCGAGCGACGCGGCATGCGTACTGCCGGTCAACACCGGCTGGCGGGAGCTCTGGCAGCACCGGATGCCAGATCCGCTCGCCGACGCGGAAACCCTGTTGCTGTCCGCCGACGGCAGTCGCATCACCCGCATCGGCGGTCGTCCGGCCGGTTATGGCGACGTGCAAGCGCAATTCATGGGCGTGCTCCGGCTGCGGGCCGAAGGCATCGACTGGCTACGGGCGATGCCGGCCGCCACCCGGGATCAGATGGACATGACGACGCTCGTCGACCAGATGATCAGTGCTGGGCCGGCGGTCGCTGCGATTCCGGTGGCCGGTGGCTGGCTCGAGGTCGACACGGAGACCGATCTGGAGCTGTACCGAACCCTCCACGCCGACGGGCAGCTCGACCGGCTGTGCCGAATTGCCGAAAGCGGGACCGACCAGTGACACCTTCAGTGATCCTGCAGGCATATCCGGACCATGTGAAGGCGGATACAGGCGAGTCGAGTCTGGCGGCACTCACCAGGTTCGTCGGACGGTTCGACGGCGCCATCGACGCGGTGCACCTGCTGCCGCCGTACCTGGCAACCGGCGACTTCGGGTTCGCCGTCCAGGACTACAGCACGGTCGACAGCGTCTTCGGCACCTGGCATGACATCGAAGCGCTGTCGACGTCGGCAACGCTGATTCTCGACTTCGTCGTCAACCACGTGAGCGCGAGCCACCCCTGGTTCACCCGGTTCCTCGCCAACGACGAAGAGGTCACCGACTTCTTCATCCGGGTCGAGCCCAGCTGGGATCTCGGCAAACTCGCCCGCCCGCGGGCCGGGCTGCCCGTGTCGCAATTCAGCGACCACACCGGTCGGCCCGTGGACGTATGGACGTCGTACGGCCGCGGCCAGATCGATTTGAACTACCGCAGTCCGCAGGTGCTGGCGGCGATGGCCGACGAGCTCACCCGGCTGGTCGACCGGACCGGGGCGGCGGTGCGGCTCGACTCACTCGCGTTCGCCTGGAAAGAACCGGGAAGCCTCAGCATCCACGCCGACGGGACGTTCGACGTCGCCCGGCAGTTGGTCGCTGCCGCCCGTCGCCGGGCCCCCGGAAACTATGTCATCGCCGAAGTCGACGACGACCTGGCGCCACACCTCGACTACCGGCGGCGAACCGGAGCCGACGCCGCCTACCGCTACGCCCTTCCACCACTCGTCGCGCACACGCTGCTGGCAGGTGACAGCGCCGCACTGCGGACGTGGCTGGCCGCCCTGCCGGCCGGGCGGCAGCCGAGCGGAATCAACATCACCGCTACCCATGACGGCCTCTACCTGCGCCCCCACGACCCCCCGCTGCCGGCCGAGGCCGTCGATGCCCTCGCCGCCCGGGCGCAGCGCTGTGGCGGGGGCGTTCAGGTCCGTAACGGTGCCGTGTACGAGCTGAACACCACGTTCGGCAGCCTGCTCGCCGACTCGGGGGCCGGGCTCGATCGGCACATCGCCGCACAAGCCATCGCGCTGACGCTGCCCGGCGTCGCACAGATCTATCTGCCCTCGCTGTTCGCCCTGCCGTATGACCCGGTGCTGGCGCGCGAGCACGCCGAGCCGCGGGCCGGGGGGAGAGCGAAACACCTCGACGTCGCGGCGCTCCTGGCCGAGCCGCAGTCACCGGCTGCGCGGTGCTTTCGGCGCATCGCCGAGTTGCTGAATGTCCGTGCCCAACATCCGGGCGCGTTCCGTCCGGAGGCCGCCTTCGCTCTGCTCGACACCCCGCCCGGGATCCTCGGCTTCACCCGCGGCAGCGGGCCGGACAAGATCACGGTCCTGGTCAATGTGACGGACGAGGCACAGCCGGTGCCGCACGAGGCCGAGGGCCTGAGCGACCTGCTGAGCCGAGCCGAGTCGGACGCACCGACCACCGTCCGCGCCTACGGCGTGCGATGGCTGACCACGGATCACGGAGACCGCCGATGAGCGAGGGAACCGCCCCCCTGCTGGATCCCCTCACGGAGCTGTCCCGGCAGGCTGCCGCGTACGACTGGGCGGCCAACGGGTCGCTGCCATTGGACCGGCGCTACCGTGAACGGCAACTGCCTCTTCTCGACAACCGGGCCAGAGCACCTCTGGGACCCGAGGCCGGCGCGGCCGAGTACTGGCCACCGATCCGGTCGGCCGTGATCCCGATCGACAGCCGGCGGCTGGCTGCCGATACCGGTATCACCGCCTTTCTCGACGATCTCCGACGCAGCGATGTCGCGTCGCTCGTCTGGTGGCCCGGACTTGCCATGCGAGCCGACCGCATGCACGCCACCCTCGTCGGAGGACTCGAAGAAGGCGCGGCATTCCCCGCCCCACGGGACCAACGCATCGAAGTGACGGTCCGCGGGCCGTGGATCGGACGCTTCAACACCGGAAGGATCTACCTTCCGGTACAGGCATCCGACGTGGCATCCGCGACCGCGCTCGCGCAACTGCGCACCCGGACCGGCGCGGATCACCGTCCGCTCCTGGCCGGCTATCTGCAGCTCTCCGGTGATGTCACCGGCGACTCGTACCGGCAGCTCCGCGACATCGTGGCCACCCACCAGAACCGCATCGCGGTGCGCTTGCCGCTGTCCGAGCTCTGGCTGATGGACACCATGGACGACCTCGTCCTGCGCTCTCACCTTGCGGCCCGGATCCCGTTGCGGAACATCTCACCCCCCATCGCAGAGGAGATCCCGTCATGACGACCGCGCACACCACCACGCCGGACCTCACGAACGAAGTCATCGACATCTGGGCACAGCTTCTCGGATTCGACGACATCACCGGCGACGACGACTTCTACGAGCTCGGCGGATTCTCGATCCTGGCGGTCCAGGTCGTCACCCGTATCCGTGAGACGCTCGGCCTCGACGTCGACGTCAGGCTGGTCCTCGACCACCCCGTGCTCAGCGACTTCGTGTCCCGCCTGAATGCGTTGCAGCCCGCCGACGACACAGCCTTACCGGCGGAGGCGGTGACCGGCCGTCACCCGGTCACGGTGCAGCAGCGGTCGATGCTCGCCCTGCTCGACGGGCCGGGACACTATCTGCACTACGACCTCGGCTGGGTATTCACGCTGGACGGAGCCGTGGATCCGGACCGGTTGCACAGGGCAATGACCGCCGCGGCCGAGCTGCAGCCCGCGCTGCGTACCCGCCTGATCCGCGAGCAAGACGGCTACGCCCAGCTCGTTGCGCCGGCCGGCACCGCATCCTTTCGACGGGCGGCGTGGACCGCTTCGGGTATCGGTGGGGTTCTCGACCAGGACCTGTTCGGCTGCGAACTGAAGACCGACGAGGCCGGGCGGCGCCAGCTGCACCTGCGCGCAAGCCACGCCATATTCGACGGATGGTCGCTCGACGTCCTGTTGCGTGCCATCGAGGCGGCATATGAAGGCCGGGAACCGGCGGGCGCCCTGGAACTCCGGTACAGCGACTATGCGCGATGGCAGGCCGACCTCGATGCGCGCGGCACCCGGCACGACGCCCTCAACTGGTGGCGCGACCGGCTCGCCGGCTACCAGGGCCCCAAGCCGTGGCACCCCGGCCTGCGCGCGGCGTCCGGTGCCCCCGGACTGGCGCAGTCCGTGCGGGCCGAGATCGGCCTGCCGGTGATGGAGGGTGTGCGCCGCGTGGCCCGCACCGCAGCAGCTTCGCCTTTTCACGTGCTGTTGGCCGCCTACCTGATCGCGGCACGCGCCGCGCGAACCGACGACGACCTGGTCGTCGGCTCCTCCACCGCGAGCCGCTACCTGCCAGAGCTCGCGAACACCATTGGCTACATCGCCAACGGAAGGCTGACACGTGCCGAGAAGATCACCGGGACCGCCGCCGATCTGGTCGAGCACTGCCGTGCCTGGTGGTTCGAATCGAATGCGCGAGCCGAGGTACACATGGAGGAGCTGGTCGATCTGTCCGGGAATCCTGACTACTTCGACATGAAGTTTTCCCTGCAGGACGCTCCGGGCATGGCCACCCCGTCGCTTCGGCTGGGGGACACGGTCGGTGCGCTGGCGGCGGCGATACCGCCGCGAACGTCGCGCCGTGCTTTCGACATGTCGGCGACGCTGCAGCCGGACGGGAAGCTGGCGCTCTGGGCCCTCTACCGGTCCGACACGCTGACACCGGTGGCGGCACAGGCATTGTGCCGCGCCTACGCCGACACGGTGGAAGCCATGGTGCACCACCCCACCGCACCGGTCGACCGCCTGCTCGACTCGGCAACCCGGACCCTGGTGACCGCACCATGAGCGCCACGTTGTCCGAGATCTTCGCAACGACAGTGGCGCGCTTCCCGGAACGAGTTGCGCTGTGCGCCGGTGACACGTCCTACACCTACCGCGACCTGGACATGCGGGTGGCCGCCACCGCCAACGCCCTGGCCGGTGAAGGCGTTCAGCCAGGCGACCTGGTGGGCGTCTTCGCCGACCGCGGTCCCTCGGCCGCAATCGGCCTGCTGGCGATCCTGCGGCTCGGCGCGGCGTACGTCCCGCTCGACCCCGGCCATCCGGCCGAGCGGGTGCGCTTCATCCTGGACGATTCCCGGGTGCGGGTGGTCGTGGGCCCGACTGCCGGTGCAGGGGCCCTCGGACTCGACGTCACGCTCGTCGATCCGGCCCTTCTGGCGCCGACTTCAGCGTGCGTGGTCGCCGCTTCAACCGACGACTCGGCGCTCGCCTACGTCATTTACACCTCCGGGTCGACGGGAACGCCGAAAGGCTGCCTCATCACGCACCGTCACGTGCGTCATTTCCTCGATTCCTTCCTGCAACTGGTCGAGGTGAACGAGCACGACATCTGGAGCGTCAGCCATTCGCTCAGCTTCGATGTTTCGGTCTCCGAGCTATGGGGCGCGTGGGCAACCGGAGGCTGCGCGGTCCTCGTCGACAGTGCGACCGCCATGTCACCGGAAGCATTCCTGGAATTGCTGTCCAGCCGACGGGTCACTGTGTACAGCCAGGTTCCGTCGGTCTTCCGCTTCCTTGCGCTGGCTTTTCGCCGGGCGCCGCGTCCGGTGCGTCTCCGGTACCTGCTCCTGGCCGGCGAATCCGTCGACCTGCCCACAGTCTCCGCGTTCCTCGCCGATATCGATCAGCAGCAGGGGCACCTCCCGACGGCGGTCAACCTGTACGGACCGACGGAGACGACCATCTACGCGACCGCGAAGATCCTTGACCCGGCGACACTGCAGGGCCAGGTCAGATCGCCGATCGGGCACGCCTTGCCGCACCTCGTGGTGGAGGTCTGTGATCCGACGGGCAGGCCCGTCGGAGACGGTGTCGAGGGTGAAATCTGCATCAGCGGCGAGAGCATCGCACTCGGCTACCTGAATCGGGACACCTTGACCGCCGAGCGATTCAGGACGAAGCCGACCCCGAACGGATGGGCACGGGAATACCGGACGGGAGACGTGGGCCGAAAGTCGGCCGACGGGATCGAGTATCTTGGCCGCAACGACGACCAGGTCAAGGTGCGCGGCTTCCGTATCGAACTCGCCGAAATCGAATTCCGGCTCCGGGCCGTCTCCGGAGTTTCCGACGGGGCCGTTATTGCGCGCCCGACACGGGCCGGCGCGCATGTCCTGGTTGCCGCGGTCGTTCCCCAGGCGCACACGGAAGTGGATGTGGAAACGATACGGCGAGAGCTGTCACGCTCTCTTCCCGCATATATGGTGCCGGATATCCTGCGGCCGCTTCCTTCACTTCCGTTGACGCCGAGCGGAAAGCTCGACCGACGTGCACTGGCCGACATGCTGTCTTCCCACCGGCCGACGCAAGCGCCGCCCCGAACCGAGCCGAAGGACATCAACTGCTGAACCCGGGGCGGCGGTCGTCCCGCCCCGCACCGGCTGCAGCGCCTGCTGCCCCCCGGGCCCTTGTGGGTGTCCCGCATCGGCACGAGAGCGTTGCAGTTGCAGGTCGAGCTCTGCCTGTGAGACGTCGGGTGGTCCGGCGATCTTCGCGTCGTTCACCCGTCGTCGCATCCGTAGGCGGCCGGCGGACGTGATGACGGCTGCAAGGACCGTGAAGTTCCCGACACGCCGACCGATCGGCGGATCGGCGCGGTGGAGAAGGGCGGCCGATGGCCGGTGAGGCCCGGGGCGAACCTCAGATCCACTGCGCAGAGCCCGAGACCGGCCCGTAACCGGGCCGATGGCCGCGAGGCCCATGAGACCCGTGACCTCGAAGAGCGAGAGTGGCACCCGGCCCGTGCCCACGGCTCGCCTGCCGCACCTGCCTGCCGGTCTCACGACGGCATTCCGCCGACCCGCGTTGCCGAGTGGGAGCCTCCTGGCCACCTACACACACTGCATTACCGGACAGCTGACCGAACTCCAAGGGCGGATCGAGGGTCCTCAGCAACTTCCTGCCGCACCTGTCGCGCCGGAGGACGGAGGCCAACCGTTCCGGGCCGGCCCGAGGGGAGTGCGATCCGCAGGCTACTCGGCACCGCGCCCCATGGGCGCGCAGCCATAGCCGCCGGGGACCGCGCCTCCCTCCCCATCCCTACCGCGTCGCGCGCGGTGACCCGGATGAACAGCATGGCCTGTCACGACGGCGGTTGTCAGTCCTCGACTTCGACTCCATATCTGCGTGCGAGAGCGTCGAGGCCGTCGTCGTAGCCTTGGCCGATGGCCCGGAAGCGCCAGACGGGGCCTCTGCGGTAGATCTCTGCCAGGAGCATGGTGCGCTCGGTGGTCGCTGCGTCAAGGGCGGCTTGGGCGAGAGGGAGGGCGCTGCTCCCCGGGCCCGCGATGACCTGGATCGCACCGACCTCACCGAAGGTAGCGGTGCCGTCGATGGCAGCCGCGATCACGATCTTGCGGACCGAGGGCGGCAGTGCGGAGAGGTCGGCAGTGATGGTCTGTTCGGTCGGTCCGTCGGCCAGGAGGCGCAGCGTGCCGTCCGGGCTTTCCGGCGCACCGTAGAAGAGGCAGTCCTCGTCGCAGGAGACCTGTTCGTCCTCGTCGACGACGAAGGCGACGAGATCGACCTCGCAGGTGGTCTGCTGAGCCCACGAAGCGGTGAGGTGCCAGAGGGATGAACGGTCCTGGCACGGCAGATCGATGACACCGCCACGTGGCAGGACGAACGGGCCCCGCCGTCCGGGACTCGGGCAGGGGACCGCGGCGAGGATTGGCGCGTCGAGCCATTCGCCGAGGTACGTGGGAATGTCCAAAGCCTCGATGCGGCGCATACGGCGGTCTGTTTCACCGCCCGCGAGCAGGACCACGTCGGTGACGCTGGCGGACAGATTGATCGCTGCGGCTCCGCCCAAGTCGACGATTCGGGTGCGGGTGGCGGCGGCGTGCGGATGGGTGCCTCCCAGGACGAGCACGCGCCGGCCTGACAACGGCTTGACCGCAATGGCGGGCTCGGGTCGAGAGGAAGACCGCTCCCCGTCTCTCGGCGCGCGGTCGACGGAAATGGGTGTCGGCTGCTCCTTGGGCGTCGACGCTGCCCGCGCGGGCGGTGCAACAGGCTCAGCCGACGGCGCGAGGTGCAGCTCGTGCGGCGTCCCCGGGCGTACGTCGTCCAGGAGGCGAAGGAAGGTGCGCTCGTCGATGACCGGTACACCTTCAGCGACGGCGCGTCGGGCCTTGGCCGATCCCGATGAGGAGCCGTTGGTGACGAGTGCGCTGGTATGCCGGCTGACCGAGGTCATCATGTTCAGCCCGGCGGCCACCGACCGGGCGACGAGTTCAGCGCGCGAGAGGGCGGTCTCACCGGTGATCGCCACCTTCATTCCCTGCGTCAGCGGACCTCCCGGAGACAGCCTCCCGGGGCTGCGGAAGGAACATCGTGTCTTGGGAGTGCTGGGCCTGAACTGCGGGTCCTGCCGCGGCGGGCAGGCGACGAGCGGCAGCGCCATTCCGAGCTGGGCCGCTTCACGCAGCGAGGCCCGCAGTACCCCGGCCAGCACCCGTGTGTCATCCAGCGCGTCGTGCGCCTTCAGTTGGGGGATGCCGTAGTGGGCGGCGAGCGTTCCCAGCCGCAGGTCCTCGGTCGGTGGGTCCACCCGGCGGCTCAGCGCCAGCGTGCAGAGCCGCCGGGAGACGGGCAGAAACATCCGGGCCCGGGCGAACTCGTGGGCTAGGAAGTCGTAGTCGAACTGCGCGTTGTGGGCAACCAGCACGCGGTTCTGGAGCATGGCGTGGATCTGTCCGGCCACTTGGTCGAAGGTCGGTGCGCCGCGCAGCCGCTCGGCGGTCAGCCCGTGCACATGGACCGGCCCCGGGTCGCAGCCGGGATTCAGCAAGGTCGAGAATTCCCCGGTCTGTTTGCCGTCAGAGCCGATGGTTACCACCGCGACGGACAACACCCGGTCCCGGCGCGCCACCAGCCCGGAAGTCTCCACGTCCACCAGCGCCCAGTCGAAGGCGTAGTCACGCGGATTCGGCACATCGAGGGAGACGGAAGCGAGACTCATGGCGGAAAGAATGGTTCGACTTTCACCCTTCCTTCAACTGGAATGACTCTTTGTCCTATTTTTTCTTCTTCTTGGGGGGGTGGGGCCCTGGTGAGCTGCGTGAGGTGGTGGCGCCCGAAAACTTCGGGAAGCTTTCGGGAAGGGCTCCCGCGGACAGCCGTTCGAAACGGGTGTCAGCCGCGCCTCCGCCTCCGGGGTCGTTCCGGCTCTGCCGAGGTCGCCACGCTGCGTCCGCTAGACCGCCTACGACCTGCAAAAAGCCTCCGCGAGGGAGGGCTGGACGGCGTACGGGTGATGGTGCCCCCGGCAGGACTCGAACCTGCGGTCTGCTTGGAAGGCGCCTGATGGGTTGGGTAAGAGTGGGCCAGTGACCTGCAGGTGTGTGCTCGGAGGCAGGCCACGTGCCCAAACGTCCGGCGGTTGTGGCACAGGAGGTTAGCTAGCTGCGCGCTCGGCGCTGGCCAGGCAGCAACCGGATGGCGAATACGGATCCGTCGGCATGCACGGAGACGGGTCCGCCCCACTTCTTGTCCCAGGCGAGCCGGGGGCGGGTGTGGCGGGTCGCGTGCACGCTGGCGCGGTATTCCTCGGCCCGCCCTTGGGAGACGAGGTTGAAGAGACTCGCTTCCACGCCGGAGAACGCCTCGACGCGGGGGCCGTTCAGCCGGAAGACGTGGTCGGTTCCGGCGTAGGTGTCTCCGAGAAGTTCGAGACTGATGTCCTGGACGCTGCCGGTGGCGGCGTGCTCGTAGCCGTCGAATCGCTTGCAGCCCTGTCGGTCGGTCAGGTATCGAGCGGTCGCCTTGCTGGAACCGGTGAAGGCCATGAGTCCGGCCGCCCCCGTGTGACCGAGAGTCTCCTGGAACCAGGTGTAGTACTTGGGCGTCACATGGCAGCCGGGTAAGGGCTGGTGAATCACGTCGCCCTCAGGGGGCGGCTGGATGCCCGGCATGACATTCTCCTGCACGGGCCTAGCGTCCAGATTCGGTTCCGTTTCTCCGGAAGGGCTGACCAGCCATCCGCCCTGGCCCGGAGCCTGGAGCGCGTGGACGGTCACGGTGCCGTCCGTCGGCAGCTCCGTGCTGAACAGCAGGCTGGGGGTGTCGTTCCATTCGCCGACATGCACCGCCTCAGCGTGGACCGACGCAGATGCCAACTGGCCGGCCGAGGTCGCTGCGTTGCCGTGGTTGCCCTTGGAGGCGATGGGGATGACGAGGGACGGCTCGCCGGTGCGCCAGACCTCCGCGAAGTACTGCGGCCGGTAGCGGTATTTGACCTTGTGGCCCTTGTCCCTGCTGGTGAGGGCCCAACCTGCGCGCAGTGCCGTGTCCGCAGGGACGATCGTCACGGAGTGCTCGGGGAACCGCTTGCCCAGCATGTGCTTGGCGAGCGTGAGGGCGAAGCCGACGCCGAGCTCGCTGGACTGTAGGTTCTTGTACTGCTCTGCGATCTGCCGACCTTCGTCGGTCAGGCCCAGGAAGGCATCGACACCGCCTTCCAGAGCTTGGTTGTACTTGAGGGATCCCCAGTGCTCGGCCAGTCCCCGTCCCGCGCCCCGCCACGACAGTGCCGTCGCCCGGCCGAGCGTGTGCAGGACGTCCCAAAGGTTCACTTGCATCTGGCGGCTGAGTTCTGCGCGCGGGATCGTGGCGAGGTGCGGTTTGCGGCGAAGGAGTTCGTCCCCGTTCTCCTTTCTCGTCTTGTCGTCCGCCACGATGGCTGTCTCCACCTTCCCGATCAGCTCGTCGTTGGAGCGGACGGAGATGTTCGACGACTCGAGCAGATCCAGAAGTACTTTCTCGGCAGGCTTCAATGAGTCCCCCACGATTCGTACGGGTGCTTCGCGAACGCCGTGAAGGTATGGGCGAGGCGCAAGGAGCACGCAAGTGCGCAGAGGCGCACACAGGTGGGACGGACGACGTTGCCGACCCGGAGCCGTCAAGTTCCTCGCCGGATCGGTCGTCCGCCGGGTCTGGCGCCAGGTCCGAAAGGGCGTCCTCGACGAGCACGAGTACAGCTCGCCCGTCGGCAAGCGTGTGTACGACCTGCGCCACACCTGCCTGACGACCTGGCTCAACACGGCATCCCGCCGGCCCAGGTCGCCGCCTGGGCGGGCAACAGCGTCCCCGTCCTCCTGGCCACCTACACGCGCTGCATCACCGGACAGCTGACCGAACTCCAGGGGCGGATCGAAGAGCCCCAGCGGCTGCCCACCGTGCCCGCAGCCGTGAAGGGTCCGTCGGAAAACTTCGGGAAGTTTTCGGGAAAACCAGCCGCCGAGAGCCGTTCAAAACCGGCGTCAGCCGGACTGACGCCCTCGCCGCCGGGAGCCGTTCCGGCCCTGCCGAAGCCGCCGCGCCGGACCCACTAAGCCGCCCCTGACCAGCAAAAAAGCCCTCCACAAGGGAGGGCTGAGGAACGGGCGGAGAAGAGCGCCCCCGGCAGGACTCGAACCTGCGGCCAAGTGCTTAGAAGGCACCTGCTCTATCCACTGAGCTACGGGGGCCGGGTGTGGACGTGGATCACGGACCGCGGACAAGGATAGAGGTCCGGGTGCCTCGTCCCGGTTGCTTCACCTGCGTGGCACGTTGTGGAGGTTCGGTGAAGCGGTCCCGATAATCGCAGGCAGGTACGAATCCTGCACCGCTTTTGGCGTCCCGTGCGGCGGGTGTTGTGCACTCGTTATGCCTGTGTCTCGCTTGTCGCGAACGTCTCATGTGTCACTCATCCCGTTCTGTGGGGGTTCTTGCGGCGCGCACAAGGGGTTATACGCTTCAAAAACCCAACGAAATTGGGCATTCTGCACATGTGGCGACCTTGGACGTACGACCCCGGCTGATCGACGCACTGTCCGTTCTGCGCAACCGCGTCGACGCCGCACGCTTTCCACTGCCACTTCGGGGTGCTGCCCGGGCCCGGCGCAACCGGGCCGAACTGCTCGCCCAGCTCGATGACTATGTGATTCCCCGCCTGCGCGCTCCGCAGGCCCCGCTGCTCGCGGTGATCGGCGGATCGACCGGGGCGGGCAAGTCCACGCTGGTGAATTCGCTGGTGGGGCGGCGGGTCTCGGAGGCGGGGGTGTTGCGGCCGACGACGCGTACGCCGGTGCTGGTCTGTCATCCCGATGATCTCCATTGGTTCGCCGGGCCGCGTGTCCTGCCGCAGCTCGCCCGGGTGTGGGTCCCGGAGCAGGACGACGGTGGTGAGGACGAGTACGCGGCGGGGGGTGACGGCCTGGGCCGGGGCGACTACGGGGTGCACGGCGAGGGCGGAGTGACCGGAGTGACCGGAGTGGGTGGAGTGGGTGGTGCGGGCGGGATGGTGCCCGGTGGTGTGCGGGGGGTGGCCGGCGGGCACGGCGTACGGATGGCTCATGGGCCGCGTACGGCGCACGGGCTCGCTGGGGGGCGTGGCCCCGGGCCGCGGCAGGAAGTGCCTGGGAGCGGTGAGCAGGGCGCCGCGTACGGCTACGGCTATGGCTACGCGGCCGGGGGGCGGATGGCCGGTGGGGGCGTGGCCGGTGGTGGCGATGGGGGCGGAGACGGTGGGGCGTACGAGGACGGGGCGTACGAGGGCGGGGCGTACGAGGGCGGGGCGTACGAGGGATTGGCGAGTGGCAGGGGTGCAGGCCCGGGTGGGGAACCGGGTGTGGGTGCGACGGGGGGTGGGGGTGAGGCGGGGCTGCTCACGGTGCGGATCGAGACGGATCGGGCATTGCCCAGTGGGCTGGCGCTGCTGGATGCCCCGGACATCGATTCGCTGGTCGCGCGCAACCGGGAACTGGCCGCGGAGCTGATCTGCGCGGCGGATGTATGGGTGCTGGTCACCACGGCTGCCCGGTACGCGGACGCGGTGCCCTGGCATCTGCTGCGTACGGCCAAGGAGTACGACGTCACGCTGGTGACCGTGCTGGACCGGGTGCCGCATCAGATCGCCACGGACATTTCCGGACGGTACGCGGAACTGCTCCAGCGGGCCGGCCTCGGCCATGTCCCTCGCTTCACCATTCCCGAGCTGCCCGAGTCGGCCGGAGGCGGGAGCGGTCTGCTGCCCGCCACGGCCGTGGCGGCGCTGCGGGGCTGGCTGGAGCGGCATGCCCAGGATCCCGTCGCCCGCACCGCCGCGGCGGACCGTACGGCCGCCGGAGTGATCGCGTCGCTGCGCAGCCGGCTGCCCGCGCTGGCCGGGGCCGCCGCCGCGCAGCACGCCGCGGCGCTGCGGCTGGCCGGCCGGGTCGAGGAGGCGTACGAGCGGGCCGCGGAGCGGGTACGGCAGGAGGTCGCGGCCGGTGAGGTGCTGTCCGGGGACGCCCGGGCCCACTGGCGTGACCATGGGCTCGACGGCCGGTCGGACGAATTGCTGGACGCGTTGACCGACGGGCTGACCTCGCTGCTGACCTGTGCCGTGGAGGAGGCCGATGAGCGGGCCGCGAGTGCCTGGCGGCAGGATCCGGCGGCCACCGAGGTCTCGATGTCGGCCGCCGCGGGAGCGACGGGCGCGGGCGGCCGGCTCGGCGTGATCGTCCGGCGCTGGCGGCGCTGTCTGGAGGAACTGGCCGAGGAGGAGACCCGTGAGGCGCGTGCCGGGCAGGCCGGTGAACGGGCGGGGTCGGTGGAGCCGGAGGAGTCGGCGGCGCTGTTGGCCGCCGCCTTGCTCGGCGGCCGGCGGGCCCGTACGGCCGGCGAGAACCTCGCCGACCTCTTGGGGGCCCAGACCGCGCTGCGGCTCTGCGACCGCGGTGCCCGGCTCCTGGCCACGTACGTGGAGCGCGCCCTGGACGGTGAGCGCGAGCGGCGGCTGGCGCCGCTGGACCAGCTGACCGTGCCACTGGACCAGCAGGCGGAGTTGATCGCCGCGCTGTCCGTTGTGCAGAGGGAGCGGCAGGAGGAGTCGGAGAGGCGGAAGCGGGCGCGGGACGTGGACGAGCGGGAGCGGGAGCGGGAGAGGCCGATGGAGATGGAGAAGGAGGAGGTGTCGGGGTGAGTGATTTCGAGGCGGCGGCTGGTTCCGGGGAGATCTCGGAGAAGAGGCGGGAGGCGGGGGAGGGGGAGACCGAGGAGAGGCCGGGGCAGCGTGTGATTTCGGGGGAGCGGGTGAGGTCGGTGGGGTCCGTACGGCCTGTGGAGGTCGGAGGAGCTGCACGGGCTGACAGGGCTGACAGGGCTGACGGGGCTGACAGGGCTGGAGAGGCCCGAGAGGTCGGAGAGGTCGGAGGGGGCAGAGGGGGCGGAGCGCTCGTGGAACCTGTGGAGTCTGTGCGGGAGCTGGAGCTGGAGCTGGAGACGTGCGTGGGGGCGGAGCCGGTTGTGCGGGCGGCGGTGGTGGGTGGGGCGTGGGATGACGGGTTGATTGCGCGGCGGGCGCGGGATGTGGGGGTGCCCCGGCCACTGGTGCGGCGGGCGGGGAGTGAGGAGCAGGTGGAGACGCCTGTGGCGGCAGGTGTGGCGTCGTCGGGTGGGAGCCAAGTTGCGTCAGGGGGGTGGGCGTATGGCGCGTCACCTGCTGAGTCACGTGCCGGGTCACGGACCGAGTACCGGGCCCGGGCCCTTGGCGATGGCTGTGGTCACGCCCGTGGTGGGGCGATGGTGCAGCCGCGTTCGCCGGCGGGTGTGGAGGGTGGGGCCGAGGGCGCGTACCGGTGGGTCACGGGCGGCGGGCGGCGGGCCGTCGGGGGTGGGCTGCGCGGGCGGCTGGATGCCCTGCGGGAGTTGATCGCGCTGTCCCGGTCCCGGCTGGACGGGCGGGCGCTGGAGGGCGCGGGGCGGGTGCTGGAGACGGCGGACGAGCGCTACCGGCTGTCCGGTGAGCACACCGTCGTCGCCATCGCGGGGGCGACCGGCAGCGGCAAGTCGTCACTGTTCAATGCGCTGGCCGGGGCGAATCGTTCACAGGTCGGGCCGCGGCGGCCGACGACCGCGGAGCCGGTGGCCTGTGTCTGGCCGGGCAGCCGGGCGGGTGCGGAGGGGCTGCTGCACCGGCTGGGCGTGCCCGCGCACCGGCGGCACGCCCCGGCGGACGGTAGCTCCGAGCTGCACGGACTCATCCTGATCGACCTGCCCGACCACGACTCCTCGGCCACCGAGCACCGTGCTCAGGTGGACCGGATGCTGGAGTTGGTGGACGCGGTGATCTGGGTGGTGGATCCGGAGAAGTACGCGGATGCGGTGCTGCACGAGCGCTATCTGCGGCCGTTGGCGGGCTACGCCGAGGTCATGTTCGTCGTCCTCAACCAGGTGGACCGGCTCCCCGGGGACGCCGCCGACCAGGTGGTGGACGATCTGCGCAGGCTGCTGGACGAGGACGGGCTGGCACTCGGCGAACACGGGGAGCCCGGGGCGGCGGTGCTTGCACTGTCCGCCGCGACCGGCAGGGGCGTGGGTGAACTGCGGGAGATGCTCGGCCAGTTCGTCGCGGAGCGGGGAGCGGCGGACCGGCGGCTGGCGGCGGATGTGGATGCAGCCGCCGAGCGGTTGCGGTCCGTATATATGGCACAGAGCCGGGTCGGGCTGACCGAGCAGGCCCGGGCGGAGTTCGACGACCGGCTGGCGGAGGCGGTCGGGGCGGTGGCCACGGGGCGCGCGGCGGAACGGGATTGGCTTCGGTACGCAGAGCGCGCGTGCGGGTCACCGTGGGCGCGGATGCGGGGGTGGCGGGGAAGCCGGTGGGGGGTCCGGGGCTCCGGGGCCGGGGCAACGGGCGTAGGGGCCTTCGGGGGAGGGCCGACGGGTGCTGGGCGGGCGGATGCCGGGCGGACCGGTACGGGGAGGGCAGGTACGGGGAGCGCCGATGCGTGGAGGGCCGGTGCAGGTCAGACCGGTGCAGATCAGACCGGTGCAGGTCGGGCCGGTGCACGTCGGGCCGCTCCGTGGCGTCACGGCTTGTGGCGGGGCCTGGCAGGGCGGCAGGGGTCGTCCGGTTGTCTGCCGTCGGCCGGTGGTGTGACCTGTGGTGCGGCCGGTGAGGGAGGGGAGCCGGCAGTGGACGGCCGGGCAGCGGCGCGGGCCGTGGTGGAGCAGGCCGTCCGCACGGTGGCTGCTGAGGCGGCGCATGGATTGCCGGCGCCCTGGGCCCAGGCGGTGCGGGAGGCAGCGGACCGGGGGGCGTACGGGCTGCCGGAGGCGTTGGACAAGGTGGCGGCGGATGCCGAGGAGTCGCTGCGGGGCGGACCGGGTGGGAAACCGCGGTGGTGGAAGGTTGCCGCCTCGTTGCAGGGGATGCTGTCCGTACTCCAAGTCGTCGGTTTGCTGTGGTTGCTGGGCGCGGTCACGGGGGCCGGTGGGGCGACGGCTTGGGTCTCCGGACTGCTGCCCGCGCTTCTCGGCTCGGTGGGCGGACCGGCGCTGGCGTGGCTGTGCCGGGTGGTGGCACGCGGCCCGGCCAGGCGTTACGGGCAGGACGCCGAACGGCGGCTGCGGAGTGCGGCGGCCGGGTGCGGACGGGCGCGAGTCCTGGAACCGGTCGCTGCCGAGCTGTTGCGCTATCGCGAGGTACGGGAGCAGTACGCGGTGGCGTCGGGTGTCTGATGGTGGGTGCGTGACGGGCGGGCGCCTGATGGTGGGTGCCTGACTACGGCGCCTGACACCGGGCGCGTGACGGGGTGTTGCCTGACGCTGCTGTTGCCTGGTGGCGGGTGCTTGGTGCCGGGGCCTGACCGTTGGCGCCTGACGGTGGGCGCGGGGACGGTGGGCCCGGACGGCGGATTCCCTCTCCCGGGTGGCCGAGTTGTCCACAGCCGGTCGACCGTCCACAGGCCGCCGCGGCACCCGCCGAATCCGTGCAGCATGAGGTCAACGCAGCGCGAGCGGCACATGACGGGAGCGAGCGCATGACGCGGGGGAGGCGTGTTCCGTGAACGACACGATGGTGACGCTGGTGGGGAATGCCGCAACAGCGGTGGAGCACCGGCAGACGACGGCGGGCGTGACGGTGGCGAGGTTCCGGCTGGCGGCGACGTCCCGTCGGTGGGACCGGACGCAGGAGCGCTGGACCGACGGGGGGACGAGTTTCTATACGGTCCGGGCGTGGCGTGCGCTCGCCGACAATGTCGCGGCGTCGGTGGCGGTGGGGGAACCACTCGTCGTCCAGGGGCGCTTGCGGCTGCGGGAAGGGGAGCAGCCGCCTGAACGGGGCGGGCAGCGCTGGTTCTCGGCGGAGGTCGATGCCGTGGCGATCGGCCACGATCTCGCACGCGGCACCGCCGCTTTCCGGAGAGTCGTCCGGCCGCCGCGTACGGACGGCGACCACGGGCCGTCCCCGTCATCGTCGCCGCACCTCTCACCTTCGCCGTGGCAAAGGGCTCCCGAACAACAGGAGTCCGGGGAAGAGATGTCGCCCGCCGGCCGGACACCGCCGAGCGCCGCCGGGCCACCGACGGAACCGACAGAACCTACAGAACCGACAGAGCCGATAGAGCCGATAGAGCCGATAGAGCCGACAGAACTGATAGAGCGGACAGGGCCGACAGAGGGGGAACCACCGGCGGCCGGGGAAAGGGAGGCACCGGCGGCCAGGGATGCACGGGCGACCGGGGAGGCGCGGACTCCTGCGGAGGCGCCCGCACCTGCGGAGGCGCCTGCACCGGCGACGGTAATGACGCCCGGAGAGGTGCCGACACCGACACAGGCCGACGCACCGGCACCGGCGGCGGCACCGGTACAGGTCGTCGCACAGAAGCCCGCCAGGAGACCGGCACAGGTCGTCGCACAGAGGCCCGCCAAGAGACCGGCACTCGCCCCGAGTCCGGCGCTCGCCGAGAGTCCGGCACTCGCAAAGGGACCCGCCAAGAGGCCGGCGTCCACCAAGAGACAGCCACTCGCCAGGAGGCAGTCACCCGCCAAGAGACCGGTGGCCGACGCGATTTCCCCGTCGCCCGAGCCTCCGGAAGCCTTCGCTCCGGCGGCCTCAGCTGCAACCCATTCGCCCGAGAAGGCTGCTGTGTCCGGAAAAGTTCCGGGGATTTGTCGATAATGGCAGGTCAGGGTGCCCGTTGTCGGTAACGATTGCGATTCGGATCGCTTATGGGATGCCATTACTGGGGACCCTGATGCGCCTGCTCCATAAGATCCGACAAGTACTCACGGGGGCTGACGTGTTCGGCTGTTGAGTTCTTTGGGATCTTTCCGGCGAGGCATCCTCTCCCACTCGACCGCCTCGCCCAGAGGGGAAATCATGCTTTCGATGAAGAGGCGGGGCGCAGCTCGCCTTGCCGCCGCGGTCGTGGCCTCGGGCCTGGTCGCGGCGGGTGCGATAGCCACCGCGGGCACTGCCGCGGCGGATGACACGACCCCCACGCACGGGGGTGCCACCGCCACGCTCGGCGGTCTGAAGACCTTCGACCAGGCGGTCGTGCACAACGACGGAGGGGACCAGCGCGTAGGCGCGGGCCTCTTCGAGATGGCGGTCGACAACGGCGGCACGCTCCAGACGTACTGCATCGACATCCACAACCCGACGCAGCAGCAGGCGAAGTACCAGGAAGTGCCCTGGAGCGCCTCGTCTCTGCACAACAACGGGGACGCGGGCAAGATCCGCTGGATTCTGCAGAACTCGTACCCGCAGGTGAACGACCTGGCCACGCTCGCCTCCAAGGCCGGCGCCGGGAACCTCACCGAGAAGACCGCCGCGGCCGGCACCCAGGTCGCGATCTGGCGCTTCTCCGACCACGCCAAGGTGGACGCGGTCGACCCGGCGGCCGAGAAGCTCGCCGACTACCTCGAGAAGAGCGCACAGAACGTCGGCGAGCCCAAGGCGTCGCTGACCCTTGACCCGCCCGCCGTCTCCGGCAAGTCCGGCAGCAAGCTCGGCCCGGTCACCGTGCACACCAACGCCGACAGCGTCACGATCTCCCCGGCCGCCGGTGCGCCCGCCGGTGTGAAGGTCGTCGGCAAGGACGGCAAGCCGGTCACCAGCGCCGCCGATGGCACCCAGCTGTTCTTCGACGTGCCCAAGGGTGCCGCCGACGGCAGCACCTCGCTGACCGCGCAGGCCGCCACCAAGGTCCCGGTCGGCCGCGCCTTCACCGGTATCGGTGAGCACGCCAAGAGCCAGACCCAGATCCTGGCCGGTTCCAGCGAGTCCACGGTCTCCGCGGCCGCCACGGTCTCCTGGAAGAAGCAGGGCGCCATCCCGGCGATCACCGCCGAGAAGAACTGCGCCAAGGGTGGCGTGGACGTCACGGCGGCCAACAAGGGCGATGAGGCCTTCCGCTTCCAGCTCTCCGGCAAGAGCTACGAGATCGCCCCGGGCAAGTCGCAGACCGTGACCGTCCCGGTGTCCGAGGACCAGCCGTACAACATCACGATCAAGGGTGAGGGCGGCTTCAAGAAGTCCTTCTCCGGGGTCCTGGACTGCAAGACCGCCGGCAGCGGCGGCGGCAAGCCCTCCACGCAGCCCAGCCCGGCCTCGGTCGGCGGCAGCACCACGGGCGGCGACAAGGGCGGCGACCTCGCCGAGACCGGTTCCAGCAACGCCACCCCGATGATCGCGGGCATCGCGGTCGTCCTCGTCGTGGTCGGCGGCGCCGCGGTGTTCTTCCTCCGTAAGAAGAAGGCCGGCACCCCGGCTCAGTGACACCCGGTTCACTGACACCCGGTTCAGTGACATCCGGTTCAGCGACACACGGCGTCCGGTGACACCCGGCGTCCCGGTGACACCTGACCGGAGCCGGTGAGAGTCCGGCGCACAGTGACCATCGGCGGCCGCTCGGTTACCTCACGGTGAGCGAGCGGCGGTCGGTCGGTCGATCGGTCGGCGCACGGCCCCGGAGCGCAGCGGCGCTCCGGGGCCGTCGGCGTCCGGTGCCACGGGCCCGCTCCTTCCCGCAGGGGGGCCCGGCCCGGGGGCGGACGCCGGGCAAAGGAGAAAGCCCGCTCCGCACCGATCCACGCTGGCATCCGCGGCGATCCACGCTGGCATCCGCACTGATCCACTCTGGCATCCGCATGATCCACGCTGACATCCGCACTGATCCACGCTGACATCCGCGGCGATCAATGCTGACAGAGGGCAACCAAGCGGACACCGCGTCGTGGCGGGTCGGCGCTGAGCAGGGGCGCTCTGACCTACTCGTTTCCGCCAGAGCGCAGGCGTACGGCAAGATGGGTGTATCTGCCCTTCCCATGGTCACGGCGTATGACGGCCCTGGGGCGGTGGCGCACAGACCCTGATCCATCCAAATCTGCCGGACGGTTTCTCTTGGCTGAGTACATCTACACGATGCGCAAGGCGCGCAAGGCGCACGGCGACAAGGTCATCCTCGATGACGTGACGCAGAGCTTCCTGCCTGGCGCAAAGATCGGTGTCGTGGGCCCCAACGGCGCCGGTAAGTCCACGGTACTGAAGATCATGGCCGGTCTTGAGCAGCCGTCGAACGGTGACGCGTTCCTCTCCCCCGGCTACACCGTCGGCATGCTCCTCCAGGAGCCGCCGCTGGACGAGTCCAAGACCGTGCTGCAGAACGTGCAGGACGGCGCCGCCGAGATCATGGGCAAGCTCCACCGCTTCAACGAGGTCGCCGAGCTGATGGCGACCGACTACTCCGACGCGCTGATGGAGGAGATGGGCAAGCTCCAGGAGGACCTCGACCACGCCAACGCGTGGGACCTGGACACTCAGCTGGAGCAGGCCATGGACGCGCTGGGCTGCCCGCCCGGCGACTGGCCGGTCACCAACCTCTCCGGTGGTGAGCGCCGCCGCGTCGCGCTGTGCAAGCTGCTGCTGGAGTCCCCCGACCTGCTGCTGCTCGACGAGCCCACCAACCACCTGGACGCCGAGTCCGTGCAGTGGCTGGAGCAGCACCTCGCGAAGTACCCCGGCACCGTCGTCGCCGTCACCCACGACCGGTACTTCCTCGACCACGTCGCCGAGTGGATCTGCGAGGTCGACCGCGGCCGTCTGCACGGCTACGAGGGCAACTACTCCAAGTACCTGGAGACCAAGCAGACCCGTCTCAAGGTCGAGGGCCAGAAGGACGCCAAGCGCGCCAAGCGTATGAAGGAAGAGTTGGAGTGGGTCCGCTCCAACGCCAAGGGGCGGCAGGCCAAGTCCAAGTCGCGACTGGCCCGTTACGAGGAAATGGCCGCCGAGGCCGACAAGATGCGGAAGCTGGACTTCGAGGAGATCCAGATCCCGCCGGGCCCGCGCCTGGGCAATGTCGTCGTCGAGGTCGAGAAGCTCAACAAGGCCTTCGGCGAGAAGGTCCTCATCGACGACCTGAGCTTCACCCTGCCCCGTAACGGCATCGTCGGCGTCATCGGCCCGAACGGCGCCGGCAAGACCACGCTGTTCAAGATGCTCCAGGGCCTGGAGACCCCGGACTCCGGCGACATCAAGGTCGGCGAGACCGTCAAGATCTCCTACGTCGACCAGAGCCGCGAGAACATCGACCCCAAGAAGACCCTGTGGGCCGTGGTCTCCGACGAGCTCGACTACATCAACGTCGGCCAGGTCGAGATGCCCTCGCGCGCCTATGTCTCCGCGTTCGGCTTCAAGGGCCCGGACCAGCAGAAGCCGGCCGGGGTGCTCTCCGGTGGTGAGCGCAACCGCCTCAACCTGGCGCTCACCCTCAAGCAGGGCGGCAACCTGCTGCTCCTCGACGAGCCGACCAACGACCTCGACGTCGAGACCCTGTCCTCGCTGGAGAACGCGCTCCTGGAGTTCCCGGGCTGCGCCGTGGTCGTCTCCCACGACCGCTGGTTCCTCGACCGCGTCGCCACGCACATCCTGGCGTACGAGGGCGAATCCCGGTGGTTCTGGTTCGAGGGCAACTTCGAGTCGTACGAGAAGAACAAGATCGAGCGCCTCGGTGCGGACGCGGCCCGTCCGCACCGCGCCACGTACAAGAAGCTGACCCGGGGCTGACCGCCGTGCGTCACCTCTACTCCTGCCCCCTGCGCTGGTCGGACATGGACGCGTTCGGCCATGTCAACAATGCGGTGTTCGTCCGCTACCTCGAAGAGGCGCGGATCGACTTCATGCGGTGTCTGGCGCCCGGGGACGGCAGCCCGTCGTTCACGGGCGGCTCGGTGGTCGCCCGGCACGAGATCGACTATGTGCGGCCGCTGGTGCACCGGCCCGCGCCGGTGACCATCGAGTTGTGGGTGACGAAGATCAGCGCGGCGTCGATGACGGTCGGCTACGAGGTCAAGGACGAGGACACCCTCTACCTGCGGGCCTCGACCGTCGTCGTCCCGTTCAACTTCACCGAGGAACGCCCCCGCCGCCTCACCGCGGAGGAGAAGGCGATCCTCAAGGAGTATCTGGACGACGCGTCGCACCAGACGCCGCAGCAGACCTCGCAGCCGAAGGGGACCGTCGCGGTATGACGGCGCTGCAGCTGGCCGACGCGGGGGAGGCGGCGGATCTCGCCGCCTTCCTCGCCCGGCTGATCCACTACGACAAGGCCGCCGCGGTACGCCTCCAGGCCGGTGGTGGGGTGCTCGCCGTCTTCGGCCGTCCGCCGTCCTTCGAGGTGCTGGCGATCCGCACCGCCCGGCTCGCCGGGAACAGCACTCCGGACGCCGGGATCAGCGCTGTGGACGCCACCGTCTCGGCCGGTGAACTCCTCGAAGGCATCCAGGAGTCGGCGGACGCGGTGACCGTGCCCGCCGCGGTCACCGGCCCGCCGTGGACCGGGCTGCTGCCGCCGCGCGGCGGCTGGCAGCGGGTGCCGGGGCTGCCCGCGCCCGAGGCGCTGGTGCGTGCGGTGGCCGGCGCGGTCGCCGAATTCCGGGCCCGTGACGAGGCGTTGCCGCCGCAGCACCGTACCCGCAGTGAACGGGACCGTATCGGCCGGGAGATCTGGTCGCGGACCCTCGGCGACACCCATCTTCCGCTGCGCGCCGCGCATGCCGCGCAGTCGCTGGGCTTTCTGCGGCCGGTGCGGTCGGATGCGCTCGTGGGGGGCGGTACGTCTCCCGGAGCCGCTGCCCCCGCACCGCAGCACCGGCCGCTGAGCCTGCTGTCCGCGGGCGGCTGGCTGCGGTTGAGCACCCCGTACGGGTCGATTGCCGTACGGACCGGGGGCCCGGCCGGGCTGACCGGACTGTCGGGGCTCACGGTGACGCCTGCCTGACGAGGCGGTGCAACAGGGCTGCCGCAGGGCTGCCACAGAGCTGCCACAGAGCTGCCACAGAGCTGCCGCAGGGCTGCCGCAGGGCTGCCGCAGAGCGTGGGTGCTCGGGAAAGGGACTTGGCCGGAACGGACCGGGCGGGCGGGTTCCGGCGGGAGCCCGGCCCGGTGTGATGCGTTCCTCAGTCCGCGTCAGTCCGCATCAGCGCGAGTCGGTTCGCGTCAGTCCGTGTCAGTCCGCATCAGCGCGAGTCGGTTCGCGTCAGTCCGTGTCAGTCCGCGGCGTTGATCATCGAGGCGGCAGCGTAGGTCAGGTAGTTCCACAGCTGCGTGGTGTGTGCCTCGGACAGGTCGAGCGAGTCCACCGCGTCCCGCATGTGGCGCAGCCAGGCGTCGTGGGCGGCCCGGTCCACGGTGAAGGGGGCGTGCCGCATCCGCAGCCGCGGGTGTCCGCGCCCGTCGCTGTACGTACGGGGGCCGCCCCAGTACTGCATGAGGAAGAGCGCGAGCCGCTCCTCGGCCGGGCCCAGGTCCTCCTCCGGGTACATCGGCCGCAGCAGCGGGTCCTCGGCGACTCCCTGGTAGAAGCGGTGCACCAGGCGCCGGAAGGTCTCCTCGCCACCGACCTGTTCGTAGAAGGTCTGCTCCTCAAGCGTGCCGCGTGGAATCTTGTTCACCCGTCCATGGTGGCAGACGTCCCGGCCGAGGACTTCGGTCGTAGGACGGAGAGACCGGCGACGGCCGGAAATGCGGCCGGGGCGTGATCGGTTGATCACGCCCCGGGGTCGCTCGGCGGACTGTGGCGGGTCAGCCGCGGCGGACGGTCAGCGTCGTCCAGGCACCGACATGTACCCGGTCGCCCTCATGGAGCGGTACCGGCACATAGGGCTGGATGGGGTCCTCTGCGAGGTTGACCGTCGTGCCGTTGGTGGAGTTCTGGTCCACCACCGCCCAGCTACCGTCCTGCTGCTGCACCAGCAGCGCATGCTGGTGCGAGACGCCCGGGTCCTCCGGCGCGCTGCCCAGATCGATGTCCGGGGCCTCGCCGGTGCTGTTCCGGCGGCGGCCGACCGCGATCTGCCCGTTGGCGAGCGGGAGCACCTGCTCGGGGGAGTACGAGGGCAGGTTGAGCCCCGCCGCCTCCGGGCCGCTGCGGCCCATCATCGCCATGAAGTACTCGCGGTCCGGCGCGATCGCCACCACCCAGCCGTTGCCGACGACCGGCTGCGGACCCTGCGGCGGTGCCGCGGGTCCCTGGCCGGGGCCAGCGTTCCACTGCTGGTCGGGTCCGGGCTGCTGCTGCGGCGGCATCTGCTGCTGCTCGTACGGAGCGGGCTGCTGCTGTTGCTGCTCGTACGGGCCGGGCTGCTGCTCGTACGGAGCCTGCGGCGGCTGCTGTTCGTACGGAGCCTGCGGCGGCTGCTGTTCGTACGGAGCCTGCGGTTGCTGCTGTTCGAACGGCGCCGGGGGCTGCGGCGGGAACGGCGCGGGCTGCTGCTGTTCGTACGGGGCCTGCGGGCCCGGGCCGGGCGGCGCGGGTGCCATCGGCGGGGGCCCGGCCTGGGCGCTCGGTGGATTCAGCGTCCAGTCGTCGCCGCCCTGCTGCTGCTGCGGCGGCGGGCCGGGCTGGCCTGCCGGGCCGGGACCGGGCATGCCGGGGAAGCCGCCGGGGCCGCCGAGGCCGGGCTGGTCGGGAAAACCGCCGGGGCCGGGCTGGTCGGGAAAACCGCCGGGGCCGGGCTGACCGGGGCCGCCGGGGGGCATGCCGTGCTGCTGCTGGGGCTGGGGCTGCTGCGGCGGCGGGAAGCCATAGCCGTCCTGGGCGCCCTGCGGCCCGGGTGCGGGCGGCGGGAAGCCGTAGCCGCCCTGGCCGCCCTGCGGGCCCGGCTGCTGGGCGGGCGGCGGTGCGTAGGACGTCGGGGAGTTGGTGAGGAAGTTGTAGCGGCAGCCCTCACAGAACGGCGCCATCGCCTCACGCGGGGTACCGCACTGCGGGCACGTCTCGGGCTGCCCGGAATGACCGGGGCCGCCCTGGGGACCCGGCGCGGGAGGCGGGAAGCCGTAACCGCCCTGACCGCCTTGGCCGCCCTGACCGCCATGGGTGCCGGGGCCCGGGCCGGGAGCTGCGGGACCGGGGGCGGGAGGTGGGAAGCCGTAGCCGTCCTGGCCGCCCTGGGGGCCGGGGCCGGGTGCGGGCGGCGGGAAGCCGTAACCGTCCTGGCCGCCCTGGGGGCCGGGGCCGGGAGCTGCGGGGCCGGGTGCGGGAGGCGGGAAGCCGTAGCCGCCCTGACCGCCCTGGCCATCCGGAGCGCCGGGACCACCGAAGCCGGGGCCGGGGCCGCCGGGCGGCGGGCCGGGCTGTCCGGGCGGCGGACCGGGCTGTCCGGGGGGCGGGCCGGGCTGTCCGGGCGGCTGGCTGGGCGGCGTGTTCAGGAAACCTGCAGGCAGGGAGGGCGGCGGGGGCACAGCGCCCGCCATCCGCTGGCCGCACACCTCGCACCAGTCTTCGGCCACCGACTGGTGGCCGCTCGGGCAGGTCGGCATGTCGGTTCTTCCCCCTCCGTACCGATGTGCTGCGGTGGAACTGCTCGGTACTGATCGTGGCTAATTCTTCACGCGAACGGTTCTCGTCGAGCGCGTCTCGAGAGTCATCTCGTCCGCTTCGGCGACCTTCGCCTTCAGTCGCACAGTACCGGTCGCCGCATCGACGACGTCCACCACCTTCGCAAGGAGTTTCGCAGTCTCCTCGTTCCCCGAGGCGCCTGCCAGCTGCACCGCACGGCCCAGTTTCGCCATGGCGCCGTCGGTATCACCCGACTTGCGGGCATCCAGGCCCTGCTGGATGACATATGCCAGTTCCGCCTGTCCTGTGTAGTGCGCGACCTGCGGATTGATCGATGTGGAAGCGGTCACATCGTCCGTCCACACGGCGCGTACGAGCCCCTGCGTCAGGGGCTGCGGCGGGGTGGCGGACGGGGCAAGGCCGTCCGGTGCGGAGATGATCAACGAGACGCGGCCGGCCAGCATTTCCTGGCCGACGGCGGCGGCGGGGACCCGCAGGCAGAGGTGGTAGTCCCGGGACTCGTCGCCCCAGGAGCCGGTCGGATAGTCCCCCGACCGCGGGCCGAAGTCCCGGCGTCGGCCGGTCAAGTCCGCCACGGCGGGCGCCACTTGCTTGACGAAGACGGTCTCGGCGCCCAGCGGGGTCCACAGCCGCAGGGCGACATCGGCGATCTCCTTGCCCATCGCCGTCTCCATCAGCTGCGTGAAGTCGGCGGCGAGGTGGGCCGGATCGGCGACGATATCGGCGGTGCCGAGCAGCGCCGAGGCGATCTTGGTGACCTCCTTGACCTCCCAGTCCGTGCCGACACCGCGGGCGTCGCAGGTGAACGAGCCGGTGCAGGCGTCCAGGGCGGCGCGGAGATCCTGCGCCGACTCGTGTTCATTGCGGCCGTCGGTGAGCAGAAGGGCGTGCCGGACACCCATCTCGGCACCCGACAGCAGCCGGCCGGTCAGCCGCAGCCAGGTCCCGATGGCCGTACCGCCGCCCGCGCTCAGCTTCCGCAGCGCGTCCTTCGCCCGCGCGCGGGTTGCCGCACCGGCCACGGCCAGCCGGCCGCCGCCGGGGAAGATCTCGGCGGCCCGGTGGGTTCCGGCCACGACCGCGAAGCCGGCACCGTCGCGCACGGTGTCGATGGCGGCGGCCGTCGCCTCACGGGCGCCGCGCAGCTTCTCCGGCGGATGGTCCATCGACCCGGAGCAGTCCACCATGATCACCACGCCGGCGTCCGGCCTGCCGGTGCCCACCGCAGAGACCGGCCGGCCTCCGGTCGTGCCGCCCCCGGTCGCCGTGACCGTCACGATGGCGTGCACCTCGCGCCCGCCTTCGGGCAGGTAGGGGTTCTGGTACACCTCGGCGGAGAAGCTCGGCACACGGGACTTGGTGAAGTTGGCCATCCGTTCCGCTCCTTGAGACGCCGTAACCGGTCGATCGGGGCCGTCGGGGCCGTCGGGGCCGTGCTGCGTCATGCGTGGCGCGTGCGGCGCGCCGTGCGGGACGCATGGGGCGTGCCGTGCAGGGCACATGGGGCGTGCCCTGCGCGGCACGTGGTGCGGGTTGTGCAGGGCGCGTGGTGTGGCGCGTTTCCGCCCCCGTGTGTGCGGCGTCGTTGCGGTGCGTGGGGCGCACCGTTTTGCACACCGGGCGCGCCGTGCCTCGTACGTGGCGCCTCGTGCCGTGCGCCCCACCGGCATCCGGCATCCGGCATCAGGCATTCGACCGGTGCGGTGGTGAGCTGGTCAGGCCGATTCTGCCCGCCCCGTGGGGGCGGGGAACGGCACCAGCGCCACCGTTACGTTGTCGTGCCCGCCGCCGTCGAGGGCGTGGGTGACCAGCCTGCGGGCGCCTTCCAGCGGCCTGCTGGGCGCGTCGTACGGCAGCACCGCGGCCATCTGTTCCGCGGACTCGGCGTAGTTCCACAGCCCGTCGGTGCACACCACCACGACACCGGGCCCGTCCGGCTTGAACGTGGCGGTGTGCGGCTCGACCTCGTACGCATCCGCGCCGAGCCAGCCGGTGATGGCGTGCGCCCGCTCGTCGGCGTTCGCCTCGGCCTCGGACATCAGGTTGTTGGCGACCATCTGGGCGGCCCAGGAGTCGTCCTCGGTGAGCCGGGCGGGCGGCGCCGAACGGTCGTTGGGGATCCAGTAGGCGCGGCTGTCGCCGACCCAGCCGATGGTCAGCAGCCCGCCGCCGACCACCGCACCGACGAAGGTGCAGGCCGGGGCGTTCTGCTGGCGGTGCTCGTCATGCGCCGAGGAGGGGTCGGGGGCCAGCGCGTCGACTGCGGAGGAGGCCGCCAGGATGGCCTCGTGCATGGCCTGTTGGGGATGTGTACCGCGCGGCAGCGAGGTCCGCAGCGCCTCGCCGGCGGCCTCGGACGCTGCCGTGGACGCCTCGTCCGGGCGGGTCGCCGAGGAGACGCCGTCACAGACCACCGCGACCACGGCGGGGGTGCCGTCGGGGAGCGCGGCGGCGCGGAGCGCGAAGAAGTCCTCGTTGCGGTGGTGTCGGTGGCCCCGGTCGCTGACCGCCGCGATGCCCGCCACCTCGCGCTCCATGTGGTCGCGTTCACGGGGCTGGGCGTGCCCGCAGTGCTCGCAGTAGCCGTCCGGCCCCACGGCGCCGGAACGGCAGGCGGCACAGCGGGCGGTGACCTGGGCCGTGTCGCGGGCGGTGTCGCGGGCGGTGTCGCGGGCGGTGTCGTGAGCGGGGGTGGTGCCGGACGGGGCACCCGCCGCTGCGGGCCCACCGGCGGCCGCGACGGCGGGCGTGGCGGCGGGCGCGACGGGCGGACCGGGTTCGGTGTCCGGTGTCCGGGGGGCGGTCAGGCCGGGCGCACTCCCTTCCGCAGCGGCCGGACCGGGCTCCGTGGCCGGAGCACCGGGCTCCGCGCCCGCCGCGTCGGCGACCGCCTCGTATCCGGCGACGCGCGGGTCGACGGGCGGGGCGCCGGGCGGGCCCACCGGCGCACCCACGGGCGGCGGCGTGTCGGCCACCGGTGCGGGGCCGGGCACCGAGGGCGCATGGCCGGGCAACGGCGGGGCGTTGCCCGGCACCGGCACCGGCGCCGGGACCGTGCCCGCGTCCCCGTACGGGAGACGGGCCTGCGGGTCCGGAGGGGGCGGCGGCCCGGCCGCACCCGCACCGTGGGCGGCCGGCGGACCGGGCACCCCGGGGGGCGCCGGTGGCACGGGCGGCACGGGGGGTACGGGAGGCACGGCGGGGACGCCGTGCGCGGGCCGGGCGGCGTACGCCGGCGGTGCGGCGGGCGCCGGGAGAGCGGCGCCGCACTGCCCGCAGAAGTTGTCTCCCGCAGCGAGCGGCTCGTCGCAGCCCGGGCACCGGGACGGCTCAGTCACACCCATGTCACACCCACGTCCTGGGGCGGAAGCGGTTGGCCCGCTCCACCAGTTCGATCCTTTTCTCACCACGTTGCGCCAGCCGTGCGAGCAGGCGGTACGACCGTTCCAGGCCGAACCGCAGACCGCGCTCGTCCAGCGGGCAGCCGAGCAGCGACGGCCGCTCGGCCACGCCCGCCGTACCGTCCGGCCCGGCACCGTGGCTACCGGAGAGTACCCAGTCCAGGGCGCTGCCCAGTACCTCGGTGGTGAGTTGTTCCCTTCGTTCGGCGTCCAGACCGAAGTCCGCGAGCGCCTCGATCTGTTCGGCGGCCGCCCGCAGATCCGCCGTCAGCGGATCGCGCGGCGGGCGCCCCCGCAGCCGGGCGCGGACCGCCGCGATCCGCGCCGCGATGTAGTGGATGGACGACTCCGGGACGGACTCCAGCGCCCCGACCGCGCCCGTGCGGTCGCCCGCCGCCAGCCGCACCCGTGCCAGTCCGAACGCCGCGCCGACATAGCTGCGGTCGGTCGCCCACACCAGGCGGTAGTACTCGACGGCGTTGTCCAGCTGGCCCAGCAGCTCCGCGCAAATCCCCAGCGCCAGCTTCGGCGCCGGCTCACCGGGGAAGGCGTCGTAGACCGCGTCGAAGGCCAGCGCGGCGCTCTCGCGGTCACCGGTCGTCAGCGACACCAGGCCGCGATGCCACACCACCCGCCAGTCCGTGCCCCGGGTGCCGGGCCCGTCGCCGCCCCGCCGCGCGGCGGCCCACTGCTCGGCGGGCTCCGCCGCGATCTCCTCCAGCGCCCGCTGCGCCGCCGCGCCGTCACCCGTCTCCAGACGGGCGCGCAGCGCATGCAGCCGGACCTCCAGGGAGTCGGCGGGCGCCGAGCGCAGTGCGCCCAGCAGTTCGGCGGGCGCGGCGGCCAGCAGCCCGGCCAGCAGCCCGGCGTGGGGATCGTCCGGATCCACCCGCGGCACCGGCAGGGCCAGGGCGGCGCCGGCGACGTCCAGGGGGCGCAGCGCCGGGCCACCGGAGGACGGCCGCGCCGGGCGCGCCGGCGCCGCCCCCCGCGCGCCCAGCAGCGAACTGTCGCCCTCCGCCGCGGCCATCAGCTCCGTGTCGACCACCCGGAGTTCGGGCCCGAACAGCGGGGACAGCGCGGGCCGCGGCTCGCCCGACTGGAGCGCCACCACCTCCCGCAGTACGCCCGTCAGCTGCTCGGCCATCTCCTCCGCCGAGGCGAATCTGCGTGCCCGGTCCGGGTCCGTGGCGCGCACCAGCAGCCGGTAGAACGACTCGTAGCTGCGGAACACCTCGATGTGGTCCGGATCGGGCAGGGAGTCCGCGAAGACGTTCGTATAGCCCTGGAAGTCGAAGGTGAGGACCGCCAGGGTGCGGGCGACGGTGTAGAGGTCGGAGGAGACCGACGGGCCCAGCGCGGCGATTTCCGGTGCCTGATAGCCGATCGTGCCGTAGATCGGGCTCCCGTGGTCGTCCATCCTGCGCACCGCGCCCATATCGATCAGCTTGAGCCGGTCGTGCTGCTGGATGGCGTTGTCGACCTTGAAATCGCAGTAGAGGTAGCCGCGGCGGTGCAGGTGGCCGAGCGCCTCCAGTGCCTCGATGCCGTACGCACAGGCCTGTTCGACCGGCAGCGGATCGCGCCTGCCCTGGGGCGTGCGCCGGTCGTTGGCGAGCTCCTTGAGCGACTTGCCGCCGACGTACTCCATGACGATGTAGCCGTCGAGGCTGCCCGTCGCCCGGTCGAGATGCTCCACGAAGTTGTAGATCCGCACGATGTTGGCGTGCTCGATCTCGGCGAGGAAGCGACGCTCGGACATCGCCACCGCCAGCGCCTCCTCGTCGCCGGTGTCCAGCAGCCCCTTGAGCACCACCCACCGGTCGGAGACCGCATGGTCCGTCGCCAGATAGATCCAGCCGAGCCCGCCGTGCGCCAGACAGCCCGCGACCTCGTACTGGCCGTGCACCATGTCACCGGGCCGCAGCTTGGGCACAAAGCTGTACGGGTGGCCGCACTTGATGCAGAACCCTTCCGTAGCGCCCGGCTGCTCACCGCGCGCCCGGCCCACCGGCGCACCGCAGTCCGTACGGCTGCAGAACCGCTTCCGCTCCGGGACCTCCGGATGCTCCAGCACCGCGGTACGCGGATCGGGCCGCGGTACCTCCGGCACCGCCACCAGCCCCGCGCCCAGCCGCCCCCGCGCCGCCCCGGACGACGAGCCGCTGCCCGCACCGCGCACCGACACCGCCGCCACACCGCGCTCCGGCCCCTGGCCGGACACCGCCCGCGAGTGCCGCCCGGGCACCGAGCGCCGCGAGGCCGAGGAGCGGGCGGTGCGCGTGCCGGGGCCGGAACCGGGGCCGGAACCGGGGGCGGGGGAGGGGATCGTCAGCAACGCCCCCGCCGCCTCGCGGCCCGCCGTGCCGCCCGCGAGCGCCCGGCCCGTCAGCCCCGTGGGCGGTGAGGACAGCAGACCGTCCGGCGAGACCACCGGCGCCAGTCCGCACAGGTCGCAGTACAGCTCACCGCCGCCGACGTCCTCATAACCGCCCGTGCACTCCCGCCGCTGGCAGCGCTCGTCGGCCCGCTCCGTCACGAATCCCCCCTGCCCTCCAGTTGCTGCGCGGCCAACGCCTCCGCGGCCGCCTGCTGATAGCGCCACACCGCCTGCTCGGCCGCCCGCAGATCACACGGCGCACTCCACAGCATCCGCCGCGCCAGGTCGTACCGCTCGGTCAGCAGCGGATCCTCCGCCAAACCGTGACGTGCGACCTTCGCCTTGTACGCATCCAGCCGGCCGCGCAGCTCGGCCCGCACCGCCAGCGGCGCGGTGACCGCCGTCAACGACTCGCGGGCCCGCAGGAGTTCGTCCTCCGCCCGCTCCTCCAGACTGTCCAGCAGCGGCGAGAGCCGGTGCCACTGTGCCCGTCTGCGGTAGTCGGCGGCCGCCGCCAGCTGTTCGTGCAGCGCCGTCGACGGGCCGCTGACCGCCGGCACCTCCGACGCGGCGATCTTGGCCAGCACCTCGCCCCGGGCCTGGCGCGCCTCGGTCAGCGTGCGGTCCGCCCGCGACAGCACGTCCCGCAGCTGCATCAGCCGCCGCTCCGCGTCCTGCCGCACATCCAGCACCGCCGCCACCTCACGCCGGATGTCCTCCAGCGCACGGGCCGCACGGTCGTAGCGCGCGGTGTCCGGGCGGCCTCCGCCCGGCGCCGAACTCCCCGTCGACGACGACACCCAGAACGCCAGCGGATCCGCGATCACCCTCTCCCGCAGCCGCAGCAGCTCGTCCGTGATCCGCTCCAGGTCGTCGCCCGCCGGATGCTCCCCGGGGCGTACTCCCACCGAATGCGCCAGGGAACGCGTGCGCTGCAACTCGGCCGACAGCAGGTCTATCCGGGCCGGCAGCGCAGACCAGACCGCATCGGCGGCGACGATGACATCCAGCGACTGCGCGTACAGCGCGTTCATCCGCTCGACGAGCTCCTCCGGACGGAACCGCTCGCCACTCAGGGCCGGGCCGCTCGGCGTACCGCCGCCGGCCGCGACCGCGCCCGGCACCGTCACCCCGTCGCCGTACAGCAGCCCGGTCAGCTCCGCCAGATCCTCCGGCGACGGCCAGCGCCGCCGCGCCCGCAGCTCACGCGCCGTCTCCAGCGCCGCCGTGTACGCGTCGAAGAGCGTCCACAGGACCGTGATGGACCGCTCCGCGGCGGCCCAGCGCTCCTTGGTGGTGCCGGCCAGATCGGCGCCCTCCAGCAGCCGGCGCCCCGCGTGGTCCTGCAACGCGAGCAGCGACGTCTCGATCGCCTCGTACTCGGCACCGAGCCGCGCCAGGGCGCGGTCCACCTCCTCCCGGCCCAGCACCGGGGCATCGGGCTCCCCCGGAGAACCGGGGAAGGGTCCAGGGACCCCCATCGATCACCTCTCCAATACGCGTACGGTGCACGGCGTTTGCCGCGGCCGGGCGGCCGCTGCGGTCTGCTCCTCCCACGACCTCTTCCATAGTGACGGCATCCGGTCCTCCCGGGGCGAGCAGTGGCACTACTCCGCTCCTTGGAGCGATCAGTCGCCGTACTCCGGCGCGGGCGGCCCCGATATGCCCGGCAGATCGGCCTTCAGCCACTTGCGGTACGCCCGCATCCAGGCGCTGTCGTCGCCGCCGCCCCGGTAGTCGTCCAGGACCTTGTTCACCCGCCGCACCAGATCCGTGTCGCCCTTGTTCATCGCCACGCCGTACGACTCGTCCGTGAACGGCTCGCCCTTCAGCTCCACCCTCGGATCCTGCGCCGCCTGCGCCGCCGCCAGCGCACTGTCCGTGACCACCGCATCCGCCCGGCCCAGCTGCAGCCGCACCAGACAGTCGAGTTGGCTGGGGACCGTCAGCACCTGTGCGCCGTGCCGCTGCGCCCGCAGCGCCGTCTCGCCCGTCGAACCCGCCGCCGTGCACACCCGCCGGCCCCGCAGCGAATCGTCGAACGCCTTGATCGTCGAGGTGATCGGGGCCAGCACCTGCTGCCCCGCCTGGAAGTACGAGGTCGAGAACGCCACCTGCTGCTTGCGCGCACAGTTGATCGTCATCGTCCGCACCACCATGTCCACCGCACGCTTCTGCAGCGCCGGGATCCGCTGGTTGGTCGGCACCGCCTTGAAGACCACATGGGGATGCGGCCCCAGGATGTCCGCGGCGATCGCCCGCGCTAGATCGATGTCGAAACCCTCCAGCGTGCCGGTGGACGGATTGCGGTACCCCCACCGGTAGGTGTTCTGGTCCACCCCGACGACCAGTTGGCCCCGCTCCTTGATCCGTGTCACCGCCGCACCGTCGTCCGGTGAGGGGCGCAGACTCTCCGCGGCGGTACGCGCCGTGCACGGCGCGGCGGCAGGTGCGGCCGCCCCCGGGCCGTACGCCCGGTGTGTCGCCGCGGGCGGGGAGACCCGGCCGGGACCGTGCCCGGCCCGCTCGGCGTCGCCGCCCAGCGCCGGCACCAGCACGGCGGCGGCCGCGGCCATCACACACATTCCGGATGCGACCGGCGCAAGGACGGCACGCAGATTCACCAGCTCTCGCGCGCGCACCCGCATGCCCCTCTCACCAGGCCCCCTCACCGGTACTCCGCCAGCCTGCGGCCGATCCCCAGCACCGCACCCACCGCCGCCGACGCGGCCAGCACGCCGGCCCCCACCGGAAGCCCGCCCAGTGCCCTGCGCCCGGCGTCCGCCGCCGACCGGAACTCCGCCTGCTCGTGCACCAGCGCCTGCTGCAGCCCGGCGGCCACCCGGTCGAAGGACTCCCCGGTGGACCCGTCCGTGCCGATCACCTTGGCCAGCGCCAGGTCGTAATCGCCCTTGTCGTCCGCCGTCCGCGCCTCGCCGTGCCGCGCCTGCCACTGCCGCACCCCGGTCAGCGCCGCACGCACCGGACGCCGGCCCGCCTCGTCGTCGGCCAGCGCCAGCGCCGCCCCCAGCCTGCTCTTCGCCGACGCATTCCCCGGCCCGCCCCGGCCCGCCAGGTCCGCCATCCGGGAACGGAAACCGGCCTCGTAGAAATCCTCCTGGCCGTTCGTCAGCACCGCACCGCGCGCCACCAGCGTCAGATTCTCGTCCCCGCGCGCCTGCAGCGCATCGATCCGCGCCTCGTTGAGCACCCGCAGCGACCGGGCCCCGTGCTCATACGAACCGGTCAGCCCCGTACGCGCCACGCTATGGCCCGCCACCAGCCACCCCAACACCACCACGGACGCGGCCGTCGCCGCCAGCAGGCCCCTGTTGAACACCCGGTTGGTGCGCCGGTAGTGCCGCCGCTGCGCCCACCCCAGCGCACCGAGCGCCACCACGCCCGCCGCCACCGCGCACCACGGCCGCGCCTTGGCCGCGCCGTAGTCCGCCGCCAGCCGGTCCGTCTCCGCGTCGTACAACGCCCGTGCGGCGGGGAGGAGTTCCGTGCGCATCTGCTCATTGGCGTACCGCAGATAGGCGCCGCCCAGCGGCAGCCCCTGCCGGTTGTTCGCCCGCGCCGTCTCCACCAGCCCCGTATAGCGCGGCAGCCCGCTGTTGAGCTTCGCGATCTGCGCGCCGGCCCCGGCCGGACCACTGCTGTTGGCGGCCGCCTTGACCAGCAACGCGGACGCCGTGGAGATATCGGCGGCATACCGGTCGCGCGTCGCCCTGCTCTCCTTGTCACCGGCCAGGAAACCGGCCGCGGCCGTCGTATCGGCATCCGCCAGCGAGCGGTAGATGCTCGCCGCGTCCGCGGTGAGCGGCTGGCTGTGCTCCACCACATCGTCCGCGGCCGCCGCCCGGTCCGCGACCTGCCAGGCCGTGACCGCGCCGAACAGCACCACCAGCAGGGCCAGTACCGCGCCGATCACCCGCAGCCTGCCCGGCTCCGTCGTCGCCGCGGCACGCAGCTCGTCCAGCCCCTCGGCCCAGGCCGTCCGGCGCCCGGCGGCGGGCGGTGACACGCTGCTCGTGGACACGCTGGTGGCCGACACGGAACCTCCCCCTGGGCGCTGACTTCGGGACCGGCCCCCTCCGCGCACGGCGCCCGGGAGCGCTCACGAGAAGAACCGGTGCATGGGCAGCAGTATGTCCGTAGCCACTGACACACACACCGCGATTGCCCCGATCTTGTTCGGAGATCTTGTTCGAGGACCGTGTTCCGGCCGCGGTCCACGGGGGCCCGCCGCGCCACCGGGACCGGCACTACAGTGGGCGGGGAATCGTCAGACATCAGGTGACACGGCCTCGGACACCGCGCCGGACATCAGGTGACACGGGGCCCGGCACCGCGCCGAAGGGGGAGTGATCTCGTGCAGTCGGTCCGCAAGGGCAGGGTGTCGCTGGTGGAGACCGCGACCGACGAGATCCGCGCCCAGATCGTGAGCGGCACCTGGCCGGTGGGCAGCCGCATCCCGCCCGAGAGCGCCCTGTCCGAAACCCTCGGGGTCAGCCGCGCCTCGGTCCGCGAAGCCGTACGGTCCCTGGTGCACTCCGGCCTCCTGGAGCCCCGGCAGGGCGACGGCACCTTCGTGATCTCCGACGACGACAGCGCGGTTGCCCTCCGCCGCCGCCTCGAACGCGCCGAGCTCAGCCATGTCACCCAGGTCCGCCAGGGCCTCGACGTGGTCGCCGCCCGGCAGGCGGCCAAGCACCGTACGGACCTCCAGCTCGCCGGCATCGAAGCCGCGCTGGCCCGCCGCAAGGCCGCCCTCGCCGCGCAGGACAGCGAGGCCTTCACCGCCGCCGACGCCGAGTTCCACGTCCTGGTCGCCGAGGCGGGCGACAACCCCGTCCTCGCCGACATCTACCGCTCCCTGAGCGCCGCCCTGCGCGAGGAACTCCGCCGCGCCGCCTGCCTGGACACCGCCACCGCGGCTCCCGACGACCCGCACTCCCGCCTCACCGACGCCATCCGCGCCCGGGACCCCCGGGCCGCCGTGGACGCCGCGGTCCTGCTCCTCGCCGGTCACGTACGGGACCTTGCGCTTCCGGTGGGGGACTGAGGGGCGCCGGACCCAGCGCCTCCGGTGGGGGACTGGGGGGCGGGCGGTCGACCTGCCTCCCGAGCCGCCCGCAGCGCCGCCCGCAACCGTCCGTAGGCGCCCGCCCCCGCCCCCGCCCGGTCCAACGTGTCCAGGGCCGCGCCCCATACCGGCGGGGCGGTCACCACATGGGGCACCGCCTCGGGGGCCCGCTCCGAGAGGAGCCGGATGACCTGGTCGTGAAGGAGCGGGTGACGGGCGGCCAGGACGCCGCCGCCGAGAACCACGGGGACCCCTTCGCCGAGGAGGCCGAGACGCTTCAGGGCGACGGTGGCCAGGAGCGCGATCTCCTCCGCCTGGCGGGCCACGAGGGCGCGGGCGACCGGGTCACCGGCATCCGCCACGGAGAAGAGCAGCGGCGCCAGTTCATGGCGGCGGTGGCCGGGGAGGGCGCGCAGATGGAAGGCCTCGACCAGTTCCCGCATGCCGGCCAGGCCGAAGTGCGCGGGCAGGGCACCGGCCAGGGCGGTCGGTGCGCCGCGACCGTCCTCGGCACGGGCCGCGCACCACATGGCCTCTTCGGCGAGGCACGCCCCGCCGCCCCAGTCACCGGAGAGCCGGCCGAGGGACGGGAAGCGCGCGGTGGCACCGTCACGACCGACCCCCGCGCAGTTGATGCCCGCCCCGCACACCACGGCGACGCCCACCCCCTCCCCGTCGTCCGGCAGCCCGGCCCGCAGCAGCGCGAAGGTGTCATTGCGGACGCTCACCGTGCGCGCCCATCCCCGGCCCGCGATCTCGCCGGTCAGGCCCTCCTCCTCGACGGGGAGGTCGGCGTTGGCGAGAAACGCGGAGAGGTGTCCGACGGGACCCGTCAGCCGGGCCTGTGCCAGGACCGACCGGACCAGCGGCGCCAGGACGTCGACCGCCGGGCCGATCCCCACCACCGGCGGCCGGAACCCACCGCCGCGTGCCGTGCCGAGCACTCTGCCGTCCGTGGCCACCAGCGCCACGTCGGTCTTGCTGTTGCCCGCGTCGATGGCGAGCGCCGTGCCCCTCAGGCCCACGTGAGGTGCTCCCGGTTGTGCGCGATCAGGTCGTCGGTGAGCCGGTCCGCGTAGTCGGTCTGGCCGATGAGGGGGTGGGCGAGGAGGGCGGAGAAGACGGCTTTGCGCCCGCCGGCCCGGTCGGGGCTCCGGCCGTCCCTGCCCCACAGCGCGGCCTCCAGGGCGAGGTGTTCGTAGGCGGTGACATGGGCGACCAGCCCGGCGTACAACGGCTCCAAGGGGCGCAGGGGAAGGGGCGTGGCGCCGGTCGAGTCCACCGTCGCGGGCACCTCGATCACCGCGTCGTCGGGCAGGAACGGCAGGGTGCCGTGGTTGAGGGCGTTGACGACCTGGGTGTCTCCGGTGTGCCGCAGGAGGGCGGAGGTGAGCGCCACCGCGGCCTCCGAGTAGAAGGCGCCGCCGCGCCGCGACAGCAGCTCCGGCTTCTCGTCGAGTGCCGGGTCGCCGTACATGCCGAGCAGCTCTCGCTCGATGGCGGCGACCTCCGCCGCGCGGGAGGGCTTGCTGCGCAACTCCCGGACGACCGCGTCGTGCTGGTAGTAGTAGCGCAGATAGGAGGAGGGGACGACGCCGAGGCGGTCGAGCAGCGCGCGGGGCATGCGCAGGCCCTCGGCCAGGGCGTCGCCGTGGTCCGCCAGCAGCCGGGGGAGAACGTCCTCCCCCGCGACACGCACCGCCCGTTCCCAGGTGAGGTGGTTGAGGCCGACGTGCTCCAGCTCGACCTCGCCGGGGGAGACGCCCAGCAGCGCGGCGAATCTGCGCTGGAAGCCGATGGCGACATTGCACAGCCCCACGGCCTTGTGGCCGTGGGTGAGCAGCGCCCGGGTGACGATGCCGACGGGGTTGGTGAAGTCGACGATCCAGGCCCGGGGGTTGCGGCGGCGCACCCGTTCGGCGATGTCCAGGACGACGGGGACCGTACGCAGCGCCTTGGCGAGGCCGCCGGCGCCGGTGGTCTCCTGGCCGACGCAGCCGCACTCCAGCGGCCAGGTCTCGTCCTGGTTGCGGGCGGCCTGGCCGCCGATCCGCAATTGCAGCAGCACGGCGTCCGCGCCGTCGACACCGGCGTCCAGGTCGGCGGTCCAGGAGATCCGGCCCGGGTGGCCCTGCTTGGCGAAGATCCGCCGGGCCAGCCCGCCCACCAGCTCCAGCCGGTCCGCGGCCGGGTCGACGAGGACGAGTTCCGCCAGCGGCAGCACGTCACGCAGGCGCGCGAAGCCGTCGACGAGTTCGGGGGTGTAGGTCGAGCCGCCGCCGACCACGGCGAGTTTGACGCGGGCGTGCGGGGTGCGTCCCTGGGGAGACGGCATACAGGATCAGCCCTTCACTCCGGTGAGCGTGACGCCTTCGACGAAGGCCTTCTGTACGAAGCGGAAGACGAGGACGACCGGCACCATGACCAGCAGTGTCGCGGCCATGATGTCGAGGCCGGGATGAGCTTCCGGTTGATGGTGACGCCGTGCGCGCTCTCGAAGGGCTCCGGCCCGTAGGAGAGCGTCCGGGACGCCGGGTTCTGCGCGGCTGCGCGGCTGCGCGGCGCGGATCCGCGGGCCGCAGCCCGGCGCTCAGCCGGTGTGGAACACCGCATCGCGGGCCTTCGCGAGCGCCGTCCGCAGTGCGCCGATGAGGATCGCAGGGCCGTCGATATCGCTCAGGCGCAAGGCGGGGCGGGGCAGCGGGAGCCCGGTGAACTGCTCCTCGACCAGGGCGCGCAGCGCCTCCCCGCCGGCCTGGGCGACCTCGCCGGACAGCACCACCAGCCGCGGGTCGACGACCGCGACCACGGCCGCGATCCCGGTCGCCAGCCGCCGCGCGATCTCGGCACGGACCCCGTCGTGCGCCATCGCCCCGGCGACGGTACGGACGTCCGGGGCCCCGTACTCCCGGGCCAGTCCGATCACGTTCGGCGAGCCGACGAGCCGCTGGAAGCCGCCGCCGGCGTCCGCCTGCGCGGCGCTGCGGTCGCCCTCCCGGAGCAACGGGGCGCCGGGCAGCGGCAGATAGCCGATCTCGCCCGCGCCGCCGGTGGCCCCGCGCAGCAGCCGGCCGTCCAGCACGATGGCGGCGCCGACCCCCTCGTCCGCCCACACCAGCACGAAGTCGTCGAAGTCCTGTGCGGCCCCGTCGTACTGCTCGGCGACCGCCGCCAGATTCACATCGTTCTCGATGGTGACCGGCGTGCCCAGCACCTCGGCCAGCTCTCCCTTCAACGCCCGCGAGTGCCACCCCGGCAGATGCGGCGCATAGCGCAGCCGCCCGGTCCGCGGGTCCAGCGCACCGGGCGTGCCGATCACCGCCCCGTGCAACTGCTCGCGCCTCAGCCCGGCCTCGGCCAGCGCGCCGTCGACGGCCCGCGCGACCAGCTGCGCGGTCCGGTTCGGCGCATCCCCGGCAACGGCGTCGGTGCCGACCCGCTGCTCCCCGAGCACCTGCCCGGTGATGTCGGCGACCGCAGCGGTGATCCCCCGCTGATCGACGGCCAGCGCGGCGATATACGCCGCCGCCGGGTCGATCTCGTAGAGCTGCGCACTGGGCCCCGGCCGCCCGGTCACATTCCCGGTCGTCCGCACCAGCCCCGCGGCCTCCAGCCGTGCCAGCAACTGCGAGGCGGTGGGCTTCGACAGCCCGGTCAGCTCCCCGACCTGCGTACGGGTCAACGGGCCCTGCGACACCAGCAGATCGAGCGCGGCCCGGTCGTTCATGGCCCGCAACACCCGCGGCGTCCCGGGCGTGCCGGGCGTCCCCTGTGTCGCCTGCACGCTGCGCCCACCGGCCACGACACGTCCCCCGTTCACCGTTCACCGGCGGCCGGAACGCCCGCCCGCCGAGTATCTGTTAAGAAACCTTCCAATCGATGAACAGGAAGGTAGGGCGCGGGTCGGCGCGGCGTCAATGGGGCGAGCGGGCCGAGTTTCCGTGCCGCCCGTCCCGCTCCGCCCCGCCTCCGGACGTCACGCTGTACGCCTATGCTGCCGGACGCTCGGTATATCCGTCCTTGATTCACCGAATGACCGAATGACCGAATGACCGAATGGCCATACCGCCATATCGCCGAATCACCGATGGAGGCTGCCATGCTGGCGGAAATTTCACGCGGCGAGATCCTGCAGTGGCTCTCCGGAAATGGCTGGAGCCCGGACAGGAGGATCGAAGAGAAGGCTCGGGAATTCATTGCGGAAGCAGTGGCGGAGTCGGAAGAGGAAGGGTTCCCGATGGCCTCATTCGGTGTGGCCGAACGCTTCATCGCTTCTTACGGCCTGCTCAGGCTGGCGCACCCAAGTGACCCCACGAGCCTGCTGATCACCAATCCGACGGGCGGTTACGACGGTGATTTCGGTGAAATTGCGGAGCTGTCCCGGGAATTGCGGAAGCGCCTGTTCCGGATCGGGTATGACCTTCCCGAAGGTGCAGTCTTCCTCGTGGCCGAGGACGGCGCATTCTATTGCAGTCATCACACCGGAGCGTATGGTCTCGGCGCTGATGAAGGTGAGTTCTTCAGTAACTGGATAAGGGGGAATCTACGGGCTGTCTGAGCGGCGCAGCCCGGGACCGGTGAGGCCGTCGGCCAGGCGTACAGGGCGCGCCGCGGGCGGGGTGCAACGTGGGTGGGGCGCAACGCGGGTGGGGTGCAACGCAGGAGGGACGCAACGCAGGAGGGGCGCACCCGAGTGGTACGCCCCTCCTGTTGGCAGTCCGGGCAGTCCGGGCAGTCCGGGCAGTCCGGGCCGTCAGATCAGATCCGGATGACCGGATTGCTTCCCCCCTACTTCACTTCCCCATCTTCGACGGCGACGCGATCGGATTGGCCGCCAGGGACTGCGGGGACAGCGGGTTGTTGAGGGCCGAGGGGGCGGCCATGCCGGCCGAGGGGTCGGCGGCTTCCTCGTCCTCGTCCTCGGGTGCCGGGCGCGGGGCGAGGTGGACGCCGGCGGCGTCCAGGGCGCGCTTGATGCGCCAGCGCAGTTCGCGCTCCACGCCGGGGGCCTTGCCGGGCATGGTCTTGGCCGAGACGCTGATGGTGACCGTGTCCAGGTGCACCTCGCTGAGACCGAGGACCTCCACCGGCTCCCACAGCTGCTCGTTCCAGGGCTCGGACTTGGACATCTCCTCGCCGGCGCCGGTGATGGTCTCGCGGGCGCGCTCCAGGTCCTGGTCGGCGGCGATCACCACATCGACGGCGGCGGTGGACCAGCCCTGGCTGAGGTTGCCGATCCGCTTGACCTCGCCGTTGCGGATGTACCAGATCGCGCCGTTGGGGCCGCGCAGCTTGGTGACCCGCAGGCCGACCTCGATGACCGTACCGGTGGCCACCCCCGCGTCGATCTCGTCGCCGACGCCGTACTGGTCCTCAAGGATCATGAAGACGCCGGAGAGGAAGTCGGTGACGAGGTTGCGGGCGCCGAAACCGATGGCGACACCGGCCACACCGGCACTGGCCAGCAGCGGCGCCAGGTTGATCTTCAGGACGGAGAGCACGGTCAGGGCGGCGGTGCCCATGATCACGAAGGAGGCGACGCTGCGCAGCACCGAGCCGATGGCCTCGGAGCGCTGCCGGCGTCTCTCGGCGTTGACGAGCAGCCCGCCCAGCGCGGTGCCCTGGGCGGCGGCCACGGTGCGGTTCATCCGCTCGATGAGCTTGGTGATCGTGCGGCGGATCACATGCCGCAGCACCACCGCGATCACGATGATCAGCAAGATCTGCAGGCCGGACGTGAGCCACGTCCCCCAGTTCTCCTGCACCCAGCCGGCGGCGTTGGTGGCCTTGTCCGTGGCGTCGTCGAGCGACGTCGGGCCGGATGAGCCGGGCGTGGCGGCGCGCAGGTGCGCGGCAGCGGCCGGCGAAGCGGACCAGAACACAGTCGAACCTTCCGTGTGGGACAGCAGACCCGGGCCCCGGCGGGACACCGTGAACCGGGCAGACCAACCACACTAACGGGGCAACAGGAGCGGTCCGCCCCCTTGTTCGAGTCGGATAGTTGTGCGCAGGGCCGGAATGAGCCGGATCCGGACGGTCGTACCGGTGTGTGGTGGAAAACACCTCCGACCCGTTACTCGGTCATGGTGGCGCTCCCACCAGGCACCGGGGGACACTGTGGGGAGATCGTCCCGGCGCGAGCCACGCGCCGCCGGCGTACAAGGAGGCACCCGTGCCGCATGTCCTGGTCCTCAATGCGTCGTACGAGCCGCTCGGCGTCGTACCGCTCCGCCGCGCGCTCATCCTCGTCCTCAATGAGAAGGCTGTCAGCCTCGAGGAGTCCGGCGCCCTGATGCACAGTGCGACCCATGTCATACCCGCTCCGAGCGTGGTCCGCTTGAAGCGGTTTGTGCGGGTGCCCTTTCGCGGCCCCGTTCCCCTGACCCGCCGGGCGCTGTTCGCCCGTGACGGCGGGCGCTGTATGTACTGCGGTGGCGTCGCAACCAGCGTCGACCACGTCATCCCGCGCAGCCGCGGAGGTCAGCACACCTGGGAAAACGTCGTCGCCGCGTGCCGGCGCTGCAACCACGTCAAGGCCGACCGCCATGTCGCCGAGATCGGCTGGCGGCTGCGGCATCAGCCCGCCCCGCCGTCAGGACTCGCGTGGCGGATCATCGGCACGGGCCATCGCGACCCGCGCTGGCTGCCGTATTTGCAGCCGTACGGCGCGGATGACGCCCTGGCCCGGATCGACGCCGTATCGGCGTAGATCCGGGTTTCTGCGTTCTGACGGTGGTGTCGCACGTGTCACACGTCTCGCACGTGTCACACGTGTCACACCTCTCGTGCGCCTCGCTCCGGCCGGGGCGGACGCCGCCGGACCCTCGCCCCGTGGCTGCCCGCCGCGGCGACGAGGATCCCGCGGCGTCCACGACGGCCGTCGGCGCACCCGCCGTACCGCCGTACCCCCCGGTTCACCGTGAACCGATCACCGTGAACCGATCACCGTGAACCGATCATCGGGCACCGATCATCGGGCACCGCGCACCGATCACCGCGCATCCATCACCGGGTGTCGTGCTCCGTGACCGCATACGCCTCCACCGACCACAGCGAGTACCCGAAGCGGGTGGCCCGCTTGTCGCCTTGGATGCGGACGAACCGGGCGTTCTCGGCGTCCATCCGGACGGACTCGCGGCCGCCCTTGCCGTCCCGGACCGTGGCCGCCGTGCGCCAGCTGCGGCCGTCCGGCGAGACCTGGATGCGGTAGCGGGCGGCGTGGGCGTCCTGCCAGTTCAGGACGAGCCGGCCGAGGTGGGTCGGATGGGCCAGCGCGAACTGCAGCCAGGCGCCGTCCTCCGCGGTGGAGGACCAGCGGGTTCCGGGGTTGCCGTCGGTGGCCGCCGAGGCCGGGAAATCGGCGGTCTCGTCCCCGGAGGAGGTGGCGACGGTGCCGCGCGCCAGGTCCTTGCCGCCGGTGCGCGGATACGCGCGCACCGTCAGGGTCTGCTCCGCGCCGCCGAACTCCACCGGGATCTCGTACGTCCCGGAAGGGGCGCCCTCGGGGATGTCGACGGTGATGCGGACCGTGGCCGTGCCGCCACGCGGTGCGGTGACCTTCTCGGGGGCGTGCACGGTGAAGCCCTTGGGCGCTTTGACCGCCAGCTTCCCGCGGACGTCGCCGGGGCGGCGGGAGTAGATCAGGGCGTCCACCGTCGCGCTGCCGCCGGTCTGCGCGTCCGACTCCTTGCGGGACAGTTCGAGCCCGGCCGCGGGGGTGTCGTCGAACCACGGGGTGAAGGCGTGCACGGACGGGGCGTGCGCATTCTTCGCCCAGGTCAGCCGTACCGCGTCGGCGCGCAGCCGGGGCGTCTTCGACTCGGTCCAGCCGGTGGCGGAGAGCCGGTCGAGGCGGCGCCAGCCCTCGCCCGGGACATGTGCCTCCAGGGAGACGGCACCCGCGGACGGGCCCGGGTCGGTCAGCGCGGTCACCGCGGCCAGCGGGCGGGGCCGCTCGAAGGGGACGGTCAGGGACGTCCGCCCGGCGCCGTCGTCGGGCTCGGGGGTGTCGCGGCGGGCGCCGGTCCAGGCGTCGGCCTCGGTCATCGCCCGCTCCAGGAACGGGGCCAGCACCCCCGTGCCGACCGTCGCCGGGCTGTGCGCGCACTCCTTGCGCAGCCGCTGCACCGTGCGCTGGGCCGACCAGGCGGCGTCGCCGTCGTCATGGGCCTGCGCCATGAGCGTGTCGACGGCCTGTGCGCCGGCCCTGCCGTAGCGGGCGAGCTGCTCGGCCCACGGACGGACCTCCGCGGCCAGGTCCGAGCGCAGGTCCCGGGGTGCGGTGCTCATGGTGCCGAACGCGGCCCGCAGCGCCTTGGCGGCCTTGGCGAGGTCCGGGTCCCGGCCCGGCCGGCCGTGGTTGACCGCCACCTCACGGGCCTTCCAGAAGCGGTCGACCAGGGGTTGCAGATACCCCGACTCGGTCCGGTCCAGCAGCGAGGAGGAGGCGTTGCCGGCCAGCGCACGCAGCGCGGCCCGGGACCGTGGATCGCCGCCCGCCAGATCGTCGATGGCCGCGTCCCAGGACCGGCCCGGGTGGTAGTCGCGTGGATTCCAGGCAAAGTCGGCGGCCGTGAACAGCGGGATGCGCGAGGCGAGCGGCTGTTGCATGGCGTTGGCCAGCAGCGCCGTGGAGCCGGTGGCGACGGCCGGCTCCCTGCCCCGGTAGGGGCCGAGGAAGATCCGGTCCTGGGCGTAGTCGTTGACCGGGTAGTTGTCCATGGTGACCAGCGGGTGGCCGAACACCTGGCGGGCGGTGGACAGCTCGCCGCCGGTGATGGTCCGCGGGACCACGCCCACACCGGTCCAGGCCACCTCGACCCGGTCGCCGAGCGCATCGGACAGCGCCCGGCGGTACGCCGTCGAGCCGTCCTGGTAGTACTCGGTCGGCATCAGGGAGAGCGCCGCGGCCTGCGGGTGCCGCGCTGCCAGATGCGCGGCGAGCGCATTGGCGACCTTGGCCTGTGCCTCGGCCGCGGCCCGGGGGCCGGTGCCGAAGGTGTCCGCGTCGGCGTCGCAGTGCCATTCGCTGTAGCTGACGTCCTGGAACTGCAGCTGGAAGGAGCGCACGCCCAGCGCCCACATGGCGTCCACCTTGCGCCGCAGCGCCCGCATGTCCTCCTCGGACGACAGGCACATCGCCTGGCCGGGGGCGAGGGCCCAGCCCAGCGTGACGTGGTTGGCCCGGGCCCGCGCGGCCAGCGCCCGGAAACCGGCGCGCTGCTCGGCCGGGTAGGGGTCGCGCCACTGTGCCTGGCGGTACGGATCGTCGCCCGGCGCGTACAGGTAGTGGTTCTGCTTGGTGCGGCCCATGAAGTCCAGCTGGGCGAGCCGCTGGGCCTGGCTCCAGGGCTGCCCGAAGAATCCCTCGGTGGTGCCGCGCACCGCCGTGCCGGGCCAGTCGCGTACGGCCACCGAGGCCAGCTGCCGCCGGCCCGCCCCGTCCGTGACCAGTTGCCGCAGGGTCTGCGCGGCGTGGAAGAGGCCGTCGGCGCCGACGCCGTCCAGGGCGACGGTGTCCCGGCCCGCGACCTGGCCCACGGCCAGCCGGTAGCCGCCGGCCGGCAGATCGCCGCGGGCCGGTGCCCGCAGCGCCCGCAGCGCGTCCGCGGCCTGCTTGCCGCCGACCCGGATCACCGGACCGGCCGCGGGCAGCCGGTCGCCGGGCGCCGACTGCCGGACGGTGTGCACCCCGGCGTCCCGCAGCAGGCCGCGCAGCACGTCCAGGGCGTAGGGGTCGGTGTCCGGAGCGGCCACCAGCGCCGCCTCGCCGCCGAGCGGCACGGCGGCGCCCAGCTCCTGCATCGATTGCGGGCGCGGCCAGACGGCGGGCGCGTGCCCGGCGCCGGCCGGCCGGTCGGGCTGGTCGGGGGCGCCGACGGCGGGGTCGGCGGGCGCCGCCTGCGCGCTGGGCACCCCGCCGAGCAGACCTCCGATGACCGCGGCGGCCAGTGCGGTGGTTCCGGCCACCCGCGCACGGGCGCCCGCACCGCTTCCCCTGCCGCTCCTACCGATACTTCCGACGCTCCATACGCCCCGGCCTCGCACGGCTGCTCCTCGTCCCCGTCCATCACTCGCCGGTCTGCACCGGCGCCCCGTATATCCCCGCCGATGCCCGTTCGGACAGACCTCCGGCCGTGAGCCCACCATTGTGGCGGTTCGGGTGTCAACCAGGCGAGGGCGGGGGGACCCGGAGGGCCGGTGGGGGACGGGTCCGGTCCGGTGCCGCGGGCGGAATCCGGGGGTTCGCCGGCCCGCAGGACTTCCGTCCCGGCGCCCGGTTCCGCCGCGTTCTCTGCGCCCCCCGGGGTTCGACACAGTGAAATCGCCTGCGTGAGGCATAATGTGACCTGGGTCACGTTTCGTGAGGAGATACGTCTGCGATCGTGTCGAGTGGGTAGGGCCCCCGTGTCCCATTACCGATGAACGGGAGGCCCTCGTGGCCGCATCCGCTCAGCTGCTCCTCGACGCCCTGTCCTCCAAACCGGGAGGTGCGACGATGGAGTCCGACATCTTCGACGGGGTGTCCGACCCCGATTCCGGTCTGGACGGCTCCGGATCCTTCAGCTTCGTCGAGCCGCCCCTGACCAGCGAGCCCCCGCTCGCCGACGCCGCCCCGCTGACCAGCGAGGTCCCGATCTCCGCCGAGCTGCCGCTGACCAGCGAGCCGACAGCCGCCGGCCACGGTACGGAGTCCATGGAGGTCTGAGGACCCATGGGCCGCGCGCGGCTCGCCCGGCTGCACGGCATCGCCACGTCCTACGAGCCCTCGCCGGACAGGAGCGTCCAGATCACCGGCGACACCGTCGTCGCCGTGCTCGCCGCACTGGGGGTCGATGCCTCGACCCCGCAAGCCGTCCGCAGCGCCCTGGCCGCGTACGAGGACGGCGCGCGTCGCGCCCTGCTTCCCCGTACCGTCGTCGCCCGCCCCGGCCGGCCGCCCGACCTCGCCCGTCTCCCCGAAGGCACCGTCCTGCGGGTCGAGACCGAGAGCGGGGCGGCCGCACAGGACCAGGCGGCGTCCGCTCCGGCGGCGCTCGCCCGGCTTCCCCTGGGTGTCCATGTGCTGCACGCCCGGGCCCCCGACGGTCGCAGCGCCCGCGCCCGGCTGATCGTCGCGCCCGACCGGGTGCCCGCCCCGGCCGGCCGCAGCCACGGCTTCCTGGTGCAGCTCTACTCCCTGCTGTCCCGGCAGTCCTGGGGCATGGGAGACCTGGGGGACCTCACCGACCTCGCCGCCTGGTCCGGGCGCGCGCTGGGCACCGGCTTCCTCCAGCTCAACCCGCTGCATGCGGCGGTCCCCGGCCCGCCCACCGATCCCTCGCCCTACCGGCCCTCGTCCCGCCGCTTCCCCGACCCGGTCCATCTGCGGATCGAGGACATCCCGGAGTACGCCCGGCTCACCGGTACCGCGCGCTTACGGGCCGACGAGCTCGCCGCGCAGGCCCGTGCGCTGCGGGCCGGGGTGCTCGAAGGGGGCGCACTGATCGACCGGGACGCGGTCTGGGCGCTCAAACGCGAGGCCCTGGAGCTGATGTGGGCGGTCCCGCTCACCCCGGGCCGCCGGGCCGCGTACTGCGACTTCCTCGCCGAGCAGGGCGAGGCGCTGGAGGACCACGCCACCTGGTGCGCGATCGCCGAGCGGCACGGCCCCCACTGGCGCGGCTGGCCCGACGGGCTGAGCGATCCGCGCTCCCCGGACACGGCCCGGCTGCGGACGCAGCTGCTGGACCGGATCGACTTCCACTGCCGGCTGGTCTGGCTCACCGACCGGCAACTGGCCGCCGCGCAACGGACCGCGCGGGAGGCCGGGATGGGCATCGGGCTGGTGCACGACCTCGCCGTCGGCGTCCACCCCTCCGGTGCCGACACCTGGGCGCAGCAGGACGCCTTCGCCGCCGGGATGTCCGTCGGGGCGCCGCCGGACGCCTTCAACTCCCGCGGCCAGGACTGGGGCCTGCCGCCCTGGCGCCCGGACGCGCTGGCCGCCGCGGGCTACGCCCCCTACCGGGAGCTGCTGCGCGGAATGCTGCGGCACGCCGGGGCGCTGCGCATCGACCATGTGATGGGGCTGTTCCGGTTGTGGTGGGTCCCGGAGGGCCGGCCGCCGACGGACGGTGCCTATGTCCGCTACGACGCCGAGGCGATGCTCTCGGTACTGGCCCTGGAGGCGCACCGGGCCGGCGCCGCGGTGATCGGCGAGGACCTGGGCACCGTCGAGCCGGGCGTCCGCGTGGCGCTCGCCGAACGGGGCGTCCTGGGGACGTCGGTGCTGTGGTTCGAGCGGGACTACGAGGGTGCGGGGCACGGCGCGGAGGACGGGGAGCGGGGCGACGAGGACGGGCGGGGCAACGAGGATCGGCGGGACGGCGAGGATCGGCGGGGCGACGAGGACGGTGGGCGGGAGGCCGTGACCCGGGAGCGGGCGGACGCGCCCGGTTCCGCCCCGCAGCCCGGCCGGAACGCCACCCCGGAGCCCGCCCTGCACCCCGCCCCGAAGCCCGCCCCCGAACCCGCCGTGGCCCGCATCCTGGCGCCCGAGGAGTGGCGCAGCGCCTGTCTGGCCACCGTCACCACCCACGATCTGCCGCCCACCGCGGCCCGGTTGACCGGTGAGGACGTCGCCCTGCGCGAACGGCTCGGGCTGCTGTCCGGGCCGCCGGAGCGGGAGCGCTCCCGCGCCCGTTACGAACGCGCCGAATGGCTGCGGGAGTTGGTGCGGCGCGGCCTGCTGCCCGAAGGGGCGGGCGACGAGGAAGCGGCCGTCAAGGCCGTACACCGCTTCCTGCTGCGGACCCCGGCGCGGATGGTGGGCGTCTGGCTGCCCGACGCGGTCGGGGACCGGCGCCCGCAGAACCTCCCCGGGACATGGGAGGAATACCCGAACTGGCGCCTTCCGATCGCCGGTCCCGACGGCCGTCCGCGCACCCTGGAGGAGCTGGCCGCCTCACCCCGGCTGCATGCGCTGATGCGCGAATTGTCCGACGGCCGGTGGTAGTCGCGCCCGGCGCTCCGGGCCGGGCGCCCCGGGAGCCCGCTCCCGCACACCCGCCTTGGGGACCGTCGTACGCGAGACCTGTGGCAGGGACCTGCGGACGGCCGGACCCGGGTCCTGGGCCTTCGACCGGATCGGGCTCGCCGAGGGCATCCGCCACGGCGGCCGAGCGGCGCCGGCCCCCGCCGGTGCCGCCGGTGCCGCCGGTTGTGCCACCCCGCGCGCGCGGGGTGCCGGGGCGTCCGATACGTTGACTTCGTGAGCAACAAGGTCAAGAAGAATGTCCTGCGCGCCGGAACCATCACCGCCGGCACCGCGCTGATGCTGCTGATGTCGTCCCCCGCGTTTGCGCTCACCCGCGACGATGGTGACGACCCGGGTCCGGGCCTGAGCGTGATCCAGACGCTCGGCCTCTATGTCGCTGCACCCCTCGTGCTCTTCCTGATCATCGCCGGGCTGGTCGTCGCGGGCGACAAGACCCGCAAGCAGGCCCGGCCCAAGGGCTGACGCCGGGCACCGGTGACGCCTTGAGGGCGCCCCGCGGTCACAGGACCGCGGGGCGCCCTTCGTCATGTCCGGAGCGGGCGCCCCACGGTGACAAGACCGTGCGGCGCCCTTTGTCGTACCCGGCTATTTCCGCAGGTGAAAAAGGGGTTGCGAGGCGGCTATCGCACGCTTTTCGGTCGGTTTGAACGGGGGGAGGTGTTTAACCGGCCCTAACCTACGATGACGTAACCTACGGGTCCGTAGGTCAAACCTACGGACCCGTAGGTCATCGTCCCCAGGAGTTCCCCCGTGACCATCGCCCCCGCCCGCCATAACGGAGAGCTCGGCCAGGCCGCCTGGAGCGACGCCCAGCTGCTCTACGCGCTCGAAGAGGTCGTCGAGAAGGAACTCAACCGCCATCTGAAGATCGCCAAGGACTGGATGCCCCACGAGTACGTGCCGTGGAGCGACGGGCGCAACTTCCCCGGGCCGCTGGACGGTGACGCCTGGGACCCCGAGCAGTCCAAGGTCAGCGACATCGGCCGGATCGCCCTCGTGGTCAACCTCCTCACCGAGGACAACCTCCCCAGCTACCACCACGAGATCGCCACCCTCTTCGGCCGCGACGGCGCCTGGGGCACCTGGGTGCACCGCTGGACCGCCGAGGAGGGCCGGCACGGCATCGTGATGCGCGACTACCTGCTCACCAGCCGGGCCGTCGACCCGGACGAGCTGGAGCGGTTCCGCATGGCCCATATGTCGGAGGGCTTCGAGTCCGACAACGCGCACAGCATGCTGCACTCGGTGGCGTACGTCGCCTTCCAGGAGCTGGCCACCCGTATCTCGCACCGCAACACCGGCCACCACTCCGGCGACCCGGTCTGCGACCGGATGCTGGCCCGGATCGCCACCGACGAGAACCTCCACATGGTCTTCTACCGCAACCTCCTCGGCGCGGCCTTCGAGATGGCCCCCGACCAGACCATGTCCGCGGTGCGCGACGTCGTCACCGGCTTCCGGATGCCCGGCCACGGCATGCCCGGCTTCGAGCGGTCCGCCGCCCGGATGGCCATCGGCGGGATCTACAACATGCGGATCCACCACGACGATGTGCTGCAGCCGGTGCTGCGCTACCTGAAGGTGCTGGAGATCGGCGGGCTGGGCCCGGCCGGGCTGGCCGCGCAGGAGGAGCTGGGCCTGTTCATGGACGGTCTCGACGGCCAGGCGCGGAAGTTCGACGAGCGCCAGGCCGCCATCCTCGCCCGCCGCGAGGCCAACCGCCGCGGCTGACCCGGCCGGCTTCTTCCCTTGGCCGCCGCCGCGGGCGGGTGACCGCGGCGGCGGGTGCGTACGCTGCCCGCATGGCCGACTGGGACCTCAAGAAGCTGCGTATCCTGCGCACCCTCCACGAGCTGGGCACGGTCACCGCGACCGCCGAGGCGCTGCACCTGACGCCCTCGGCGGTCTCCCAGCAGCTGACCGGGCTGGCCAAGGCGCTCGGGGTCCCGCTGCTGGAGGCCCACGGCCGGCGGGTCCGGCTCACCGACGCCGCGCAGCTGGTGCTGCGGCACGCCGAGGCGGTCTTCGCCGAGCTGGAGCGCGCGGACGCGGACCTGCTCGGCTACCTCCAGGGCGAGGCGGGCCAGGTGCGGATCGGCGCCTTCTCCACGGCCATCCCGGCCCTGGTGGTCCCGGCCGTCCAGGAGCTGCGCCGCAGCCACCCGGGCCTGTCGGTCGTGGTACGGGAGGCGGAGGCGGAGGCCGCCTACGAGCTGCTGGCGGAGGGCAGCGTCGATCTGGCGCTGTCGCTGGCCGCGCACGCCCCCACCCCGCGCGACCCCAAGTTCAGCCGGGTCGCGCTGCTCGCCGACCCGCTGGACGTGGCGCTGCCGGCCGGTCATCCGCTGGCCGGTGAGCCGGGGCTGCGGCTGGCCGATCTGGCGGACGAGCCCTGGATCTTCGGCAGCAGCGGGCCCTGGTCGCAGATCACCACGACCGCCTGCGAGAACGCCGGCTTCGTGCCCGAGCAGGCACATGCCGCCGCCGACTGGAGCGCGATCTGGGCGATGGTGGCGGCGGGGATGGGGGTGGCGCTGGTGCCCCGGATGGCGATGGCGGGCGGTCTCGGCGCCGTCGGGCGGGGGGCGGGGGACCGCACCGTACGGGCGGACCGCGGCGGCGGGGGAGTGGCGCTGCGGGTTCTGCACGCCGACCAGCCGCGCCGCCATGTGGTCGCCGCCGCCCGGCGCGGCTCCGAGGGGGCGCCGGGCCTGGCCCGGGTGCTCGCCGCGCTGCGGCAGGCGGCCGCAGCCCAGACGCCGGAGGACCCGACCATTCAGCTCAGCTGAACGTATTCCTCAAAAACTTTCGATGGACCTGAGGGATGGTCCGCTGCGACCGTGGAGCGGTCCGCACCTCCCGCCCCGTCGAAAGGCAACGATGACCGCCAACCCGGCCGCCGACACCACCGATCCGCACGCCAACGACGCGAACCCGTACGGCGGCGGAGACCCCTACGCCGACTACCGTGGCGGGGACTTCCCCTTCACCTCCCTCGTCGACCTCGCCGACCGCCGCCTCGGCGCCGGGGTGATCGCCGCGAACGACGAGTTCTTCGCCGAGCGCGAGAACCTGCTGAAGCCCACCCCGGCGGTCTTCGACCCCGAGCACTTCGGCCACAAGGGCAAGATCATGGACGGCTGGGAGACCCGCCGCCGCCGCGGCACCGACGGCGACCACCCCTTCCCGGCCGACGACGAGCACGACTGGGCGCTGATCCGGCTCGCCGCCCCCGGCGTGATCCGCGGCGTCATCGTCGACACCGCCCACTTCCGCGGCAACTACCCCCAGCAGGTCACCGTCGAGGCCACCGCGCTCCCCGGCAGCCCCGGCCCCGAGGAGCTGCTCGCCGACGGGGTGAAGTGGGAGGAACTGGTCCCGCGCACCCCCGTCCGCGGCCACGCCGCCAACGGGTTCGAGGTCACCGTGGAGCGCCGCTTCACCCACCTCCGCCTCAAGCAGCACCCCGACGGCGGGATAGCGCGCCTGAGGGTGCACGGCGAGGTCGTACCGGACCCGGCGTGGCTCGATGTGCTCGGCACCCTCGACCTGGCCTCCGTCCTGCACGGCGGCACCGTCGAGGATGCCTCCGACCGCTTCTACTCCTCGCCCACCCAGATCATCCGGCCCGATCTGTCCCGCAAGATGGACGACGGCTGGGAGAACCGCCGCCGCCGGGTCAAGGGGACCCACGACTGGGTGCGCTTCCGGCTCGCCGCCCAGGGCGAGATCCGCGCCGTGGAGATCGACACCGCCTACCTCAAGGGCAATTCCGCGGGCTGGGCCGCCCTGTCCGGGTGCGACGGCGACCCGGCCGACGAGGCCTCCTGGTTCGAGATCCTGCCGAAGACCAGGCTCCAGCCCGACACCCCGCACCGCTTCAGGCTGCCGCGGGCCGTGACGGCCACGCACGTACGGCTGGACGTCTTCCCCGACGGCGGCCTCGCGCGGCTGCGCCTGCACGGCGACCTCACCGCGGCGGGCCGCGCCGCCCTCGGCAGCCGCTTCGACGCCCTCGGCGGCTGAGCCGCACCCCGCTTGTGCCGGGCCCCGCGGGAGGGGGCGGGGCCCGGTGGGAGGCCGGGAGGCGGTGGAGCGCGCCGTACGCCGGCACACGGCGCGCTCCGGTGACGGCCGATGCCGTGGCGGCGGAAGAACGTCCCGCCGCCACGGCGCACAACCTCCACGATGAGGATCCGGCGGATGCCACGATGCCGGCCCCCACACGGGACGGTCAGGCCGCCGCGTCCGCGGCCTGTGCCTTCAGCGCCCGCTCGATCCCCGCCCGCGACTCGGTCATCAGCCGGCGCAGCGCCGCGCTCGGCTCGGCCGACGCCAGCCAGGCGTCCGTGGCGTCCAGCGTCTCCTGCGAGACCTGCAGCGCCGGGTAGAGGCCGACCGCGATCTGCTGCGCCATCTCATGGCTGCGGGAGTTCCAGATGTCCTTCACCGCGGCGAAGTACTTCGCGGTGAAGGACGCCAGCAGCTCCCGCTGGTCGGTCTGCACAAAGCCGCCGATGACGGACTCCTGCAGGGAGTTGGGGAGCCGGTCCGACTCCACCACCGAGGCCCAGGCCTCGGTCTTCGCCTCCGCCGTGGGACGCGCCGCGCGGGCCGTCGCGGCGTACCGCTCGCCCGCCGAGGTCTTGTCCCGGTCCAGCTCCGCCGCGATGGCCTTCTCGTCCGCCCGGCCGGTGGCGGCCAGCCGGTGCAGCAGCGACCAGCGCAGCTCGGTGTCCACGGCGAGCCCGGGGACCTCCTGCGTGCCGTCCAACAGGCCCTGCAGCAGGTCCAGTTGTTCGTCCGTACGGGCCGAAGCGGCGAACGCACGGGCCCAGGCCAGCTGGTGGTCGCTGCCCGGCTCGGCCGCCCGCAGCTGCTCCAGGGCCGCCGCCGTCCAGGTCGCCAGCCCCCTCTCGCGCCAGTCCGGAGCCGCGTAGAGGTCCAGCGCCAGCTTCACCTGGCGGTGCAGCGACTGGACGACGCCGATGTCCGACTCCTTGCCGATGCCGGACAGCACCAGCGACAGGTAGTCGCGGGTGGGCAGTTCGCCGTCCCGCGTCATGTCCCAGGCCGACGCCCACGACAGGGCGCGCGGCAGCGACTCGGTGAAGTCGCCGAGGTGCTCGGTGACGGTCTTCAGCGACTCCTCGTCCAGCCGGACCTTGGCGTACGACAGGTCGTCGTCGTTGAGGAGCACGACGGCCGGCCGGGTCCTGCCCACCAGCTGGGGCACGGGGGTCAGTTCGCCGTCCACGTCCAGCTCGATCCGCTCGGTGCGGACCAGCTTGCCGCCCTGGAGCTCATAGGCGCCGATCGCGATCCGGTGCGGCCGCAGGACCGGCTCACCCTTGGCGCCGGCCGGCAGCGCCGGGGCCTCCTGCCGGACCGCGAAGGAGGTGATGACGCCCTGGGCGTCCACCTCGATCTCCGGCCGCAGGATGTTGATCCCCGCCGTCTCCAGCCACTTCTTCGACCAGGTCTTCAGATCCCGCCCGCTGGTCTCCTCCAGCGCGCCGAGCAGGTCCGACAGCCGGGTGTTCCCGTACGCATGGGCCTTGAAGTAGGCCTGGACGCCCTGGAAGAACTCGTCCATCCCGACATAGGCGACCAACTGCTTGAGGACGCTGGCGCCCTTGGCGTAGGTGATGCCGTCGAAGTTGACCAGCACATCGTCGAGGTCGTTGATCTCGGCCATGATCGGGTGGGTGGACGGCAGCTGGTCCTGCCGGTAGGCCCAGGTCTTCATGGAGTTGGCGAACGTCGTCCACGAGTGCGGCCACTTCGAGCCCGGGGCGTACGCCTGGCAGGCGATCGAGGTGTAGGTGGCGAACGACTCGTTCAGCCACAGGTCGTTCCACCACTCCATGGTGACCAGGTCGCCGAACCACATGTGCGCCAGCTCGTGCAGGATGGTCTCCGCACGCACCTCGTACGCCGCGTCCGTCACCTTCGACCGGAAGACGTACTGGTCGCGGATGGTCACCGCGCCCGCGTTCTCCATCGCGCCGGCGTTGAACTCCGGCACGAAGAGCTGGTCGTACTTCGCGAACGGGTAGGCGTAGTCGAACTTCTCCTGGAACCACTCGAAGCCCTGCCGGGTGACCGCGAAGATCTCCTCCGCGTCCAGGTGCTCGGCCAGCGACGGCCGGCAGTAGATGCCCAGCGGCACCGTCCGCCCGTCCTTCTCGTACGAGCTGTGCACGCTGTGGTAAGGACCGGCGATCAGCGCCGTGATGTAGGTCGAGATCCGCGGCGTCGGCTCGAAGCGCCAGATGTTGTCGCTCGGCTCCGGCGTCGGCGAATTGGAGATCACGGTCCAGCCCTCCGGGGCCTTCACGGTGAACTGGAATGTCGCCTTCAGGTCCGGCTGCTCGAAGGACGCGTACACCCGCCGTGCATCCGGCACCTCGAACTGTGTGTACAGATAGGCCTGCTGGTCCACCGGGTCGACAAAGCGGTGCAGTCCCTCACCGGTGTTGGTGTAGGCGCAGTCCGCCACCACCGTCAGCTCGTTACGGCCGGCCCGCAGCCCCGGCAGAGCGATCCGCGAGTCCTTGAACACCTCGTCCGGATCCAGCGCCTCGCCGTTGAGCCGGACCTCGTGCACGGCCGGGGCGACCAGGTCGATGAAGGAGTCCGCGCCCGCCTCGGCCACCTCGAAGCGCACCGTCGTCACCGACCGGTACGTGCCGCCCCCGTTCTCGGCGTCGCCCGGGGTACCCCCCTCCTGCGCGCCGGAGAGGTCGAGATCGATCTCATACGCATCCACGGTCAGCAGGCGCGCCCGCTGCTGCGCCTCGTCGCGGGTCAGATTCGTGCCAGGCACCAGGTCATCTCCTCGTAAGCGGCCTCGTATGCGGCGTTTCCGTCATCCTTCCACGGCACGGGCCCCTTGATCGTGGGCAGCTCTGGATCGGGCGCCGCCCGGCCCGGGACCGCCGAACCACGGCCGGAAACACGGCGTCCGATTCCCGCCGGCACGGTGTGCCCGCGACGCCGACGCTGGAGGCATGACCACCCACACCGCGCACCGGACCACCCGCCCGCACACGACCGGCCACACCGCTCTCGCCGTCCCGGAGGCCGCGCTCAAGGAGCTGCGGGTCACCGACGACGCCGGGCGGCCCACCGAGCCGTTCACCGCACGCGAGGACGGGGTGCCGCAGGACTGCGTCGGGGCGCTGCTGCGCTGCTGTCTGCGCGACACCCGGGCCGGTGAGCGGGTGGCGCTGGTCTCGTATGCGCCGCTGCGCCGCTGGGCGGCCGGGACCGGGGCGAAGCCCGGGGCGTACGACGAGCAGGGACCGGTGTTCATCCATGCCGGGGCGTGCGGCGGGCCGGACGGTGCGGCCGGCAGGTATCCGGCCGTGCGGGCCGGGGCGCTGCGGGTACTGCGGCGCTACAACGACCGGGGACAGATCATCGGCGGCCGGCCCCTGGAGGTTCCCGAGGATGCCCCGGCCGCGTTCGATGCGGCCCTCGGGGAGGCGTTCGCGGACCCGGAGACGGCGGTGGTGCACGTACGGGCCGTGGAGTACGGGTGCTTCCAGTTCGAGGTCCGGCCGGCCCGCCAGGGGAGATACCTCTAGGAGGTGCCCCCAGGGGTACCCCTGGGGGCCTGTCGCCCGGGAGACGGAAAAACGGCGGGTGCCCGTACGGAGACTCCGTACGGGCACCCGCCGTGTTCCGGGGGCTGCGGTCAGCCGCGCAGCTCCGCCGCGACCAGCTCCGCGATCTGGACGGCGTTCAGCGCCGCGCCCTTGCGGAGGTTGTCGTTGGAGACGAACAGCGCCAGGCCGTTCTCGGCGGTCTCGTCCGTACGGATCCGGCCCACGAAGGACGCGTCCTGGCCGGCGGCCTGGAGCGGGGTGGGGACGTCCGAGAGGGTGACGCCGGGGGCGCCGGCCAGCAGCTCCTGGGCGCGCGCCGGGCTGATCGGACGCGCGAAACGGGCGTTGATCTGCAGCGAGTGGCCGCTGAAGACCGGGACGCGGACACAGGTGCCGGACACCTTCAGCTCCGGGATCTCCAGGATCTTGCGGCTCTCGTTGCGGAGCTTCTGCTCCTCGTCGGTCTCGTTCAGACCGTCGTCGACGATCGAGCCGGCCATCGGCAGCACATTGAAGGCGATCGGGCGGACGTACTTGTCCGGCTCGGGGAACTCCACGGCCGCACCGTCGTGCGTCAGCTTGGTGGCGTCCTGCTCGACGGCCTTGCGGACCTGGCCGTCCAGCTCCTCCACACCGGCCAGACCGCTGCCGGAAACCGCCTGGTAGGTGGCGACGACCAGCGAGACCAGACCGGCCTCCTCGTGCAGCGGGCGCAGCACCGGCATCGCGGCCATGGTCGTGCAGTTCGGGTTGGCGATGATGCCCTTGGGCCGGTCGGTGATCGCCGACGGGTTGACCTCGGAGACGACCAGCGGGACCTCGGGGTCACGGCGCCAGGCCGAGGAGTTGTCGATCACGACCGGGCCGGCGTCGGCGACCTTCTCCGCCAGCGCCTTGGACGTGGCGCCGCCGGCCGAGAAGATCACGATGTCCAGCGCCGAGTAGTCGGCGGTGGCCGCGTCCTCGACCGTGATCTCGGTGTCCTGCCAGGGCAGCGTCCGTCCGGCGGACCGGGCCGAAGCGAACAGCCGCAGCTGCTCCACCGGGAAGTTCCGCTCGGCGAGGATGCCCCGCACCACGCCGCCGACCTGTCCGGTGGCTCCGACGATTCCGATCCTCATGGGACTCCTTCTTTCTGGCCTGACATAGGTGTCTGCTCGGAACACCTGCTCAGTAGTGCCTCCATCATGTGTGTGACACCCGTCGCCTTGTCCAATCCGTTCCATTCCGTGGCGGGTCGGGGCGTCCTACGGGCGCGTAGCGTGCCGGCGTGCTCACGATGCGTACGGGCGGGCCCCCGGTGTGGCCCCCGGGGCGAGCGGTCCGGGAGGGGGTCGGGGGTGGTCCGGGACCGGTCCGGTTACCCGGCGGAGTGAACAGCCGGTGACCGCCGGCCGCACCACCGGGCAGGGCTCCATGGCCGGAAGGTGACCGGCGGAACCCTGTGCGGTGATGGGTTCTCCACGTTGCCATGGCGTTCACGCGCAGGTCATCCCCGATGCCAACCATCCCAGGTGACAGGGCAGTTGTGCTGCCCGGCCGCCTTTGCGTTCGCACCCGGGGAGCCTTGCGTATGTCCCGTATACGGTCCGCCGCCACCTTCGACCGCCGTACGTTCCTCACCGCCACCGGAGCGGTCGGCGCCGCCACCGGGCTCGGGCTCGCCTTCGGCGTCGGCCCGGACCGGCGGGCCGAGGCCGCCACCGTCACCTCCGGCCCGGCCCCGGCCGCGCCGGTCCCGGTGGATGCCCCCGCCGTCCCCCGTACGCCGTACACCCGGGGCACCACCCTCGCCGGGGTGTCCGCCCCGCGCGGCAGCGGAGGCTACCGCCGGCTCGGTGACGGCCCCGCCTGGGACCGGGTCGTCCGCGCCGACCTCGCCACGGCGCACGGCGGGCGCGACCAGCGGCGTACCGCGCTGGCGTCGTTCGTGCAGTTCACCGATCTGCATCTGGTCGATGTGCAGAGCCCGCTGCGCTACGAGTACCTGCGCGCCGAGACCGCCAGCGCCTGGCGGCCCCAGGAGGCGCTGTCGGTCGCCGGGGCCGTCTCGCTGGTCGAGCGGGTCAATGCGCTGCCCGGCGGGCCCGCCACCGGCGCCCCGCTGTCCTTCGTGATGACCACCGGCGACAACACCGACAACAACTCCAAGCTGGAGCTGGAGTGGTTCCTGACCGCGATGAGCGGCGGCCGGATCACCCCGAACTCCGGCGACCCGCGCCGCTACGAAGGCGTCCAGGACAGCGGGCTGAAGCTGTACTGGCAGCCGGAGCGCGCCCTGCGCGACGCCGACAAGGCGCTGGGCTTCCCGCAGTTGGACGGGTTCCTGGCGGCCGCGATCCGCACCGTCCACAGCCCGGGTCTGCACCTGCCCTGGTACTCGACGGTCGGTAACCACGACTCGCTGCCGGGCGGGTGCTATGCCCCCGGCGACCCCTTCTGGACCGAGACCGCCACCGGCGGCCGCAAGCTGGAGACGCTGCCCGCCGCCGAGGCCGCAAAGGTCTGGAAGGCGGTCAAGGACGGCCTCGACCCCGAGGGGGCGGACTTCAAGCGGCTGCTGACGGCGCACGCCAAGCAGGCCAGGAGGGTCACCCCCGACGAGCGGCGCGCCCCCTTCACCCGGGCCGAGTATCTGCGCGCCCACCTCGACCCGGCGCACACCGGCCCCGGTCCGCACGGCCACGGCTACACCTCCGCGCATCTCGACGAAAACCGCCTCTACTACACCTTCCGGGTCTCCGATGACGTCCTCGGGATCAGCCTGGACACCACCGACCCCGGCGGCCACTACACCGGCTCGGTCGGTGACGCCCAACTGCGCTGGCTGGAGCGGACGCTGCAGGAGAACGAGAAGGGGGAGAAGGCCCATGTGCTGGTCTTCAGCCACCACACCAGCAAGACGATGAACAACACCCGCCCCGACCCGGTCCGCCCGCACGAGAAGCGGCACGGCGGCCCCGAACTGGTGGAGGTGCTGGCCGCCCACCCCCGTGTCGTCGGCTGGATCAACGGCCACAGCCACAAGAACGACATCATCGCGCACGGCAGCTTCTGGGAGATCTCCACCGCCTCGCACATCGACTTCCCGCAGCTGGCCCGGGTCATCGAGCTGGTGGACAACCACGACGGCACGCTGTCCCTGTTCACCACCCTGGTCGAGTCGGCCGCCCCGCACCGCACCGACTTCAGCGACCTCTCGCAGACCGGGCTGGCGGCCCTCTACCGCGAGCTGTCCTTCAATGCACCCGAGGCCCGTTCGGACCTGGCGGGCACGGCCGGGGACCGTAACGTCGAGCTGCTGCTCAAGCGGCGCTGACGGGCTCGGGACGGCACCCGTGCCAGGGGGCTCCCCGAGGGGATGCCGTCGAAGCTCCCGCCGGAACCTAGCGCGGGAGCACGGCCACATACGCGCTCGGCTCCCGGTCCCCCGCCGCCATCAGCGCCGTCCGGATCACCGCGGCCTGCTGCTCGGGGGCCGTGCGCAGGGTGCGCGGCAGGCAGCGGACGACGGTGATGCCCAGCCGCTCCAGATGCTCGCGCTTGTGGAAGAACGGCGACTGCAGCGGGTCCTCCTCGGGGCGCGGTGCCCGGGTGTCGATCTCCAGGGCCACCGCGTGCTCCGGCCAGAAGGCGTCCACGCCGCCCAGCTGCGGCCCGCCCGGCAGCCGCAGCTCGACGTTCCACAGCGGGTCGGGCAGACCGTGGGCGCGCACCATCGCATAGAGCCGCTGCTCGGCCAGCGCCCGGCCCTCGGCCAGCAGGGTGTCCACCGCGTCCACCACGTGCGGCCGGGTCAGCAGCCGGGCCCGGCTCAGCTCCCGCACCACCGAGGTCGCCTCGCAGTGGCCGCCGCGCACCGCCTCGGTCAGCAGCCGGCGCACCGTCGTGGCGTCGGTGAGCGTGCCGACCGCGTCCGCGACCGCGCGCGGCACCGGCGCGGCCGGCACCCCGGTGATCTCCTGCGCGACGGGCAGTTCCACCGTCCGTACGATCCGGGCGAAACCGGTCGAGCGCAGCCGGCGGGTGCGGGCCACCAGTACCTCGATGCGGTCCAGGGCGAGCAGCGGGGGCGCCTCGGTGAAGCCGTGCAGGGCGAGTGCCGCCAGACCCGTGATCATCGCCTCGGGGGCGTCCCCGGACTCGGTGCCCTGCCGGGGTACCGCCGGCCCCCGGTGGCTGGCGTACAGCAGGGCCGCATGCAGCCGTTCCTCACTGGTGGGCGGCCCCGAGTGCAGCAGATAGATGCCGGGGAGCAGTTGTTGCCAGGGGCCGCCGGGGCGGCAGCGTGCGGTGGTCTCCGCCGCCGGGATGCCGTGCTCACGCAGCTGCCGGGTGGTCATCACCCGGCAGTGCGCCTCGGAGAGGTGGCGGAGGGGGAGGGGGGAGAGCGGGGTGTCGTGGTTCATGACCCCTCGATTCCCGCCCCCGCTCCACCCCCTAACCGCTGTTACACGCCCGTACCACAAACCGGACAACCCTGTACTAAAGTACGGGCGTTCGACTGCCGAAAAGGGCTGGTCGACACGGGGGTTACGGCCTCGGTCCGGCCGCCTCGTCACAAGCCTGTGCACGGAGTGCCCGGGCCAGATCGTCCCGCTTCTCCAGGACCAGCCGGCGCAGCGCGGGCGCGGCCTGCGGATGCCCGTCCAGCCAGCCGTCCGCGGCGTCCAGGGTGTCCTGCTCCACCAGCCAGGCCGGGAACAGGCTGCGCACCACTTCCATCGCGATCTCGATGGAGCGCTCCCGCCACACCCCCTCGATCGCCGCGAAGTAGCGCGGCCGGTACGGAGCCAGCAGCTCGCGCTGCCCGAACTGCGCGAACCCGGCGTTCGTCGCCTCCACCAGGGCGTTGGAGAGCGCGTCGGACTCCACGGCCTGTGCCCAGGCCTGGGCCTTGACCTCGGCCGAGGGGCGGGCGGCCAGGCAGCGGACCTGGTGGCGCTTGCCGGAGGCGGTGTTGTCGCGGGCCAGCTCGGCGCCGATCACGGCCTCGTCCGCGAGGCCGTGCGCGGCCAGCGGCTCCAGGGCCGCCCAGCGCAGCTCCTGGTCCACGTCCAGGCCGTCGATCTTCGCGGTGCCGTCCAGCAGACCCTGGAGCAGCTGGAGATCGGCGGGGGTGGCGGCGAGGGCGATGAAGTGCCGGGCCCAGGCGAGCTGATGGTCGCTGCCGGGGTCGGCCAGCCGCAGCTCGTGCAGCGCGGCCTCGGCAAGTTCCCGGGCGGCCTGCTCCCGGCGGTCCGGCGCGGAGTACAGCTCCAGAGCCGTCTGCGCCTGTCCGTGCAGCGTCTGCAGCACGCCGATGCCGGTCTCCCGGCCGGCGAACCGCCCTACCAGGTCGAGGTAGTCGCGGGCCGGCATCAGCCCGTCGCGGGTCAGGCCCCACAGCGCGGCCCAGCACACCGCCCGTGCCATCGGGTCGGCAAGATCACCGAGCCGGGCCCGCAGGGTGGCGAGCGACCCCTCGTCGAACCGGACCTTGGCGTACGTCAGGTCCTCGTCGTTGACCAGTACCAGTTCCGGGCGTTCGAGGCCGGCCAGCTCGGGTACCGCGGTCCGCGGCCCGTCCACGTCCACCTCGGCGCGGGCGTAGCGCACCAGTGCCGAGTCCCCGCCCACCGAGGACAGGGTCTGCCGCCGGTAGAGGCCGACCGCGACCCGGTGCGGCCGCAGCTGCGGGTGCGAGGGCGCCGCCTCCTGGAGGATGCTCAGCTCGGTGATCCGGCCCTGCGCGCCATAAGTGACCTGCGGGGTGAGGGAGTTGACACCCGCGGTTTCCAGCCAGGCCCGTGACCAGGACGCCAGGTCCCGGCCGGAGGTCTCCTCCAGCGCCGCCAGCAGATCCGTGAGCCGGGTGTTGCCGTAGGCGTGCCGCTTGAAGTAGCGCCGGGCGCCCTCCAGGAAGGCGTCCTGCCCCGCATACGCCACCAGTTGCTTGAGGACGGATGCGCCCTTGGCGTAGGTGATGCCGTCGAAGTTGAGCTTGGCGTCCTCCAGGTCACGGATGTCGGCGGTGACCGGGTGGGTGGAGGGCAGCTGGTCGGCGTGGTAGGCCCAGGACTTACGGCGGTTGGCGAAGGTGATCCAGCCGTTGGTGAAACGCGTCGCCCCCACCAGCGCGAAGGCGCCCATGAAGTCCGCATAGGACTCCTTGAGCCACAGGTCGTCCCACCACTGCATGGTGACCAGATCGCCGAACCACATGTGCGCCATCTCGTGCAGGATGACGTTGGCCCGTCCTTCGTAGGACGCCTCGGTGACCTTCCCGCGGAAGATGAACTCCTCGCGGAAGGTGACACAGCCCGGGTTCTCCATGGCCCCGAGGTTGTACTCCGGGACAAAGGCGCTGTCGTACTTCCCGAAGGGGTAGGGGAAGTCGAAGTGGTCGTGGAAGAAGTCCAGGCCCTGCTTGGTGATGGTGAAGACGTCGTCCGCGTCGAAGTGCTTCGCCAGGCCCTTGCGGCACAGCGCGCCCAGCGGGATCTCCAGCTCCGTCCCGTCCTCGAAGGTACGCCGGTAGACATCGGAGACGTAGTGGTACGGGCCGGCGACCACGGCCGTGATGTACGTCGAGATCGGCTCGGTCGTCGCGAAGCGGTGCCGCCCGCCCTCGGCCCCGCCCTCCTGGGCACCGTTGCTGAGCACCCGCCAGCCCTCGGGGGCGGTGACCTCGAAGGTGAACGGGGCCTTCAGATCGGGCTGTTCGAAGTTGGCGAAAACCCGGCGGGCGTCGGCCGGTTCGTACTGGGTGTAGAGGTAGACCTCGCCGTCCTCGGGGTCCACGAAGCGGTGCAGGCCCTGACCGGTCCGGCTGTAGGCGCACCGGGCGTCGACGACCAGGGTGTTCTCGGCGGCCAGCGAGTCCAGCGTGATCCGGGTGCCGTCGAAGACCGCCGCGGGGTCGAGGTCCCGGCCGTTGAGGGTGACGGAGGTGACCGACGGCGCCAGCAGGTCGGCGAAGGCCGAGGCGCCGGGCTCGGCACAGCGGAAGCGCAGCGTCGTCAGGGAGCGGAAGGTCTCCGCTTCCGGACCGGACGCGACCGCTGAGCGGACGTCCAGCGCCACGTCGTAGGCGTCGACGCGCAGCAGCCGGCCCCGTTCCTGCGCCTCGTCCCGGGACAGATTCTCACCTGGCACGGCGTGACTCCCTCGTCCTCGTCTCGAATATCGAACAACGGGAATCATGGCACGCCCGCCGTCGGTTGAACCTTCCACGGAGCAGCATCGTGAACCCCGACCCAGCACCGCTCTCATAAGGAGACCCCCGTGTCCGACACCGCGAAGACCCCTGCCGACTTCTGGTTCGACCCGCTGTGCCCCTGGGCGTGGATGACGTCCCGCTGGATGCTGGAGGTGGAGAAGGTCCGTCCGGTCGAGGTGCGCTGGCATGTGATGAGCCTGGCGGTGCTGAACGAGGACAAGCTCGACGAACTGCCCGAGGAGTACCGCGCGAACATGGTCCCGGGCGGCAAGGCCTGGGGCCCGGTCCGCGTGGTGATCGCCGCGCAGCAGCTGCACGGCGACGAGGTCGTGGGCCCGCTCTACACCGCGCTCGGCACCCGCATCCACAACGAGGGCCTCGGGGTGACCCCCGAGAGCATCGCCGCCGCCCTCAAGGACGTGGGCCTGCCCGCCGACCTGATCGAGTACGCCGGCAAGGACACCTACGACGCCCAGCTGCGCGCCTCCCACAAGGAAGGCATCGACCTGGTGGGTCAGGAGGTCGGCACGCCGGTCATCGCCGTCCCGGGGCACGACGGCGAGCAGATTGCCTTCTTCGGGCCGGTCGTCACCCCGGCCCCCAAGGGCGAGGAGGCCGCCAGGCTGTGGGACGGGACGCTGATGGTCGCGTCCATCCCCGGCTTCTACGAGATCAAGCGGACCCGGACGGCAGGGCCGAGCTTCGAGTGAGCCCCCGCGTTGGCGGGGGAAGCCCCCTGTCCAACCGGAACGGCCCCCGCGAGTCACGTCCTCGCGGGGGCCATTCCTCATTCCGCCTGCCGGGTGAGCGGTGAGAAGACGATCACGAGGCAGGACGACTGTGCGGCGGACCGTGCCTCACGGCGCCAGCAGGAGGCTGTGCGCCCGCTCCTTGGCGGTTGCGTACCGCTTGGCGACGTCCTGCCAGTTCACGACCTGCCACATGGCCTCGATGAAGTCCACCTTCTGGTTCTTGTACTGCAGGTAGAAGGCGTGCTCCCAGGCGTCGAAGACCAGGATCGGGACCGAGCCCTGCCCGACGTTGCCCTGGTGGTCGTAGATCTGCTCGACGATCAGCCGGCCGGAGACCGGCTCGTAGGCCAGCACGCCCCAGCCGGAGCCCTGGGTGGTGGCCGAGGCCTTGGTCAGCTGGGCCTTGAACTGCGCGAACGAGCCGAAGGACTCGGCGATGGCGTCGGCCAGCCCGCCCACGCCGTCCTTCGCCAGCGGCTCGCCGCCGCCGTCACCGGTCATGTTGTGCCAGTAGATGCTGTGCAGGATGTGGCCGGAGAGGTGGAACGCGAGGTTCTTCTCCAGGCCGTTGATGGCGCCCCACGCGTCTTTGTCGCGCGCCTCGGCGAGCTGCTCCAGGGTGTCGTTCGCACCCTTCACATAGGCCGCGTGGTGCTTGTCGTGGTGCAGCTCGATGATCTCGGGACTGATGACCGGGGCCAGCGCCGAGTAGTCGTACGGAAGTTCAGGAAGTGTGTAGGTGGCCATGCCGAGCCTCTCCAACTGCTTACGACTTCTTATTGCAATTGATGTGCAAGAGCACGCTATCAGCAGGAGTACTCGTCGGCCGGTCACCGGCACCGGCCTGGTCCCAAAGACGCAGGCGGGGGGGGGGGGGGGGGGGGGGGGGGGGGGGGCCGGGGGGGGGGGGGGGGCCCCCCCCCCGGGGCCCCCCCCGGCGGCCCCCCCCCCCCCCCCGCCCCCCCCCCCGGCGGCCGGGGACCCGCACCGG
>NZ_JBIBVF010000003.1:433955-548702 GCF_043080045.1 Streptomyces sp. NPDC015125
CCGGTGAACTTCCCCGCTAGCTGCTGGTTTCCCCGGGGCCGGGCCCCCGCCCCCGCCGGGGCCCAAACCCCGCCGGGGGGGGGGCCCCGGGGTGGGGGGCCCCCCCCCGCCTGCGGGGAGTGGGGGTGCGCTGCGGAGTTGCTACTCCTTGGCCAGGCCGACGCCCCTGCCCAGCGACCGCTGCCGGATGAGCCCGATCACGGCCAGTACCGCCCCGAAGCCGCCGGTGAACAGCAGCTGGATCCGCTGGTTCTCATCGCGCACCATCAGCAGCAGCACGGCGACGATGCCCGCCAGCGCCACCCAGGTCAGGACCGGGAAGGCCCACATCTTCACCACGAGCTTCTCCGGTGCCTCGCGCTCCAGCTGCCGCCGCATCCGCAGCTGGGCGGCGGCGATGAAGCCCCACACCACCAGGACGGCCGCGCCGACCATGTTCAGCAGCCACTGGAAGACCGTGGTGGGCCACAGGAAGCTGAAGAGGACCGCGAGGAAGCCGAAGGCGGAGCACAGCAGGACGGCGCGGCGCGGGACGCCGCCGCTCACCTTGCCGAGGAAGGCCGGGCCCTGGCCGCGGGAGATGAGGGAGTAGGCCATCCGCGAGGCGCCGTAGAGGTTGGCGTTCACCGCGGAGAGCAGCGCGATCAGGATGACGACGTTCATGATCTGGCCGGCCGCCGGGATCTTGAGGTAGTCCAGGACCGCCACGTACGGGCCGCTCTTGGCGATGGAGGGGGCGCTCCAGGGGATGACCGTGACGATGATGGCCATCGAGCCGACGTAGAAGAGGGCTATTCGCCACATCGCGGTGCGCACGGCGCGGGCCACGCCGCGTACCGGGTCCTTGGACTCGGCGGCCGCGATGGTCACCGTCTCCAGCCCGCCGTAGGCGAACACCGAGGCCAGCAGACCGACCATCAGGCCGTCGACGCCCTTGGGGAGGAAGCCGCCGTCACCGGTGAGATGCGAGGTGCCCGGAGCATCGGTGCCGGGGAGCACACCGAAGATGGCCAGCAGGCCCAGGACCAGGAAGATGCCGATCGCCGCGACCTTCAGGGCGGCGAACCAGAACTCGAACTCACCGAAGTTGGAGACCGCGGTCAGGTTCGTTGCCGTGAAGAGCGCCATGAACAGCAGGACCCACATCCAGGGCTGGGTGCCCGGGAACCACTGGTGCATCACGTCGGCGGCACCCAGCGCCTCGGCGGCCACCGCCACACACAGCAGCGCGGTGAACATCCAGCCCACCGTGAACCCGGCCCAGGAACCTATGGAGCGCTCGGCGTGCACCGAGAAGGAGCCGGAGGCCGGATTCGCCGCGGCCATCTCGCCGAGCATGCGCATGATCAGCATGACCAGTGCGCCGGAGACGGCATAGGCCAGCACGATCGACGGACCGGCCGCCGCGATGCCGGCGCGGGAGCCGACGAACAGGCCCGCGCCGATCACCCCGCCCAGGGCGATCATCGAGAGGTGGCGCTGCTTGAGGCCGTTGGACAGCGTGGCGGAGCTGTCGGGGCCGGCGCCCTGGACCGCGTCGCCGTGCTCGCGCGCGGATGCGGCGGACGAGGGTGTCCGATTCATGTCGTACCTGTCCCAGTAGGTGAGAGCGGAGCAAGGCGATGGTGCGTTCCCCCGGGCCGCGACCGGTGCGACGGCGCTGCCGGGCCCCCTGGTCCCCGCCGGTGCGGGCGGATCGCGCAGGGCCTGCCGACGGCTGAACTCCGGAGTCCTCGGCGAAGCGGGCTCAGTTTGAGCGCCGGTGTCCGCTCAGGGCAACAGTCGTGCAGCGAATGTTCGGTATTCAGACGTCATCGGCACCGTGTGTGTTCACCCTGCGGTCGATTGTGACGTGGGGTGACCTTCTGCCTGGCGGGAATCAGCGGCGCCCGCGCCGCTCCCGGAGCGCGCGTGCGCCCGCGACGAGCAGCACCAGGCCGGTCGCCCCGGCCGACCACAGAAGCTGCGGCCGGGCCGTGTCATCGGTCAGCATCAGGATCAGCACCCCGCCCATCGCCACCAGCGCCGCCCAGGTCAGATACGGGAAGCCCCACATCCGCAGGGTCAGCTTCCCGGGCGCCTCACGGGCGATCCGCGGACGCAGCCGCAGCTGGGAGACGGCGATCAGGCCCCAGACGAAGAGCAGCACCGCGCCGACCGCATTGAGCATGTAGAGGAAGACCGAGTCCGGCCACTTCAGATTCAGCAGCACGGAGACGAACCCGAACGCCACCGAGGCGAGCACGGCGCGGCGCGGCACGCCTCCCCCACTCCCGGCTTCTCCCCCACTCTCCACTTCGTTCGAGCGGGGGGACCCCCGTCCCGACACCTTCAGCAGCGCCCGCGGCGCCTCGCCCCGCTCGGCCAGCGAGAAGATCATCCGTGACGAGCCGTAGAGATTGGCGTTCAGCGCGGAGAGCAGCGCCACGAACACCACGATGTTCATGATCTGGCCGGCGCCCGGCACCCCGATGCTGTCCAGCACCGCGACGTAGGGGCTCTTGCCCGGCTGCATCGACGACCAGGGCAGCAGGGTCACGATGACCAGCATCGAGCCGACGTAGAAGAAGAGGATGCGCCACACCGCGCTGCGCACCGCCCGGCCCACCGCGCGCGCCGGATCGTCCGACTCGGCCGCGGCGATGGTGACGACCTCCAGGCCGCCGAAGGCGAACACCACGGCCAGGACCCCGGAGACCACCCCGCCCCAGCCGTGCGGCAGGAATCCGCCGTGTCCGGTGAGGTTCGCCAGCCCGACGGGTTCGGTGTCCGGCAGCACCCCGAAGACCGCCAGCACGCTCAGCACGAGGAACAGCACGATCGCGGTGACCTTCAGCGTCGCGAACCAGAACTCGAACTCGCCGAAGTTCTTCACCGCGGCCAGGTTGGCGAGGGTGAAGACGATCATGAAGATCAGCACCCAGCCCCACTGCGGCACCGCCGGTACCCAGCCGTTCGCGATCTGCGCCGCACCGGTGGCCTCCACGGCCAGCACCACGACCAGCAGGAACCAGTACAGCCAGCCGACGCTGAACCCGGCCCACCGCCCCAGTGCCCGCTCCGCATGCACCGAGAAGGCACCGGACGCCGGCATCGCCGCCGACATCTCGCCGAGCATCCGCATGACCAGCATGGCCAGCGCGCCCGCGATCAGATACGACAGCACGATCCCGGGACCGGCCACCGCGATACCCGCGCCGGAGCCCACGAACAGGCCCGCGCCGATCACTCCGCCCAGCCCCAGCATCGTCAGATGGCGCTGCTTGAGGCCCGCGGACAGCGGTTCTTTCCCGTCGGTGACCGTCCCCGGGGAGGGCTCGACGGCTCGGGTCGGTGCGTCGTGCATGGGCTCGTACTCTCGCAAGGGCCGGGGCGGCGGGGCCGCCGGCGGGTTGGGGGAACTCCACAGGTCACCGCGGGGCGCGCCCAGTGTCGCCGCATGTCGCGCGCTACCACAAAACCGGCGCCCGGAGGCGGCCCGGGCCGTGATGAGCATCACGTGACCTGCAATGACGCCTCGCGCCCCGCCGGTACCGGGCATGCTGGCGGTGGTTCGGAACGCATGTTCGGAACTCTCCAAGCGGGCCGGTGTGGCTTTGTCGTCGCCACACGATGATCTCCGGCGGTCCGCTGGACTAACGTCGTCCCGTCCCGTCCCGTCCTGTCCCTCTCACCTCCCGCGGAGCCCCGATGAGCACTGCTGCTCTCTCCCGTCCTGGCACCGTCCTCGCCGATCTGCTGCCGGCCGCCACCGCCTCCCGTGCCCGCGTCCGTGACGCCGCGCTGGTGCTCGGCGGCGCCGCGCTCACCGGCATCGCGGCCCAGATCGCCGTCCCGGTCCCCGGCTCCCCGGTCCCGGTCACGGGCCAGACCTTCGCGGCCCTCCTGGTCGGCGCCTCGCTCGGCGCGAGCCGCGGTGCGCTGTCGCTGGCGCTGTACGCCCTGGCGGGGATGGCGGGCCTGCCGTGGTTCGCCGGTGGCGCCTCGGGAGCGGGCGGGGCCACCCTGGGCTACATCGTGGGCATGCTGCTGGCCGCCACCGCCGTGGGCGCGCTGGCCCGCCGCGGCGGCGACCGCGGTGTGCTGCGCACCGCCGCCACCATGGCCGCGGGCACCGCGCTGATCTACGCCGTCGGCGTCCCCTACCTGGCGCTGAGCACCGGCATGTCCTTCGGCCAGGCCGTCGCCGCCGGACTCGTCCCGTTCCTGATCGGCGACGCCCTCAAGGCCGCGCTGGCCATGGGCGCGCTGCCCACGGCCTGGAAGCTGGCCGGGCGCCGCGGCTGAGCGGGCCGCGCAGGCCGCACACGAAGGGGCCGGGCCCCGTACACACCTCATGGGTGTGCACGGGGCCCGGCCCCTTCGCGCGTTCGCCGTACTAGGCCCGGTCCGTCACCCCGGCGCCGACGCCCGGGGCGTCCGCCCCGTCCGCCCCGTCCGCCACGGCCGTCCGCGGCCGCCGCCGGTCCAGGATCAGCCCGACCGCCAGCACCACCACGGCCGCGACCACCGACAGCACCATCTGCTTGCGCCCGTCCGGGTTGTAGAACATGTAGCCGATGACGAAGACGATCAGCGCGATCGTCGCGTAGGTCAGCCACGGGTACAGCCACATCCGCACCGTCAGCCGCTCCGGCATCTCCCGCTCGATGACCCGGCGCATCCGCAGCTGCGAGAAGCAGATGACCAGCCACACGAACAGCGCCACCGCGCCCGACGAATTCAGCAGGAACTGGAAGACGGTGTCCTTCGAGGTGTAGCTGAAGATCGTCGCCACGAAGCCGAAGGCGACCGACGCCCAGATCGCGACCGCCGGCACCCCGCCCTTGTTGACGGTGGCGAACGACTTCGGCGCATCGCCGCGCTGACCGAGCGAGAACGCCATCCGGGAGGCGGTGTAGAGCCCGGAGTTCAGACAGGACAGCACCGCGGTCAGCACCACGACATCCATCACGGTGCCCGCGTACGGGATGTCCAGCGACTCCAGCACGGCCACGTACGGGCTCTTCTCCACCGCCTTGGAGTTCCACGGCAGCAGCGTCACGATCACCGCGATCGAGCCGATGTAGAAGAGCGCGATCCGCCAGATGACGCTGTTGACGGCCTTGCGGACGGCCTGCACCGGGTTCGGCGACTCGCTCGCCGCCAGCGTCACGATCTCGCTGCCCATGAAGGAGAAGACCACCAGCAGCATGCCGGAGAGGATCGCGCCGGGACCGTGCGGCAGGAATCCGCCGTGCCCGGTCAGATTCTCCGTGCCGACCGGGGCGCCGCCCGGCGGCAGCCCGAATATCGCCAGCGCGCCCACCACGATGAAGACGACGATCGCGACGACCTTGATCCCGGCGAACCAGAACTCGAACTCGCCGAACGAGCTGACCGAGACCAGGTTCGTACCGGTCAGCACGATCATCACCAGCAGCGCCCAGGCCCACTGCGGGACGGCCGGGACCCAGCCGGTGAGGATCGCGGCGGCCGCGGTCGCCTCGACGGCCAGCACGACCGACCAGAAGAACCAGTACAGCCAGCCGATCGTGAACCCGGCCCAGCGGCCCAGCGCCCGGTCCGCGTACGCGGAGAACGAGCCGGAGGTCGGCGAGGCCGCGGCCATCTCGCCCAGCATCCGCATGACCAGCACGACCAGCAGACCGGTCAGCGCGTAGGAGAGCAGGATGCCGGGGCCGGCGGCCGCGATACCCGCGCCGGAGCCGACGAACAGGCCGGCGCCGATGACGCCGCCGATGGCGATCATCGACAGGTGGCGGTTCTTGAGCCCTGCCTGCAGCCCGTCCTGCGACTGCCCCCCGGTGGGCCCGCCGCCGGGGGCGGGGGCCGATGGGGAGGTGGGGGTGCCACCTGCTCCTGGAGAGCTCGGGGAAGGGTGCGCGCCCATGTGACCGTCCTTCGTGGTTCGCGGATGGATCCCCCGCATTAGATCTTCGTTAACCGTGGATTGGAAGGTCTGAAGCCGGATTGTTGTGTGAAACCCTGGATGGTTTCGCGCTGTGCTTGCGTACGGAAGGCGGGGAGTCGCATTCTGTGCACGCAGCCCGGGAAGACCCAGCGGCGCCTACCCGCCGCCGCTCGTGTCACACTCATCGCATGCGCGTGTACCTCGGCTCCGACCATGCAGGTTTCGAACTCAAGAACCACCTCGTCGAGTGGCTCACGGCCCACGGCCACGAGCCCGTCGACTGCGGTCCCCACATCTACGACGCCCAGGACGACTACCCGCCGTTCTGCCTGCGCGCCGCGGAGCGGACCGCCGCCGACCCGGAGAGCCTCGGCATCGTGATCGGCGGCTCCGGCAACGGCGAGCAGATCGCCGCCAACAAGGTCAAGGGCGTACGGGCCGCGCTGGCCTGGAGCGAGGAGACCGCCAAGCTCGGCCGCGAGCACAACAACGCCAACGTCATCTCCGTGGGCGGCCGGATGCACACCCGGGAAGAGGCGACCAGGTTCATCGAGGTCTTCCTCGGCACGCCCTACTCGGGTGAGGAGCGGCACACCCGCCGCATCGAGATGCTCTCGGCCTACGAGACCACCGGCGAGCTGCCCGCCGTCCCCGCCCACCACCCGCAGGGCTGACCCCCGCTCATCCCGCCGCCCGCCCGCCCCGGCCGCCGGGGCGGGCGGGCGCGCCCACTGGAGGACACCCGTGCCCGAGGGGCATACGATCCACCGCCTCGCCCTGGACCACCGCGCACGCTTCGAGGGCGGACCGGTACGGGCGAGCAGCCCCCAGGGCAAGTTCGCCGCCGGCGCCGCCCTCGTGGACGGCCAGGTCATGACGACCGCGGAGGCGCACGGCAAACACCTCTTCCTCGGCTTCGGCCCTCCCTCAAGGACCTCCGACGACCCCCCGGTCTCCCCTCCGTTCGACCGGGGGGACCCCCAGCGGTCCAGGGGGTACCCCCAGCGCTGGATCCATGTCCACCTCGGCCTCTTCGGCAAGCTCGGCTTCGGCGCGGCCCCCGCTCCGCCGCCCACCGACACGGTGCGCCTGAGGCTCGCGAACCCGACCGCCTACGCGGACCTGCGCGGCCCCACCACCTGCGCACTGATCACCGAGGACGAAAAGCGCGCGATACACGACCGGCTGGGCCCCGATCCGCTGCGCCCCGGTGACGACGGCACCCGCGCCTGGCAGCGGATCTCCCGAAGCCGTACGACGATTGCGGCGCTGCTGCTCGACCAGAAGATCATCGCCGGGGTCGGCAACGTCTACCGCGCCGAGGTCCTCTTCCGCCACCACATCGACCCCTACCGCCCCGGCCGCGACCTCACCCGCGCCGAATGGGACGCGCTCTGGGCCGACCTGGTGTTCCTGATGGCCGAGGGCGTCCGGGACAACCGGATCGACACCGTCCGCCCGGAACACCTGCCGGAGGCGATGGGCCGCCCGCCGCGGGTCGACGACCACGGCGGCGAGGTGTACGTCTACCGCCGTGCGCACCAGGACTGCCACCTCTGCGGCAGCGAGATCCGCACCGCCGGTCTCGCCGCCCGCAACCTCTTCTGGTGCCCGGGCTGCCAGCCGTCCACCGGCGGCTGAGGGCCACAACGGCCGGACCGGCCTGCAGAACCGTGCGGCACCAGGGCGCCACCTCCGACCCGGACGCCGCCGACGCCACGTGCCGCGGTCACTCCGCCCGCGCGACCGCATTTCGCACGCCGTTTCCCGGCAATTGGCCAGGCCGTCGTGCGGCGAATCGACGCGCCGCCGAACGGGTGGATAAGGTCCCAGAGCGATGACAACCGGCCAGGGAACGGAAGCCCTGACGGCCCGGGTGCACAAAGGCCTGCACCGGGCCCGCATCGGCGTGCGCAAGGCCGGGGTCGACTACTTCCGCGGCGAGGGCTCCGACCGGTTCGCGCTGGCCGTCCTCCTCCTCGCCATACCCGCCCTCGCCGCGGGCACCCTCCGGTGGCCCGAATGGATCGCCCCGACGGCGCTGGTCCTCCCGGTCATCGCCGGCGGACTGCTGCTGCGGCCGGCCAACCTCCTGATTCTGTACGGCGCGTCCGCGGCCGCGCTGGTCGTCGAAGCCGCACTGTTCGGCCCGTACGACGAGGGGCCGGAACGGATCACTCCGGGCACGGTGCTGGTGGTCGCCGCGGTCGGGTTCTTCGGGCTGCTGATCGCCCAGTTCCGCAGCCGGGTCGGGGTGCCCTGGCGGCGCGGCGGCACGATGCTCTTCGACCTGCGCGAACGGATCCGGGTCCAGAGCAAGCTGCCCGCGCTCCCCGAGGGCTGGCACCACGAGATGGCGCTGCGCCCGGCCGGCGGCCAGTTCTTCTCCGGCGACTTCGTGGTGGCCTCCCGCACCCACGGCGGCCAGATCCTCGAAGTGGTGCTGACCGATGTCTCCGGGAAGGGCATGGACGCGGCCTCCCGCGCGCTGCTGCTGTCCGGCGCCTTCGGCGGCCTGCTCGGCTCGCTGCCGCCGCACGGCTTCCTGCCCGCCGCCAACGGCTATCTGCTGCGCCAGGACTGGGACGAGGGGTTCGCCACCTCCGTCCATCTCGTCCTCGACCTGGAGTCCGGCGACTACGAACTCCTCTCCGCGGGACATCTGCCGGCGCTCCAGCTCAGCGCCGGCAGCGGCCGCTGGGAGGAGAAGCCGGGGGAGGGGCCGCTGCTCGGCGTCTTCGACGGCGCTCAGTTCGATCCGGTCAAGGGGACGCTGCGGCCGGGCGACGTCCTGATGCTGTTCACCGACGGCCTGGTCGAGGCCGCCGGCCGCGATATCGCCGAGGGCATCGACCGGTTGACCGGCGAGGCCGACCGCTATGTCGCCACGGGCTTCGCCGGGGCCGCCTGGCATCTGATCGAGGCCGTCGCCAAGGACGTTAACGACGACCGCGCGCTGCTGCTGATCTGCCGGGACGCGTAACGAGGGAGCCGGTGCCCGGGGCGGACGCCGTGCCGGTCCGGGCGGGACGCCCTGCCGGGCCGGGACGTCGCGCGCTCAGGCGCCGACCCGGGCCCGCGCCGTATCGGCCGGATCCTTCCGGAACGCCCAGGCCATCGTCGGCTCCATCGCGAAGCGGAACATCCTGCGGACCGGCGGGGTGCACAGGGCCGTCACGATGCCGCCCGCGATCAGTGTGACGGCGATCTCGCCGAGCGGCGAGTGGAGCCAGGCGTAGTCGTCGAACCAGCCCCAGAACCGCGAGCCCTTGGCCAGGAAGCCGTGCAGCAGATAGCCGTAGAGCGTCCCGGCGCCCAGCACCGTGAACCAGGTCCGCCGGGTCGGCACCCAGGAGAAGAAGCAGGCCGTCATCACGATCGAGCACCCGAAGAGCGCCAGCGTCATCACCGCGCCGATCCACCAGGTGGTGCCCAATTCCTGGGCGCTGTCGCGGTGGTAGAACCACGCCGAGCTCATCCGGGGAGCCGCCCAGTAGGCCATCACCAGCGCACAGGCGAAGACCGGCAGCGAGGCGATCCGCACGGCCCGCCGCTGCACCAGCTTGAAGTGCTCGGGCCGCAGCGCCAGTCCCAGGACGAAGAACGGGAGGAACTGCAGCACCCGCTGGAGGTCCAGATCATCGCCGATGTCCGGGGACACCGACGCCATCACGGCGATGGCCACCGCGAGCGGAATCGGCCAGCGCACGATCTTCCACAGCGGGGTGGTCAGCCGCCAGATGAACAGGGCCACCAGGAACCACGTCAAAAACCACGGGTCGAGAAGGCTGATGGGGTGCCCGGGATCGTCGTCCGCCCAGCGCTTGAAGAACGCATAGGCGGTCTCGAAGAGGACGTAGGGGACCGCGACCCCGGTGACCAGCCGCTGCAGCCGGTCCTTGCGCATGTCGAAGCTGCGCGAGAAGTAGCCGGAAATGATGATGAAGGCCGGCATGTGGAAGGTGTAGACGGTCATGTAGAGCGCCTCGGCGGCGCGACTGCCGTCGGTCAGCGGTTCCCATGAGTGCCCCATCGCCACGAGCACGATGGCCAGGTACTTCGCGTTGTCGAAGAACGCGTGCCGGCCACCGCTCTTCGGCGCGGGTGCCGCCGCGCCCTCCGCGCCGTCCGCGCTGGACGACCGGTCCGCGGGCTCCGCCCGGTCCGTGCCCTCTGCCGCCCGGGCAGGGGGAAGTTCGCGTCGGGGTGTCGCGGCAGCGGGAAACATTGGAGGCACGATAGCGGCGGTCGGTGAATGCGTAAAACCGCGTCGAAGTCATTCCCCTTTTCCTTGGCTTCCGCCGTGGACGGGGCGCGGATAAAATCCGCTGACGCTGCGGAGAGCCCACGCCCTCGCAGTCCGATTCGCCCCCTATCATCCCCTCAAATCGCCCTGTATCCCCCGCAAACGACTCAGGGGGAATGTCCGATTCCTTGGTCTTATGTCCGAATGCTAATAAGCCTTGATGGCGCCTTGCAAGGCAGTGACGGATACCACGGACAGGAAATTCTCCGGACCGGAGCCGGGCCGGAAACTGATCAGAATGCCCCCGGGTGGAATGGCCGTGGTGAATTGCCGACGCCGCGTCGGCCGGAGAAATTCCCGCCCCGCCCCGCCCGGCCCCGCCCCGCCCCGCCCCGCCCGGCATGGCGTGGTCCGGCGCGGCTCGGCCCGGCACGGTGTGGTCCGGCCCCTCGCGGCCGCCGCGCGGGCGTCACCCCGCCGCCCGTGCGTCACCCTGCCGCAGCCCCATGGCCGCCATCGGCTGGAATAGGGCAAAGCGTTGGCCGATGATTCGTCACCGGCCTGCAGTGGGCATGGAGTTGGTGGCACGATGGGTGCAGGGGGGTGTGCGCGGCATGCCCCCGGGCCGGTGAGGCGTTCCGACCGAGGGTGTGATCAGTGTGGCTCTTTCGCTGTCAGTGGTGCTGCTGTTGGGGATCATTCTGATCGTGCTGATCAGAGGGAAGTCGATCAAGGCAGGTCCGGCCTTCGTGGCCATACTGTTCGGCTTCTTCCTTGCCTCCACGGGCATGGCGCCGTCGATCAACCGGTTCCTCAACTCGATTGCGGACACCATCAACCACATCACCTTCTAGGCGGTCCGCCTCCGGGTGTCCGCCGGCCCCGTGCCGGGCGCCGCACGGGGTTCAGCCGTTCGAAGCCTCTTCGCCCCCGGTCCGCGCCACTGCCTCGCGTACGGCTTCCTCGCTCCGCCCCACCAGCGCCGAACCGTCGTCCGCCGTGATGATCGGCCGCTGGATCAGCCGGGGGTGTGCCGCCAGCGCCGCGATCCACTGCTCTCGTGCGGCGTCGGTGCGCTCCCACTTCGCGAGGCCCAGCTCCTTCGCCTCGGCCTCCTGGGTCCGGGTGATGTCCCAGGGCTCCAGGCCCAGCCGCGCCAGCACACCGCGCAGGTCATCGGCGTCCGGCGGGTCCTCCAGATATCTGCGCACGGTGTAGCGGGCGCCCTCTTCGTCGAGGATTTCCACGGCCGAACGGCACTTGGAGCACGCGGGATTGAGCCAGATCTCCATGCAGGCCACCTTATGGGGGCCGCGGCCGCGGAGCGAAGAGGTGTGCGGACACCGGGCGGCCGTTGCGGAAAGCGGAAAACCCCAGGCCATCCGGCCCGGGGTTTCCTGGTGAGAGCGGGCGACGGGAATCGAACCCGCGTAGCTAGTTTGGAAGACTAGGGCTCTACCATTGAGCTACGCCCGCGAGCGCCACAGGTCGCAGGACCTCGGCACGCAGTGCATCCTAGCGGGTCGCGGCGGTGCACCGCACATCCCCTCGCGCGGACGAGGCACCCGGCCGTCCCCGCCCGTGCATCGCCCCACGAGGCATCCCGGCAACTGGCAGCCGTACCGCCTGCGGCCATGTACCCTACGTGTCGCACCGACGGGGTGTGGCGCAGCTTGGTAGCGCGTCCGCTTTGGGAGCGGAAGGTCGTCGGTTCGAATCCGGCCACCCCGACCAGTAGCAGGTCAGCCCGACAGTACGGCGTCGGGCGAAGCCTCGGCCCACCGTGGCGGCGCCGCACAACGAGCGCCCTTTCAAGATCGCGTTGTGGGCGTCATCCTCCTTGCGGTTACTATGCAAGCTGCGTGTCCGTGTGTCTGTGTACCGGGCGCGATCGGCCGGACCCGGATCAGCCGGGCCCAGGTAGATCTCACGCAGAACCCCAGAAGTCAGCCCCAAGGAGACCGAACCGTGAAGAGCGCCGTGGAGACCCTGAACCCGACTCGGGTTCGGCTCACTGTCGAGGTGCCCTTCGAGGAGCTCAAGCCCAGCCTCGACGCGGCGTACAAAAAGATCAACCAGCAGGTCACGGTGAAGGGCTTCCGCCAGGGCAAGATCCCGGCCCGGGTCATCGACCAGCGGTTCGGTCGTGGCGCCGTGCTGGAGGAGGCCGTCAACGACGCGCTCCCGAAGTTCTACACCGAAGCGGTCAACGAGGGTGAGCTGAACGTCCTCGGCCAGCCCGAGGTCGACATCACCGAGCTGAAGGACGGCGAGCTGCTGGCCTTCACCGCCGAGGTCGACATCCGCCCCGCCCTCGAGATCCCGGACTACTCCGGCATCGAGGTCGAGGTCGACGCCGTCGAGGTGTCGGACGAGGAGATCGACAAGTCCGTCGAGCAGCTGCGTGAGCGCTTCGCGACGACCAGCCCGGTCGAGCGCGCGGCCCAGGACGGCGACGTCCTGACGCTGAACCTCGAAGCCAAGGTGGACGGCGAGGTGCTGGAGGACGGCGTCGCCGAGGGTGTCTCGTACACCATCGGTTCCGGCGAGCTCCTCGACGGCATCGACGAGGCCGTCACCGGTGTGCAGGCCGGCAACAGTGCCACCTTCACCTCCGAGCTCAAGGGCGGTTCCGCCGAGGGCAAGGAGGCCGAGGTCACGGTCGAGGTCACCGAGGTCAAGTCCCGCGAACTGCCCGGGCTGGACGACGACTTCGCCCAGCTGGCGAGCGAGTTCGACACCCTCGAGGAGCTCCGTGCGGACAGCCGCAAGCGCCTTGAGCAGATGAAGAAGTACGACCAGGCCACCCAGGCGCAGGAGAAGGTCCTGGACGAGCTGCTCAAGCTCGTCGAGGTGCCGATGCCGGAGAAGCTGCTCGCGGACGAGATCGAGACCCGCAAGCACAACCTGGTCAACCACCAGCTCGGCCAGATGGGCCTCGACCTCGCGAAGTACCTGGAGATCCAGGGCAAGACCGAGGAAGAGTTCGACGCCGAGACCAAGGAGCAGGCCGAGAAGGGCATCAAGACCCAGTTCATCCTGGACGAGCTGGTCAACAAGGAGAAGCTGAACGTCAGCCAGGAGGAGCTCACCGAGCACCTCATGCGCCGCGCGCAGTCCTCCGGCATGTCCCCCGACCAGTTCGCCCAGGCCGTCGTCGAGGGCGGCCAGGTGCCGATGCTCGTCGGTGAGGTCGCCCGCGGCAAGGCCCTCGCGGTCGTCGTCGAGGCCGCCACGGTCAAGGACAGCACCGGCGAGGTCATCGAGCTCGACGACGAGGACGAGACCGCCGAGACCGTCGAGGCGGCCGAGTCCGTCGAGACCGTTGAGATCGTCGAGGGCGAGGCGGAGGAGAAGCCCGAGGCCTGAGCCCCGGACACCGCCCTGCGCCTGCGCGCAGCTCTCTGACCACGGGCCCGAACACGCACGTCCGCGTGTTCGGGCCCGTGGTCGTACCACCCCGTGAGCCTGCGCTCACAGCGAACAGTTATCGATGCGGGATGGCGTTGTCCGACCTGCGCGTTAGGGTCCGTAGATACGAGGGCAGGGGAGTCCCTGAAACCGCGCCGGGGCCACACACGGCGCCGGTTCCCCACGCCCCAGCAGACGACGCTGAGACGGCCTGGAGCCGTCCGACAACGAGCAGGTGGACACGTGACGATCCCGATGCCTTCCGCCGCCGCTGAGCCGACCTTCGGTGGCCTCGGCGACCAGGTCTACAACCGGCTGCTCGGCGAGCGGATCATCTTCCTCGGCCAGCCGGTCGACGACGACATCGCCAACAAGATCACCGCGCAGCTGCTTCTCCTCGCCGCGGACCCGGACAAGGACATCTTCCTCTACATCAACTCCCCGGGCGGCTCGATCTCGGCCGGCTTGGCGATCTACGACACCATGCAGTACATCAAGAACGACGTGGTGACGATCGCGATGGGCCTCGCCGCCTCGATGGGACAGTTCTTGCTGAGCGCCGGCACCCCGGGCAAGCGCTTCGCGCTGCCGAATGCCGAGATCCTCATCCACCAGCCCTCCGCGGGCCTGGCGGGTTCCGCGTCGGACATCAAGATCCACGCCGAGCGGCTGCTGCACACCAAGAAGCGGATGGCTGAGCTGACGGCCTTCCACACCGGTCAGACCGTCGAGCGGATCACCCAGGACTCCGACCGCGACCGCTGGTTCTCCGCCGATGAGGCCAAGACGTACGGCCTGATCGACGATGTGATGACCTCCGCCGCCGGCGTTCCGGGCGGGGGCGGCACCGGGGCCTGAGCCCCGTACCACTCGCCCTACAGCCCCCAGCCCACTTGATCGCCACCAGGACGGTGAACACCACGATGAACAACTACCCCGGCAGCGGCCTCTCCCAGGGCGCGGAGTCCGAGTTTTCCGGCGCGCGTGCCGAGTCCCGCTACATCGTCCCGCGCTTCGTCGAGCGCACCTCGCAGGGCGTGCGCGAGTACGACCCGTACGCGAAGCTGTTCGAGGAGCGCGTGATCTTCCTCGGCGTGCAGATCGACGACGCCTCGGCCAACGACGTCATGGCGCAGCTGCTGTGCCTGGAGTCGATGGACCCGGACCGGGACATCTCGATCTACATCAACAGCCCGGGCGGCTCTTTCACGGCGCTCACGGCCATCTACGACACGATGCAGTTCGTGAAGCCGGACATCCAGACGGTCTGCATGGGCCAGGCGGCCTCCGCCGCGGCCGTGCTGCTCGCCGCCGGTACCCCCGGCAAGCGGATGGCGCTGCCGAACGCCCGGGTGCTGATCCACCAGCCCTACAGCGAGACCGGCCGCGGCCAGGTCTCCGACCTGGAGATCGCCGCCAACGAAATCCTGCGGATGCGTTCGCAGCTGGAGGAGCTGCTGGCCAAGCACTCCACCACCCCGATCGAGAAGATCCGGGATGATATCGAGCGTGACAAGATCCTGACCGCCGAGGAGTCCCTGGCGTACGGTCTGGTCGACCAGATCGTCTCGACGCGGAAGTCGTCCGTCTCGATCGGCTAGCGATCTTCGCGAAGTGAGCCGGAGCGTTGCCCCCTTGGACCGGAATCGGATCGAGTGAACCGAGTCGGTCCAAGGGGGGCCCGAACGGGGGGCCCGGCAAGGTACCGTCGATAGGCAAGCACCCGGGTCCGTGGAGCAATGCGGATCCCAGGCGAAGGGGAAGCACCTCGTGGCACGCATCGGTGACGGCGGCGACCTGCTCAAGTGCTCGTTCTGCGGAAAGAGCCAGAAGCAGGTGAAGAAGCTCATCGCGGGACCTGGTGTGTACATCTGCGACGAGTGCATCGACCTCTGCAACGAAATCATCGAGGAGGAGCTCGCCGAGACCTCCGAGGTGCGGTGGGAGGAACTCCCCAAGCCGCGGGAGATCTACGAGTTCCTGAACGGCTATGTCGTCGGCCAGGAGCCCGCGAAGAAGGCGCTGTCGGTCGCCGTCTACAACCACTACAAGCGGGTGCAGGCGGGCGAGAACGGCCCCGGCCGCGGCGAGGAGGGCATCGAGCTCGCCAAGTCCAACATCCTGCTGCTCGGCCCGACCGGCTCCGGCAAGACCCTGCTCGCGCAGACCCTCGCCCGGATGCTGAACGTCCCCTTCGCGTTCGCCGACGCCACGGCGCTCACGGAGGCCGGCTACGTCGGCGAGGACGTCGAGAACATCCTCCTCAAGCTGATCCAGGCCGCGGACTTCGACATCAAGAAGGCCGAGACCGGCATCATCTACATCGACGAGATCGACAAGGTCGCCCGGAAGAGCGAAAACCCGTCGATCACCCGCGATGTCTCAGGCGAGGGCGTCCAGCAGGCGCTGCTGAAGATCCTGGAGGGCACCACCGCCTCGGTCCCGCCCCAGGGCGGCCGCAAGCACCCCCACCAGGAATTCATCCAGATCGACACCACCAACGTCCTCTTCATCGTCGGCGGTGCCTTCGCCGGTCTGGAGAAGATCATCGAGGCCCGGTCCGGCGCCAAGGGCATCGGCTTCGGTGCCACGATCCGCTCCAAGCGCGAGATCGAGTCCAAGGACCAGCTCCAGGACGTCATGCCGGAGGACATGGTGAAGTTCGGGATGATCCCGGAGTTCATCGGCCGCCTCCCCGTCCTCACCTCGGTCCACAACCTCGACCGTGAGGCCCTGCTGCAGATCCTGGTCGAGCCGCGCAACGCGCTCGTCAAGCAGTACAAGCGGCTCTTCGAACTCGACGGTGTCGAGCTGGACTTCGACCGCCCGGCCCTGGAGGCCATCGCCGACCAGGCCATCCTGCGCGGCACCGGCGCCCGCGGTCTGCGCGCCATCATGGAGGAGGTCCTCCAGGCGGTGATGTACGAAATCCCGTCCCGCAAGGACGTGGCCCGGGTCGTCATCACCGAGGACGTCGTGCACTCGAATGTGAACCCGACCCTGGTGCCGCGCAATCGCGGCGAGTCGGGGGAACCGCAGGAGAAGAGCGCGTAGGCGCCCGGCACGCACCACAAGAGCCGCCCGGCAGCGATCATGCTGCCGGGCGGCTCTGTGTCGTCTCCGGTCGGTGGCGGTGACCGACGCCGCTACTTCTCCTTGCGGACCTCGGTGCGGATCTTGGCGGTCTTCTCGGAGAGTGCCTCCGCGCCGGGCGTCGTGGCGGTGGGGCCACCGGCGGGGGACGGTGCGGACGCGGCCTGGACGACGCCGATGGCGCTGCTGTCGCCCCAGACACAGGTGGAGGCGGTGACGGGCACGCTCACACCACCCTGCGAGAGCGTGATTTTCTGGGTCCTGCACTTCATCACCGAGCCGTCGAAGTCGCTCGGCGAGTACGTGGTCGTCGGGGTGACGTCCTCGATCTTGGCGCCCTTGTCCGTGAAGGCCTTCTTCTGGCTCTCGTCCACCTTGGCGAGCACCTGCCCCACGGTTCCCTCAGGGTCGGCGACGTTGCCGTACACGCCGCTGACCGTCAGCTGCAGCCCGTCGCCACTCTTGTAGCCGCCGCTGACGCCCTTGGCGTTGGTGATGCCCATCGCCTTGGCTTCCTTGTCGTCGGTGAAGTCCTCGGCGCCCCCCGAGCTGCCGGGTTGCTGTGCCTTCTCGAACTGCCCGTTCAACAACGTCTTCGGCAACGAGATCGTGTAAGGCTTCACATCCCCGCCCGACCCGAACGCGAAGTACGCCCCCACGCCGATCGCCGCGACGACCGCGACCGCGCCGACGATCAGGCCGATCTTCTTGCCGTTGCCACCGCTCTCCGGAGCGCCCTGGGGGATCGTGCCGTAGGGGGTCTGCTGGCCGCCGTACGGAGCCTGCTGGCCGTAGCCGGGCTGGCCGCCCTGCTGGGGGTAGCCGTACCCCTGCTGCGGGGCCTGCTGCGGGTAGCCGTAGCCCGGCTGCTGACCTGGTACCTGGCCGCCCTGCTGCGGGTAGCCGTAGCCCGGCTGCGGGGCCGGCGGCTGCTGCGGCTGGCCGTACGGGCCGGGCTGCTGGGGCTGCTGGCCGTACGGGCCGGGAGGCGGCTGGTTGAAGCTCATGGAGCGGTTCCCCTCGTGACAACTGAAGCCAGTTGAGTACTGCGTGATGTTTATACGCTTCCGACATCCTGTACGACGCCGCTGACAGCCGGTGCGCCGGGGGCGAAACCGATTCGAAGCTGCGACATCCGCGCCCGTACACTGTGCGTCGTGACCGAGAACACTCAGCAGAGCAACCACAGCGCCCCCGAACTGCCGACTCAGTACACGCCGGCCGATGTAGAGGGGCCGCTGTACGAGCGCTGGGTAGAGCGGGGTTACTTCGAGGCGGACGAGAAGAGCGACAAGCCGCCGTACACCATCGTCATTCCGCCGCCGAACGTCACCGGCTCCCTGCACCTGGGGCACGCCTTCGAGCACACGCTGATCGACGCCCTCACCCGCCGCAAGCGCATGCAGGGTTACGAGACCCTGTGGCAGCCGGGCATGGACCACGCCGGTATCGCCACCCAGAACGTCGTCGAGCGCGAGCTCGCCAAGGAGGGCGTCTCCCGGCACGACCTGGGCCGTGAGGCGTTCGTCGAGCGGGTCTGGCAGTGGAAGAACGAGTCCGGCGGCCAGATCTCCGGCCAGATGCGCCGGCTCGGCGACGGCGTCGCCTGGTCGCGGGAGCGCTTCACCATGGACGAGGGCCTGTCCAAGGCCGTCCAGACGATCTTCAAGCGGCTCTACGACGACGAGTTGATCTACCGCGCCGAGCGCATCATCAACTGGTGCCCGCGCTGTCTGACCGCCATCTCGGACATCGAGGTGGAGTACCAGGACGACGACGGCGAGCTGGTCTCCATCCGGTACGGCGAGGGCGACAACTCCATCGTCGTCGCGACGACGCGGGCCGAGACGATGCTCGGGGACACCGCGGTCGCCGTCCACCCGGACGACGAGCGCTACGCCCATCTCGTCGGCACCGAGATCGAGTTGCCGCTGACCGGCCGCCGGATCCCGGTCGTCGCCGACGAGCACGTCGACCCGGAGTTCGGCACCGGCGCGGTCAAGGTCACCCCGGCCCACGACCCCAACGACTTCGAGATCGGCCGCCGGCACGACCTGCCCAACCTCGCCGTCCTCGACGAGCGCGGCGTCATCACGGCGCACGGTCCGTTCCAGGGCCTGGACCGTTTCGAGGCCCGGTCCGCGATCGTCGGTGCGCTGCGCGCCGAGGGCCGGATCGTCTCCGAGAAGCGCCCGTACACCCACTCCGTCGGCCACTGCTCGCGCTGCAAGACCACCATCGAGCCGCGGCTGTCGATGCAGTGGTGGGTCAAGGTCGGCCCGCTGGCGAAGGCCGCGGGTGACGCGGTCCGCGACGGCAAGGTCGCGATCCACCCCAAGGAGATGGAGTCCCGCTACTTCGGCTGGGTCGACAACCTCCACGACTGGTGCATCTCGCGGCAGCTGTGGTGGGGTCACCGCATTCCGGTCTGGTACGGGCCGAACGGCGAGGTCGTCTGCGTCGGACCGGACGACGAGGCGCCCAGCGGCGAGGGCTGGACGCAGGACACCGACGTCCTGGACACCTGGTTCTCCTCCGGGCTGTGGCCGTTCTCCACGCTCGGCTGGCCCGAGCAGACCCCGAGTGTCGGGAAGTTCTACCCGAACTCCGTCCTGGTCACCGGCTACGACATCCTCTTCTTCTGGGTCGCCCGGATGATGATGTTCGGGCTGTACGCGATGGACGGCACCCCGCCGTTCCACACCATCGCGCTGCACGGCATGGTCCGCGACCAGTTCGGCAAGAAGATGTCCAAGTCCTTCGGGAACGCGGTCAACCCGCTGGACTGGATGGACGCATACGGTTCCGACGCCGTCCGCTTCACCCTCGCCCGCGGCGCCAACCCCGGCGTCGACGTGCCGATCGGTGAGGACTGGGTCCAGGGATCCCGTAACTTCGCCAACAAGATCTGGAACGCCACCCGCTTCGCGCTGATGAACGGTGCGACGGTGGAGGGCGAACTCCCGCCCGCCGAGCAGCTGTCGGCGACCGACCGGTGGATCCTGTCCCGGCTGAACTCGGTCGTCGCCGAGGTCGATGCGTACTACGACGACTACCAGTTCGCGAAGCTGTCGGACACCCTCTTCCACTTCGCCTGGGACGAGGTCTTCGACTGGTACGTCGAGCTCTCCAAGACGACGTTCATGGCGGGCGGCCCGGCTGCCGACGCCTCGCGCCGGGTGCTGGGCGAGGTCCTGGACGTCACGCTGCGGCTGCTGCACCCGATCGTCCCGTTCGTCACCGAGACCCTGTGGACGGCGCTGACCGGTGGTGAGTCGGTCGTGATCGCCGACTGGCCCAAGGCGGTGCTCGTTGCCGGGGCCGACGCCCCGGGCGGCTTCCGGGACGAGGCGGCGGAGCGGGAGATCGAGACCGTCCAGCAGGTGGTGACCGAGGTCCGCCGCTTCCGCTCCGACCAGGGGCTGCAGCCCGGCCAGAAGGTCCCGGCGCAGCTGGAGCTGTCCGGTACGGCGCTGGCCGCGCACGAGGCCGCGATGCGCTCGCTGCTGCGGCTGCAGCCGGCCGGTGAGGGCTTCAGCGCCACCGCCTCGCTGCCGGTCGCGGGCGCGACGGTCGCGCTGGACCTGTCCGGTGCGATCGACGTCGAGGCCGAGCGCAAGCGGCTGACGAAGGACCTGGGCGCCGCCGAGAAGGAGAAGGCGCAGGCCACCGCCAAGCTCGGCAACGAGGCGTTCCTCGCCAAGGCGCCGGAGAAGGTCGTGGACAAGATCCGCGGCCGGCTGGAGGCCGCGGAGGCGGACATCGTCCGGATCACCGCCCAGCTGGCGGCCCTGCCCCAGGCGTAGGCGCGGGGCCCGGCCACGGCCCGGGATCCGGGCCGTGTGGGGGACCGTCGTGTGCAGGCCCCTCGTCCGTACGGGCGGGGGGCCTGCGCCGTCCCGGTCCCCGACGGCCCCGCTCACGTACCGGCCAGAGCAGGACATACGCCGTCGAGACGGTCACGAACGCCAGACGGATCAGACCCCGGGCGGCATCGTCGGGGACGGCGAAGACACTGCCGTAGAGGATCAGCAGGGCCAGCCAGCTCCACCAGGGGACCAGCCGGCGCTGGCCGATGACGTCCCACAGCAGGGTGCCGAGCAGCACCGACGCCGTGTAGTAGGTGTAGACGCTGGGGTCGAGGACGATGCGGGCGTTGGCGCCGAGCAGCACCACCGCCGCCCAGCGCCCCCGCCACACGGCTATCGAGCCCAGCGTCAGGCCGAGAGCGGCCTGGGCGGGGCGGTCCCAGCCCGGGGTCTCGGGGTCGCCGACGCCCAGCCAGCGCAGCGCGGACGCCGGATGGTTGGGGATGGCGAACTTCGCCGCGGCAAAGGACTGCGAGTCGCCGAGGAAGAACGGCAGCCACGCGAGGGCGACCAGGCCCGCGCACCACACCCCGGCGCGCAGCCACTTCTCCCTCGGCAGGGCGAGCAGCAGGGGGAGGAAGGCCAGGGCGGTGGGCTTGGAATCCATCGCCAGGGCCAGGCAGGCGCCGGTGAGCGCGGCGTTGCCCCGGGTGAGGGCGCGTACCGCGAGGGCGGTGAAGAACAGCGCGAGGACGTCGTCGAGATGCCCGAAGCGGACTCCCACCTCGATCCACATGGGGATGAAGGCCAGCCCGGCGATCAGTACGCGCTGCCGCAGCCGCTGGTGGTTGGTGCCGGTGCCCAGGAAGTGGTGGGCGGCGCTGCGGCCCGCCAGCACCACGATGACCAGGCCGAGCAGCGACATCAGCGCCGCGGCCAGGAACTGCCCGGTGGCCTCGGGGAAGGGGTTGAACAGGCCGGCCGTCAGAAAGCTGAGCGGGCCCATCTGGAGTTCGGGGTGGTGCGCGTAGAGGTTCAGCCCGCCGGAGCCGTCGCCCGCGTCGCCCTGGTAGATCAGTTCGCCACCGGAGCGCAGATAGTGCCAGGAGAAGCCGCCATGCGGTTCGACGACGACGAACCACAGCACCGTCCAGGCGGTGAGCAGTATCAAATGCATCCGCTGACTGATTGCCGGCACCCGTCCTCAGCTCCAGCCTTCCCGCGCGCTGCGTCGTGGTGATCTCGATCTCGGGGGCGCGTACAGCCCGCCGAGGAAGAGGGCGAACGGCGGCGGAAAGTTGTCCCGGAGGGGCCGGTCCGGCGGTTCTCATCGCGCTCTCATAAAGCCGGGGCACGGTGGAGCGGAATGCCGGAATGCCGGAATGCCGGAATGCCGGAAGCCCGCACCACCGCCCGTCCACCACCGAGGAGCCGCGCTCCATGAACAAGCCCCTGCGCCGGGCCTCGATCTTCTGCCTGGCCCTCATCGTCGCGCTGATGGGCTGGGCCACCTGGATCCAGGGCGCGAAGGCCGGCGAGTACAAGGAGGACCCGCACAATCCGCGGGTGGCGATCGGCAAGTACGCGGCGCCGCTGGGCAACATCCTCGTCGGCGGGGAGCCCGTGACCGGCTCCGCCCCCACCCCCTCCACGCTCAAGTACAAGCGGACCTACCAGGACGGCCGGCTCTACGCCCCGGTCACCGGCTTCACCTCGCAGATCTTCGGCCACAACCAGCTGGAGAGCCTTTACGGGGATCTCCTCGACGGTTCCGACAGCCGGCTGCAGAGCCCCGCCGACGCGCTGACCCGCACCCGGGCCAAGGGCGGCGACGTGGCCACCACCGTCGACCCCGCGGTGCAGAAGGCCGGCTACCGGGCGCTGGACGGCAAGAAGGGCGCCGCTGTCGCCATGGACCCGGCCACGGGGCGGATCCTGGGCATGGTCAGCACCCCCTCGTACGACCCGGGGAAGTTCGCGGGGTCGGAGGGGGCCGACCAGAAGGCCTGGAAGAAGATGTCCGCCGACCCGGACCACCCCGAGGTCAACCGGGCCCTGCGGCAGCCGCTGCCGCCCGGCTCCACCTTCAAGCTGGTGGTCGCCGCGGCCGCGCTGGACAACGGTCTGTACTCCTCGGTGGACGAGCCCACCCACAGCCCCGACCCGTACACCCTCCCGCACACCCGCACCAAGCTCACCAACGAGAACGCCTCCGCGCCCTGCAAGAACGCGGACATCCGCACCGCGCTCCAGTACTCCTGCAACACCGTCTTCGCGAAGATGGCCGTCGACCTGGGCAAGGACAAGGTGAAGGCGCAGGCCGAGAAGTTCGGCTTCAACGACGACAAGGTGGACACCCCGGTGCGGGCCGGCAAGAGCGTCTACCCCTCCGACATGGACGAGGCACAGACCGCGCTGTCCGGGATCGGCCAGTTCGACGACCAGGCGACCCCGCTGCACATGGCGATGGTCTCCTCGGCCCTCGCGAACGGCGGCGAGCTCAAGAAGCCGCAGCTGGTCGACAAGCTGACCGACGGCGGCGGGAACACCGTCCAGGACTTCGGGCCGTCGACCTACGGCGACGGGAAGGCCGTATCGGCGCATACGGCCCGGCAGCTGAAGTCGGCGATGCAGACGGTCGTGGACAAGGGCACCGGGTCCGGCGCGAAGATCGGCGGACTGACCGTCGGCGGCAAGACGGGCACCGCCCAGCACGGCGTCGACAACAGCGGTACGCCCTACGCCTGGTTCGTTTCGTACGCCGAGGACGGCAAGGGGCACCGGGTGGCGGTGGCCGTGATGGTCGAGGACGGGCATGCCGCCCGTAACGAGGTCTCGGGCAACGGCCTGGCGGCGCCGACCGCGCGGGCCATGATGAAGGCGGCACTGACGTAGGCGGCTCAGCCGTAGGCGAGGGGCGGCTCCGGCGTGCGGGTGCGGGTGCGGGGTCGGCGTACGGGCGGGGTGCGGGGTCGGCGTACGGGCGGGGTCCGGGGTCCGGTCGCGCAGGTCGCGCCGGCCGGGCCCCCGCCGGGCGGCGCGGTACCGGGGAAGGGCAACGCAGCGCACCGCTGTCACACGTGCCTCGTAGACTGGTCGGCGTGAGCGAGCGCCCCCAGAACGACGACCCCGACCCGAACGAAGCCTTCGACGACATGGTCGAGGCGGAGACCGAACGTGACCCGGATCTTGCGGTGATCGAGGCCGGCAGCCGGACCCTGCGTGCCCAGGCCGGGCCGCCGCAGGGGGACGGGATTCCTGCCCGCCCGGCCGACCCCGAGGTCGACCGTGCGCTGCGCGCCGTCGAGGACGAGCTGGCCGGCCGCTGGGGCGAGACCAAGCTCGACCCGTCGGTGCAGCGCATCGCGGCGCTGCTGGACATCCTCGGCGAACCACAGCGCGCCTACCCGTCCATCCACATCACGGGCACCAACGGCAAGACCAGCACCGCCCGCATGATCGAGTCCCTGCTGTCCGCCTTCGATCTGCGCACCGGCCGCTACACCAGCCCGCACGTCCAGTCGATCACCGAGCGGATCAGCCTGGACGCCGCCCCGATCTCCGCCGAGCGCTTCATCGAGACCTACCGGGACATCGCCCCGTACGTGGAGATGGTCGACTCCCAGCAGGAGTACCGCCTGTCCTTCTTCGAGGTGCTCACGGCGATGGCGTACGCCGCCTTCGCCGACAGCCCCGTGGACGTCGCGGTCGTCGAGGTCGGCATGGGCGGCACCTGGGACGCGACGAACGTCATCGACGGCGATGTCGCGGTGGTCACCCCGATCTCCCTGGACCACACCGACCGGCTGGGGGAGACGCCCGAGCAGATCGCCGGCGAGAAGTCCGGGATCATCAAGAAGGACGCCACGGTCGTGCTGGCGCAGCAGCCGGTGGACGCGGCGTCGGTGATGCTCAAGCGCGCGGTCGAGGTGGATGCCACGGTCGCCCGTGAGGGCATGGAGTTCGGGGTGCTCAGCCGCGAGGTCGCGGTCGGCGGTCAGATGCTGACGCTGCGCGGACTGGGCGGCGAGTACCCCGAGATCTTCCTGCCGCTGTACGGCGCCCACCAGGCGCACAACGCCGCGGTGGCGCTCGCCGCGGTCGAAGCGTTCTTCGGCGTCGGCTCGGACCACGCCCGCACGCTGGACATCGACACCATCCGCTCCGCGTTCGCCGCCGTCAGCTCGCCCGGCCGGATGGAGGTCGTGCGGCGCAGCCCGACGGTCGTGCTGGACGCGGCACACAACCCCGCGGGTGCGCGGGCGGCGGCCGAGGCGGTCACCGAGGCGTTCGGGTTCAGCCGGCTGGTGGGTGTCGTCGGGGCCAGCGGGGACAAGGACGTACGGGGCTTCCTGGAGGCGTTCGAGCCGATCTTCGCCGAGGTCGTGGTGACACGTAATTCCAGCCATCGTGCGATGGATCCCGATGAGCTGGCGGCCGTCGCCGTCGAGGTCTTCGGCGCCGAGCGGGTCCAGGTCGAGCCGCGGCTCGACGACGCCCTGGAGGCGGCGATCACCCTCGCCGAGGAAGAGGGCGAGTTCTCCGGGGCGGGTGTGCTGGTGACCGGCTCGGTGATCACGGTCGGCGAGGCCCGGCTGCTGATGGGGAGGAGCTGACCATGCGCACCCTGTGTGCGAGCACCCTGATAGGTGAATTCTTCGTGATCGGCTTCGCCGGCCTGGTCGCGATGCAGATGACCGACCTGCCGGCGGCCACGGTCTGGACGGTCAGCGGGATCGGAATGCTGCTGAGCATCCTGCTGTGCGGGATGCTGGCCCGCCCGGGTGGCGTCCAGCTCGGCTGGGTGCTGCAGCTCGCCTTGATCGCCAGCGGTTTCGTGGTCCCGACGATGTTCTTCCTGGGCGTGGTCTTCGCGGCCCTGTGGTGGGCGTCGGTCCACTTCGGCCGCAAGATCGATGAGGCGAAGGCCCGTTGGGCCGCGCAGGCCGAGGCGTCGGGCGAGCCGGCCTAGGGGAGGACCTCCGGCGCGGTTCCGGGCCCGTGCGGGAGGCCGGGGGCGGGGCCGCCCGGGGCCGGGTCACCCATGTAGCCTCAGTTCACCCGCTGACCATTGTTCATATCCAGGGAGTTCCTCCGTGAGCCAGCGCACCCTCGTCCTCCTCAAGCCCGACGCCGTCAAGCGCGGTCTGATCGGCGAGATTCTCGGCCGTATCGAGAGGAAGGCCGGTTGGACGATCAGTGCGCTGGAGCTGCGCAGCCTGGACCGCGCGCTTCTCGAACAGCACTACGCCGAGCACGTCGGCAAGCCGTTCTACGAGCCCCTGGTCGCCTTTATGTCCTCCGGACCGGTGGTCTCGATGGTCGTCGAGGGCGAGCGGGTGATCGAGGGCGTACGGATGCTCGCCGGTCCGACTGACCCGATTGCCGCGCCGGGTGGGTCCATTCGTGGGGACTTCGGAACGATCACCCGAGAGAATCTGATCCATGCGTCGGATTCCGAAGAGTCCGCAGAGCGTGAAATCAAGATTTTCTTCCCCGGCATCTCCTGACGAGTCGTCAGCTGTACACCCCTCGTGACCAGGGGCGACCGACGAAATCATCGGTCGCCCTTTGGTGTATACGACACGATCGGGGGAACGCATCACCGCGACACGACGTCACCATTAAGGGGGGCGGGTGCCTGTACGGCTGACAATGGCGGAACAGCCTCCCGACGTGTTCGAGTGGGCGCACTACGAACTACGATGGAGGCTTCCGCGCCGCACAGCGCATCACCTCCTGCCGACCTCCAGTAAGCATTCGCTCCAGTTGGGAAGGCCAGACGTATCCTCATGGGGAACAACATGTCGTTCATCGGCCGTGACATGGCTGTCGACCTCGGGACCGCCAACACGCTGGTGTACGTCAGGGGCCGCGGCATCGTCCTCAACGAGCCGTCGGTCGTGGCCATCAACACCAACACCGGCGGGATCCTCGCGGTAGGTGCTGAGGCGAAGAAGATGATCGGGCGCACGCCCGGCAACATCGTCGCCGTAAGGCCCCTGAAAGACGGCGTGATCGCCGATTTCGAGATCACCGAGCGGATGCTCCGCTACTTCATCCTCAAGATCCATAAGCGGCGCTATCTGGCCCGCCCGCGGGTCGTCGTGTGTGTCCCCTCCGGCATCACCGGAGTGGAGCGCCGCGCGGTCATCGAGGCCTCGACCCAGGCCGGCGCCCGCCAGGTCCACATCATCGAGGAGCCGATGGCCGCCGCGATCGGGTCCGGCCTGCCGGTCCACGAGGCCACCGGCAACATGGTCGTGGACATCGGCGGCGGTACCACCGAGGTCGCGGTCATCTCGCTCGGCGGCATCGTCACCGCCCAGTCCATCCGGGTGGCCGGCGACGAACTCGACAACGCGATCATCCAGCACATCAAGAAGGAGTACAGCCTTCTGCTGGGCGAGCGCACCGCCGAGAGCATCAAGATCACCATCGGTTCGGCGTACGATCTCGAACAGGACGAGCACACCGAGATCCGCGGCCGTGACCTGGTCTCCGGCCTGCCGAAGACCGTCGTCATCTCGGCCGCCGAGGTCCGCAAGGCCATCGAGGAGCCGGTCAACTCCATCGTCGACGCCGTCAAGACGACGCTCGACAAGTGCCCGCCGGAGCTCTCCGGCGACGTCATGGACCGCGGCATCGTGCTCACCGGAGGCGGCGCCCTGCTCCGCGGCCTCGACGAGCGGCTGCGCCGCGAGACCGGTATGCCCATCCACATCGCCGAGGACCCGCTCGACTCCGTCGCGCTCGGCTCCGGCAAGTGCGTCGAGGAGTTCGAGGCGCTCCAGCAGGTCCTCGACTCCCAGCCGCGCAGGTAGCACGGCCCGGGTCCCGATCCGCGCCGCGGCCGCCGAGCGGCGTCCGCGGCGGTCGGGACCCCTGGCGACCGCGGCCGGTCAGCCCGGCGGATCGCTGGTATACAGGCACAACATCCCGACAGACACGGTGCACTGACGCTTCACCATCCGGCACCGTCATATCAGGCACAACGCTCAACTCCCGAACGAGACCGGCGGGGCCCGCAGCCGGCCGGTCCTACGAGGAAGGACACGGCTGCCGCACGTGAGGGACACACGAGAGAGCCGGCTGCTGCTGGTGCTGCTGGTCGCGATCGCGTTCGCGCTGATCACGGTTGATATCCGCGGCGGCGAACAGTCCCCGCTCGATGGTGCCCGGCAAGCCGCCGCCTCTGCCTTCGGCCCGGTCGAAGGCGGCGTGGCCCGCGTCGTCAATCCGGTCGGCAACGCCATCGGTGCCGTGCGGGACTCCGGCAGCCGGCACAACCGGATCAGCACGCTGGAGCACGAGAACGAGGCGCTGAAGGCCAAGCTCGGCTCCTCCGACCGGAACCGCAGCCGCGCCGCCGAGCTCGACAAGATCCTCAAGACCGCGGGCACCGGCCAGTACGGCATCAAGGGTGCCCAGGTCATCGCCATCGGCTCGGCCCAGGGCTTCTCCTGGACCGTCACCATCGACGCCGGCCGCCGTGACGGCATCGCCCGCGATATGACCGTGCTCAACGGCGACGGTCTGGTCGGCCGGGTCACCACCGTCGGCGCCGACACCTCCACCGTCCTGCTGGCCGCCGACCCCGACTTCACCGTCGGCACCCGGATGGAGAAGACCAACGAGATCGGCTTCGCCAACGGGCAGGGCGTCAGTTCGCTGCGCGTTCAGCTCCTCAATGGCAAGGCCAACATCAAGCGGGGCGACCGCCTGGTCACCTTCGGCTCCAGCAGGGACAAGCCGTTCGTGCCCGGGGTGCCCGTCGGCAAGGTCGTCAAGGTCGAGCCGTCCAACGGCGATCTGACCCGTAACCTCCAGGTCCGGCCTTTCGTCTCGTTCTCCCAGCTCGACATCGTCGGCGTGGTCGTCGCACCGCCCCGCCAGGACCCGCGCGACACCGTCCTGCCGCCTGCGCCCGCGAAGCCCAAACCGACGCCGACGGTCACCGTCACGGCCACCCCCTCCGCGAGCGCTTCTCCCAGGAGCTGACCGATGCGCATCAACCGGATCCTGCTCTCGGCCCCGCTGGTGGTCGTCGCCCTCGTCATCCAGGTCACCATTCTCGCCAGACTCCAACTTCCCGGTGCGGTACCGGACCTGCTGCTGCTCGTCGTGGTCGGCCTGGCGCTGGTCTACGGCCATGTCGGCGGCGCGCTGATCGGCTTCTTCGCCGGGCTGCTGGCCGACCTCGCCCCGCCGTCCGACCACGCCATCGGCCGCTATGCGCTGGTGCTCTGCGTCATCGGCTATGCCGCGGGCCTGACCAGGCCCGAATCGGGCCGGCACCGCTCGGCGACGCTCCCGCTGCTCGTCGTCCTCGGTGCCGCCGTCGGCTCGACGCTGATGTACGCCGGAGTCGGCTCGCTGGTCGGTGACACCGCCGCCCGCCACGTCGGCATCGTCGGACTGCTGCTCAGCGCCACCCTCTACGACCTGCTGCTGGCCCCCTTCACGGTTCCTCTGGTGATGGCGCTGGCGCGGAGAACCGAGGGCGATCTGCTGGCCGGCGACAGCTCCGGCAGCCAGAGCGGCGGGGCCGGCAGCCGCGACGCGGGATACGGCTGGCTCACCACCGGTACGGGCCTCAAGGCCAGCCGCGGCGCCATGAAATCCCTGCGCACGGGGACGGGCATCGGCAGCCAGCGCGGCAGTCTGCTCGGCAAGTCGGCCCGCGACAAGGTGGGCCGCATCAAGGGGGTCAAGCGACTGTGACGCCCGCTCTCCTTCCGATCACCACCCCTCGTGGAGGCGCTGCGCGCCATGAGTAATCTCCCGGAAACCCGGACCTCCCGGGTCAGCGTCCGGCTCATCGCGATCCAGATCCTGGTCTTCTCCCTGCTGCTCACCCTTGGCGGCCGGCTCTGGTATCTGCAGATCCGCAACGGCCAGGAGTACGCCACCGAGGCGAAGAACAACCACGTCCAGCAGGTCATCGAGCCCGCCACCCGCGGCTCGATCCTCGATGCCCGCGGGGTGCCGCTGGCCGACAACCAGACCCGCCTGGTCGTCTCCGCGAGCCGTACCGAGCTGCTGAAGATGAAGGACGACGGCAAGGCCGTACTCGGCCGGCTGGCCAAGGTGCTCGGGATGTCCGAGAAGGAGATCCGCAACAAGGTCCGGCTGTGCGACGCCAAGACCCCGCAGCCCTGCTGGAACGGGTCGCCGTACCAGCCGATCCCGATCACCGACGAGGCCACCACCCAGCAGGCCCTCCAGATCCGCGAACGCTCCGAGGCGTTCCCCGGTATCAGCGCCGAACCCACCGCCGTGCGCCGCTACGCCGAGCCCGGCAACGCCAACACCGCCCAGGTGCTCGGCTACCTCTCGCCGGTGACCGACGAGGAGATCAACAAGGCCAAGAACACCCGCTCGCCGTTCCTGCGCTCCGACCAGATCGGCCGGTCCGGTCTGGAGCGTACGTACGACCGCTATCTGCGCGGCAAGGCCGCCGTCACCCGCTACGAGGTCGACAACCTCGGCCGGGTCATCGGCCAGGCCAAGAGCGAGAAGGGCCAGGGCGGCGCAAGCGTCGTCACCAGCATCGACGCACGCGTGCAGGCCATAGCGGAGAAGCAGCTCGAACAGGCCATGAAGGACGCCCGCAAGGTGCACGACAAGAACACCGGCACCAACTACAAGGCCGACTCGGGCGCCGTGGTCGTGATGGAAGCCAAGACCGGCCGGGTGGTGGCGATGGCCTCCAACCCCAGCTACGACCCCAACGCCTGGGTCGGCGGCATCTCCGGCAAGGACTACGCCCACCTCACCGGCAAGGACTCCAACTACCCGCTGCTGAACCGTGCCATCCAGGGGCAGGCCGCCCCCGGCTCGATCTTCAAGGTCATCTCGACCTCGGCCGCGATCAACGCGGGCTATGACTTCAACGGCCACTACCCCTGCACCAGCTCGTACAGCATCGGCGGCCAGGTCTTCAAGAACTTCGAGGGCGAGGGCCACGGCGACATCAGCCTGGGCCGGGCGCTGGAGGTCTCCTGCGACACCGTCTTCTACCGCCTTTCGCACGACGAGTGGAAGAAGGACGGCGGGGACAAGCCCAAGAAGGACCCCAACGACTGGTTCTACAAGACCGCCCACCAGTTCGGTCTCGGCAAGGAGACCGGCATCGACCTTCCCAACGAGGTCACCGGCCGGGTCCCCGACCGCAAGTGGAAGAACGACTTCTGGAAGGCCAACAAGGCCGGCTGGTGCGAGCAGGCCAAGGCCTGGCCGAAGAAGAAGGACTTCGGTACCAAGCTCGCCCGTGAGGGCTGCCTCGAAGGCATGAAGCTGCACGCCTACGACTCCATCAACTACGCCATCGGCCAGGGCGACACCCTCGTCACACCGATCCAGATGGCGACCATCTACGGCGCGATCGCCAACGGCGGCACGCTCTACAACCCGACCGTCGGCAAGGCCGTCGTCAGCCCCGACGGCAAGAAGGTGCAGCAGATCAGGCCCACGCCGCACGGCAAGCTGCCGGACACCCCCAAGACGCTCCGGCAGATCGATTCCGCGCTGGCGGGTGTGGCCACCCGCGGTACCGCCGCCTGGCGCTTCCAGGGCTGGCCGCAGGACAAGATTCCGATGCACGCCAAGACCGGTACCGCCGAGGTCTACGGGAAGCAGACCACCTCGTGGTTCGCGACGTACACCAAGGACTACACGATCGTCATGACGATCGCCCAGGGTGGTACCGGCTCCGGCGCCTCCGGTCCGGCCGTGCGCAACATCTACAACGCGCTGTACGGAGTCGACGACAAGGGGGGTATCAACCCCAAGGCCGCCCTGCTGCCGAAGCCCCAGGGCTCGCTCCCCAAGATCGAGGGTGACGGGAGCATCGAGGCTCAGCCCATCAAACCGTATGTCCTGCCGTCGCCGTCGCCGTCCGCATCGGAGAGCCCCCAGTGACGACCAGCCATACCTCCCGGGCGTTCTCGATCCGCCGCTACACCCCCGAGCTCGGCACCTGGGGCAAGCTGACGGCGCGCGATTCGGTGCTGCGCAAGCTGGACTGGATGCTGCTGCTGTCCTGCCTGGTGCTGTCGCTGATGGGGTCGCTGCTGGTCTTCTCCGCCACCCGCAACCGCACCGAGCTCAACCACGGCGACGAGTACTACTACTTCCTGCACCATCTGCTGAATCTCGGCATCGGCCTGGCGCTGGCCGCCGGCACGATCTGGCTGGGGCACCGCACCCTGCGCGGCGCGGTCCCGATCCTGTACGCCCTGTCGGTCGGGCTGGCGCTGCTGGTCCTGACGCCACTGGGCGCCACCATCAACGGTTCGCGTTCCTGGCTGGCGATTCCCGGCGGCTTCTCGCTCCAGCCCGCCGAGTTCGCGAAGATCACCATCACGCTCGGCATGGCGATGATCCTGGCGTCCCGGGTCGATGCGGGGGACCGCGCGAACCCCGGCCACCGCACCGTCGTCCAGGCCCTCGGTCTGGCCGCCGTCCCCGTCGCCGTGATCATGCTGATGCCCGACCTCGGCTCGGTCATGGTGCTCGGCGCCGTCATCCTGGGCGTACTGCTCTCCTCCGGCGCCTCCAACCGCTGGATCCTCGGGCTGGCCGGCACCGGCGTCGTGGGCTGTGTCGCCATCTGGCAGCTCGGCCTGCTGGACGCCTACCAGATCGCCCGCTTCGCCGCGTTCGCCAACCCGAGCCTTGATCCGGCCGGTGTCGGCTACAACACCAACCAGGCCCGGATCGCGATCGGCGGCGGCGGACTGACCGGCTCCGGGCTCTTCCACGGCAGCCAGACCACCGGCCAGTTCGTCCCCGAGCAGCAGACGGACTTCATCTTCACCGTCGCCGGTGAGGAGCTCGGCTTCCTGGGCGCGGGGCTGATCATCGTGCTGCTCGGTGTCGTCCTGTGGCGCGCCTGCCGGATCGCGCGCGAGTCCACCGAGCTCTACGGCACGATCGTCGCCGCCGGCATCATCGCGTGGTTCGCCTTCCAGTCCTTCGAGAACATCGGTATGACCCTCGGCATCATGCCCGTCACCGGACTCCCCCTGCCGTTCGTCTCCTACGGCGGCACCTCCATGTTCGCGGTCTGGATCGCGATCGGGCTGCTCCAGTCGATCCGCGTCCAGCGCCCCCTGTCGGCCTCGCGCTGACGCCGCCTTCCGGCTTGAGCTGTACCGCACTGCTTGCGGTGTGCCTCCCTGCTTGAAGCGCACTTCACTGCTTGAGATGCAGCTCGAACCACAGCGAGGTGGGCCGGGGCAGGTCCTCGGGTGGCGTCGCGCCCCAGTCGTCGGCGAGGCGGCCGGTCAGCAGCAGCCCGTAATCGTCCGGCTGCTCGCCGGGCGCCGGGCGCGGAATCCGGGCCGGTGCCGCGTCGTGCACACTGATCCGCAGCCCGTGCCCGGCGGTCAGCATCCGCAGCAGGATGTCCGCCGTCCGCGGGGTGTGCAGATGGGCGCGGGTCACCGCCTCCGAGGTGAGCAGCACGGCGGTGTCGAGGAGTGGGGAGAGTGCGGTCCGGCGCAGTACGGCGCGGACGAAATCGCGGGCGGCCTTCGGGGCGGTGGGTGTGCTCGGCGCGGTGAGAACGTACGGGCGGGCGCCTGCCGAGACGCGGACGGGTGTCCGGGTGACGGGCGCGGTTGAGGGGTGCACGGGTGTCTCCCTCCCCTGGGGGCGAGTGAGCGTCGATCGATGTGCCTGCTTGATTTCCACTCTGCGCACTCGGTTCGTCACACAGAGTAACCCACTTTGCGTGGGTGGCGCTACCCGCTGCTGCGGCGCCCGCCCGCGGTGCGGCGGTTCCCCGTACGGCTCCCCGTACGGCTCCCCGTACGGCTCCCCGTCCGGGCGGGTGGCCCCGGCCGGGATGGGTGGCTAGCCTCGATGCATGGCGGACACCGTGCGGGAAATCGAACGGAAGTACGAGGTTGACGGCGGTGCGCGGCTGCCCGACCTGGTCGGCGTCGGCCGGGTCGCCACCGTGGCGGAATCAGGCGTCGAGGATCTTGACGCCCGCTACTTCGACACTCCTGACCAGCGCCTCGCCGCCGACGCCATCACGCTGCGCAGACGCACCGGCGGCAGGGATGCGGGCTGGCACCTGAAGCTGCCGGTCGCGCCGGGCGTCCGGGACGAAGTGCGGGCGCCGCTGTCCGATACGCCGCCCCCGGAGCTGACCGCGCTCGTCCGGTCGCGGGTGCTGGACCGGGAGCTGGTTCCCCTCGTGCGGCTGCGGACACGGCGCACGGTCCGGGTGCTGCGGGATGCCGCGGGCGCACCACTCGCGGAGCTGGCGGTGGACGAGGTGCACGCGCAGCGGGCGGAGAAGTCCGCACAGGGCGGAGCGGGCACGGCCGGGGCCCGGTGGCGCGAGATCGAGGTGGAGCTGCTCGGGGGCGGCGACAGCGCATTGCTGGACGAGGTCGGCCGGGCGCTGGTCGCGGCCGGGGCGCGCCCCGCCGCATCGGCGTCGAAGCTGGCGCGGGCGCTCGCCGAGACGGGCCTGGAGCGCGAGCGCCCCGCGCCCCCCGGTGCGGGGCCGGACGCGCCTCGCCCCCGAGGCGCCGGCAAGGGCGGAGGCAAGGCCATGGTGAAGGACACGGGCAGCGGCAGGGACGGCCACAGCGGCAAGGTCAAAGGCAAGGACCAGCCCAAGCCCAAGACCCAGCCCAAGCCCAAGCCCAAGCAGGGTAAGGACAAGGGCGCGGACGCCGGGCACAAGACGCAGCCCACCGCCGGAGACGTGGTGCTGCGGTACGTCCGCGAGCAGGTACGGGTGATCATCGAGCTGGATCCGGCGGTACGGCGCGATCTGCCCGACTCGGTACACCGGATGCGGGTCGCCACCCGCCGGCTGCGCAGCGCCTTCCGCTCGTACACGAAGGTGCTCGACCGCGCCGCCACCCGGCCCGTCGGCCTGGAGCTGAAGTGGCTGGCGGCGGAGCTGGGGGTGGACCGGGACCGGGAGGTGCTGACCGCGCGACTGCAGCACGCGCTGGCCGAGGTGCCCCGGACGCTGCGGCTCGGCCCGGTGGCCGCCCGGCTGCGCATCTGGTCCGAGCGGCGCCGTACCGGCGCGCGCAGGGAAGTGCTCTCCGTACTGGACGGACCCCGCTATCTGGAGCTGCTGAAGACCCTGCACGCCCTCCTGGAGGCGCCGCCGCTGCGCCCGGCCGCGGACGGGCCGGCGCCCGAGGTGGTGGCCGGGGCCGTACTGAGGGACTACCGGCGGCTGGCCCGCCGGGTGGAGGCCGCGCTGGCGGCCCCGGCCGGGCGGGCGCGGGACGAGGCGCTGCACGGCGCCCGCAAGGCCGCCAAGCGGACGCGGTACGCGGCGGAGGCGGCCCGTCCGGCGCTCGGCCGGCCCGCGAAGAAGTTCGCCCGGCGGATCAAGCGGGTGCAGCAGCTGCTGGGCGATCACCAGGACGGCGTGGTGGCGCGCGGGGCGCTGCGCGAGCTGGCCACCCAGGCACAGCGGGCCGGTGAGGGCGGCTTCACCTTCGGTCTGCTCTACGGGCACGAGGAGGCCCGGGCGACGGACCGGGAACGGGAGCTGCCGCGCCTGTGGAAGAAGGTCTCGCGGCGCAAGCACCGGGCCGCGCTCCGGCCGTGAGCGCACGACGGCCGGTCGCGTGACCGCATGGCGGCCGGTCGCATGACCGCACGACGGCCCATCGGCCGGCCTCCGCCTGCCTGCTCCCCGGGTGCCCGGGTGCCCAGATTGCCGGCTGCCCAGGCGGCCCGCCCCCGGCGCCTGCACGGCGGGCCGCTCCCGGTGCTCCCTGCCGCCACGGGCTGCCGGATCGCCGTGCGAGGGCGGTGGTCGCGAGCGGTTACGCTTGAGAGTCGCCCCCTGCCAGCTCACGAAGGTTCGAGATGTCTGCCGAGTCGGTCTTCCCGCAGCTCGAGGCCCTGCTCCCGCATGTGCAGAAGCCCATTCAGTACGTCGGCGGTGAGCTGAACTCCACCGTCAAGGACTGGGATTCCTGTGATGTGCGGTGGTCGCTCATGTACCCGGACGCCTACGAGGTCGGCCTGCCCAACCAGGGCGTCATGATCCTCTACGAGGTCCTCAACGAACGCGAGGGCGTGCTGGCCGAGCGCACGTACAGCGTGTGGCCGGACCTCGAAGCGCTGATGCGCGAGCACGGCGTCCCCCAGTTCACGGTCGACGCGCACCGCCCCGTCGGCGCCTTCGACGTGCTCGGTGTCTCCTTCTCGACCGAGCTGGGCTACACCAACCTCCTCACCGCCCTGGACCTCGCCGGTATCCCGATGGAGTCCAAGGACCGCACGGAGGACCACCCGATCATCCTCGCGGGCGGCCACGCGGCCTTCAATCCCGAGCCGATCGCGGACTTCCTGGACTGCGCGGTCGTGGGCGACGGCGAGCAGGCGGTGCTGGAGATCACCGAGATCATCCGCGCCTGGAAGGCCGAGGACCGGCCCGGCGGCCGCGACGAGCTGCTGCTCCGCCTCGCGAAGACCGGCAGCGTCTACGTCCCCAAGTTCTACGACGTCGAGTACCTGGCCGACGGGCGGATCTCCCGCGTCGTGCCGAACCGCTCCGGCGTCCCGTGGCGGGTGTCCAAGCACACCGTCATGGACCTGGATGAGTGGCCCTACCCCAAGCAGCCGCTCGTCCCCCTGGCCGAGACCGTCCACGAGCGGATGTCGGTCGAGATCTTCCGTGGCTGCACCCGCGGCTGCCGTTTCTGCCAGGCAGGCATGATCACGCGCCCCGTACGGGAGCGAAGCATCACCGGCATCGGCGACATGGTGGACAAGGGTCTGAAGGCCACGGGATTCGAGGAGGTCGGCCTGCTGTCGCTGTCCTCCGCGGACCACACCGAGATCGGCGATATCGCCAAGGGGCTCGCCGACCGGTACGAGGAAGACAAGATCGGTCTGTCGCTGCCGTCGACCCGTGTGGACGCCTTCAACGTCGATCTTGCCAACGAACTGACGCGCAACGGCCGTCGCTCCGGTCTGACCTTCGCGCCCGAGGGCGGCTCGGAGCGGATGCGCAAGGTCATCAACAAGATGGTTTCCGAAGAGGACCTGATCAGGACCGTCTCCACGGCCTACGGCAACGGCTGGCGGCAGGTGAAGCTCTACTTCATGTGCGGTCTGCCGACCGAGACCGATGAGGACGTGCTCCAGATCGGCGACATGGCGGTCAAGGTCATCGCCGAGGGCCGCAAGGCCTCCGGGCAGAACGACATCCGCTGCACGGTCTCCATCGGCGGCTTCGTCCCCAAGCCGCACACCCCCTTCCAGTGGGCGCCGCAGCTGTCGGCGGAGCAGACGGACGCCCGTCTCGAAAAGCTCCGGGACAAGATCCGCGGCGACAAGAAGTACGGCCGCTCCATCGGCTTCCGCTACCACGACGGCAAGCCCGGCATCGTCGAGGGCCTGCTCTCGCGCGGCGACCGCCGCGTCGGCTCGGTCATCCGCGCCGTCTACGAGGGCGGCGGCCGCTTCGACGGCTGGCGCGAGCACTTCTCCTACGACCGCTGGATGAAGGCCGCCGAGGAGACGCTGCCCGAGTTCGGCGTGGACGTCGCCTGGTACACCACCCGTGAGCGGGAGTACGAGGAGGTCCTGCCCTGGGACCACCTGGACTCCGGTCTCGACAAGGACTGGCTCTGGGAGGACTGGCAGGACGCACTGGACGAGACCGAGGTCGAGGACTGCCGCTGGACCCCGTGCTTCGACTGCGGCGTCTGCCCGCAGCTCGACCTCGACATCCAGATCGGCCCCACCGGCAAGAAGCTGCTGCCCCTGACCGTGAAGCAGCCTGCGACCAGCGGAAACGCGAGTTCGTGAGCGACGCTGTGAACGCGTCACAGACGCGCTCGCGGTCCTTTCCGGACGTGGAGTGGGTCTGACCCCGTGTGAAGCGCTCTGCGCGTAGACGGGGCTCGGGCCCTCCCGTGAATCGCCGGTGAGGGCAGCCGCGGCGGCAATCCTCCGGAGTTCCGACCGCTGCGAGCCCCGCTCCGAAGAGCTGCGGCCCGTACCCTCCGGGGTGCGGGCCGCTTGCTGTTCACTCCATCACCGGGGCAGACCGGACCGACCTCCGAATGCCCAAGAATGCAAACGAACAGCAGGCATGCCCCGATGGTGCCGATCGCACGGCTGATGAGGACGCTCGTGAAACGGCGATCCTCGACAAGACCCCAATGAATCCGCCGGTACCCGCACATGTTGCGATCCCGCCAAGGACGATCAGGTGGAACGACCCGAGGTTCAGGAACGTTCCGAGCACCCACGTACGCGGCGCTGGTTCGAGTGATCTGGCGGGCCGTGGACCGCGTTCGGTAAAAGATCACGTTTGCCTTTGGTCATGACCGGGTTCGGGTGGGACTGCGAAGGTAAAACGTTCTCCACGTTGGCGTTCTGGGATCGTTAAGATCCTTTTCCGGCTGCCGCTCTCCGTCGTAATCCTGAACCTTTGTATGCGTTCGAACAGGGGGAGACGGATGAGCGGGCAGTTCGGTGTCGAGCCGTCGATATTGACGGAACTGGCAGGGAAATTCGAGCGGGAGGCGAATGCGCTGGACACGCCGATCAAAGCGTTCGTCGCGACATCGGTGGAGATCGGCGAGGCTTTCGGCATCCTCGGTGCCTGCGACGGCGCGGCGGACAAGTACCGCAAGCTGATGAGCAGCACCACCAAGGCGCTGGGGCACCTTCCCGACGTGCTCTCCAGCGACGCCGACCGGCTGCGGATCAATGCGTCCCACTACGAGGAGTCGGACCAGGTCGCCCTCGGCCACCTGCACTCCGTGCCCCGGCAACAGGGGGCGTGACGTGAGCATCAACAGCTGGATAGACGGCAAGGTCCTGGAGATCCTCGAAGCATTCGGCGTGGAACTGCCCGGCGGCGACGGCGACACGCTCCGCTCGATCGCCCATGCCTGGGACTCCATGGGGACCGCGCTGACCAAGACGGTTCGGGCTCTCGACGCCGCCGCCGACGGCGTCGACACAAAGGATTGGCACGGTGCGGCCCGTGACGCCTTCGGCAAGCACTGGCAGGACCAGAAGAAGACCATCACCGATATCGCGAAGAACTTCCATCACGTGGCCGATGGATTGCGGGACTTTGCCGACGAGATCGACAAGATCAACGAAGAGATCATCGATATCTGCGTTCAGATCGCGGAGATGGAGGTGCTCGGTGCCGCGTTGTCCCTCTTCACCGGCTTCGTCTCCGATCTTGTCGCCAACGCGGCCGTGGCCGAGAAGGTCGCCAAGATCGTGAACCTGGTCAAGCTGTTCACCTCGGCGGCGGAGAAGGTGGCGGCGCTGCTGGAGCGCTTCGCGGGGCTCGGCGCCGAAACCGCGGCGACACTGGAGCAGGTGCTCACCACAGTGGCCCGGTTCAGCGCCAAGTTCCTTGCGAAGGGCGCGGAGAGCTTCGCCACGAACTTCGTCGCCGACTCGGGCAGCTTGATGCTCAACCAGGCACTCAACGGTCAGCCCGTGACGGTGGGTGAAGATTTCTCGGCCGGTGGCAAGGCAGCCCTGGGCACGGCCGCGTTCACGGCGGGCGGAGCATCGCTGGCGCAGGGGGCTCACCTCACGGGGGCGTTCGGCAAGGTGCTCAGCGGCGAGGGCCGGGCCGGCAACGCGGCCAACGGTGCGCTCGGCAACATCGCCGGGGGTCTCACCGTCGATGCCTGGGACGGAAAGGACGGCGAGACCATCGCATGGGATGCGGGAACGAACGTCGCCACCGGAGCTCTTGGCAACCGCGCAGGCGACCACTTCCTCGGGAAGATGGAGGGACATCACCTCGGCGGCGAGCACGTCCGTGAAGAGGACAGGTACAAGGATGCGGCGTACAGGAACGGTTTCGGCACCGGCCTCAATACGGCGGTCTACGAAGCGGGCTCCGGAATGGAGTCGGATGCGCAGAACGTGGCCAAGGAAGCCCAGAAGGGGGACGAGTGACCCGTGACCGGTGAGCCCGGCGGTGTGTCCCTGGCGACGGTCATACACATCGACCCGAACCACCCCGATCCCGGCTGGGCCCCCTTCTTCCTGGCGCTCCTCGGGCTCGCCGGGTGCCTGGTCGTCGCTACCGGTGTCGCCGTGACCCTCGCCCTCTTGCGCGTCAAGGGCGAGAAGAACTGGGGCAACTATGTGATCGGGCCGGTGATCTTGGCCATCGGCCTCGCCGTCACCATCGCCGGTCTCGGCTTCGCCTTCGGCCTGCTGTAGCGGGGTGCTTCGTCGGGGCCTGTCCGGACCCCGGCGAAGCAGTCCCTTGACCTTGGTTCGCTTGATCCGGCCCTTCGCGCCGACGCGGAGGAGATCAGTGGCGGGACCTTGGTGGCCGAGACGTTCCGCTCGCCGGCGACGCCGACCACCCGCCACCCGCGCTCCCGAGCGAGCACGCGCAGATCGAGTTCCTGACGAACCGGCGACGTCGTGTCGTCAGGAAGAACGGACAGGTGCACGGACAACAGGGCCCCGGGCATCGTCCGGTAGGACGGCTTCCGCCTTCTCAGCTCTTCCAGGAGCGCCGGGTTCCCCGTCGGCCCGGCCCCCGCGCCCCGCGGTGGCCGGGCCGCGGCGTACTCCCGCACAATGAGGTGATGCCGCCGCAGCTCATCGCCCCCACCACCCGCGTCCATGCCTCGTTTCTTGCCGCGATGGACGAGTTCCGGGCCGAGGGTGCGGAGCACGTTCCGCACTCGAACCTGGCGCAGGAGCTGAGGAATTGGGCCACCCGCTGGCCGACCGCGGACGGGTTCGCCGAGTACGTCGACGCGATCAGCGGCGCACCGGGCGAGGAACGCGCCGACGGCGTGGTCCCCAAGACCACCCGGTGGTGGGTGGCGGACGGCAGCTACCTGGGGCGGGTCACCTTCCGCCACCGCCTCACCGACGAACTCCTCCACTACGGCGGCCACCTCGGCTATGCCGTACGCCCCGGCGCCCGCCGCTGCGGCCACGCCACCGCGATGCTGCGCGCCGCACTGCCGATCGCCCATCACGAGCTGGGCATCGACCCGGTGCTGGTCACCTGCGACCACACCAATACCGCCTCGCGTAAGGTCATCGAGGCCTGCGGCGGGATCTTCGAGGACCAGCGGAACGAGAAGCTGCGCTACTGGATCCACGCGGCCGCACCCGCCGCCGGACAGCAGCCGCACGAGCACCCCTGAGGGGCCGCGGGACGCGCGGTGCGGGCACGGAAGAACAAGGGGGAGGGGCCGGATGGAGCCCACGGACAACGACCGGCGGGTGCCCGCCCGTTACGAGCCGGGCGAGGGCTGTGTGACCCAAGTGGTCCGTATTCCGATCCGGATCGTGGTGCTGGTGCTCGTGGTGCCGGTGCGCCTGGTGTGGGATGCACTGACCGCCGCCGGCCGGGCCGTCAACCGGAGCGTGCTGCGCCCCCTCGGCCGCGGCCTCGCCCGGCTGGGGCACACCCTCGTGGTCGTCCCCGTGGCATGGGCCTGGCGCACCCTGGTCGTGCTCCCGCTCGGATGGGCCTGGCGCACGCTGGTCGTCGCCCCGCTGGGGTGGCTGTGGTGCGCCGTCCTCGCCCCGGCCGGCCGGGGGACCGGCAGGGCGGTGGCGTGGCTGGTGCGGCAGCTGCTCGTGCTCCCCGTGCGGTGGCTGTACACCCACGTGATGACCCCGGTGGGGCACGGCATCGCCTGGCTGCTGCGCGGACTGGGCACGGCCCTGCTGTGGCTGGGTCGCGCGTTGTTCGTGTGGCCGTGGGTGGTCCTGTGGCGGTATGTGCTGGCGCCCGTCGGCCGGGGCATCGGCGTGGCCCTGGAGTGGCTGGTCCGTCATCTCGTCGTGGTTCCCGCCCGGTGGCTGTACACCTGTGTGCTGACGCCGGCCGGACGGGGCCTCGCCTGGCTGGTGCGCGGCATCGGCACCGTTCTCGCCACCCTCGTGCGGTGGCTCCTGGTCGTGCCGCTGGTCACCCTGTGGCGATATGTGCTGGTGCCCGCGGGGCGGCTGCTGGCCGCCGTGGTGACGGTGGTGGTGCGCGAGGCCGGGGCGGCGCTCGGGCACTGCTGGCGGGCCGCCGGGATCATCTCCGGGGCCATCGGCCGGTTCCTCGGCGCGATGCTGCGGTGGCTCCTCGTCGAACCGGTGCGGTGGGTGTACCGCACCGTGCTCACCCCTCTCGGGCACGGCATCCGGGACGGCATCTGGCGGCCGGTCCGGCAGGCCCTGCGCACCGCCCGCGCGACCGTGCGGCAGACCCGCAGGGAGATCCGGCGGGCGCTGTTCGGCGCCCCCGCGAAGCCCCGGCCGACCGCCGCTGCCGAGCCCCGGCGGGAACCGGGAGCGCCCGGCACACGTACTCTAGGTAGCAGTACGACCGCACTCACGAAGGACTGAACGACACTGGGCAAGCGACAGCCCGAAGGCCCGCCGCCCGCACCGGCGGTGCAGCGCATCCGACTGCGCTACACCAAGCGCGGCCGCCTCCGGTTCACCAGCCACCGCGACTTCCAGCGCGCTTTCGAGCGGGCGCTGCGCCGCGCCGAGGTCCCCATGGCCTATTCGGCGGGCTTCACCCCGCACCCCAAGGTGTCGTACGCCAACGCCGCCCCCACCGGTACGGGCAGCGAGGCCGAGTATCTGGAGATCCAGCTCGCCGAGCGCCGCGATCCGGACACTCTGCGTGCTCTTCTCGACTCGTCGCTGCCGGACGGGCTCGATGTGACCGACGCGGTCGAGGCCCACACCAGTGGTCTGGCCGACCGGCTCCAGGCCTCGGTGTGGGAGCTCCGGCTCGACGGTGTCGAGGTAGAGGAGGCCGCGCGTGCGGTCGAGGCGTTCCTCGCCGCGGACGAGGTACAGGTCGAGCGGCGGACGAAAAACGGCATGCGGACCTTTGACGCGCGGGCCGCGGTGACGCGTCTGGAGGCCGCCGGTCACGCCGGCGATAGGCCCGACGGCAAAGCCTGTGCGATACTGCGGCTGGTTGTTCGGCATCTGACACCTGCCGTTCGACCCGACGACGTCCTGTCCGGCCTCCGAGCTACGGCCGACCTGGCGCCGCCGGTCCCCGCAGCGGTGACCAGGCTGGCGCAGGGGCTGCTCGATGAGGAGACCGGCGCGGTGACCGACCCGCTTGCGCCCGACCGCGACGCTGCCACGGCCGCCCCACCCACGGCCGCCGGGCTGAGTGCCGCGAAGGTGACGAGCGGGGTATCCCCGGCAGCCGGGGACGGTACTGCGTAGGAGCGCCGTCGTCGCGTCGCCGATCAGCCAGGGAGCCACCCCGGTCCGGCAGACGCATCTGACCAGGAGACTTTCGCCGGTCCCTGCCCTACGGGGATCGGCGAGCGAGACGACAGCTCCCGTGCGGCGCCCACGCCCCGGACAGCGGGACCGCGCTCATCACGCGGACCGCGGCCGGAATCAGGCGCGGCGCCCGGGAGCGTGACGGGAGAACCGCCCGCATGCTCGAGCCCATTGAGCCCACCCGCTCCACGCAGTCCCAGGACCGTGGTGCCGACGACAACCACTCACCCAGCGACACGCTGCCGCCGCGCCGCCGGCGCCGTGCGGCCTCCCGGCCGGCCGGTCCTCCGGTGGCCGACGGCGCCGCCGAAGCCGAGGTGGTGAGCACCGAGGCCACCGCCGCACCCGCGGTCGATCCGGCCCTCGACGACGAGGTCGCCGCCTCCGCGGTGACCACCGGGGACGAGGCCAAGCCGGCCCGTTCCCGCCGCCGCGCGACCCGTAAGGCCACCGCCCCGGCCGGAGCCCCGCAGCCGGCCGGAGGCGAGCCGGCCGAGGCCCCCGCCGAACCCGCCGCCGAGACGCCTGCGGCCGCCGCCGGGACGCCCGCCGAGGAGCCTGCCGAGACGCCGCAGCCCGAGGACGCCGCGCCGCGCCGCGGCCGCCGCCGGGCGACCCGCAAGGTGACCGCCCCGGCCGGTTCGCCGCAGCATGAGGCCGGTCAGGAGCCGGTCGCCGCCGAAGAGCCCGCGCCCGTCGCCCCGGCCGCCGCCGAAGAGCCGGCGCCCGCCGCGCAGCCCGCCCCGGCCGCCGCCGAGGAGCCCGAGGACGCCGCCCCCCGCCGTACCCGCCGCCGGGCGACCCGCAAGGTCACCGCTCCGGCCGGCACCCCGCAGGCGAGCGACGCCGACGAGGCGGTCGCCGAGACCGCCGCGCCCGCCGCCCGGGCTGAGACCGCTGCACCGGCCGCCCGGGCCGAGAGCACCGAGGAGGAGGCCCCGGCCGCCGCCGAGGACGCCAAGCCGGCCCGCTCCCGCCGCCGTGCCACCCGTAAGGCCACCGCCCCCGCGGGTGCGCCGCAGGCCGCCGGACGGACCGCGGAAGCGGAAGCCGAGCAGGCTCCGGCCGCCGAAGCCGAGGCCGCCCCCGCCGAGGCCGCCCAGGGCGAGACCGCCGAAGCCCCCCGCCGCCGGGCACGCCGCCGTGGCGAGCGTGCCGCCGAGCAGCCCGCCGCCGAGGCGCCCCGCGCCGAGGAAGAGCCCGCACAGGAGGCGCCGCAGCGCGGCCGCCGCCGGGCGCAGCGGCCCCCGACGGCCGTCTTCCAGGCGCCGGTCTTCACCGAGCCGATGTTCCAGACGCCGGAGACCGCGGCCGCCGCCGCTGCCGCGGCGCGCCAGGAGGAGACCGAGGCCGAGCCGGTCGTGGAGGAGCAGCCCGCCGCCGGTGCGCGCCGCCGTCGCCGCCGTGGCGCCCCGGCCGAGCCCGAGCCGGTGTCCGCCGCCCCCGTAGAGGAGCCGGCGGCCGAAGAAGCCGAAGCCGCGGCCGAACCGGAGACCGAGGAAGCCGAGAGCGGCCACGGCGAGGACGAGTCCGACGGCCGCCCCTCGCGCCGTCGCCGCCGTGGTGGCCGTCGCCGCCGTCGCGGTGAGTCCGCCGAGGGCGGCGAGGAGCAGCCCGCCGAGGGCCGCGGCGCCGAGGAGCGGGAGAGCGACCGGGCCGAGCCCGAGGAGGCCGACGAGCAGCCCGAGGCGGAGGACGAAGCCGAGGAGCAGCCGGGCGGCGGCTCCAGCAGCAGCCGCCGGCGCCGTCGCCGCCGCCGTCGCACCGGTGACACCGGCGAGGACGGGACCACCGGTACCGACGACCCGGAGCGCACGGTCGTCAAGGTCCGTGAGCCCCGCAAGAAGGACGAGAGCACCAGCGCCGACGAGGTGCAGTCGATCAAGGGATCGACGCGTCTGGAGGCCAAGAAGCAGCGCCGCCGTGAGGGCCGCGAGCAGGGCCGCCGCCGGGTGCCGATCATCACCGAGGCGGAGTTCCTCGCCCGCCGCGAGGCCGTCGAGCGCGTGATGGTCGTCCGCCAGAGCGGCGAGCGCACCCAGATCGGCGTTCTTGAGGACAACGTGCTCGTCGAGCACTTCGTCAACAAGGAGCAGGCGACCTCGTACGTCGGCAATGTCTACCTCGGCAAGGTGCAGAACGTCCTGCCGTCGATGGAGGCCGCCTTCGTCGACATCGGCAAGGGCCGCAACGCCGTGCTCTACGCCGGTGAGGTCAACTTCGAGGCGCTCGGCATGTCCAACGGCCCGCGCCGCATCGAGACCGCGCTGAAGTCCGGCCAGTCCGTGCTGGTGCAGGTCACCAAGGACCCGATCGGCCACAAGGGCGCCCGGCTCACCAGCCAGGTCTCGCTCCCCGGCCGCTACCTGGTCTATGTGCCCGAGGGCTCGATGACCGGTATCAGCCGTAAGCTCCCCGACACCGAGCGGGCGCGGCTGAAGCAGATCCTCAAGAAGATCGTCCCCGAGGACGCGGGCGTCATCGTGCGCACCGCCGCCGAGGGGGCGAGCGAGGACGAGCTGGCGCGCGACGTCCAGCGGCTGCAGGCGCAGTGGGAAGAGATCCAGAAGAAGGCGAAGGCCGCTTCCACCAGCTCCCCGTCGCTCCTCTACGGCGAGCCGGACATGACCGTCCGGGTGGTCCGCGACATCTTCAACGAGGACTTCTCCAAGGTCATCGTCAGCGGTGACGAGGCGTGGGAGACCATCCACGGCTATGTCGCGCACGTCGCCCCGGACCTCACCGACCGGCTGCAGAAGTGGACTTCGGACGTCGATGTCTTTGCGACGTACCGCATCGACGAGCAGCTGATGAAGGCGCTGGACCGCAAGGTCTGGCTGCCCAGCGGTGGTTCGCTGGTGATCGACAAGACCGAAGCGATGATCGTGATCGACGTCAACACCGGGAAGTTCACCGGTCAGGGCGGCAATCTCGAGGAGACGGTCACCAGGAACAACCTGGAGGCGGCCGAGGAGATCGTGCGCCAGCTGCGGCTGCGCGACCTCGGCGGCATCGTCGTCATCGACTTCATCGACATGGTGCTGGAGTCCAACCGGGATCTGGTGCTGCGGCGGATGCTGGAGTGCCTGGGCCGGGACCGCACCAAGCACCAGGTCGCCGAGGTCACTTCGCTAGGCCTGGTCCAGATGACCCGTAAGCGGGTCGGTCAGGGCCTGCTGGAGTCCTTCTCCGAGTCGTGTGTGCACTGCAACGGCCGTGGCGTCATCGTCCACATGGACCAGCCGGCGGTGGCCGGCGGCGGTGGCAAGCGCAAGAAGAAGGGCAAGGGCGCCCAGCCCGAGCCGCACGTCCACGAGGCCGAGGCCGCCGAGCCGGCCCCGGAGGGCGGCGCGCCGGAGCTGGAGCCCGCCGCCGTGACGGAGGCCGAGCTGCAGCCCGCGGTGGAGGGGGCCGACGAATGGTTCGGCAGCCCGGCCGAGGCCGAGGCGGCCGCCGGACGCAGCCGTGGCCGCCGCCGGGCGAGCCGGAAGGCGTCCGCTCCGGCGGGCGCTCCCAAGGCCGCCGAGTCGGCCGCCGCGATCGTGGTGCCGGCCGAGCAGGCGCCCGCAGCCGAGCCGGAGAAGGCCCCGGAGCCGGTCGCCGAGGCGCCGGCCGCGGAGCCCGCACCGGCCCGTCCGCGCCGTCGGGCGACCCGTAAGGTGACCGCTCCGGCGGGTGCCCCCAAGGCCGCCGAGGAGGCCGCCGCGATCGTGGTGCCCGCCGAGTCGGCGCCGTCGGCCGAGCCGGTCACCGAGCCGGAGCCGGCCGAGGCCACGGAGCCCGCCGAGGGCGCCGGGGTGGAGGCGGAGCCCGCGGCCAAGAAGACCGCGAAGAAGACGGCGGCCAAGAAGGCCACCGCCAAGAAGACCGCGGCGAAGAAGACCACGGCCAAGAAGACGGCGGCGAAGAAGACCACCACCACCACCACCACCAAGAAGGCCACGGCGAAGAAGACCACCACGAAGAAGGCCACGACCAAGAAGGCGGCGGCCAAGAAGACCGCTGCCGCCGAGCAGCCCTCGGAGGCGCAGGCGGAGGGCGTGGCGTAAGCCGCTCGGCAGCACCAGCCGTGCCCCGGGCCGTCAGCGGTCCGGGGCCGGTTTGACCCCCTGGTCAAGGCCCCGTAATCTTGACCGTCGGTGTCTGTGACACCGAACCCCTGAGCAAACACCTCTCGGTCCGCCGAGGGAGGCCGCTCGTCCACTCGGATTCCACGGGCCCCATCCCGAGCCCGTGTGAGCGGCTGGCATCAGAGGATCCGTTCCCAGCGAAAGAGAGTTCCGCGTGTACGCGATCGTGCGCACCGGCGGACGCCAGCAGAAGGTTGCTGTTGGCGACGTCATCGAGGTTGACCGCATTTCCACCAGCAAGGTCGGCGACACCGTCGAGCTCTCGACGCTGCTGGTTGTCGACGGCGACGCGGTCACCAGTGACCCGTGGGTCCTGGCCGGCGTGAAGGTCCAGGGCGAGGTCGTCGACCATCACAAGGGCGACAAGATCCGGATCCAGAAGTACAAGAACAAGACCGGTTACAAGAAGCGGATCGGCCACCGCCAGCTCCACACGGCGCTGAAGATCACCGGCATCGACGCTCCGGCGAAGTAAGGGACTGAGGAGACATGGCACATAAGAAGGGCGCATCGTCCACTCGGAACGGTCGCGATTCCAATGCTCAGCGGCTCGGCGTGAAGCGCTTCGGCGGTCAGGCCGTCCTCGCCGGTGAGATTCTGGTCCGCCAGCGTGGCACCCACTTCCACCCGGGCACGGGCGTCGGCCGCGGCGGCGACGACACCCTGTTCGCCCTGGCGTCCGGTGCGGTGCAGTTCGGCACCCACCGTGGCCGCAAGGTCGTGAACATCGTTCCGGTCGCCGAGTAATTCCGGCCTGACCGAGCGATAGCTCAGCATCAGCATCACTCAGGGGCGGACCGCCTTTTCCCGCGAGAGCGGGAAGGCCGGTCCGCCCTTGCGTGTTAGTACAGAGACATGTGCGCAGGGCAGAGACGTGCGCGCAGTAGAGCGACATACCCGTAGTTATCTGGAGGCACCCCCACCATGACCACCTTCGTGGACCGCGTCGAGCTGCACGTCGCCGCGGGTAACGGAGGCCACGGCGTGGCCTCCGTGATGCGGGAGAAGTTCAAGCCGCTGGGCGGCCCGGACGGCGGCAACGGCGGCCGTGGCGGCGACGTGACCCTGGTCGTCGACCAGGACGTCACCACCCTTCTCGAATACCACCACCACCCGCACCGCAAGGCCACCAACGGCCAGCCGGGCGCGGGCGACAACCGCTCCGGCAAGAACGGCCAGGACCTGGTCCTGCCGGTCCCCGACGGCACCGTCATCCTGGACCGCGCGGGCAATGTGCTCGCCGACCTCGTCGGCCAGGGCACCACCTTCGTCGCCGGCCAGGGCGGCCGCGGCGGCCTCGGCAACGCCGCGCTGGCTTCCGCCCGGCGCAAGGCCCCCGGTTTCGCGCTGCTCGGCGAGCCCGGTGAGGCCCGCGACATCGTGCTGGAACTCAAGACCGTCGCGGACGTCGCGCTGGTCGGCTACCCGAGCGCCGGCAAGTCCTCGCTGATCTCGGTGCTCTCCGCGGCCAAGCCCAAGATCGCCGACTACCCCTTCACCACCCTGGTGCCCAACCTCGGTGTGGTGACGGCCGGTTCGACCGTCTACACGATCGCGGACGTCCCGGGCCTGATCCCCGGCGCGAGCCAGGGCAAGGGCCTGGGCCTGGAGTTCCTGCGGCATGTCGAGCGCTGCGAGGTGCTCGTCCACGTCCTCGACACCGCGACCCTGGAGGCCGACCGCGACCCGGTCTCCGACCTCGACATCATCGAGGAGGAGCTCAAGCAGTACGGTGGCCTGGACAACCGGCCCCGGATGGTCGTCCTCAACAAGATCGACGTCCCCGACGGCAAGGACCTCGCCGACATCATCCGCCCCGACCTCGAAGAGCGCGGCTACCGCGTGTTCGAGGTCTCCGCGGTCGCCCACATGGGCCTGAAGGAACTGTCGTTCGCGCTCGCCGACGTCGTCTCCAAGGCCCGCGCCGCCAAGCCCGTCCAGGAAGCCACCCGTATCGTCATCCGGCCCCAGGCCGTGGACGACGCCGGCTTCACGGTCACCGAAGAGGGCGAGAACTTCTTCCGCGTGCGCGGTGAGAAGCCCGAGCGCTGGGTCCGCCAGACCGACTTCAACAACGACGAGGCCGTCGGCTACCTCGCCGACCGCCTCAACCGTCTCGGTGTCGAGGACGCCCTGCGCAAGGCGGGCGCGCACGCGGGCGACGGCATTGCCATCGGCCCCGAGGACAACGCGGTCGTCTTCGACTGGGAGCCGATGATGGCGGCCGGTGCGGAGATGCTGGGACGGCGTGGCGAGGACCACCGTATGGAGGCGCCCCGGCCGGCTGCGCAGCGCCGCAGGGACCGGGACGTGGCACGGGACGAGGCCGACCAGGAGTACGAGGGCTTCAAGCCCTTCTAACCACGGCAACCACGGCAACCACGGCAACGGGGAAGGCCCCCGGGAGTTCTCCTCCCGGGGGCCTTCCCCGTTGCGCCGGCGTCGCGGCCGAAGCCGTGAGCGGCCCGCTGCGGCCTAGACGGCGGCAGTGGTGTCCGAGGCGCCGCTGGCCTCGTGTCCGGCCGTCTCGGAGGCGTCCACGTCCTCCTGCGAGCGCTGGCCGGGGATACCGGACAGCCGGTTCTCCATCCGGATGCGCCGCTCGTCGGCCTTCGTGGCCAGGTCCAGTGCGGCCTGGTTGAAGCGGACCGACGACGGCGGGTCCGACGGGCCCAGCAGATGCTCCTTGAGCTCGGCCCGCTCCGCGGCCAGGGTGTCGTGCTCCGGGTTGCGGACCGCGTCGAGGAGACCGGCCACCTCGTGCGCGTCGGGAGTGAGGATCGTCGCGGCCCGCACCGTCGGGAAGTTCGCCCGGAAGTCGTCCTCGCTCATCCCCGAGGTGTTGGCGACCGCGTACGGCTTCTCGCTGCTCAGGTAGTCGGAGACCACGCTGGAGACATCGCTGATCAGCACATCGGCCTGGTTGAAGCAGCTGAAGATGCCGGGGCGGGCGGTGGTGATGATGCGGTGCTCCCACCGGGGGAAGGAGTTCCAGTACGCCGCCTCCCAGGCGGTGACGGCCGCTTCGACGGCGGCGGCGCGGCCCTCCTCGGGGGTGCCCTGCAGCCCCATCCGCTCCAGCTCGTCCGCGCTCTTGCGGAACGCGGAAGTGGTCAGCGCATTGAGCTCGCCGGTGCGGCGGGCCAGCTCGGCGGCGGCCTCCGGGCCGGGCCGCTCCCCGCTGCGCCGGGTGTTCGCCTCGGTGATCATCGCCTGGATGCGGTTGTTGGCGGCGCCCGCGCGCGGGTCCACGGAACCGGTCATCGGGTGCGGCTTGTACAGCAGCTGCACGTTCTCGTCGGCGAGCAGCTCGCGGACGATGTTCTCGCCCGCCAGGATCACCGAGGTGTTGCCCGGGTTGCCGTCCCAGCCCTCCCAGGTCGGGGCGTACAGCACGGTCGTCATCCGGCCGGCCGGGGCACTGTCCTGCCGCTGGATCGGCTGGATCGGGGCCAGCTGGGGGCGGCCGACCTCGATGACGTCCTTGTCCTCGACGCCGATGTCGGCGAGCTGGTAGCGGTCACGGGCCGCCGGGCCCGCCACCCATACCTCGTCGTACGCCTTGGCGTACGGGTTGCAGGAGGACAGCTTGTCGCTCTCGCCGTGGTTGGTGAAGGCGTGCTTGATGGAGGGGATGCGCAGGATCTGCGAGGTCTTGCCGGAGTTCGCCGGGTGCAGCAGGACCTTGAGCGTGGAGTGCTCCAGACGCATCAGGTTGGCGACCTTGGGGATGCAGACGATCGGCACGTCCGTGGCCTCGATCTTCTGCACCATGAAGCGCTCGCGGAGCACGATGATCGGGTTGCCGTCCAGGGCGGCCAGGGTGCTCAGCCACATGTTGGCCTGGTAGGCGGAGGAGGAACCGCCGGAGAAGTACATGCCGACCGTCGGCCGGTACTCGGCCAGCCAGTCGTCCAGCCACGCCAGGGCCTGCTTCTCGCCGGCCACCCGCTTCTTGGGCAGCAGCCAGGTGCCCAGGTAGAGGGTGCCGCCGGCGGACAGCGTCAGGGAGACGGTCAGGCCGATGCCGCCCCAGTACGCGTCCGTGGTGATCGAGGTGAGCATCATGCCGACCGTGGTGGGCACGGAGAAGCGCAGCAGCCGCCGGCCCGTCTGGCGGGAGAGGATGCGCGGCGGGGCGTCGGACAGCCGCAGCGCGCTCGCATCGATGTTGCGGGTCACGAACGGCAGGCTGCGGGTCCTGCGGACCAGCACCGCGACCGCCTGGCACACGAAGTGGGTGCCGTAGAAGAGGAGCAGGGTGATGGTGAGCGGCGCCTGCTCCTCGAGCGGGTTGATGCCGTCGATGTGCAGCAGGCCGACCAGTATCAGCATGTCGCGCAGCAACTGGCGCACCGTGACATCGAACCGGATCCGGCCGAGCACCGCGAGCAGGCCGGGCTGCTTGTGCTGGAGGACCAGGTCGAGACCCAGGTTGACCACGGATGCGGCGATGAACAGCGGGATGACGGGCAGCAGCGCACCGACCAACTGGGCGGTGAACGCGACCATCATCGCGAAGAGTGCCGCGAGCTGGACGGCTCGGCGGGGGGCGATTCCGGCGGAAGGCACGGGGGAGGGCTCCTGGCAGCACGAAAGGTCAAAGGGGAGGCCGAGGGGGGCGGCCGGGTCCCGCGCTGCGACGCCGCCGGAGCGGCGAAACGGGACCGATGGACACCCGACCGTATGACCTTGTTGGCCTTGGTGACAATCTGCTGTGGCTCTCATCACCGCGAAAGCGGACCAATCGAACGCAACCTCTTGGCCTCGGCTTCCCTCTTAAGGAAAACCCGCGCGGGCGGGGAAAGGCACGGAAGCAAGGCCCGGCATTTCGGCCCCTATTCTGCGCCCTGTGCCGGGCGCCGGGTCCGGCCGCTCCCCTCCCGCAGGGCGTCCGCCAGGCAATATCACGAAGCGCCCGGGGTCCGCTCTGCCGTAGATTGCGCCCGTAGGGCCGTGGTGCGGGTCGGGCAGTAATCCCCCGTACGGCGGCGGGATCGGCGAGCACAGGGGTATGCAGGTGGCAGGCGCAAGGCAGGACGTGAAGGACGCTCGCCGGATCGTGGTGAAGGTCGGCTCGTCCTCGCTGACCACGGCCGCCGGGGGACTGGACGCGGACCGCGTGGACGCGCTGGTGGACGTGCTGGCCAAGCACCAGGACAAGGAGATCGTGCTGGTCTCCTCCGGAGCCATCGCGGCCGGGCTGGCGCCCCTGGGGCTGGACCGGCGGCCCCGTGACCTGGCCCGGCAGCAGGCCGCGGCCAGCGTCGGCCAGGGCCTGCTGGTCGCCCGCTACACCGCGTCCTTCGCCCGCTACGGCCGCCGGGTCGGCCAGGTCCTGCTGACCTCCGACGACACCAGCCGCCGGGCCCACTACCGCAACGCCTACCGGACCCTCGACCAACTGCTGGCCATGGGCACCGTACCGATCGTCAACGAGAACGACACCGTCGCCACCGACGAGATCCGGTTCGGCGACAACGACCGGCTGGCGGCCCTGGTCGCCCATCTCGTCCGCGCCGATCTGCTGATCCTGCTCTCGGACGTGGACGGCCTCTACGACGGTGATCCGTCCGCCCCCGGTACCTCCCGGATAGCGGAGGTCGGCGGCCCCGCGGACCTGGAGGGCGTCTCCATCGGCAGCGCGGGCAAGGCCGGTGTCGGCACCGGCGGCATGGTCACCAAGGTCGAGGCGGCCCGGATCGCGGCCGCGGCGGGCATCCCGGTCGTCCTGACCTCCGCCGTGCACGCCGCGGACGCACTGGCCGGCGGCGCGACCGGCACCCACTTCCTGCGCACCGGCCGCCGCTCCGCCGACCGGCTGCTGTGGCTCGCGCACGCCTCCACGCCGCGCGGCGCCCTCGTCCTGGACGACGGCGCCGTACGGGCCGTCGTCGAACGGCGCTCCTCGCTGCTGCCGGCCGGTATCGCCTCCGTGGACGGTGAGTTCTCCGCCGGTGACCCGGTCGAGCTGCGGGACGCCGGGGGCCGCGCCGTCGCCCGGGGACTCGTCAATTTCGATGCCCGGGAAATCCCCCGATTGATGGGTCGTTCGACCCGCGATCTCGCCCGCGAGCTGGGCCCCGCCTACGAGCGGGAGGTCGTGCACCGCGACGATCTGGTGCTGCTGCACCCCTGAAGCCGCCCTCCGGCCGACGGTCGTCACGCTCCGTGAACCCCTCCCACCACGCGGTGCGGAGACCGGCCTTTCCGTGGAGACCTTGGTGAAAACGCCCCCGCGACGGGCCGCGGGCTGGTCAACTTTGTTGCGGGGACGCCGTGGGGGAGCGGCGCCCGCAGCGCGCGAGCGCACCCGCCGACGTAGGAGGCTCCGCATCCCCCGAGGGCGGAGCGATTCGCATCACAGGAGGCCGCCGGTGAGACGAGGGCGCTCAGGGGCGCTGCCCCGAGGGACGGCGGAGCGCACGCTGACCAGCGTCGGAACCGGCGGGGACACCGGCCGGCCGGACGAGCGGGGTGCACAGCGGGACGGGGCGGCACAGCGAGGACCGGACGGCGGGCAGCGCGAGACGTCCCGGCTGTGGCACATCACTCTCAGCGTCTCGGGCGCCGAGGCCCCGCTGAAGGAGGTCCGGCGGGCCCTGGAACAGCTCGCCCACGACCATCCCTTCCTGCTGACCAGCCGCTACGCCAATGACCACGCCGAGATCCGCTACTGGGAGGAGGCGCGGGACCTGCACGACGCCGCGGCGGTCGCGCTACGGCTGTGGGGCGAGCACCGCTCGACGGCCAAGCTGCCGCCGTGGGAGATCGTCGGTCTGGAGGTCATCGACCGCGAGACCTACCATCAGCGCGTAGCGGAGGGTTACGGTCCGCCCCCGGCCTCACCGGTCGGCGTCCATCCCTTCTGATCCGCGGTCGTCCGCGTCCCGCGCTGTGAGATACGGCGTGGCCGCGGCGAGCCGCCCGGTTAGGCTGCGGCCATGACCAGCAGCGCATCCCACTCCTCGCCCGTCCTCGAGACCGCCCGCCGCGCGCGGGAGGCCGCCGCCGTCCTGGCACCGCAGCCGCGTACGGCCCGTGACGCAGCGCTGCTCGCCATCGCCGACGCCCTGGTGGAGCGGGCCGACGCGATCGTCGCGGCCAACGCCGAGGACATCGCCAAGGCGCGGGCGGCCGGCACCGCCGAGTCGGTCGTGGACCGGCTCACCCTCACCCCCGAGCGGATCGCGGCCATCGCCGCGGACGTCCGCCAGGTCGTGGCGCTGCCCGACCCGGTGGGCGAGGTGGTGCGCGGCTCGACCCTGCCCAACGGCCTCGACCTGCGGCAGGTCCGGGTCCCGCTCGGGGTGATCGGCATCATCTACGAGGCCCGGCCCAATGTGACGGTGGACGCCGCGGCCCTGTGCCTGAAGTCCGGCAACGCCGTGCTGCTGCGCGGCTCGTCCTCCGCGTACGCCTCCAACAGCGCCCTGGTGGACGTGCTGCGGGACGCCGTCCGGAGCGCCGGGCTGCCCGCCGACGCGGTGCAGCTGGTGCCCGGCGAGAGCCGTGACTCGGTGAAGGAGCTGATGCGCGCCCGCGGCCTGGTCGATGTGCTGATCCCGCGCGGCGGCGCGTCCCTGATCCGTACGGTCGTGGAGGAGTCCACGGTCCCGGTGATCGAGACCGGCACCGGCAACTGCCACGTCTACGTCGACGAGGCCGCCGACCTCGACATGGCCCTCGACATCCTGGTCAATTCCAAGGCCCAGCGGCCCAGCGTCTGCAACGCCGCCGAGACGGTGCTGGTGCACGCCGGGATCGCCGAGAAGTTCCTGCCGCGCGCCCTGGAGGCGCTGACCCAGGCCGGGGTGATCGTGCACGGCGACGCCGCCTGGCAGCAGGCCGGCCCCGGGCTGGTCGCCCCCGCCACCGACGAGGACTGGGCGACGGAGTACCTCTCCTACGACATCGCGGCCGCCGTGGTGCCCGACCTGGACGCCGCGGTGGCGCACATCCGGCGCTGGACCTCCGGCCACACCGAGGCGATCGTCACCACGTCACAGGCCGCCGCCCGGCGCTTCACCCAGGTGGTGGATTCCACCACCGTCGCGGTCAACGCCTCGACGCGTTTCACCGACGGCGGCCAGTTCGGCTTCGGCGCGGAGATCGGCATCTCGACGCAGAAGCTGCACGCCCGCGGCCCGATGGGACTGCCCGAGCTGACCTCCACCAAGTACATCCTCACGGGAGACGGCCACACCCGCTGAACGTCCCCCGGATTCCCCGTTCTCTCTGCCCAAAATGACGGCCCGGGGCTAACCTGGACGGGTGCCGGACGACGTGGGGGGCAAGCCGTTCCCGGACGGTGAAGAGCCCGACGAGCACCACCACGGGAGCCACGGAAAAGCGGACGAAGAATTCGCCTCCGTGGTCTTCGACGAGGAATTCGTCCGGTCCGCGCAGATTCATGAACCCTCGGCGGTCGAGCGGATGCTGGCCGCCGCCGAGGCACGCGCCGAGGCCGAGGCGGCCCGCTCCGGCCCCGGCTTCGGTTCCGAGGGCGACGACCCGGACGAGACCGGCCTGCGCAGCCACCGCCGCGTCCGGGGGAGTGACGACTACGACGGGTACACCGACTACGCCGAGTACGAGGACGACGGTGAGTGGGGCGACTACCCGCCCTACGGCCCGTACGGCCCCTATGGCGGTGCGCTGCGCCCGTACCGCAGCAGTACCCGCTGGCACCGGCCGGTCGCCTGGGTGCTGGCCGTGGTGATGGGCATCGGGCTGGTCGCGCTGGCTTTCAGCGCCGTCTACCGCGGTTCCTCGGGACGGACCCAGCACCCGGCACCCGCGCCCACGTCCAGCGGGGTGGACGCGCCCGCCACGGGTGTCGTGGACAGCGTCCGCACGGCGCGCCCCGGCCTGCCGTCGGCCGGATCCCTGCGCCCGTCGTTCCCGGCGGTGCCCAGGCCGCACTGACACCGTGGCGCCGTGCCCGCAAAACGGGTTTTCGAAACGGAATCCTCCTACGAAGTTGCCCGTCGCCCCGGCGTTTACCTTCGCCCCGGCAGACCTACTCTTGTTGTATGACCGGGCCTGGGGACCCTCCGGAAGGGACGCCCAACGGCGCCCCGGGAGGCGGTGAGGACGAATACCGATCCGTCGTCTTCGACGAATCGTTTGTTCGGGCTGCGCGGCTGCAGGAATTCTCCGCGGACGAGCGGCTGGGCGAGCACCATTCGCCGGCCGTCAAAACCCGGCACGCCTGGATGCGGCTGGGCGGCTCGCGGCAGGCCGTCCTGCTGGTGCTGCTGATCGTCCTCGCCTTCGGCACCGCCGTCTACATGGGCGTACGCCATCCGTACAAAACCCCGGAGACGGTCCGGGCGCAGCCGCTGCGCTCCGCGGTGGTGCCGCTCGCGCCGGCCGGGGAGGTACCCGGAGCCAAGCCGGGGGACCTCTTCGCCCACAGCCCCGCGGCCGATTACCGGATCGGTGCCGCGGGCGTCAATCTGCCCGCCGTCACCCGTACCGAGCACTTCTCCGACGGCCAGATCGTCGCCGCCCTGACCGTCGCGAAGGACTACCTCGTCCGGTCCTCGCTGGACCCGGCCACCCTCACCGGCGGGTCCGTGCGGCCGGTACGGCTGCTGCTCGACACCGGCCAACTCGACCAGTTCGACCGCAGCCTGGCCCGCCCCGACGACAACGGCCACGATGCGGCGACCGGGTGGCTGATCCGCTTCGACCCGAGGCAGACCCGGCTCGCCGACCGGAACGTCCGGGTCAACGGCACGCTCTCCGCGTCGGAGTTGAGCCCGGACGCGCTCGATGTCAGCGCCGACTACACCTTCGTCTACGCCGTCCGGCCCGCCCCCGCCGCCCCGGACGACGCCCCGGGCCAGGGCGTCGGCAAGCCCACCCCGGGCGCCGCCTCGCTGGTCACCGTCCGGCGTGAGGTGCACTTCCGGTTGAGCCGGGAGAACCTCAACGACCACCGCCTGGAGGTCGTGCAGAGCAGCCTGCAGGCCGGGCCGCTGGCCTGCTCCTCGCGGCCTGCCGACGCGCTGCGCCCGCTGTTCGCGGGACAGCACGCCGGCAAGGACCGGCCCAGGGGCACCGACCCCTACGCCAGGGACCGGGCCAACCCCTCGCTCTGTGGTGAGCTGGCGCCCTCCGCCCAGCCGAAGCCGAGCCATCCGCTGCGTTAGGAGGCCTCCGGGCCGTCGGCTCCCCCCGAGCCGTTGCTGCCCTTGCCGCCGCCCGAGCCGTCGGGGCGCGCGCCGCCACGGAAGACCGTGTCGCGCAGCTTGCCACCCAGATCGCCCGCACCGCCGGCGATATCGCGCACCAGGCCCATCAGCGGGTCCTTGCTGTTGCGCACCGAGTCGGCGTAGTGCGCCGCGGAGTCCCGGAACGAGTCGGAGACCGAGGTGTCCTTGTCCTCGTCCCGGCGCGGGTAGTGGCCGTCCATGATCCGCTGGTAGTCGCGGCTGGCCGCCCACTTCTTCAGCTCGGCCGCCCGTACGGTCGTGAACGGGTGGCTGCGCGGCAGCAGGTTGAGGATCTTCAGCACGGAGTCGCGCAGATCGCCGCCCGCCTCGTACTCCTCCGCCTGCTTCAGGAAGGCATCGACGTTCATCTCGTGCAGATGATTGCCGCCGGCCAGCTTCATCAGTCCGCGCATCGAGGCCTGCAGATCCTGGCCGACCAGCAGCCCGGCGCGGTCGGCGGACAGTTCCGACTTGCGGAACCACTCGCGCAGTGCCGTCACGATCGCCATGATCGCGACATTGCCCAGCGGGATCCAGGCGACCTTCGTGGCCAGATTCGTCAGGAACAGCAGAATCGTGCGGTAGACGGCGTGCCCGGACAGGGCGTGCCCGACCTCGTGGCCGATGACCGCCCGCATCTCCTCCTCGTCCAGCAGCTCGACCAGACCGGTTGTCACCACGATGATCGGCTCGTCCAGACCGATGCACATGGCGTTGGGCTGCGGGTCCTGATTGACGTACATCGGCGGGACCTTCTCCAGGTCCAGGATGTAGCAGGCGTCGCGCAGCATGTCGTTGAGGTGTGCGAACTGCTGCTCGCCCACCCGCACCGAGTCCGACAGGAACAGCAGCCGCAGGCTGCGCTCCGGCAACAGGCCACTGAGCGTCTTGAAGACGGTGTCGAACCCGCTCAGCTTGCGCAGCGCCACCAACGCCGAGCGGTCCGCCGGGTGCTCGTAGGACCGCGATGAGATTCCGGGGAATCGCCGTCGGTCCCGGCTCGGAACGTTTGCGCTGCCGCCTGGGCTCTCCGTCATTGGGGCCTCCCCCTGTTCGACTGCGTGTGTCTCAGACTAGAGGACGCCACCGACAGGAGAATGGATGCTCGGGCGTACGCTGGCGATCGCACCAATGACCGCACAGGCCCGTACACATGACCGCACGGGCCGCACCCGAGGGAGCGCACCGTCATGCCGTATCCGAGCGTGCTGCTCGCCGCAGCCCAGGAGACCGCCAGGGACGGCGGACCCGGATGGATCCTGCGCACCGTGATCGTCGTCGGCTTCGTGGGCGCCGGCCTGCTCGCCTGGTTCCTGCTGCGCGGCTACGGCCAGGACTGACCTCCGCGGACGGCCCGGACGCATCCGGGCGGAGTCGCCGTGAGCCCGCGGTGAGGTGGCGCTTACGATGTGGTGGAAGTCTCTGCCCGACCCCAGCCCGGATTGGTCCTGCTGACGATGAGCCTGCACACCACCGCACAGTCCCTGGTTTCCCTCGCCGCCGATCCCGGACACGAGGGCGGTCACGCCAGCCTCAGCCCCTTCGTGACCGGCGGCGGCGCCCTGTTTGTCCTGCTCCTCCTGCTCTGGATCACCACCCGCTTCAACCGGGACCGCTGAGCCCGGCACCCGGCCCGCGGCATCGCGCACAGCCCAGTAGGGTCTGCACGCATGGGAGAGCACACAGGGCCCGTGAAGCGGCGACTCGGAGTGATGGGCGGCACGTTCGACCCGATCCATCACGGCCACCTGGTCGCCGCCAGCGAGGTGGCCAGCCAGTTCCACCTCGACGAGGTCGTCTTCGTGCCGACGGGACAGCCGTGGCAGAAGAGCCACAAGAAGGTGTCCCCGGCCGAGGACCGGTATCTGATGACGGTCATCGCGACCGCGTCGAATCCGCAGTTCTCCGTCAGCCGCATCGACATCGACCGCGGCGGCAAGACGTACACCATAGACACGCTGCGTGACCTGCGTACGGAGCACCGTGACGCGGATCTGTTCTTCATCACCGGCGCCGATGCGCTCAGCCAGATCCTGACCTGGCACGATGCCGCGGAGCTGGTCTCGCTCGCCCACTTCATCGGGGTGACCAGGCCCGGCCATGTCCTCGCGGACCCCGGGCTGCCCGCGGGGGCGGTGTCCCTGGTCGAGGTGCCGGCGCTGTCCATCTCCTCGACCGACTGCCGGGAGCGCGTCGCCCAGGGGGATCCGGTCTGGTACCTGGTGCCGGACGGTGTGGTGCGCTACATCGACAAAAAACAGCTGTACCGCAACGACCGCTGACGGGGCTGACGGAAAGGGGCACCGGTGAGCGACCGACAGGATCCGTACGGGCCGCAGGACCCGTATGCCCACGACCCCTATGCCCAGGAGCAGCAGGGGCATACGAGCTACACCTACGACGCCTACGGGCAGCCGGTGTACCGCGACGCCGCTCAGCCGTCGTACGAGCAGCACTACGACCCCTACGGGCAGCAGACCGCCCCCTCCGCCTACGAGGCCTATGACCCCTACGGCGGCCACCAGGGCGGCGGCCAGGGGCAGCAGGACCACCAGGGATACCAGGGGCACCAGGGGCACCAGGGGCACCAGGGGCAGGCGGAGTACGGCTACGACGCGTACGGCCGCCCGCAGGTGCAGGACCGGCCCGGCTATCCGCAGCAGTACGACCCGTACGCCCAGCCCCAGCAGCCTCCTCAGCAACAGCCTCCTCAGCAACAGCCGCACCAGCAGGAGTGGATCCCCCAGCAGGCCCAGCAGCCCCCGTACGAGCAGGTCTCCTACGCGGACCCGCCCCGCTACGACGAGCCCGCTCCACAGCACCAGGACCAGGACCAGCCGCCCCGGCCGCCGGAGCGGCGCCGGGCCCCGGCGGCCGACGGCGCGGAGCCGGGTGCCGCCGGCGGCGCGCCCGGCTCCTTGGGCGAGGATCCGGAGTACCGCACCGAGCAGTTCTCCTTCATCGAGGAGCCGGACGAGGACTCCGAAGACGTCATCGACTGGCTGAAGTTCACCGAGAGCCGCACCGAGCGGCGCGAGGAAGCCAAACGGCGCGGCCGCAGCCGCATCGTCGCGCTGTCCGTCGTGCTGGCCCTGCTGGTCGCCGGTGGCGTCGGCTACCTGTGGTGGGCGGGCAAGCTGCCCGGCCTGGCCGGTCCCGGCACCGGCCAGGCGGCCGCGGCCGGCGGCCAGAAGCGCGACGTCCTCGTCGTCCACCTGCGGGACACCACGTCCGGGAACAGCTCGACGGCGCTGATGGTGGACAACACGACCACCCACAAGGGCACCACCGTCCTCCTGCCCAACAGCCTCGTGGTCCCGAAGGACGACGGCAGCGCCACGACGCTCGGCGAGTCCGTCAAGGACGACGGCACCGAGCCGACCCGGGACTCCCTCAACGGCCTCCTGGGCGCCGACCTCAAGGCCAGCTGGCGGCTGGACACCCCGTATCTGGAGAACCTCGTCGAGACGGTCGGCGGGATCACGCTGGACACCGACGCCACCGTGCCCGGCGCCAAGAAGGGCGCCGCCCCGGTCGTCAAGCAGGGCAGCGCCCAGGACCTCAACGGCCAGGCCGCCGTCGCCTACGCCACCTACCAGGCGCCGGGCGAGCCCCAGACCCGGCAGCTGCAGCGGTTCGGCCAGGTCATGCAGGCGACCTTGAAGAAGGTCTCCAGCGACGCCGACGGCGCCACGGCCACCGTGAAGTCGCTGTTGCAGGTGCTCGACCCGCCGCTCACCGAGGGCCAGCTGGGCAGCTCGCTGGCGCAGCGGGCGGAGCTGGCGAAGACCGGCGCGTACCGCACGACGCTGCTGCCCGTGCAGGCGAACGGCACGCTCAGCCAGGCCGCCGCGGCCGGTGTGGTCAAGGACGTGATCGGCGGCACGGTCAAGAAGACCGCCCCCGACGCGACCGCCCGGGTCGCCGTGCGCAACGCCACCGGCACCAAGGGCGCCACGAACAAGGCACAGGTCGCGCTGCTCAACGGCGGCTACAGCTTCGTCGACGCGGGCACCGCGGGCGCGGCCGCCACGTCCCGGGTCACCTACGAGGACACCGCCCAGAAGGCCAAGGCCGCGGAGGTCGCGAAGACCCTGGGCCTGCCGGCGGGCGTGGTCAGGCAGGGCAAGGGCGCCTCGAACGCCGACATCACGGTGGTGCTGGGGCAGGACTACAAGGGCTGACGGGGCACGCGCCCGGTGCCCGCCGGTCTCCACCGGCGGGCACCGGACGGCCCCGGCCACCGTGCTGACCAGCACGGACACCGAAACCGACCCATTGGTTGGAAAACCCAGTCGGGAGTGTCGGTGGTCCGTGAGACCCTTGTGGGGTACTTGACCGCCGATCCGGTCGTCCACGGGGACTGCGGCACGCGCCGCGGCTCAGCAGTGAGCCAGCTGCCCCTGCCCGGCCGGAGAGGCTGCCCTCGACCCGGAAAGCCGCTTGTGACCGCCACGGACCGTTCCCTCGAGCTCATCAACGCCGCCGCGCAGGCCGCGGCCGACAAGCTCGCGCACGACATCATCGCGTACGACGTCAGCGACGTCCTCTCGATCACCGACGCCTTCCTGCTGGCCTCGGCGCCCAGCGACCGCCAGGTCAAGTCGATCGTCGACGAGATCGAGGAACGGCTCAACAAGGACCTCGGCGCCAAGCCGGTCCGCCGTGAGGGCGACCGCGAGGCCCGCTGGGTCCTGCTCGACTACGTCGACATCGTGGTGCACGTCCAGCACAGCGAGGAGCGCGTCTTCTACGCGCTTGAGCGCCTGTGGAAGGACTGCCCCGAGATCGACCTCCCCGAGGAGGCCAAGGCCACCCGCGGCAAGGCCGCCGAGCACGCCGAGACCACGGCGGGCGAGCAGGACGGAGAGCTGCTCTGAACGGCACCAAGGGCGGCCGGGGCCGCCGCATCGTCCTCTGGCGCCACGGCCAGACGGCCTGGAACCTGGAGCGCCGCTTCCAGGGGTCGACGGACATCGAGCTGACCGCGGAGGGCCTCGGCCAGGCGCGCCGCGCCGCCCGCCTGCTCGCCGCCCTCGGGCCGGACGCCATCATCGCCTCCGACCTGCAGCGGGCCGCGACCACCGCGAGCGAGCTGGCCGCGCTCACCCGGATCGAGGTCACGCACGACGCGGCCTTGCGGGAGACCTACGCGGGCTCCTGGCAGGGGCTGACGCATGACGAGATCCTCGCGCAGTACCGCGAGCAGTACACCGCCTGGAAGCGCGGTGAGCCGGTGCGGCGCGGTGGCGGCGAACTGGAGACCGAGGTCGCCGACCGGGCCGCCCCCGTCGTGCTCGGCCACGCCGACAAGCTGCCCGACGACGGCACCCTGGTCGTCGTCAGCCACGGCGGCACGATCCGCACCACCATCGGGCGGCTGCTCGGCCTGGAGGCCCACCACTGGGAGGGCCTGGGCGGTCTGTCGAACTGCTGCTGGTCCGTCCTGGGCGAGGGCGCGCGGGGCTGGCGCCTGATGGAGCACAACGCCGGCACCCTGCCGGAGCCGGTGCTCGGCGACGACGACTGAGCCCGCCGGGCGCCCCCGGCCGACCGGATTTCACATCTGGGCAGGTCGCAGGCTAAAGTTCTTCTTGTTCGCGGCGCCGCCGGGGGAAACCCGGGGGAGCGGAACAAGACCCGGGGCTATAGCTCAGTTGGTAGAGCGCCTGCATGGCATGCAGGAGGTCAGGAGTTCAATTCTCCTTAGCTCCACAGCCCGGAAGATCCCGCCTCCAGACGGAGGCGGGATCTCTGCGTTCTGCGGGTTCTCCGGTTGTGCGGGATCTCTGTGTTCTGCGGGTTCTCCGCCCGGCCGGGCCCCGCGGTCAGGGCTCCGTGTGCGCGCTGCCGCTGAGCTCCCACTTCTGCTCCAGCTCCGCGCGGGCCTTTGAAGCGGGCCGCAGATGCTCGGGACAGCCGGTCAACGGGTCGTGGATGCTGCGCAGCACCGCCGTCAGCTCCCGGCTCTCCTCATCGGCCGGCGTGTAGACCACGATCCGGGTCTCCGGGACGCTGCCCACCGCCAGGGACGTCGAGACCAGCCGTATCTCACCGACCGAGGCGTGCCGGATCACCTTCATGCGGTTCCCCGGCGGCGAGACGTCCCCGGCCTCCCACAGGCGCGCGAAATCCGCACTGGTCCGTGAGAGCCGCCCGATCAGCGATTCCCATGCCGGCTCGCCCACATGACGGCCGTACGCCGCACGCAACTGCGCCACGAGGGCGGGGAACTCCTCGTCGCGGTTGACGATCGTGCAGCAGCAGGGCGGCATGGTGAACAGCTGCCAGAGGATGTTGCGGGACGGGACGGCGGAGCCGGAGACGGCATCTGGCTGCTTGCCGCGTATGCCGGCATCGGTGCGGGCCTCGGGTTCGCCCACAGCCCCAATCTTGCCGCCGCGCTGGGAACCGTACGCAAGGAGTACGTGGCGGATGCGAGCGGTCTCGTGGTGACCGTCAACCAGGTCGGACTGCTGCTGGGGACTCCCCTTTTCGGGGCACTCTTCCTCAATCGGCCGGCGGAGGCGGGAGCGGGCGCAGCGTCGCGGGCACTCTGGGGGAGCATGCTCGCTCTGGCGGGCGCGGCCGCGGTGGGCGGGCTCGCGGGGATGACGAGAAGGCGGGCCTGACCCGCTCCGTGGTCCGTGGCAGAATCGGACGGCGCCGGCAGGGGAGGAGAGATCGCGATGCCCACGAGCATCCTGGAGGAGGTCAACGACCTGCTCGAAGTGGCCGAGGCGCAGGGTTATGACTGGCTGCCGGAGTATGCGCTCCGCTTCACCTGCCCCGTAGATGCCCCCCTCCCCGCAGTCGGCGGCGATGACGGTTCCGCTCTGCAGTGCCCCTCCTGCGGCTCCTCCCACGTGGCACAGGTGCTGGGTGACGACGGGGGCACTTCCTTCGTTTGTACGGCCTGTGGCCACAGTTGGAGCTGATGGATGGGCGCCCACAGCAGGAAATGTGACTGGTGCGGCAGCGGTACGCCGATTGTCCGAGACATGGAACCGGTCAATGCCGACTACCAGTACTGGTGCGAGGAATGCGCCCGCGCCCTCGTCATAAAGGGCGACCCCATCGAGACCTACCGGGAGCTCGAGGGGGAGCCGATCTACGGACGCCTGCTGGACGAGCACTGCACGCTGAAGCGCTTCTACTCGTTCGCGACGGCCTGAGCGGGGTCCGCCCGGCGGCGGTGACGGCGGCGGCAGCCCACATATGTCCTTCGTGCGGCGAGGGCAACTGCTCAACTCCGCGGCGCGGTCGGTCGGTTCACGCACCACTGCCGGTGCCGGCCCTGTGGGCTGCGCCGTCAGGCCCCGGCCGTCGGCCGAGCCGCCACAGCCGGGCCCCGGTCAGTGCCAGCAGCGCAAGACCGGCGACCGGATAGACGTCGGAGAGCAGCATCTGGGCGGCGTTCTGGTGCAGTTCCTCGTGGTGGTGCCAGCGGTGCGGCACCCACCACAGCGCGAACGAGGAGAACAGCAGGCCCAGTGCGGTGGCCGCCGCCCACCAGCGGCGGGCGGTGGTGCCGGTCCGGTGCAGCGCCTCGGAGCCGAGCAGGATCACCATCGGTACGCACCACACCCAGTGGTGGGACCAGGAGATCGGGCTGACCAGGAGCGCGGTCGCCGCGCAGGCGACGGCCGCCCAGGCGCGCTGCCCGCGCAGCAGCGACCCGGCCGCCAGCGCCAGACCGAGGGCCGCGGTCAGGCCGGCGACCACGATCCAGATGACGCCCGGATCGTGGGTGTGCAGCAGCCGGGCGAGGGCGCCGCGCAGCGACTGGTTCGCGGTGATCTCCACCTCACCGACCCGGTCGGCGGCGAAGACGATCTCGGTCCAGAAGCGATGCGCGTCACGCGGCAGCGCGAGCGCGGAGAGGAGGACGGTGGCCAGGAAGGTGGTGGTGGCGACGGCGGCCTGCCGCAGCCAGGGGTTCCAGGCGGCGCGCGCCCCCGCGCCGGAGCGGAGCAGCCGACCGGCACGGACGGCGCCGGCCAGGGCGAGGAATACGGCGAACAGCGCCGGGGTGAGCTTGAGGCCGGCAGCGAGACCGATGCCGATGCCCGCGAGCCGGTGGGTGTCCTTGCGGGTCAGGTCCCCCAGTACGAGCGCGGCGAGCAGCAGGTTGATCTGGCCGTAGCGCAGCGTCGTCCACACCGGCTCGCACCACACCAGCAGCGCCGAGACCGCGAACGTCGCGGCCGGCCCGGGCAGGCGCCGGGGCCGGCCGGCCAGGCGTAGCGAGAGGTGGACGACGACGAGGAGCAGCGCGAGGTTGCCGGCCGTGGCGAGGGTGCGCATCTCGGGGACGCCGAGGAGGGTGAGCGGGGTGAACAGCAGCGCCGCGAAGGGCGGGTAGGTGTTGGGCAGGTGCGCCGAGGTCGCCACCATGTCGTAGAGGGGGCCGCCGTTGCGGACCGTGAAACCCTCGGCGCGGTAGACCATGAGGTCGAGCATCGTCACGTGGGCGAGGCGCTGCACGATCCAGAAGAGCGTGAACGAGACCAGGCAGGCGAGGGCCGCCGCGCGGGTCGGGTGCCGGCGCATGAGGCCCCGGCCGGGGCGGGCGCCGCGGGGGTCGGCGGGCGCTTCGAGGTCCAGCGCGGTCACGGCGTACGGCTCCCCCAGGACGAATCGGGCACGGCGTGCCGACAGTACCGCGCGTCGCGCCGAGGGGCCCCGGGCGCAACGATTTGGCGGAAGCCGGGGAGGTCCGTGTAATGTAGGCGATGCCGCAGCGGGGAACCGGGCGGGAAACAGAATACGGGGCTATAGCTCAGTTGGTAGAGCGCCTGCATGGCATGCAGGAGGTCAGGAGTTCAATTCTCCTTAGCTCCACAGAGAGCGAGCGGGTCGTCCGATGCGGACGGCCCGCTTCGTCGTATGGGCCGGAGGGCCGGGTGCCCTGGCCCTCCGGCCCGGCGGCAGTTCACCCTGGGTTGCCCTGATATCCGGTCAATGGGTCGTCCGTTATGGCGAGTTGAATGTTCGCTCCCTACCTATTCGTGGCCGGTCCTTGCCATTCCTTGGTCTCTTCTTGGTGATCGCATGCCCCTGACATGAACGGTTCACCGAAAGAGTGGCGCATCGCGTGAACGTCACATCCCACGCATTCACCGCTTGTGCGGTGCCGCGCACCTGCGCACCGGCGCAGCGCGGCACCCCGCAGCGCCACAGCAGGGGGTTACATGAGATCAAGCCGCACCAGAACACTGCGCGCCCGCGCCGGTCTGGCCTGGGCAGCGACGCTGCCGCTGGTCGCCGGCGCGCTCGCGCTCGGCGCACCCGCCGCCGACGCCGCGGGCCACGACGGCGGACGGCACGCACTGCAGGGCACCAAGCCCCTGTGGGCCACCCGGCAGGCCGACCGCGGCGACACCTCCGCTTCTGCGGCCGTCACCGCCCGCGTCTACCTGGCGGGCCGTGACGCCAAGGGGCTCGCCGACCACGCCAGGGCCGTGTCCGACCCGCACTCCGCCGCGTACGGGAAGTACCTGAGCCCCGGCCAGGTGCGGGCCCGATACGGCGCCACGCACGACCAGATAGCCAAGGTGACCGACTGGCTGAAGCAGTCCGGCCTGACGGTCACCGGCACCACCAACCGGTATATGACGGTCAAGGGCGACGCGGCCGCCGCCGAGCGCGCGTTCGCCACCGACCTGCACAACTACCGCAAGAGCGGCCACCTCTACCACGCCCCGTCGACCACCGCCTCCGCGCCCGCCACGCTGGCCGGCGCGGTGCTGACGGTCACCGGCCTGGACAACGCGCCGCGGATGGCCGAGCACCACTCCGGCGAACTGCCGCCGCCGGAGGGCGTCTTCCGCAACTCCGGTCCGTTCTCCTCGTACTTCGGCTCCACGACGGACAAGAAGCTGCCGTCCGCCTACGGTGGCAAGGCCCCGTACGCGATCAAGGGCTACACCGGCAAGCAACTGCGCGCCGCCTACGGGGCGAAGAAGTGGACCGGCAAGGGCGTCACCGTCGCGATCACCGACGCCTACGCCTCGCCGACCATCGCCCAGGACGCGGACAAGTACGCCGCCCGTAACGGCGACCCCCACTACCGCCGCGGCCAGCTCTCCCAGGTGCTGCCCAAGGACTACACGCACATCGAGGAGTGCGGCGCGGCCGGCTGGTACGGCGAGGAGACCCTCGACGTCGAGGCCGTCCACGCGGTCGCCCCCGACGCCGGCATCGTCTACGTCGGCGGCGCCTCCTGCATGGACGACGACCTGATCGACTCGCTCGGCAAGGTCGTCGACAGCCACCTCGCCGACATGGTCTCCAACTCCTGGGGCGACCTGGAGGCGAACGAGACCCCGGACGCGGCAGCCGCCTACGACCAGCTCTTCCAGCAGGGCGCCGTCCAGGGCATCGGCTTCTACTTCTCCTCCGGCGACGACGGTGACGAGGTCGCCAAGACCGGCACCAAGCAGGTCGACAGCCCGGCGAACTCCCCCTGGGTGACCGCGGTCGGCGGCACCTCCCTGGCCGTCGGCAAGCACGACGCGTACCAGTGGGAGACCGGCTGGGGCACTCTGAAGGCGGGGCTCTCCCAGGACGGCAACGACTGGACCGGATTCCCCGGTGCCTTCAACGGCGGCGCCGGCGGCGGCACCAGCAAGACCGTGGCGCAGCCCTTCTACCAGCGCGGCATCGTGCCGGACGGGCTCGCGAAGGCGAACGGCGGCGGCGCGATGCGCACCGTCCCGGACATCGCCGCGGTCGCCGACCCCAACACCGGCTTCCTCGTCGGCCAGACCCAGACCCTGCCGGACGGAAAGCTCGGTTACGACGAGTACCGCATCGGCGGCACCTCGCTGGCCGCGCCGGTGATCGCCGGCGTCCAGGCGCTCGCCCAGCAGGCCCGGCACGGCGTCGCCATCGGCTTCGCCAACCCCGGCATCTACCAGCGCTACGGCACCGCTGCGTACCACGACGTCACCGACCACCCGCTGGGCGCCGGCCGTGACCTGGCCGTCGTCCGCGTCGACTACGTCAACGGTGTCGACAGCAGCAAGGGCACCACGACCTCGCTGCGCAGCCTGGGCAAGGACAGCTCCCTGCACGCGGGCGTCGGCTACGACGACGTCACGGGCGTGGGCTCGCCGGGCGCCGGATATGTGAGCTCCTACCGCCCCTGACACGGGCGCGCGGCATTGCCTCCCCGCGCCGTCCGTGACCCGGTGGGGCGGTGGCGGGAGCAAGGGGTAACGGGGGCGGGGCCCGCGTCGGGGGAATCCTCAGCGCGGGCCCCGTACGCCCTGCGGTACCCTGACGCCATGCGTGCCGTACGCCTTCTGCTTAGCGGGCCGCGCTGATCAGTACCGACGGATCACAGATCCCGTCGGAATCGGCGCGGCGTCCCCTCCTGTGCGAGGGGCCTTTTTGTTTCCGGCGTGCCGGGATTGTGGCGCGTTTCCGCTGGCAGAGACGATCGATGGAGCTTTGAGGACGATGAGCGAGACGACCACTGCTGCCGAGGTGGCAGCTCCGCACCGCTATACGGCAGCGCTGGCCGCCGACATCGAGGCCCGCTGGCAGGACTTCTGGGAGACGGACGGGACCTACGAGGCCCCGAACCCCAGCGGGGGGCTGGCCGGCGATGCCGCGCTGGCGGCCCGCCCCAAGAAGTTCATCATGGACATGTTCCCGTACCCGTCGGGTGCGGGCCTGCACGTCGGCCACCCGCTGGGCTTCATCGCCACCGACGTCTACGCCCGCCACCAGCGCATGACGGGCCACAACGTCCTGCACACCCTGGGCTTCGACGCCTTCGGCCTGCCCGCCGAGCAGTACGCGGTGCAGACCGGCACCCACCCGCGGGTCTCCACCGAGGCCAACATCGTGAACATGCGGCGCCAGCTGCGCCGCCTGGGCCTGGGCCACGACCAGCGCCGCTCGGTCGAGACGATCGACCCGGCGTACTACAAGTGGACCCAGTGGATCTTCCTGCAGATCTTCAACTCCTGGTACGACCCGGAAGCGGACGCGGCCCGTCCGGTCGCCACCCTGGTCGCCCAGTTCGAGGCCGGCACCCGGCAGACCCCCGACGGCCGGCCCTGGGCCGAGCTGAGCCCGATCGAGCGCGCCAACGTCCTGGGCGAGTACCGCCTGGCGTACGCCTCGGACGCGCCGGTCAACTGGTGCCCCGGCCTGGGCACGGTGCTGGCCAACGAGGAGGTCACCGCCGACGGCCGCTCCGAACGCGGCAACTACCCGGTCTTCAAGGCCAAGCTGCGCCAGTGGAACATGCGCATCACCGCCTACGCCGACCGGCTGCTGAACGACCTGGACGCGCTGGACTGGCCCGAGGCCATCAAGCTGCAGCAGCGCAACTGGATCGGCCGCTCCGAGGGCGCCCGGGTCGACTTCCCCGTGGGTGACGACAAGATCACCGTCTTCACCACCCGCCAGGACACCCTGTTCGGCGCGACGTACATGGTGCTGGCGCCCGAGCACCCGCTGGTCGCCGGCTCCGACAACGGCACCGCTACCGGGACCGGGACCGGATCGATCGTTCCGGACGTCTGGCCCGAGGGCACCCACGACGTGTGGACCGGCGGGCACGCCACTCCGGCCGGCGCCGTCGCCGCGTACCGCAAGCAGGCCGCCGCCAAGTCGGACGTCGAGCGGCAGGCCGAGGCCAAGGACAAGACCGGCGTCTTCACCGGCGCCTTCGCCACCAACCCGGTCAGCGGCGAGCAGGTCCCGGTCTTCATCGCCGACTACGTCCTGATGGGCTACGGCACCGGCGCGATCATGGCCGTCCCCGCGCACGACGGCCGTGACTTCGCTTTCGCCCGCGCCTTCGAGCTGCCGATGCGCTGTGTGGTCGAGCCGTCGGACGACCGTGGCACCGACCCCTCGGCCTGGGACGACGCCTTCGCCTCGTACGACGCCAAGATCGTCAACTCGTCCAGCGCGGCGATCTCGCTGGACGGCCTGGGCGTGACGGCGGCCAAGGCGAAGATCACCGACTGGCTGGCCGCCGAAGGTATCGGCGAGGGCACCGTCAACTTCCGGCTGCGGGACTGGCTGTTCAGCCGGCAGCGCTACTGGGGCGAGCCGTTCCCGATCGTCTACGACGAGGACGGCGTGGCACACGCGCTGCCCGAGTCGATGCTGCCGCTGGAGCTGCCCGAGGTCGAGGACTACTCCCCGCGCACCTTCGACCCGGACGACGCCGACACCCAGCCGGAGACCCCGCTGTCCCGTAACGAGGACTGGGTCCATGTCGACCTGGACCTGGGCGACGGCAACGGCATCAAGCGCTACCGCCGCGAGACCAACACCATGCCCAACTGGGCGGGTTCGTGCTGGTACGAGATGCGCTACCTGGACCCCGGCAACGCCGACGCACTGGTCGCCCCGGACATCGAGCAGTACTGGATGGGCCCGCGCGAGGGGCAGCCGGCCGGCGGCGTCGACCTGTACGTGGGCGGCGCGGAGCACGCCGTACTGCACCTGCTGTACGCCCGCTTCTGGTCCAAGGTGCTGCACGACCTGGGACATGTCTCGTCCGCCGAGCCGTTCCACAAGCTGTACAACCAGGGCATGATCCAGGCCTTCGTCTACCGGGACAGCCGCGGCATCGCCGTTCCGGCCGCCGAGGTCGAGGAGCGCGACGGCGGCTACTACTACCAGGGCGAGAAGGTCAGCCGCGTCCTGGGCAAGATGGGCAAGTCCCTGAAGAACGCCGTCACTCCCGACGAGATCTGCGCGGAGTACGGCGCGGACACCCTGCGCCTGTACGAGATGGCGATGGGACCGCTGGACGTGTCGCGGCCGTGGGACACCCGGGCCGTCGTCGGCCAGTACCGCCTGCTGCAGCGCCTGTGGCGCAATGTCGTCGACGAGGCGACCGGCGAGGTCACCGTCGTCGGCACCGAGCCGGACGAGGCCACCCTGCGGGCCCTGCACAAGGCGATCGACGGTGTCACCCAGGACCTGGCGAACCTGCGCTTCAACACCGCCATCGCCAAGGTGACCGAGCTGAACAACCACCTGACCAAGACGGGCGGCCCGGTACCGCGCACGGTCGCGGAGCGGCTGGTGCTGCTGATCGCCCCGCTGGCCCCGCACATCGCCGAGGAGCTGTGGCGCAAGCTGGGCCACACGGACACCGTGGTGCACGCGGACTTCCCGGTGGCCGACCCGGCGTATGTCGTCGATGAGACCGTGACCTGCGTCGTGCAGATCAAGGGCAAGGTCAAGGCCCGACTGGAGGTCTCCCCGTCGATCTCCGACGCGGACCTGGAGGCCACGGCACTGGCCGAGCCCGCCGTGGTCGCGGCGCTGAACGGCGCGGGCATCCGGAAGGTCATCGTCCGGGCGCCGAAGCTGGTGAACATCGTCCCGGCATAGGTCGCCGGTGGGCGCCCGGGACCGGTCCCGGGCGCCCGGCCGGGAGGCTTCGGCCGGTGGGGGCGCTGGGTGGGGCCGGTGCTGGTGGCTGCTGGCTGATGGCCGGTGGCCGGTGGCCGGTGGTCGGGGTGGCTCGTGCGCGGTGCTGCTCCGGTGGCCGGGACGCCTCGTGCGCGGTGCTGCTCCGGTGGCCGGGACGTCTCTCGCGTGCGGTGCCGCTGCCGCGCCGGCGCCATGGGTGGTTTCCCCTACGGGCAGGTTGGGGGGTTCGTTCGGAACCCGTGGCCTGCCCGAGCCGTTTACCGTGGAGGTACAAGGGCGCGGGCGAGGAACCGGCGCCGCCGACACGTCTGGGGAGCGCCCATGGAAGCTGCTGTCGCCATTGTCGGGCTGCTCTTCGTGCTGTTCGTCCTCGCAGGGGTGTTTGTCACGGTCAAGGCCGTGACGGCGGCCAAGCGCGGCGTCGACCGCACCGTCGCCCAGGCCCGCAGAACCGTCGAGGACACCAGCCTCCGCGCCCGGCAGCTCGCCCAGCCCGGTGTGGTCGGCGAGCTCGCACAGCTACGGCTCTCGCTGCGTACGTCCATGCGCGCCACCCAGGAGGTGCTCCGTGGCGGCTCCTCCGACGATGCTTCCCTCAGCGAGGCGATCGGGCTCTTCGAGCGTCTGAGCACCCATGGCCATGAGCTTGACGACGAGCTCAAGCGGCTCGAACGCGAGCCCGACCGGGCCACCATCGCCGCGCGTCTCCCGGAGCTCAGGGAGCGCCTGGAACGGATCACGCACTCCGCGGAGTCGCTGCGCTGGGCCGCCCGCGACCGCGCCCGCAAGTTCGCGGAAGACGATCTGGCGACGCTGAGCGACCAGATCGATGTCGAGGCGGGGGCGCTGCGCCACTGGACCCGGGTCGAGGATGCCGCGGACCCGCTGCGGGAGCCCGTACATCCGCCTGCGGACGAGCCGTCACGGGCGCGTGCCGCCGGTGGGGCTCCGGACGCCGGTGCCCGGACCGGCCGGCAGCCTTCGGTGTCCGAGGGCGGCCACTCCGCGGGGCCGGCCCCCGAGGATCCGCCGGCAATCACCGCCCGTGACCCGCGCACCCAGCCGTCCTACCCGTGGGAGAAGGCACCACGGACACGGACGCCACGGACGCCACGGACGTCACGGACGGAGGGCACGACCAGGTGAGGCCGTAAGCCCTCCGAGAGGTGCCGTAAGACCTCGGAGAGGTGAGGGGTGGGTGGGGGCGGGGCGGGGGCCCGGGAGAGACGGAGATGAAGAGCCGGGAGCGTCGGCAGTGTCGCGCGGGTCCGAGGGCGGGGACCGGCATGCTCCGGCGCCCTCTTGGCAGAGCCTTGGGGAAACCGGAAGATCTTGGGGAGGGGCCCGCACTGTGCGGCGTCCGGATCCCCGGATAACCTCCCAGTCATGTCCCGCCATGTCGCGATCGTCACCGATTCCACGGCCTACTTGCCGCGGACGGCTGTCGAGCGTCACCGCATCACGGCCGTTCCGCTGACCGTCGTCCTGGGGGACCAGGCCTTGGAAGAGGGCACCGAGATCTCCGCGAGATCCGTCGCCCAGGCACTCCAGAAGCGCCGGCCGGTGACGACCTCCCGGCCCGGCCCCACGATGTTCGCGGACACCTACCGCAAGGTCGCGGCGGCCGGCGCGAGCGGCATCGTCTCGCTCCACCTGTCCTCGGAGATCTCCGGCACGTACGACGCGGCGGTGCTGGCGGCCAAGGAAGCGCCGGTGCCCGTACACGTCGTGGACACCGGCATGGTGGCGATGGCCCTCGGCTTCTGCGCACTCGCCGCCGCAGAGACGGCGGAGGCGGGCGGGGACATCGGCGAAGCGGTGGCCGCCGCGGAGAAGCGTGCCGCTGCCACCTCCGCCTACTTCTACGTCGACACCCTCGACTATCTGCGCCGCGGCGGCCGTATCGGTGCCGCCCAGGCGCTGCTCGGCTCCGCGCTCGCCGTCAAACCGCTCCTGCAACTGGCCGACGGGCGGATCGAGCTGCTGGAGAAGGTCCGTACGGCGTCCAAGGCCATCGCACGGCTGGAGGAGCTAGCCGCGGAGCGGGCCGGCGAGAGCCAGGTCGATATCGCGGTTCACCATCTCGACGCGGCGGAGCGCGCGGATGCTCTGGCCCAGCGGCTCCGGGAGCGGGTGCCGGGACTCAACGAGCTCCTGGTGAGCGAGGTGGGCGCGGTGATCGGCGCGCATACGGGACCGGGGCTGTTGGGGGTCGTGGTTTCGTCGCGGTGAGGGGGAGCGGTGGGACCTCCTGTGGGTGACGGAGTTGTCCACAACTCGGGCTTCGTCCACCGGAATTGCGGCAGCTCGGCGAGATCTGCGCGAGGTGCTTAGCGTCGGTCGGTATGAACTCCTCTCGATCTGCGTGGGTGGCTTCCCCGGCCTCATCAGCTGCTTCCGTCCCGTCGCTCTCGTCGGCTGTGCCGGCTCCGCCGCCTCCGGCGTTCTCCTTCGGCCCTTCGAACTCTTCGGGCTCGGGGTCTTCGGGCTTGATGTCCTCGGGCTCGGCGTTCTCGGGGTCGACCTCTTCGGCTTTGGCCTCCGGGTCGGTTGCCTCCGTTCCCTCCGCTCTCTCCCCTCCCTCCGGTCTCTCCGCTCCGTCCATTGCCTCCGTTCCGCTGATCGCCGCCGCCGGCTCCTTGGCCCCGTCCGGTGCATCGGAGCGGCGGGAGTGGGAGCGCGAGCGGCTGCGGGCCCGGGCCGCGGCGATCTTCGGTGGTCCGGGTCCGGGTGCGGGGCCGAGTGCCGGGCCGGGACCGGGTGGGGGAGGGGGTGGGGCTGCGGTGGCCGAGGGGGATGCACCGCCTCCTGGGTACGGTCCGCCGGGGCCGCGCCGACGGGAGCGGGTGTGGCTTGCCGTACGCGAACGGCTGCCGCTCTGGGTGCAGTTACGGTGCGGAGCCGACCCGAAGATGCTCGCCGCCCTGGTCCTGGTGGTCGTGCTGGCGTTGGGATTCGCCGTACAGCACTTCTGGGCCGGTCGCCCCGAACCGGTACGGGCCCCGGCGGCGGAACGGCCCGCGGCGTCCGGCCCTGCGCCGCACCCGCCATCGCTGCCGTCGTCGTCCGCCGCCGCGATGGCGCACGGTCCGCCGGGCGGTGCGGGCCGGCAACTGGTCGTCGATGTCACGGGCAAGGTCCGGCACCCGGGAATTCACCGGATGCCGCCGGGGTCGCGGGTGATCGATGCGCTGCAGGCCGCGGGCGGGGTACTGCGCGGAGCGAGCACCGGTGGGCTCAACCGGGCACGCCTGCTGACCGACGGCGAACAGATCGTGGTCGGCGCGGCCGGGGGCACCGGGGGCACCGGGGGCGCTGCCGGGCCCGTCGGCCCGGGGGCAGGCGGGCCGGGAAGCGGGTCGCCGGGAGCCGGAAGCGGTCCGGCCGGACCGGTCAGCCTCAGCACGGCGACCGAGCAGCAGCTCGACTCGCTCCCGGGAGTGGGCCCCGTCCTGGCCCGGCACATCGTCGAATTCCGTACCCGGCACGGCGGGTTCACCTCGGTGGACCAGCTCCGTCAGGTGACCGGCATCGGTGACCGCCGCTTCGCCGACCTGCGCCCCCTGGTCCAGCCGTGACCGGTCTCCGCGCCACCGTGCACGCCAGGGCGGCGTCGTCGCACGGCGCCTCGGACCCGCATCAGGAGGGCCCGGCCGATCTGCGGCTGGTCGCGCCCGCGCTGGCCGCCTGGGCGGGGGCGGCGATCGGCCTGGGCGCCCCCGGTGGGGGAGTGGCGGTGGTCTGCGGTGCGGCGGTGGCGCTCGCGCTGCCCGCGTGGCGGATGGCTGTGGTCCGGCGCAGGGTGGAGTCTGCTCCGGAGGGGGCCGGGCGGCCCTGCGCCGGGCCTGAGACCGGATCTGCCCGGCGAGGGGTGGGGCCGCCCCGGCCGCGCTCTCCCCGCCGCTGGTCCGCAGGGGCGTTCGTGGCCCTGGCCGCGGTGCTGCTGTGTGGTGCGGCGGGGGCTGCGGCCGCGGCGCTGCATGCGTCGGACGTGCGGCGCGGACCGCTGCCGGCCTTGGCGGAGCAGTTCGCGGGAGTCACGGCGGAGCTGGCGGTGAGCGGTGATCCACGACTGACCCGCCCCAAGGTGCGAGGATCCCAACGGACGCCCCCGGTATTGGTGTTCACGGCCGATGCCGTCCGGGTCACGGCACCGGACGGTGAGGTCACCACCGTACGCACCCCGGTGCTGGTGGTCGTACAGCAGCGCGGAGGGGGTGGCGAAGCGCACGGCCCCGAGGCCCGCGAGAGGCTGTCGTCGGCGTGGCGCGGGCTGCTGCCGTCGACACGCATCCGGGTGGTGGCGCGCGCCGCGCCGCCGCTCTCGCCGGCCGACCGGGTTGCCGCCGTGCTCCGGGTCACCGCCGACGCGCCACCGGTCAAGGTCGGTGCCCCGTCCGGCCTCCAACGGCTGGCAGGACACCTGCGGGCCGGGCTGCGCGAGGCCACCGACGGGCTGCGGCCCGATGCCCGTGCCCTGCTGCCCGGCCTCGTGGTGGGTGACACCGCACGTGTGCCGCCGGATCTCGACGACGCCTTCCGTGCCACCGACCTCACGCATCTGCTGGCCGTCTCCGGCAGCAATCTGACGATTGTGCTCGCCCTGCTGATCGGGCCGCCCCACCTCGCGACGCGTGCCGAGCGACGCGGGCTGGCACCACGCCTGGGGCTGTCACTGCGCAGCACGGCCGTCATCGGCGGCGCGCTTGCCCTCGCCTTCGTCGTGGTGTGCCGCCCGGACCCGAGCGTGCTGCGGGCCGCCGCTTGCGGTCTGATCACACTGCTGGCCATCGGCACCGGCCGTCGTCGCTCGCTGCTCCCCGCCCTCGCCGCCGCGGTCCTGTTGCTGGTCCTGTACGACCCTTGGCTCGCCCGTAGTTATGGCTTTCTGCTGTCCGTCCTGGCGACCGGCGCGCTGCTGCTGCTCGCGCCACGCTGGAGTGCTGCCCTTCAACGGCGTCGGGTGCCGCCCCGGATCGCGGAGGTGATCGCCGCCGCGGCCGCTGCCCAGGCGGTCTGTGCACCGGTGGTCGCCGTGCTGGCGGCCCGGGTGGGTCTGGTCGCGGTGCCCTGCAATCTGCTGGCGGAAGTGGCCGTGGGCCCCGCGACGGTGCTGGGCTTCGCGGCCCTCGCCGCCGCACCGGTTGCGTTGCCGGCCGCCCAGGCACTGTCGTGGTGCGCGGGCTGGCCGGCTGAGTGGATCGCCGGCGTCGCCCGTACGGGGGCGGCGCTGCCGGGGGCGGAGTTCGACTGGCCGGGCGGCTGGGGCGGAGGATTGGTGCTGGCCTCTGCCATGGTGGCCCTGGTACCGGTCGTCCGCAGGGTGCTGCGCCGTCCCTGGCTGTGCGTGCTGTGCGTGCTGGCAGTGATCTTGGCGGTGTGCCGCCCCGCCCCGTTCACCCGCGTCCTCACCGGATGGCCGCCGCCGGGGTGGCGGGCCGTGGTGTGTGACGTGGGGCAGGGCGACGGCCTGGTGCTGGCCGCCGGGGACGGCACGGCGCTGGTGGTGGACACCGGGCCCGAGCCCCACGCCATCGACCGCTGCCTCACGGATCTGGGTATCCGCCGCATCCCGCTCCTGGTCCTGACGCACTTCCACGCCGACCATGTGGACGGGCTCCCGGGGGCGCTCCGCGGCCGTGCGGTCGGTGCGATCGAGACCACGACGCTGCAAGACCCTCCGGGGCAGGCTCAGTTCGTCCGCAGTGCGGCAGCGGCGGCACGGGTGCCGGTCATCCGCGCCGTACCGGGGGAGCGGCGCCACCTGGGCCCACTCACCTGGGAGGTGCTCTGGCCGCCGGCTCCGCCCGCTCTCCCCGGCCCCGGTGGCCCCGCCGACCCCGACAGCCGACCGGTCGGTCCCGATGCCCTCGACGGCCCCAACGACGCCAGCGTCACCCTGCTCGTCCGTACGGGCGGCCTGACCCTCCTGCTGCTGGGTGACCTCGAACCACCTGCACAGCGCGCACTGCTGGCGGCGCACCCGGAGCTGGGCGGCGTCGATGTCCTGAAGGTGGCGCACCACGGCTCCGCCTATCAGGACCCGCCGCTGATGCATCGGCTGGCGCCGCGGCTGGCGCTGATCTCCTGCGGTACCGGCAATCCGTACGGCCACCCGGCGCCCCGCACGATCGCGGCGCTGCACGCCCAGGGCGCCCGGGTGCTGCGGACGGACACCGACGGAGCCATCGCGATCCTGGGCACCACGGCCAGGCTGTCGGCGACGGTCAACGGCCACCGGACCAAGGGCCGTCCGGTCTCCGGCCGGAGAAGCCGGTCCCGCCCGGTCACGGGCCGGAGAACCCGGGCCCGTCCAGTCGGAGGCCGTCCGCCCGGCGGCCGTCGAGCCGCGACGCGCAGGCCCGACCGCCGCCGCTCACAGACCCGTCCCCGCGCTCTCCCCGCCGGCAACCGCCGGATCGGACGCCGCCGTCTCCGCTCCCGCAGCTACCGGCCGGACTCTTGTAAAGGAGTCGCTGCCCGCGCTGCCCGCCCGGCGGCGCGAGCCGGCCGCACAGATCATTGCCGAGGTGATGGCCGCCAGGCCCGCCTCGGTGGTGCAACAGACCCGCCGCTGATTCGCCTCGGAGAGGACCCACCCCTGATGGACACCGCTGCCGCCGACGCCTACCTCGACCGGATCGGTGTCACCCGCACCGCGTCCCCCGACGCCGAGGCGCTGTGTGCGCTGCACCTCGGCCATTTGCGTACCGTCCCCTTCGAGAACCTCTCCATCCACCTCGGCGAAGAGATCGTGCTCGCGGAGCAGCCACTGCTGGACAAGATCGTCCGCGCCCGGCGGGGCGGCTTCTGTTACGAGCTCAACGGCGCTTTCGCCCTGCTCCTGGGGGCACTCGGCTATGAGGTCGAGCTGCTCTCCGCCCGCGTGTTCGGCGCCGACGGGCTCGGCATTCCGTATGACCACCTCGCGCTGCGTGTCCAGACTCCGAGCGGGCCTTGGCTCGCGGACGTGGGCTTCGGCAGGCACAGTCACTTTCCGCTGCGCTGGGACAGCCGTGCCGAGCAGGCCGATCCCGGTGGGGTGTTCCGGATCGAGGAGACGAGTGAGGGAGACCTCGATGTCCTGAGGGACGGCGACCCGCAGTACCGCCTTGAGCAACGCCCGCGTGCCTACGCGGACTTCGAGGCCGGCTGCTGGTGGCACCGGACCTCGCCCAAGTCGCACTTCACCCGATCCCTGGTGTGCTCACGGCTGACCGAGGACGGCCGGGTCACGCTCTCCGGACGTACGCTCGTGACCACCGGGGCGGGTGGCGCACGGGACGAGCGTCAGGTGGGCGAGGGAGAGGTTCTCGCCGTCTACCAGGAGCGCTTCGGGATCGTTCTGGAGCGGGAGCCCCGAGTGGGCGCGGTGCGGGCGCCCGGCAGCGGCGCTTAGGCCGCGTAACGACGGGCCCCGCGGGCCCGGCGCCCCCCCCGCGTTCCCGGCGCTCCCCCCGCGTTCCCGGCGCTCCCCCCGCGTTCCCGGCGCTCCCCCCGCGTTCCCTGCGTCCCCCCGCGTTCCCCGAGGCCCCCGCGTTCCCCGAGGCCCCCGCGTTCCCCGAGGCCCTCGCGGGCCCCGTCGTTACTCGGCCTCGCGCCAGCCCTCGTACTCCGCCGCGAGGTCGTGCAGCCGCGCCGGGTCGTGGGCGGCGTCCGGGTCTTCGACCACCACCAGCCACTGGGCGTCCTCGGCGTCGTCCTCACCGGCCAGGGCGTCCCGGACGAGCTGGGGCTCCTCGGCGACACCGAAGCGTTCGGTCAGGGCCTCGGCCACCTCCTCCGCGGCATCGCGGTCGGGCAGTACCAGAACGTGCCGGAGGTGCGGGGGGTGTGGGGCAGCATCATTCACCCGGCCATTGTCCGACACGGGGAGGGCGCTGCTGTCCGGCAGGGGCACCAGAGCGGTCAGGGCAGAGCACCGGAGCGGTCAGGAGGGGCAGAGCGGTCAGGGCCGGGGGGCAAGAGCGGTCCGCGCCTGGGTGTCAGTGGGCCGTGGGATGCTGGACGCGATGGCCAGGAAGACAGCTCAAGACGACCCGCTCGCCCCCGTCACGATCGCGGTGGGCCAGGAAGACCTGCTGCTGGATCGCGCGGTGCAGCAGGTGGTGGCGGCTGCCCGGGCGGCCGATGCGGACACCGATGTACGCGACCTCACTCCCGATCAGCTCCAGCCCGGCACCTTGGCCGAGTTGACCAGCCCCTCGCTCTTCGCCGAGCGCAAGGTCGTCGTGGTGCGCGCCGCCCAGGACCTTTCGGCGGACACCATCAAGGACGTCAAGGCGTATCTCGGCTCGCCCGCCGAGGAGATCACGCTGGTGCTGCTGCACGCCGGCGGCGCCAAGGGGAAGGGGCTGCTGGACGCCGCCCGCAAGGCCGGGGCGCGGGAAGTGGCCTGCCCCAAGATGACCAAGCCGGCCGACCGGCTGGCCTTTGTGCGGGGCGAGTTCCGTGCGGCCGGGCGTTCGGCGACGCCCGAGGCATCCCAGTCGCTGGTCGATGCCATCGGCAGCGATCTGCGTGAGCTGGCCTCGGCCTGTTCGCAGCTGACCGCCGATGTCGAAGGCACCATCGACGAGGCCGTCGTCGCGCGTTACTACACGGGCCGGGCCGAGGCATCGAGCTTCACGGTCGCGGACCGTGCCGTCGAGGGCCGGGCCGCCGAGGCGCTGGAGGCGCTGCGCTGGTCCCTCGCCACCGGCGTCGCCCCCGTCATGATCACGAGTGCGCTCGCTCAGGGCGTCCGCGCCATCGGCAAACTGGCCTCCGCCCCGCGCGGCGCCCGCCCCGGCGACCTCGCCCGCGAACTGGGCATGCCGCCCTGGAAGATCGACCGGGTACGGCAGCAGATGCGCGGTTGGTCGGCGGACGGCGTGGCCACGGCGCTGCGCGCGGTGGCAGCGGCCGACGCGGGGGTGAAGGGCGGCGGGGACGATCCGGCGTACGCCCTGGAGAAGGCCGTCGTGGCAATTGCCCGGGCGGCCCGTTCGCGGTGACACCCGGCTCCTCGCTGTCGGCGCGGGCGATCAGCGGCGCGGTCCTGGGCGGCGTCGTCGGCGTCGGCGCCGTGGGCAGGCAGACCGTCACCGAAGGCGGTGGTCGGCGTGATCAGCGCTCCGAGCGCAGTCGCTTGAGCGTCTCCGTCGCACTGGTCTTCAGCATCGTGGCCACCTCGGTGGCCGTCGGCTGCTTGCCGCCCCCGCTGCTCGACGCATAGCTCGACCACGTCGACTGATACGTCATCCAGCCGTCCCGGACGCCGAGGATCACATACGAGCTGCTGCTCGTGCCGCCCTCGTCCTTCCGGGTCACCAGATAGGCCTCGTCGCCGATCCCCGGCACGGCCTCGACCTTGTAGCCGACCGAGGTGTCCTGCTTCTCGTACGAGCGGTAGCCGTCGGCGAACTCCGGCGTCGGGTCGGTCTTCCTGTGCAGCGTGGCGGTGTTGTAGAGCCAGGTGGAGGAGTAGGCGGAGGTGCTTGCGCCGTCCTGCTCGAACGAGACATTGCACGTCATCGTGTCCAGGGACGTCAGCTGGGCGCCGCTGTGCTGCGGGTTGGCGTCCTTCGAGGCCGTTCCGGTGTTCACCTTGGTCTTGTAGTGGGCGTTCTCGAAGGGGGCCATCGAGGTGTCGCCACACAGATCGCTGGTGTAGGCGTAGCCCGCGAGGTCGGGGCTGGGCGCGGAGGAGAAGCCGCCGGTGGCGAACAACACCGAGGCCCAGATCGCGGACGCGGCGACCACTCCGCCGGCGGCCCAGAGCCAGCCGGACGGGCCACGGCCCGCGCCACCGGGTACGGCGACGGGTGCCCCCGCGGGTGGCCCTATGGGCGGGGCGGGTACGCCGGGCGCCGGATAGCCGTATCCGCCGTTCTGCCCCGGAGGTATGGCCTGCTGGGCATAGGGATTCTGCTGTGTGGGCACCGGATTCTGGGGTGCGGGCACCTGACCGTATGGGTTCGGCTGCGGCTGGGCGTACGGATTGTTTTGGTCCCCCGAAATAGACATGGCCGCAGCGTAGCGGACCCCGCGGAAAGCGAACCCGGCTCTGCGGCACGGAATTTCCCCCATGGTGAGCAGACCGAAATGCGGCCCCGCCTGCCACCGTCCGCAAGCTCACGCCACGTCCGCCCCATGGCAGGCACGAGGGCCAGGAGCCGCTAACTCAGGTGCCCCGCAGCAGAGGCCGCGGCCCCATCACAAGAGCCCCGCGGTGGAACTCCGCACCAATTCCCCCATTCCCCACCCCCGCCCGCACCTCTCCGCAACAGAACCCCACAAGAATTCCCGCAACGAAACCAAACAACAGAACCCCACAACAAAGGCCCCATGCCCCATGGGAAAGCCCCGCACCAAATGCCCCACGCGAACCCGCCGTGGCAAAGGCCCCTGCAACGAAACCTCGTGACGAAAGCCGGCAACGAAACCCCCGACGAGATGCACGACCAAATCCCGCGACGAAACCCCGCGATGAGACTCACGGCGAAACCTCACCTAAATCCCCGTCGGCCAAGCCCCCATGGCGAGACCCATGGCGAGACCCACGGTGAGCCCCCTGGCCACGCCCCCGCCGGCACTAGCCCCAGGTCGCAGAAGCCCCCACCGGCAGAAGACCCGCCGGGCGCGGCCCGACGAAAGAAGGCCCCGCCTCACCCCTGGGGAAGGGGTGAGGCGGGGCCTTCGTATCAAGCTGTTGCGGCTTGGTCGGCGGTGTACGCCGAGTGGGCCGGTTGCGCCGCACCCGCGTGGCGAACGCAGGCCGTGTGCGGCGCGGTGGTGCACCGATCAGGGAGCGGAGAGAGGGGCCGCTGGGTCCCTGTCGACAGGGGTACTACGGATGCTGCGATGGAGGAAGATCAGACCTGGACCGGCCGATGACCTCCTCCGGAGGGAGGTCAGGCCTTGAGGGACGCGACCTTCTTCGCCAGCGCCGACTTCTTGTTGGCGGCGGCGTTCTTGTGGATGACACCCTTGCTGACGGCCTTGTCGAGCGTCTTGGCAGCGGCGGCCTGGGCGGTGGTGGCCTTCTGCAGGTCACCGGCCTCCACGGCCTCGCGGGTGCGACGGATCGCGGTCTTCAGAGTGGACTTGACAGCCTTGTTGCGCTGACGAGCCTTCTCGTTGGTCTTGATCCGCTTCATCTGGGACTTGATGTTCGCCACGAAAGAGCCTTTTCAGGTTCGTTGGAGTTTCGATTTGCGCCTCGGGCTTGAGAGGGCACGAAGCGCAGTGGACCAGGCTACCAGCAGGGTCTACGGCCGCCCAAACCGGACCGGGCTCACCGCCCGAACCGGCCCGAGCTCAGCGCCCGGGCCACGCCCGTCGGCCACCCGGCCCCGCCCGACCACCGCCCGAGCCCCGCCCGACGGCCACCCGGCCCGCCCGACGACCACTCGGCCCGCCCGACCGCGCCCCGGGTCGCCCGCCCCCAAGCGCCCCGTCCGACCGCCCCGGACCCCACCTCGCCCCGCCCAAACCGGACCGAGCCCCTCGGTCATGGGACGATAGGGGAGACGTCATATACCCGAGTCCCGCCTACCCGCGTTCACTGAATGGACCCTGCGTGCCCGCGACCCCTACGAACGTGCCGGAGCCGAGCCGTACCGATCCGGCCCTCCTCCGTAACTTCTGCATCATCGCGCACATCGACCACGGCAAGTCGACGCTCGCCGACCGGATGCTCCAGCTCACCGGTGTCGTCGACCAGCGGCAGATGCGCGCGCAGTACCTCGACCGCATGGACATCGAGCGCGAGCGTGGCATCACGATCAAGTCCCAGGCGGTCCGGCTGCCCTGGGACCCCACCGAGGGTGAAGAGGGAAGTGGGACGACCCACATCCTCAACATGATCGACACCCCGGGCCACGTCGACTTCACCTACGAGGTCTCGCGCTCGCTCGCCGCGTGCGAGGGCTGCATCCTCCTCGTCGACGCTGCTCAGGGCATCGAGGCCCAGACCCTCGCCAACCTGTACCTGGCGATGGAGCACGACCTCACGATCATTCCCGTCCTCAACAAGATCGACCTGCCGGCCGCCCAGCCCGAGAAGTTCGCCGCCGAGCTGGCCAATCTGGTCGGCTGCGAGCCCGAGGACGTGCTGAGGGTTTCCGCCAAGACCGGCGTCGGCGTGGCCGAGCTGCTGGACAAGGTCGTCCGCGAGGTGCCGGCCCCGGTCGGCGTCAAGGACGCCCCCGCCCGCGCGATGATCTTCGACTCGGTCTACGACGCCTACCGCGGTGTCGTGACCTATGTGAAGGTCGTCGACGGCACGCTCCGCAAGCGCGAGCGCATCCGGATGATGTCGACCGGCGCCGCTCACGAGCTCCTGGAGATCGGCACGAACTCCCCGGAGATGAAGGCGTCCGACGGTCTGTCCGTCGGTGAGGTGGGCTACCTGATCACCGGTGTGAAGGACGTCCGGCAGTCCAAGGTGGGTGACACGATCACCCAGCTCAACAAGGGTGCCGAGGTGCCGCTGGGTGGCTACAAGGATCCCAAGCCGATGGTGTTCTCGGGGCTGTATCCGCTGGACGGCTCCGACTACCCCGAGCTGCGTGACGCCCTCGACAAGCTGCAGCTCAACGACGCCGCGCTCGTCTACGAGCCCGAGACCTCCGCGGCCCTGGGCTTCGGCTTCCGTGTCGGCTTCCTGGGCCTGCTGCACCTGGAGGTCATCCGCGAGCGCCTGGAGCGCGAGTTCGGCCTCGAACTGATCGCCACCGCGCCGAACGTGGTCTACCGCGTCGACATGGAGGACGGTGCCGAGCACGAGGTCACCAACCCGAGCGAGTTCCCGACGGGCAAGATCGACAAGGTGCACGAGCCGGTCGTGCGGGCCACTGTCCTGGCACCGAGCGAGTTCATCGGCGCGATCATGGAGCTGTGCCAGAACCGCCGCGGCAACCTGCTCGGCATGGACTACCTCTCCGAGGACCGCGTCGAGATCCGCTACACCCTCCCGCTCGCCGAGGTCGTCTTCGACTTCTTCGACCAGCTCAAGTCCAAGACCCGTGGCTATGCCTCGCTGGACTACGAGCCCACCGGCGAACAGGTCGCCGACCTGGTGAAGGTCGACATCCTGCTGCACGGCGACAAGGTCGACGCGTTCTCCGCGATCTGCCACAAGGACAAGGCGTACGCGTACGGCGTGCGGCTGGTCGCCAAGCTGCGGGAGCTGATTCCGCGGCAGAGCTTCGAGGTGCCGATCCAGGCTGCCATCGGTGCCCGGGTCATCGCCCGTGAGACGGTCCGCGCCATCCGCAAGGACGTCCTCGCCAAGTGCTACGGCGGTGACATCTCCCGTAAGCGGAAGCTGCTGGAGAAGCAGAAGGAAGGCAAGAAGCGGATGAAGATGGTCGGCAGCGTGGAGGTCCCCCAGGAGGCCTTCATCGCGGTGCTGTCCTCGGACTCCGACGGCGATGCGAAGGCGAAGAAGTAGCGCGTGAAGAAGTAGCGCGCGTCGCCCGCGCGGCAGGAGGCAGGGCGCCGGTCCCCGGGGAGGGAGCCGGCGCCCTGCCGCCTTTTCCCGCTCACCGGAGGTGGGGAAGGTGAAGCGTGGCGGCCGGCCGGCAGGTGGGCAGGCCGGCCGGCAGGCAGGCCCGGCATGCAGGCGGGGAGCAGGCGGGGAGCAGGCGGGGGGGGAGGTGTGATCCGTCCCACCCGCAGCGATCCGGAGCGGGCCGATCCGGAGCGGTTCGGAACGGTCCGCAGCGGTCCGGGGATGGGCCGGAGCGCCTCCGGGACGGGCCGGAGCGCCTCGGTGCGACCTCGTGCCGGCGATCGGCGCGGCTCGCTATCGGGCGTTGCGCGTGCTACGTACACCTATCGCACTGGTCACATCCTTAACCAGTCGGCCGTAGCCTCTTACGCGTCGACGCCTCGCGCTCTAGTCTGATCACTGCTCAAAGGTTACTCGCGAGTCACCAGCATCGAAGCGGGCCCCGGAGGACGCCGTGACGGACACCCACACGCTGATCGAAAACCGGCCGCCTTCGGTGGCGCATCTCTTCCTGGAACGGGTGGCGGCCACGCCCGATATCGAGGCCTATCGCTATCCCGTCCCGGTCGCCCCCAAGTCCTCGGTCCCGGCCGCGCAGGGCGGCAGCCCCGGCGGGCAAGGGCCGGACGACTGGAAGTCGATCAGCTGGGCGCAGGCCGCGGAACGGGTCTACGCCGTGGCCGCCGGACTCATGGCGCTCGGCATACTCCCCGAGGAGCGGGTGGCGCTGGCCGCGGGCACTCGCGTCGAGTGGATCCTCGCCGACCTCGGCGTGCTCTGCTCCGGCGCCGCCACCACCACCGTCTACCCCAGCACCAACGCCGAGGAGACCGCCTACATCCTGGCCGACTCCGGTAGCCGGGTGCTGATCGCGGAGGACGCCGGACAGCTCGCCAAGGCGCGTGAGCGGCGCGCGGAGCTGCCCGAGCTGGCGCATGTCGTCGTCATCGACGAGGCGGGCGCGGAGCCCGCCGAGGGCGATCCGGAGGGCTGGGTGCTCACCCTCGCCGAGCTGGAGAAGCGCGGCACCGCCTATCTGGAGGACCACCCGGACTGCGTCAAGGAGCGGGTCGCCGCACTGCGCGCCGACCAGCTGGCCACGCTGATCTACACCTCCGGGACCACCGGCCGCCCCAAGGGCGTACAGCTCCCGCACGACTGCTGGGCATACATGGCACGGGCGATCCCGGCGACCGGCATGGTCACCGAGGAGGACGTGCAGTACCTCTGGCTGCCGCTGGCGCACGTCTTCGGCAAGGTGCTCACCGCGGGCCAGATCGCGGCCGGCCATGTGATCGCCGTCGACGGCCGGGTCGACAAGATCATCGAGAATCTGCCGATCGTCCGGCCCACGTACATGGCGGCCGTGCCGCGGATCTTCGAGAAGGTCTACAACGGTGTCGCGGCCAAGGCCCGGCAAGGTGGCGGCGCCAAGTACAAGATCTTCCAGTGGGCGGCCGAGGTGGCCCGCGAGTACGCCAAGGTCTCCCAGGACAACTTCCGCCGCACCGGCAACGCCTCGGTGCCGTTCGCGCTCGGCGCCAAGCACAAGATCGCCGATGCCCTTGTCTACGCCAAGCTGCGGGAGGCGTTCGGCGGGCGGCTGCGCGCCGCGGTCTCCGGCTCGGCCGCGCTCTCACCGGAGATCGGCTACTTCTTCTCCGGCGCCGGTATCCACATCCTGGAGGGCTACGGCCTGACGGAGTCCAGCGCCGCCAGCTTCGTCAACCCCGGCGAGGCCTACCGCACCGGAACGGTCGGCAAGCCGCTGCCCGGCACCGAGGTGCGGATCGCCGAGGACGGCGAGATCCTGCTGCGCGGCCCCGGCATCATGAAGGGCTACCACGGGCTGCCGGACAAGACCGCCGAGGTGCTGGAAGAGGACGGCTGGTTCCACACCGGTGACATCGGTGAGCTCTCCCCGGACGGCTATCTGCGGATCACCGACCGCAAGAAGGATCTGATCAAGACCTCGGGCGGCAAGTACATCGCGCCCGCCGAGGTCGAGGGCCAGTTCAAGGCGGTCTGCCCGTTCGTCTCCAATGTGCTGGTGCACGGCGCCAACCGGAACTTCTGTACCGCCCTGATCGCCCTCGACGAGCCGACGATCATGACCTGGGCCAAGGGTCACGGCCTGGAGGGCAAGACGTACGCCGAGGTCGTCGCGACCGCACAGGCCCGCGAGCTGATCGACGGCTATGTCGAGCGGGTCAACGAGGGGCTGCAGCGCTGGCAGCAGATCCGCAAGTTCCGGCTGCTGCCGCGCGACCTGGACATCGAGCACGGCGAGGTGACCCCCAGCCTCAAGGTCAAGCGGCCGGTGGTGGAGCGGGCGTTCAAGGACCTGCTCGACGAGATGTACGCGGGGACGCGCGAGGCGTAGCCGCAAGGACACGGCGGTACGGGGCGGGTCGGCGCGTCCCGTACCGTCGCGCCCGTACGGGGCGGCGCGTCGCGTACCGCCGCGCCCGTACGGGTCGGGCGCCCCATAGCCGCGCCCCATAGCCGCGCCCCATGACGCCGCGCCCCGTATCGCCGCGCCCGTACGGGTGAAGACGGCGGCCGGCGGGAACCGTGGCCGCCGTCGGAGTTGTCCGTACAGGCCCCCGGGCGCCGCTTGGCGCGCGTCGGCCAACTCCCGCGGCGCGTCAGCCGAATTGGCCGCTGCGACCACCCACTTCTGTGACTCCGTGCTTATGGATGCGCTCGTTCTGTCACTCTGTCGTTGGCGCATCCGGCGCTGTAGCGGAGCTGCTCGGGAGTTGCTCAATGCGGACGACAACTTCGTCTCCACGGGACGACGGCGTCACGGCGACGCGCATGGCGAGGGCGGGCGGGTCCCGTGGTGGAACCGCGGCCGGGCCTGGGGCCGGGGCTGCGACGGGACCGGCGACGGGACCGGCGGCCGGACCCGCGGCCGGACCCGCGGCCGGGCCTGCCGAGGAGCCCGCGGCCCGTTCCCGGTGGGCCAGCCTGCCCGGTGATCCGCAGGCCGCTGCCGCCGCCCGCCGGTTCGTCCGGGCCGCGTTCGCCGACTGGGCCGACCAGGGGCTGGCCGGCGCGGAGAGCCTGTCCGGTCGGCTTGTGGACGAAGCGGTCCTGCTGGTCAGCGAGTTGGTGACGAACGCGGTCGTGCACGCGGGCACCACCGTCGAGCTGCGCTGCCGGCTGGAGCCGGAGCCGGAACGGGAGCGGGAGCGGGAGCGGGAGCCTGGCGCGGAATCCTCAGGGGGCCGGAACGGCGAACCCCACGGGGGCCGGAGCGGGCAGCCGCACCCGCCGCCGTCCGCGTACGCCCCTGGTGCGGGTCCCGACGGCGCACCCGGCTCCGGCCTCGACGGCGCACCCGGCTCCGGCCTCGTCATCGAGGTCTCCGACCACCACCCCGCCCAGCCGGTCCGCGCCCACGAGGACAGCGCCGCCTCCGAGAACGGCGGCCACGGCCTCCAGCTGATCAGCGCCGTCGCCGAATCCTGGGGCATCACCTACCGCCGGGCCATGAAGACCGTCTGGTTCCGGCTGCCCGTGGGTGCCCGGGACGACGCCGGACCCGAGCCGGAGCTCGCCTTCGACGGCCAGTTGCTGCAGCGCGGACTGCGCGCCGCCGAGCTCCTGGCCCCGGCGCCGCGCCGGTCCGGCCGGCCGGACCACGAGGCCGACCGGGTCGACAACGGCGCCCTCTCCTTCCTCGCCGAAGCCTCCGACCTGCTCTCCGGCCAGCTCGACGCCGATCAGGTCGCCTCGCTCGCCGCCCAGTTGATCGTGCCGCGGCTCGCCGAATGGTGCGCGGTGTGGCTCTATGACGGCGACAGCGGCGCGCCCGGCCGGGGCATCGCGGCCGACGGCGAGGAACAGCGGCTCGCCCGCGTCTGGCACACCTCCGAGAGCCGGATCGACGCGCTGCGTACGGCGCTGGAGAAACAGCCGCCGGAGCTGCCGGCCGGTAGCTCGCCCAGCGGTGCGCACGGCGCGGTCCCCTGGCCCTGGCCGTACGAACCGGGCGGTTTCGGGCCGGGCGGCGCGGCGCTCGCCTGCCCCCTGGTCGCGGGCGGCCGCCGGCTCGGCACCCTGCTGCTCGGCCGGGGCGGACTGCTGCGCTTCCCCGACGAGGTGGTCGGGCTGATCGAGGACCTGGGCCGCCGGGTCGCCCGCGCCGTCGCCACCGCCCGTGCCTACAGCCGCCAGGAGCGCATCAGCCAGGTGCTGCAGCGCCGGCTGCTGCCGCGGGGGCGGGCGCAGGTGCCCGGCGTGGAGTCGGCGGTGGTCTACGAGCCGCGCGAGGGCGCCTGGGCGGGCGGCGACTTCTGGGACCTCTTCGACGCCGGGGACGGCCGCTGGTGCTTCGCCCTCGGTGACGTCTGCGGCAGCGGCCCCGAGGCGGCCGCGGTGACGGGGCTGGCCCGCCCGGTGCTGCGGCTGCTGGCCCGGGACGGCTTCGGGGTGGCCGCGGTGCTCGACCGGCTCAACAAGACCATGGCGCGGGAGGCCGCGGACTCGGTCGCGGCGGTCGCGGCGGCGGTCGCGGCGGCCGGCGCCGGGGCGGAGGCGCCGGTCGAGATCCGTGAGGAGGGCGAACAGGCCCGCTTCCTGTCCCTGCTCTACGGCGAGATCGTCCCGTACCCCGGCGGCTCCGGGGGCGCCCGCTGCACCCTCGCCAGCGCCGGCCACCCCCTGCCGCTGGTGCTGGGCGCGGACGGCACGGTCCGGGTGGTCGCGGCGCCGCAGATGCTGCTGGGAGTGGTGGAGGACGCCGCGTACGTCAGCGAATCGTTCGACCTCTGCCCTGGGGAAACGCTTCTGTGCGTCACCGACGGGGTGACCGAGCGGCGCTCGGGACTGCGGCTCTTCGACGACGAGGACGGTCTGGCCACCACCCTCGCCGCGGGCGCAGGCCTGGACGCCACCGCCCTCGCCGACCACATCCGCCACACCGTCCACGCCTTCGGCCCGGTCCCGCCCGACGACGACCTGGCCCTGCTGGTCCTCCAGGCGGCGGCCGGGCCCGGGGTGCCGTAGGTGCCGTAGCGCACACCGGCGCCCGGACCGGCACCGCCCCGCCATGACGGACAATGGTTCCCATGCCTTCCGCACTGCCCGATGGTGAGCCGATGCCCGAGGACGGGGCGCTGCCCGGTCATACGCCGGCGGCTGCCGCCGGCCGGCCCCTGGGCTTCTACCTGCACGTGCCGTACTGCGCGACCCGCTGCGGCTACTGCGACTTCAACACCTACACCGCGAGCGAGCTGCGCGGCTCCGGCGGCGCCCTGGCCTCCCGCGACAACTACGCCGACACCGTCGTGGACGAGATCCGGCTGGCCCGCAAGGTGCTGGGCGACGACCCGCGCCCGGTCGAGACGGTCTTCGTCGGCGGCGGCACCCCGACCCTGCTGCCCGCCGCGGACCTCGGCCGGATGCTGGCCGCGATCCGCGAGGAATTCGGTCTTGCACCGGGCGCGGAGATCACCACCGAGGCCAATCCGGAGTCCGTCGACCCCCGCTACCTCGACGGGCTGCTCGCGGGCGGCTTCAACCGGGTCTCCTTCGGTATGCAGAGCACCAAGCAGCACGTCCTGAAGATCCTCGACCGTACGCACACCCCCGGCCGCCCCGAGGCCTGTGTCGCCGAGGCCCGCGCGGCCGGCTTCGGCCATGTCAACCTCGACCTGATCTACGGCACCCCCGGCGAGACCGACGACGACTGGCGGGCCTCCCTCGACGCCGCGATCGGGGCCGGCCCCGACCACGTCTCCGCCTACGCCCTGATCGTCGAGGAAGGCACCCAGCTGGCCCGCCGGATCCGTCGCGGCGAGGTCCCGATGACCGACGACGACGTGCACGCCGACCGCTACCTCATCGCCGACGAACGCCTGGCCGCGGCCGGTTTCACCTGGTACGAGGTCTCCAACTGGGCCACCACCGACGCCGCCCGCTGCCGCCACAACGAGCTGTACTGGACCGGCGCCGACTGGTGGGGCGCGGGCCCCGGCGCCCACAGCCACGTCGGCGGCGTCCGCTGGTGGAACGTCAAACACCCCGGCGCCTACGCGCAGGCCCTCTCCGAAGGCCGCTCCCCGGGCGCCGGCCGCGAACTCCTCTCGGACGAGGACCGCCGGGTCGAACGCATTCTGCTGGAGCTGCGGCTGGCGGACGGCTGCCCCCTGGACATCCTCGCCCCGGCGGGAGCGCGGGCGGCGGCCCGTGCGCTGGCCGACGGGCTGCTGGAGCCCGGTCCGTACGAGGCGGGCCGGGCCGTCCTGACCCTCCGCGGGCGGCTGCTGGCGGACGCGGTGGTGCGGGATCTGGTGGACTGATCACTCGGCTGAGGGATCTCACCCCGAGACCCGGCCCACCGGGCCACGCCGTCCCTAGGCTGCAGGCAGTACCTCGGCAGGCAAGGACAGTTGGGCGGTTGGCCACAGTGCACGATCAGCACATCGAGGAGTACTTCGCGGAGTTCGAGCCGCCAGAGGGGCTGAGGGCGGAGCTCCTGCGCCGGGAGATCCTGCTGACCGGCGGAACGGATATCGTCCACAACAGGATCGTCAGCGAGGTGACGGGCCAGATTCCGCACGACCGCTGGCACAGATTCGCGACGCTGCACCTCTCGCTTCCGGGGGAGCTCAGCAAGCCACAGCCCGACCTCGTGGTGCTGGAGCGCGGAAGAGGCGAGGGTTCCGGATGGCTCGTACCCGCGGCGGACGCGACCCTGTTGCTCGAGGTGGTTTCCCTGCGCAGCGCCGACCGCGACTACGGCCTGAAGCGTTCCATCTACGCTGCCGGGAGCGTCCCCGGGTATCTGATCATCGACCCTTATGACGCCCGCTGCGTACTGCTGACGGAACCGGGCGGTGCGGGAGAGGACGCCGACTACGAGGTGCAGCGCACCGTCCCGTTCGGTGTTCCTCTCCGCGTCGACGCCCTCGACATCACGCTGGACACCTCCCGGTTCGGCACTCTTCCCGCGGTCACCCGCCACCGCCGGCCGTAACGAAGTCGATCAGCTCCTCCACCCGCCCCAGCAGCGCCGGCTCCAGGTCCTTGTAGGAGCGCACACAGGACAGGATCCGCTGCCAGGCGGCTCCCGTGTTCTCCGGCCAGCCCAGCGCCCGGCACACCCCCGTCTTCCAGTCCTGTCCGTGCGGGACGGACGGCCACGCCGCGATCCCGACCGAGGACGGCTTCACCGCCTCCCAGATGTCGATGTAGGGGTGGCCCACCACCAGCGCATGGTCCCCGGTCACCCCGGCCGCGATACGCGACTCCTTCGAGCCGGGGACGAGATGGTCGACGAGGACACCGAGACGGGCGTCCGGTCCGGGGGCGAAGCCGTGGACGATCGCGGGCAGGTCGTCGACGCCCTCCAGGTACTCCACGACCACGCCCTCGATGCGCAGGTCGTCGCCCCACACCCGCTCCACCAGCTCGGCGTCGTGCCGGCCCTCCACATAGATGCGCCCGGCGCGGGCGACCCGTGCGCGGGCGCCGGGCACGGCGAGTGATCCCGATGCCGTACGCGCCGGAGCGGTGGCCGCCGGCCTGTCCTGGGGGCGTACGAGGGTGACCACCCGCCCCTCCAGGAGGAAGCCGCGCGGCTCCATGGGGAAGACCCGGTGCTTGCCGAAGCGGTCCTCCAGGGTGACCGTCGGGCCCTGCGCCGTCTTCTCGCAGCGGATCACGGCGCCGCAGAAGCCCGAGGTGACCTCCTCGACCACCAGATCGCGATCGGCCGGCACCTCGGGGGCGGGCCGCTGCTTCTTCCAGGGCGGGGTGAGGTCGGGGCTGTAGCGCCGGTTCTGCATCGAGTGGGGCCTGTTCTCTGCGGGGTGGGGGCGGTGGTCAGGACGGGGGCGACGCCAAAACGGCGGTGGTCAGGACGGGGCGACGCCGAAGCGGGCCGCCAGGGCGTCGCGTTGGGCACGGACGAAGCGGGCGTCCACCACGGCGCCATGGCCGGGAACGTACCGCGCGTCCTCGCCGCCGAGGGCCAGCAGCCGGTCCAGCGCGCCGGGCCACCGCTGGGGCAGTGCGTCGGGGCCCGCCTGGGGCTCGCCGGACTCCTCGACCAGATCGCCGCAGAAGACGATCTCCGCCTCCCCCCGCCGGCCCGGTACCAGGACGGCCAGATCGTGGGCGGTGTGCCCGGGGCCGACGTTGGCGAGCAGCACCTGCCGGTCGCCCAGCTCGACGGTCAGCTGGCCGTGCACGTGGTGGTGCGGGGCGACGAGCAGATCGGCGGCCTCCGCGGCGGCGTCCCGCGCGACGCCGTGCCGCACCGCGTCGTGCCGCAGCTCGTCCTTGCCGCGGCGCAGCAGCTCGCCCAGGCCGGCCGCGCCGAACACCTCGACGCCCGCGAAGGCGGCCGTGCCCAGTACATGATCGAAGTGGGGGTGGGTGAGCGCGATATGCGTCACTTCCCGGCCCAGCACACCGCGGATCGTCCGGCGCAGATCCGCGCCGTCGCGCAGGGTCGCGCCGGTGTCGACGATCATGACCCCGGTGCTCCCCGCGATCACCCCGATCGTCTCGTCCCAGCCCGGCATCCGGCGCCTGGCGACACCGTCACCGAGTCGTTCCCAACCGGCCTCTTCCCAAGCAGTGTGCATACCGAGACGCTAGCGCCATCGCGATAGCGTTGCCCGACAGATCGACCGAACACGGTCATCGGGCGAGTACTCCGCGCGGCCGCCCTTGCCGTGCCCGTGCTACCCGGCCGTACACTGGCTCAAGGTCTGGCACTCGGCCCGTGTGAGTGCCAGGAGAAACGAAGCGGCGGACGGCCGGACTGGAGGTGCGCGGGATGCTCAGTGAACGCAGGCTGGAGGTGCTGCGCGCCATCGTCCAGGACTATGTCGGGACGGAGGAGCCGGTCGGCTCCAAGGCGCTCACCGAACGCCATCGGCTCGGGGTCTCCCCGGCCACCATCCGCAACGACATGGCGGCCCTGGAGGACGAGGGGTTCATCGCCCAGCCGCACACCAGCGCCGGGCGGATCCCGACCGACAAGGGCTACCGCCTGTTCGTCGACAAGCTGGCCGGCGTCAAGCCGCTGTCCAGCCCGGAGCGGCGGGCGATCCAGAATTTCCTGGACGGCGCCGTCGACCTCGACGACGTGGTGGGCCGCACGGTCCGGCTGCTGGCTCAGCTGACCCGGCAGGTCGCCGTCGTGCAGTATCCGTCCCTGACCCGGTCCACGGTCCGGCATGTCGAGCTGCTGGCCCTGGCCCCGGCCCGGCTGATGCTCGTACTGATCACGGACACCGGCCGGGTCGAGCAGCGGATCATCGACTGCCAGGCACCCTTCGGCGAAACCTCCCTGGCGGATCTGCGGGCGCGGCTCAACAGCCGGGTCGTCGGCCGCCGGTTCGCGGATGTGCCGCAGTTGGTGCAGGATCTCCCGGAGTCCTTCGAGCAGGACGACCGCGGCACGGTCTCGACAGTGCTGTCGGTGTTGCTGGAAACTTTGGTGGAAGAGACCGAAGAGCGGCTGATGATCGGCGGTACCGCCAATCTCACGCGCTTCGGGCACGATTTCCCCCTGACGATCCGGCCGGTGCTGGAGGCCCTTGAGGAGCATGTGGTGATGCTCAAGCTGCTCGGGGAGGCCAACGACTCGGGCATGACCGTACGTATCGGGCATGAGAATGCCCATGAAGGCCTGGCGTCCACATCGGTCGTCACGGTCGGCTACGGTTCGGGCGACGAGGCAGTCGCCAAACTCGGCGTGGTCGGACCGACCCGCATGGACTACCCCGGAACGATGGGAGCGGTACGCGCAGTGGCACGTTACGTCGGACAAATCCTCGCGGAGTCGTAAGTGGCCACGGATTACTACTCGGTCCTCGGCATCGGACGCGACGCCTCGCAGGACCAGATCAAGAAGGCCTTCCGCCGGCTGGCGCGCGAGCTGCACCCGGACGTGAACCCGGATCCGAAGACCCAGGAGCGGTTCAAGGAGATCAACGCCGCTTACGAGGTGCTGTCGGACCCGCAGAAGAAGCAGGTCTACGACCTCGGCGGGGACCCCCTCTCGCAGGCCGGCGGCGGCCAGGGCGCGGGCGGCTTCGGCGCGGGCTTCGGCAACTTCTCCGACATCATGGACGCCTTCTTCGGCACCGCGTCGCAGCGCGGGCCGCGCTCGCGCACCCGCCGTGGCCAGGACGCCATGATCCGGCTCGACATCGAGCTGAACGAAGCCGCCTTCGGCACCACCAAGGACATCCAGGTCGACACCGCCGTCGTGTGTACGACCTGCAGCGGTGAGGGCGCGGCTCCCGGTACCTCGGCGCAGACCTGCGACATGTGCCGCGGCCGCGGTGAGGTCTCCCAGGTCACCCGGTCCTTCCTCGGCCAGGTCATGACGTCCAGGCCGTGCCCGCAGTGCCAGGGCTTCGGCACGGTCGTGCCGACGCCGTGCCACGAGTGCGCCGGCGACGGCCGGATCCGCTCGCGCCGCACGCTCACCGTCAAGATCCCGGCCGGTGTCGACAACGGCACCCGCATCCAGCTCGCGGGCGAGGGCGAGGTCGGCCCCGGTGGCGGCCCCGCCGGTGATCTCTATGTGGAGATCCACGAGGTGGCGCATTCGGTCTTCCAGCGGCGCGGCGACGATCTGCACTGCACGGTCACCATCCCGATGACGGCGGCTGCGCTGGGCACGAAGTGCCCGCTGGAGACGCTGGACGGGGTGGAGGAGATCGATGTCCGGCCCGGTACCCAGTCCGGGCAGTCGATCCCGCTGCACCAGCGCGGCGTGACCCATCTGCGCGGCGGCGGCCGGGGCGACCTCATCGTCCACGTCGAGGTGATGACGCCGTCCAAGCTCGATGCCGACCAGGAAGACCTGCTGCGGCGGCTGGCCAAGCTCCGCGGAGAGGAGCGGCCCACGGGGCAGTTCCAGCCGGGGCAGCAGGGCCTCTTCTCGCGTCTGAAGGATGCGTTCAACGGGCGATAGCCCCAGGTGAACCCGGGGGCCGGCGCCGTTCCCCGGGCGGCGCGGCGGCCTCGGCCCCGGTTCGGAACGGTGCGGTGGGCGTGACACGATGTGCTCATGCCCACCGCGCTGACCGATCTCTGCCGCCACCCGATCGTGCAGGCCCCGATGGCGGGAGGCGGCTCCGGACCCGAGCTGGCCGCCGCCGTCTGCGACGCCGGCGGTCTCGGCTTCCTCGCCGCCGGCTACAAGACCGCCGACGGCATGTATCAGGAGATCAAACAGCTGCGGTCGCTGACCGGCCGGCCCTTCGGCGTCAACCTCTTCATGCCGCAGCCCTCGCTGGCCGACGGCTCCGTCGTCGAGGTCTACCGCGAGCAACTCGCGGGCGAGGCCACCTGGTACGAGACCGAGCTCGGCGACATCGACGGGCCCATCGACGACGGCTACGAGGCCAAGCTCGCGATCCTGCGGGACGATCCGGTACCGGTGGTGTCCTTCACCTTCGGCTGCCCCTCGCGCGCCGTCCTCGACGCCTTCGCCGCGGTCGGTACGTACACGGTCGTCACGGTCACCACCGCCGCCGAGGCGCAGGCCGCGCAGTGGTCGGGCGCCGATGCGGTGTGTGTGCAGGGCGTGGAGGCCGGCGGCCACCAGGGCACCCACCGGGACGATCCGCATGCGGACGGGACCGGCTCGGGGCTGGGCCTGCTGGCGCTGCTCGGCCAGGTCCGGGAGGCCGTGCAGATCCCGGTGATCGCCGCGGGCGGGCTGATGCGCGGGGCGCAGATCGCGTCGGTGCTGGCCGCCGGGGCGAGCATGGCGCAGCTGGGCACCGCCTTCCTCGCCACCCCCGAATCGGGCGCCAACCCGCTGCACAAGCAGGCCCTGACCAACCCGCTGTTCACGCATACGGAGTTGACCCGGGCGTTCTCCGGGCGGCCCGCCCGCGGACTGGTGAACCGCTTCATGCGCGAGCACGGCCCGTACGCCCCGGCCGCCTACCCCGCCGTCCACTACCTCACCTCCACCGTGCGCAAGGCCGCGGCCAAGGCGGGCGACGCGCAGGGCATGAACCTGTGGGCGGGGCAGGGACACCGGCTGGCGCGGGAGCTGCCCGCCGGGCGGCTCGTGGAAGTACTGGCGGTCGAACTGGACGCGGCGCGCGCCGCGTTGAACCTCCCGGGCGCCGGTAGCGCCTCATGACCGCTCCGGTGTTCCTCGTCGATTCGCTCGCGGACGTACGGGCCGGCGGCACGCTGACCCTGGACGGCCCCGAGGGTCGGCACGCGGTGTCGGTGCGCCGGCTGCGGGTCGGTGAGGAGCTCGTCCTGACGGACGGCCGCGGCGCCGGCGCGCACGGCACGGTTGCCGCCGTCGAGGGCAAGGACCGGCTCACCGTCGCGGTCGCGGAGCTGCGCACCGAGGCGTCGCCGGACCCCACCATCACCGTCGTCCAGGCGCTCCCCAAGGGCGACCGCGGCGAGCTGGCCGTCGAGACGATGACCGAGACCGGTGTGGACGCCATCGTGCCCTGGGCGGCGGCGCGTTGCGTCACCCAGTGGAAGGGGGAGCGGGCCGCCAAATCGCTGGGCAAATGGCGTGCCACGGCCCGTGAGGCGGGCAAGCAGTCGCGCCGGCTGACCTTCCCCGAGGTCGCGGACCCGCTGACGACCAAGCAGGTGGCCACCCTGCTTGCCGACGCCGACTTCGCGGCCGTCCTCCACGAGGAGGGCAGCTCCCCGCTCGCCACCGCCGAACTCCCCGCCGAGGGCCGGATCGTGCTCGTCGTCGGGCCGGAAGGCGGGGTCTCCCCGGAGGAGCTCGCCCTCTTCGCCGAGGCGGGCGCGGGGCCCTACCGCCTGGGGACGACCGTGCTGCGCACCTCCACGGCGGGCACCGCGGCCACGGCGCTGCTGCTGGGGCGCACGGGGCGCTGGAGCTAGAAGTCGTCTTCCGGATCGGGACGCCGGTCCTCCGGTGCGACCGCGGGCGCTGCCGCGCGGTGTGCGGCGGCCCGGGCAGCGGGGACCGCGCGGCGTGGGGTGGGGTGGACGCCCGGGTACGGCCCGCCCGGTAGCATCCGAGGCCGTGCGCACCGTGCGTACGACGGATGACCCGGGAGGAGCCACCGGTGGCGGGAGAACCGCAGGCCGACTGCCTGTTCTGCAAGATCGTGGCGAAGGAGGTTCCGGCGACGATCGTCCGGGAGACCGACACCACCGTCGCGTTCCGCGACATCAACCCCCAGGCGCCCACGCACGTCCTGGTGATCCCCAAGGTGCACTACCCGGACGCGGCGAGCCTGGCCGCCGCCGAACCGCAGATCATCGCCGACATACTGCGCGAGTCCCGCGAGGTCGCCGCCGAGGACAAGGTCGAGGACCGGGGCTACCGGGTCGTCTTCAACACCGGCGCCGGAGCGGGCCAGACCGTCTTCCACGCCCACCTGCACGTGCTCGGCGGCCGCGGCCTCCAGTGGCCCCCCGGGTAAGCCGCCGTGTCCGTACGTGAATTGGTGGTCCTCGGCACCGCGAGCCAGGTCCCCACGCGGCACCGCAACCACAACGGCTATCTGCTGCGCTGGGACGGTCAGGGGCTGCTCTTCGACCCCGGCGAGGGAACGCAGCGGCAGATGCTGCGCGCCGGGGTCGCCGCCCACGACCTCCACCGGATCTGCATCACCCACTTCCACGGCGACCACTCGCTCGGCCTGGCCGGGGTGATCCAGCGGATCAATCTCGACCGGGTGCCGCACCCGGTCACCGCCCACTACCCGGCCAGTGGCGAGCACTTCTTCGACCGGCTGCGCTATGCCACCGCGTACCGGGAGACGGTCCGGCTGGTCCAGCGGCCGGTGGCCGTGGACGGTGAGCTGGAGCGCTCGGCGTCGTACGTCCTGGAGGCGCGCAAGCTCTCACACCCGGTCGAGTCGTACGGCTACCGCCTGACCGAACCGGATGCGCGCCGGATGCTGCCGGAGCGGCTGGCGGCGCACGGCATCGCCGGACCGGACGTCGGGCGCCTCCGGCGGTGCGGTGAGCTGAACGGCGTCACCCTCGACGAGGTGAGCGAGCATCGCCCCGGCCAGCGCTTCGCGTTCGTCATGGACACCCGGCTGTGCGAGGGCGTCCATGCGCTCGCGGAGGGGGCGGACATGCTCGTGATCGAGTCGACGTTCCTCGACCAGGACCTCCAACTGGCCACCGACCACGGACATCTGACCGCCGGGCAGGCGGCGCGGGTCGCAGCGTCGGCGGGGGTGCGGCACCTCGTGCTGACGCACTTCTCGCAGCGCTACGACGACCCCACGGAGTTCGAGCGGCAGGCCCGCGCGGCGGGCTTCACGGGCGAGCTGACCATCGCCGAGGACCTGATGCGGGTGCCGCTGCCCAAGCGGCGCTGAACGCCCGGCGGAGGTCCGTCCGCCGGGCGTGCGCCGCGCCGCGCCGCGCCGGGCGCGCCCCTGCCTACGGCAGGTAGTACATCGGGTTCGGCAGCTTGAACGTCCGGTCCCCGGCGCCGCCGTTCAGATCGCTGTACTGGTCCCCGAAGTTGGCGACGAGGTGGTAGCCGAGGGACTCGATGTGCTTGCGGGTGCCCGACTTGTACTCGACCGTCGTGCAGGTGGCGCCGCAGGGCAGGTAGGCCGGCGGGTGCTCCTTGTTCTTCAGGTAGACGTGCCGGCCGTCCAGGGGCACGTCGTAGCCGACGTTCTTGAGGTTGCGCACGCTCCAGTCGCGCTGCGCCTCCTTGCGGCCGGTCAGGAAGAAGACCTCGGCGCCCTTGTCGTGCGCCCAGTTGACCAGCCGGTTCATGCCGAAGACGGGGTCCATGTCGTGGTGGGCCAGGTACTTGTCCTGGCTCTCCTCGGTGTAGTGGAAACCGACCTGGAGCTCGTAGTTGTAGGTGAGCAGGGTCGTGTCGTCCATGTCGAGGACGATGGCCGGCTTGGCCCGCTTGCCCTGCTTGCCCGTCCGGCCGTGCTGCGCAAGGGCCTTGGACAGATAGCTGCGGGCCTTGGCCTCGATGCCGCGGACCTGACGGGCGTAGTTGCTGTGCGGGGAGGCGTAGTGCTCGCCGTCCGCCGTCACCGTGTCGCCGTAGTACGCCTTGATCTTGTCCTGTACCTGCGTGAGGTTGGGGATCTCCTTGTCGGTGCGCGGCACGGAGTGTTCGGCGGTGGCCTGGCCTATGCCGAAGACCGCGGTGCCGGTGACGAGGGCGGCGACCGTCGCGGCGCCGAGCCGGGCCCTTCGGGTCAGGACGGGGCGGAAACGGGCGGGGCGGGGCATGCGCGGCTCCTTGGGAGACGTGAGTGGACCCCGTAGGTCTAACAGAGCCTCATGTCGGTCTCTACGCGCGAAGATTCAACCCTTGGCAAAGGCTCGTGCGGTGCGGTGCGGTGCGGGCCGCGGCGTCCGGGAGGCGGGCTCCTTGCCCTCCCGCTCCTTCTGCGGGCGTCATCCACAAAGGGAAGCCCCTTCCGGCCGATCACCGAGCTGACCACCGCGGGCCACCTGGGCGGGCCGCGGCCGGCTGCCCCCGGCCAAAGATCACGGACCCGGCCGTGGTCCTGTGCGGGGCGGCCCGGCACGCGTACCGTGAGGCACGGATCGGTGGTGGTGCGCCACAGTGGTCCCGTACGTGATCTTTGAAAGGGGCTGTCCCGATGGCACAGGAAGTGCGCGGCGTGATTGCGCCGGGGAAGAACGAACCGGTCCGGCTGGAGACCATCCTGGTGCCGGATCCGGGCCCCGGCGAGGCCGTGGTGAAGATTCAGACGTGCGGGGTGTGCCACACCGATCTGCACTACAAGCAGGGCGGCATCAACGACGACTTCCCGTTCCTGCTCGGCCACGAGGCCGCCGGCGTCGTGGAGTCGGTGGGCGCCGGGGTCACCGATGTGGCGCCGGGGGACTTCGTCGTCCTGAACTGGCGAGCGGTGTGCGGCCAGTGCCGTGCGTGTCTGCGGGGCCGCCCCCAGTACTGCTTCGACACCCACAACGCCCGACAGAAGATGACGCTGAAGGACGGCACGGAGCTGTCCCCGGCGCTGGGCATCGGCGCCTTCGCCGACAAGACGCTGGTCGCCGCCGGGCAGTGCACCAAGGTCGACCCCCGGGTGGCGCCCGAGGCGGCCGGGCTGCTGGGCTGCGGGGTGATGGCGGGCATCGGCGCCGCGATCAACACCGGCGGCGTCGGGCGGGGCGACTCGGTCGCGGTCATCGGCTGCGGCGGCGTCGGCGACGCGGCCGTGGTGGGCGCCCGGCTGGCCGGTGCGGTCACGATCATCGCGGTGGACCTCGACGACCGCAAACTGGAGACCGCGCGCACCATGGGCGCCACCCACACGGTCAACTCCCGTACCGCCGACCCCGTCGAGGCGATCCGCGAACTGACCGGCGGCTTCGGCGCGGATGTCGTCATCGACGCGGTCGGCCGCCCCGAAACCTACCGGCAGGCGTTCTACGCCCGCGATCTGGCCGGGACCGTCGTCCTGGTCGGCGTCCCCACCCCGGACATGACCCTGGAACTCCCCCTCCTGGACGTCTTCGGCCGCGGCGGCGCCCTCAAATCCTCCTGGTACGGCGACTGTCTGCCCTCCCGCGACTTCCCGATGCTGGTCGATCTGCATCTGCAGGGCCGGATCGACCTGGGCGCGTTCGTCACCGAGACCATCGGCATCGAGGACGTGGAGCAGGCCTTCGAGCGGATGCAGTCGGGCGATGTCCTGCGTTCGGTGGTGACGCTCTGATGGCGGCCCGTATCGACCACCTGGTCACCTCCGGAACCTTCTCCCTCGACGGCGGCACCTGGGACGTCGACAACAACGTATGGATCGTCGGGAACGACGACGAGGCGATCGTCATCGACGCCTCCCATGACGCCGACGCCATCCTCGAAGCCCTCGGCGGCCGGACGCTGCGCGCGATCGTCTGCACCCATGGGCACGACGACCACATCGACGCGGCCCCGGCGCTGGCCTCCCGCACCGGCGCCCGGATCCATCTGCACCCCGCCGACCTGCCGTTGTGGAAGATGACCCACGCGGACACCGCGCCGGACGCGGAGCTGGCGGACGGCCAGGTGCTGACCATCGCCGGCACGGATCTGACCGTGCTGCACACCCCGGGCCATGCGCCCGGCGCGGTCTGCCTCTACGCCCCCGAGCTGGGCACCGTCTTCACCGGCGACACCCTCTTCCAGGGCGGCCCCGGCGCCACCGGGCGGTCCTTCTCGGACTTCCCGACGATCGTGGCCTCGATCCGGGACCGGCTGCTGACCCTGCCGCCCACGACGCGGGTCCGCACCGGACACGGCGACCCGACGACGATCGGGGCGGAGGCCCCGCAGCTGGAGGAGTGGATCAAGCGGGGGCACTGAGGGCAAGCGGGGCAGCGAGGGCAGGCGGGGGCACCGAGGACAAACGGGCCGGTGAGTTGCGCGGCGGGACGTGGTACGGCCGGACCCGCACCCCTCCAGCCGGGACCGGGCCCCTCACACCCCGTGGGGGGCCAACGTCCCGGACCGGCCCGCCTGTTCGGGCGTTAGCCGCGCGTAAGTGAAGCAACAGCAGGTCGGCAGCGGCGGGCCCGAGGATAAGGACATCCGATGAGGGGGCAACGGGCGTCCGGTCCGGTCCCTCCGTCCTGAACGCAACGAGGGGTATCCGTAGGATGATCCAGCAATACTGCAGCACCCTCATCGCAGCCCGGCTCGCCTCGGTGGCGGCGGCCGTCGGGTTGATCGTCCTGCCGCAGGGAGGCGCCGCGGCGCCGACAGTGCACCGGCTCGCCGTCGGTGCCGTGGCACCGAGCGTCGGCGTCGGTGGACCCGCGGAGTGGAACGGCACCGGCGCCTCGTACGAAACCCGTGCCGGTCTGCAGATCAGGTGAGTGTCGGGCAGGCCTCAGCTGCAGGGCGGTCAGCCCACAGCGTGCGGCACCACGAGCTCGCCGAGCAGGGCGGCGACGTCCGCCGCGTCCGGCAGACCGAGCCGCTCGAAGATCGTGTGTGCCTCGCGCAGCCGCTCCTGCGACGGTGCGAGCTGCCCCAGCTCGGCGAGTGCCCGGCCGAGCGCGACCAGGGCGTAGCCCTGGTCGCGCTGTGCGCCGGTCTCCACGGTGATCGCCAGCGCCTCCTCGGCCTCCGCAACTGCCAGCGCGGGCCGGGCCAGCGCCAGCAGGGAGTCCGCCAGACGGATGCCGGCGAGCGCCTCGCGGTCGCGTCGACCGGCGTGGGCGGCGAGGGTGCGGCACTCGCGGTAGTGCTCGACGGCCTCCTGGTGGCGACCCAGGCAGTGCAGGGCGAGGCCGAGCACATAGAGGGTGTAGGCGGTGCCGGCGGTGTCGCCGAGCGCGCGGACCTCGGCGAGCATCCGCTCGCAGGTCTCGGCGGCCTCGGCGGCCTGGCCGTGCCGGACCCGGGCGAGCGCGGCGTTGACCGTGCTGGCCACCGCGCCGGAGCGGTGGCCCAATTGCCGGGCCAGCTCGACCGACTCCTCGAAGCAGCGGATCGCCTCCTCGTTGCGGCGCAGCGTCTGGGCGATCAGGCCGAGGTCGTTGAGCACCTGGCGGAGCATCACGGTGTCGCCGGCCGCACGGCAGGCCTGCTCCGCCAGCTCCGCCTCGGCGCGGGCCTCGTCCAGGCGGGTGGCCGCGAGGTGGGTCCCGCACAGCAGGAAGCGGGCCCGGCCCTCGGCGAACCGGTCGTCGCGCGTGGTGGCGGCGCCGACCAGGGCGAGGACTGCGGCTTCCAATCGGCCGCCCAGCGCCCCCGGCCCGAACGGGCTCAGCGCTATCAGCATGTCGATCACGGCGGGTAATTCCGCGCCCGTTCTGTCGGCGGTGGCCGCGCCTGCGGCGTTTGCTTCGGAGGCCAGACGGCAGGCCAGGCCGATCACTCCCGGGCTCGCCGCCCGTACCCAGGCCCGCGCGGCGGGCAGGTCTGCGAGCACCGGTCCGTCCACCCCGTCCGTCTGATGGCAGCCGAGGGACCCGGCAACCGGGTCACCGGGCACTGCGAGGTGGAACGCGCTGCGAGCGCCGATCAGCAGGTAGGCCAGCAGCCGACTGCGCGCCGCCTCGGCTTCCGAGCCCAGTGTCCGGGAAGTACGGCGGGCGAAACCGCGCAGCAAATCGTGGTAGTGGTACCGCCCGGCCGTGGGCGAGTCGAGCATCGCGGCGTCCACCAGTGACTCCAGTAACACCTCGGTCCTGGCGGGTGCGAGGTCCAGCAGTGCTGCGGCGGCTCCCAGTCCGAGGTCGGGGCTCTCGGCCCAGGCCGCCAATCGGAACGCGCGGGCCTGGTCCGGCGTCAGCTGACGGTAGCCCAGCTCGAAGACCGCTTCGACGGCCAGGTCACCCATCCGGAGTTCGTCGATCCGGCGCTGCTCGTCAGCGAGCCGTTCGCTGAGGCTGGCGATCGTCCAGCTCGGGCGGGCGGCCAGCCTGGCGGCGGTGATCCGTACCGCGAGCGGCAGGTAGCCGCAGGCCTCTACCAGGTCCAGCACGGCCTGCGGCTCGGCCGCCGGCCGCGACCGGCCGATCACCCGGCCGAGCAGGTCGACGGCCTCCTCGGGCGTGAAGACGTCCAGGTCGAGCTGGACCGCAGTGGGCAGGCCGGCCAGCGAGGTTCGGCTGGTGACCAGTGCGGCGCAGTGGGCCGATCCCGGCAGCAGCGGCCGGATCTGCGCAGCGTCACGGGCGTTGTCGAGGACCACCAGCAGGCGCCGGCCGTCGGTCAGCGAGCGGAACAGTGCCGAGCGGGCGGCGGTGCTGTCCGGCATCGCCTCGGGACGGGTGCCAAGGGCGCTCAGGAAGGCGGCGAGCACGTCGTCGGGGGCGGCGGGAAGAGCCTCGGAGCCCTGCAGGTCGGCGTACAGCTCGCCGTCGGGGAAGGCCGCGCGGGAGTGGTGGGCGGCGTGCATGGCGAGGGCGGTCTTGCCGATGCCGCCCATGCCGACCACGGCCACCACGGGCAGCGAGTTCCGTACGGGGGCGGTGAGGGCTGCCCGGATCTCCTCGGCCTGGGCCGAGCGGCCGATGAAGTCGGCCGGCGCGGGCGGCAACTGGGCAGGCCGAGGCGGGTCGGGCAGGGGCGGCCCGCCCACCGCGGACGCACCGGCGTCGGCGCTGGGCGCCTCGACTCCCGACCCCCGGGCGGGCGCCGGGAGGAGTTCCCCGGTCTCGGCCGTCTCACCGTTCAGGATTTGTCGGTGCAGCTCGGTCAGCTCCGCTCCCGGCTCGACGCCGAGCTGCTCCACCAGCATCTCGCGCACCCGGCGGAAGGCCGCCAGCGCGTCCGCTTGCCGACCGCTGTGGCACAGCGCCCGCATCAGCAGCCCGTGCGATCGCTCGCGCAGCGGGTGTTCGGTGGTCAGCGCGATCAGCTCCGGCACGCAGTGGGCGGCCCGGCCGAGCATCAGATCGAGCGCCAGCCTCTCCTCCAGCAGCGTCAGGCGCATCTCACCGAGTCGGCTGCGTTGCCGCTCCGCGTACGGGCCGGGGACCCCGTACAGCGGTTCGCCTTGCCACAAGTCCAGCGCCTCGTTGAGCAGTTCACGCGCCTGCGTCGGACGGCCCGTCGCGGCTTCGGCCTCCGCGCGGACGGCCAGCCGCTTGGCCTGCTGCGCATCCACCCCGCCCGGAGGCAGCACCAGCCGGTAGCCGTTGGCAAGGGAGACCAGCACAGCGGGCGTGTGGCGGTCCGGCTCCAGCAGCTTGCGCAGCCGCCAGGCGTACGTGCGGAGGGTGGTGGCCGCGGCCGGCGGGGGTTCCTCGCCCCAGAGCGCGTCGATCAGGTCGCCGACACCGGCCGCTCCGCCCGGGCGCAGCAGCAGCGCGGCGAGCATCGCCTGCTGCTGCGGGCTGCCGAGCTTCAGCACCGTATCGCCGCGACGGCAACGCATCGGCCCCAGCACCGAAAACCTGAGGCCCCCAAGTCCCCCGTCCACGCCTTTACCCCTAGCTCGACCATGGGTCACGTAGTCGTTGGTTTCCGTTCGATTATCGCACAGGCTAGGCAACTTGATAGATCGAAGTCGGCCAGCCGCCCTTGACCGGGCCGGTGCCGACGAGGCAGCTTCCGACCGGGTCGGGGCGGTACCGGAGCTGCTTTTGCCGGTGCTTCACGGTCCTGGTGATGTGGCCGAGATCGACTGCGGCGGGATTGCCGATGTCGCGCTCGACCAGGGACCAGCCCCCTCCTGCGGGGTGAGGTCCGGCGCACAGGTGGCCGCCGTCGAAGCGTTCCACGGCCGTCAGCCCGATCCGCCCCCCCGCGCGGCCCTCCCGGCGTCGGACAGACCGCGCCCTGCGCATTCCTCACGGTCGCCGGAGCCACCGGAGCCGGCCCGTCACCGTCCGGCGAACGGCTCCGACATCACCCGGCCACGTCCGGTACCTGCGCAACAAGAGCGAGTACCCGTGCCACGACACCGTGTTGGCCGCCGACCGGCCCATCGCCACCGGAATCTTCGACGTCGCCTGCTGCCACCTGGTCGAAGACCGCCTCGATATCACCATCACCGGCGCCCGCTGGGGCCCGTCCAGGCCCGCCACGCGAACTACTCGTACGGACGGCCTGATCGACCACACTCCCGCCAGAGCTGCGCCGACAGCCGGTACCACGAGCGATGACCGAGCTCAGGGCGGCCGTTGACAGACGCTGATCGCCTATCGACGGTTCGTTGACGCGTGACCTCTAGCGTTCTCAGTGGTCGGGCGTTCCGACTGCACAGCACATCCGAGAGAACAAAGGAGAGCGACATGAACCGCAACCACGCCACTGGCCTGCGTCCCCGCCTGGACAAGGTGAAGGTCAAGGCTGCCAAGGCCTGAGCCACCGCATGGTGAGCGGCTGCCGGGAAGCTCGTCTTCCCGGCAGCCGCCGGCCCGCCCGCCCTTCACCGTTCCCCGACCATCCGGTTGCCGCGTCGGCCTCTGCCGCGCACGCCCCTGCGAGAGTGGCCCTTGACTGTCTACGAGCTCACCGCCCCCCTCTCGGGGCCGGCGGCCAGGTCCATCCCCCTGCTGACCGTTGTCGACCAACGGCTGAAGACCACCAGTCTCTGCTTCGCGCTGGCCCACGGCTCGCGCAACGACCCGGAGGGCCGCGGCGGGGCTGCCCACCTCCTGGAGCACCTGGTGATGACCTGCCCCCTCGGGGACGGCGGGCCGGAGCTGTCGTTCAGCGAGTACGTGGAGCGGCGCGGCGGTCAGGCCAACGCCCAGACCGGCCTCGAAACGATGATGTACTACGCGCAGGTGCACCCGAACGACGCCGACGACGTGGCCACCGCGCTGCTGCGCGCCATCTTCGACCCGGTGCTCGACCACGAGACCCTGGACCGGGAACGAGCCGTGGTGCTGCAGGAACTGGCCGCCGCGGCCGCCGACCCTTCGGACGTCGTCCAGGACGCGATCCTGGCCCAGCTCTTTCCCCGGCATCCCCTGGGCCGCCCGGTCGGCGGCGAGCCCGAGCAGCTGCGCGCGGTGACGGTCCCGGAGCTGACGGCCGTGCACCGCGAGCGGTTCGTCAAGGCCCCGGGTGTCCTGGTCGTGGTGGGCCCGCAGGTTCCCGCGGTGCTGGCCCGGGCCGCCACCCCCACGGCCGAGCAGCCGGTGGCCCCGGCGGCTTCCGTGCCGCTGGAGCCCGCAGGGGCGGGCGACCCGCTGCCGGATCCCGCGACGGCGCAGTTCGCCTGGCTCTGCTTCGGCGCGCGCTCCCCACAGACGGGCGCTCCCGAACGCGCCGCCTTCGGTGTCCTGACCCACCTCCTCGGCTCCAGTTCCTCCTCCATGCTGTACCGCTCGCTGCGCAGCGAGCACGGCCTGTCCTACTCGTTCCACACCTGGGACCGCGGCTACCGGGAGTCCGGTGCCTGGCGGCTGCTCGTCGGCGCCGAGGCGTCCGCGGCCCCCCGGATCAGCGCGCTGGTGGCGGAGTTGCTCACCACCGTCGCCGAACAGGGCCCCGCTGCCGACGACTTCGGCGCGGCGGTGCGCCAAGCGGAGATGAGCCTGATCCTGGAGTCCGAATCGCCGCTGGAGTACGCCAAACTGATCGCCGAGCGGACCTGCTCCGCAGGACGCGCCTGGACCGTCGAGGACGAGATCGCCGAGCTGCACCGGGTGACCGTCGACGACGTCCGACGGGCCGCGGCGCACGTCCGGCGGGAACTGCTGCTGACCGTCCGCTCGGTAGCCGTCTGATGCATGCCACCACGAGCTACCTCCAAGCCGCGCGCGAGGCGGAGCTGCTGGCCACGGTGTCCGGCCTGCCGTACGTGGTGGGCGTCTCCACCGACCCGCTGTCGGACGAGCAGCGCCTGCTGGTCGAGTACGCGGACCCGGAGCTGCTGTCGACCCGCGAGGCCCGGAACACTCTGTGGCGGGCGCTGCTTGCCGACCATCACGAGGTGTCCGCCCTCGTGGTGCGCGCCGCGGCCGCCGTCCGACTCCCGCCGCCGTGGCATCGCACCCTCAGCTACGTACGGCTGGCCGAGGAGGCCGAGGTGCCCGCTGCCGCGGACGACCCCCGGGTCACCTCCGCCGGGGAGGAGCACCGGCCGCTGGTGGCCGAATGGCTGGTCCGCGCCATCCTGCACGCCGCCCGTGAGCAGGGACAGCCGGCCGACCTCGCCGCCGCGGCCGCCGAGGCCGACGCGGTGATCGACACACCGTCCCGGCAGTCCCTGCTGGTCTGGGAGGACGGCGAGCCGGTGGGCCACGCGACCGTGGTCGCCCGGGCCCGGGACGAGGTCTCGGGTCTGTCGTACATGGAACTGGTCGACATCCTCGTCGAACCCACCGCGGACGGCCCGGCCGGTCGCAGGGCTCTGGTCGCCGCCGTCGCCGACCTGGCCCGAGCGGCGCGGCTGCCGCTGATCGGCCACGTCGTGCACGGCTCCGACGGTGGTGGCGACCGGGTCGTCGATGCCCTGTGCCGGCGCGGCTGGACGGTGGACCACGGGTACTGGACGGCTCGCGTCGAGGAACTGGCCGCAACACTGAAGGGGGCCCGCCGGGCATGAACGCCATACCTCTCGACCTCGATGTGCTGCATCGCCTGCTCGACGTCCCCGAGCACGAAGGGTCGTTCCACCTGGTGCGCCGCGCGCAGCAGCTCTCCGGCACGCTCGCCCAGCTGGTCGTCTCGGTGGCCTTCGGCGAAGGGGCCCGGGCCGGCAGCGGCAGCACGGACCTGCTGGAGCGGGCCCGCTCCCGCGCGGCCCGCTATGCCGAGCTGCGCACGGCACTGGCGGGTTGTCCGGGGCTGCGCGTGGTCAAGGGGCCGTCGCTCGCCGGGCACTATCCGCCGGGCGCTTGCCGTTCGGTGGGCGACCTCGACCTCATCGCCTCCGACGAGGAACAGCTGTGGCGGGCCGCGGCCGTCCTGGGCTCGCTGGGCGGCGAGCCCACGGAACTGTCGCTGTTCGCCGCCGACGGACGGCGGCAGGTGATGCTCGCCGTCCTGTGGCCTTCGCCGGACCCCCTGATGGAGGAGGAGATCCGGGTGGAACTGTGCACGGCCGCGTTCCCCGGTGACTTCGCGGCGGTGCCCGTTCGTCCGCAGCTGCCCGCCGACCCGGTCCTCGCCGACCTGCTGTCGGTGGCCGAGGAGCGGTTCCAGCGAGCGTTCCACGCCAAGGACGCCATCGACCTGCTGATGCTGCTCAACAGCGGATCGCTGGACCCGGCGGCCGTGGCCGAGGCGGCGGCGGCCTACCGGCTCGCTCCCGAACTCCTCGAACTGGTCGACCTGCTGAGCAAGGCGGTGGACCACCCCGGGGCCGGTCCACTGCGGCAGGTCCTGGTCGCCGAGGCAGCTGCCGAGACCGCGCGCCGCGCCGCCCCGACCCGGACGGAACATGAGCCGGAGCGCACGGTGGCGGCCCGGCTGGCGGCCGGACAGCTGGTCTGGGGCATGCCGCTGACCAGCGCGGCGAGGCCCGAGCAGGGGTGCGTACTGGAGCACCTGCCCGACCTGGTGCTGGCCCGCACCGCGATCGGCGACTTCCTGCTGGTGTCCGGTGAACTCGTCGATCCGGAGGTGCATGCGGCCGCCCTCGCCGCCGTGACGGGCCAGGAGGCCACGGCATGACGAGCTCTGAGCAGTACGCCATCGAAGTCACCGCGCTGACCCGGGTGTTCGGCTCGCGCAAGCGCTCCGAGGCCGCCGTCACCGCGCTGCGCGGCATCGACCTGACCGTCCGCACCGGCGAGGTGCACGGCCTGCTCGGGCCGAACGGCGCCGGCAAGACGACCCTGTGCAAGATCCTCTCGACCGTGCTGCTGCCCAGTTCGGGGACGGCGCGGGTGTGCGGCCACGATGTCGCCGCCTCGCCACGGGCGGTCAAGCCGCTCATCGGCATCGTCTTCGGCGGCGACCGGGGTCTGTACGGCCGGATCACGCCCCGGCAGAACCTCGGCCTGTGGGGTGCGCTCTACGGCCTGCACGGTCGCGAACTCGCGCGACGGACCAATGAGTTGCTGGAGCGGTTCGGTCTGGGCGAGCGGGCCGACGACCGGGTGGACGGCTTCTCCCGGGGGATGAAGCAGCGCCTGCACCTGGCCCGCGGCCTGGTCAGCGACCCGAAGGTGCTGATCCTCGACGAACCCACCGCCGGGATGGACCCGCTGGCCGCCTACGAATTCCGCACGCTGGTGCACGAGCTGCGTGCCGAGGGCCGTACGGTGCTCGTCACCACGCACGACCTGGCCGAGGCCGAGGCGGTGTGCGACCAGGTCACGCTGGTCGACCGGGGGACGGTCCTGGCGACCGGTCGGCCCGACGTGCTGGCCCGGCAGCTGTCGGCCTACGAACGCGTCGAGGCCTCCGGTGTGCCCGCCGCCGTCGCCGAGGACCTCCGGCAGCTGGCCGGGGTCCGCTCGCTCGACCGGACGGCCGACGGGCGGATCAGCGTCGAGATCTCCGCTGCCGACACCACCGGCGAGGTGCTGGGCAGGCTGCTCGCCGCGGGAGTCACCTCGCTGGCCACGGTCCGCCCCGGACTGGCCGAGGTCTACCGGCACATGGTGCAGGACCGCGGAATGCAGGTGGCCCGGTGAACCCGACCCTGTTCTGGCAGGTCTTCCGGCTCCAGGTGCTGATGACCGTGCGGACCCCGGACACCCTCCACGTCTTCGTCACCGCGCCGCTCTACACCTGCGTGTTCCTGGCCATCACCGAGCACGCCGAACGCCCCGACCTCGCCGGGTTCGCCGTGCTGGCACCGGTGCTGATGTCGCTGTGGTCGATGGCGCTGATGGCGGGCGGCGAGCTGATCGGCAAGGAACGCGAGCAGGGGACGCTGGAGGCCGTCGTCGCCACGCCGGCGCGCTACTCGGCCGTGGTCACGGCCCGGATCGCCGCCGTGACCGTGTTGAGCACCCTGAGCCTCGCGGAGGCCTGGCTCGTGGCCTGGGCCGGCTTCGGCCTCGTGGTGACGATCGCCCACCCGCTGCTGTTCCTGGCCGTGCTGCTGCTCAGCGCCGCGGCGATGGCGGGCACCGCGAGCTGCGTCTCGGCGCTGTTCGTGCTGGCGCCCTCGGCGCGGATCCTGCAGAACACGCTGAGTTTCCCGTTCTTCCTGCTCAGCGGGGTGCTGGTCCCCATCAGTTACCTGCCCGACTGGCTCCAGCCGGCCAGCAAGGTGGTGTTCCTGTCCTGGAGCGCGGACCTGCTGCGCGCTGCGATCAGTCCCGGTTCGGCCCGCGATACGACGGGCGGCCTGCTGGCCGTGCTGCTGCTGGGACTGGCCGGTTACGCCGTCGGAACGCTGCTGATCGACCGCATTCTGCGCAGGGCCAGGGTCACCGGCACCCTGGCCCGGATATGAGGTCCCATGGACATCGCCGCTTCCCAGCTGACCGGACCCGGCCGGGTGGTCCGGGCCGCTGCAGCCAACGCCCTCGCCGACTTCCGCGCGACCTACTCCTGGTACAGCTGGACGTTCGGCTGGTTGGGCCGGATGCTCTGCCAGGTCACCTTCTTCGCGCTGCTCGGATCCTTCCTGCACTCCGCCGACCAGGCCCGCTACCTCGTCCTCGGCAACTCGGTCATGACGTGCGTCATCGAGGCCATGACCGTCGTGGTGTCGACCAGCTGGGAACGTGGCCAGGGCACCCTGGCCCTGCTGGCCGCCGCGCCCAGCGAGATGGGCTGGGTCTTCCTCGGCCGTAGCCTGCAGTGGCCGGTGAGCGGCTGCGGCACCTCGCTGGTCGCGCTCCTGCTGCTGGATCCGCTGTTCGGAGTGCACTTCACGGCGACCCAGGTTCCCGTGCTGGTGGCGCTGGTGCTGCTGACCGCGTTCAGCACGTACTGCTTCGGGCTGTTCCTCGGCGCGTTCGTGCTCGCCGCGCCGGCCGTGCGCAACTTCGTCTACAACGGCGCCTACTTGGTCACGATGGCGATCAGCGGGGTACAGGTGCCCACCGGGTTCTGGCCGCTCCCCGTGCGCCTGCTGGCCGAGGCGCTCCCGGCCACCCACGGCGTGGCCGCGGTGCGCGCCCTCGCCGACGGCTCCGACCCGGCCGCCTGCGCGCGGCAGGCGGCGCTCGCCGCCGTGACGGGCGCCCTGTGGCTGGCCGCCGCGCTGACCGCCTTCCGCCAATCGGCGAAATGGGTACGACGGCGCGGCGGCTACGAATTCGCCCCATGAGCGGCACGTCGAACACCACGGGACAACCACTTGATCAGGACGGCAGGGGCGAGAAGTCCCCCGATGGTCCGGAATAACCGGATGGAAGAAAGGCCCGGCATGCGGGAGATACTGTTGACAAACAACCACGAGAACCTCGGACTCCCGGTCGAGGTGCACTGCCACGGGTTCGACGAAGTCGATTTCTCGGAATTCGCCGCCCTGGATCTCGTGCTGCTCGACCAGAAATGCGCCGAAGAAAACGTCGCCTGCATTCCGACGCTCTACCTCCGGCACAGTCGGCTCGCCGAGTTCGAGCAGTTCATGCAGCGCTACCGCGCGCTTCGTGTCGCCGGGCGGATTCCGCACATCGTGGGCATCGCCCTGGAAGGTCCGCTGCTCGCGAGCCACGGCGGCACGCCGGCCGCGACCGTCTGGGCGCCCACCCGCCACGAGTGGGAGCGCCTGGCCGGGCTCGGCGACCTCGGCCTGGTGTACACGGTGATCTCCCCCGACGCCTTCACCCCCGCCTCGGGCCTGTACGACAACCTGGACGACCGGCACCCACGCCTCGACTGGATCGTGCCGCTGCTGATGGCACACGGCGTGCGACCCGCGCTCGGCCACTTCACCAAGGCGGACCCGCAGGGCGCCGCCGAGTTGGTGCGCGACATCGTCGACCTGGCCTGGCAGAGCGAGTGGACGGGCAGCGGTGCGCGGGTGATCACGGACCACCTGTTCAACGACATGCCGCTGAACATCAAGCACGCCTTCCGTACCTCGGCCGCACGGGCCAAGCGGGAGAGCACCCTGACCGCGTACGACCTGCCGAACTGGACGCTGGCCGACATGGACCAGATCGCCGGTCCGGTGCCCGCTGCGATCATGAACGAGGCGGCCGCCGGACGGATCGCGGCCTGCATCAACTTCGACGGCGAGCACGTCGACCTGGCCATCGCCGCCCGCGCCGCCGAGCTGATGGGTCACGCCAACACCATGCTGATGACCGACCGCTGCGACTCGGCGCGGATCGGCGGGCAGGCCCTGCACCAGACCGACGACAACGGCCTCTGGTACCAGGACGGCGGCATCGTCGCCGCCGGATCGCAGCCCCTGGCCCGGCAGATGCGCAACGCGCAGGAGAGGGGTGTGGCCGACGCGCCGCTGTGGCAGCTGGTCGCCGGAACCGCCCACCGGGCGTTCGGCACCGGTGCACCCGCGGAGCTGGCCACCGCCGGCGAGGCGCGCTGACCCCTGGGCGGTGCCACCCGCCGATGGCCTGGGAACCGCTGATCCGGGGCGCACACGCAGCGCCCCGTCCGGACGTGAACGCAGAGGGAGTAACTCATGCTTGATGAACTGGACCGGTTGACCGTCGACTGGTCGGACCTGCCCAAGGCGCGGGCCCAGACGAACGAGATCCTCACTGCTCTTGCCGAGGACAAGCAGGCGATGACGCAGCTGCTGGAGCGTGCTCGGGAGGAGGAGGATCTCTTCGACAAGTGTGAGCACCACCGGCTGCTGGACAAGCTGGTGGTCTACGACGCGTTGGACCGTGGGTTCCGTATCCGGGTGCATGTTTCCACGGAGGATCACCGCGACCGTCCGCACGACCACCGTTTCACCTTTACCTCGCTCATTCTGCGTGGTCACTACCGGCATGTGCGTCATCAGTTGGTGGGCCGTCCGGAGGGGGTTCCGGAGGATGCGCAGGACGACTTCGACGCGCAGGATTCCGACCTGCGGGTGATTCCGCGGTTCGTCACCAATGAGATCGCCGGCAACTGCTACACGCTGCATCACTCGGAGATCCACACCACTTACACCACTCCCAATACCGTTTCTCTGTTTTTGCGGGGTCCGGCGGAGAAGGAGCGTTCGCTGATCACGGAGCGGGAGACCGGGCGGGTGTGGTGGCGGTTCGGTGAGGACAAGGAGAAGGCGGCCCGTAAGGGCAGCAAGCGCATCAGCAAGGCGTACTACGACGAACTCACCGCGCGGTTGCGGGGAATGGAGGTCCTGTGATGACCAGCGCGACGACCGACCGCACTCAGGCCGCGGTGTCCTTGATGGAATCTTTGCCGACGGTGCGCTGGGACGATATCGAGTCCGCTGCGGAGGTCACCGAGCGGATCGCCCGCCGTCT